>NZ_CP154468.1:0-600000 GCF_039545455.1 Brucella sp. BE17 | reverse complement strand
TGGCCACCGTGAGCTATGGGCGTAATACCCTGCTCCTTGAACTTGTCCAGAAGCGCAATCAACTCATCCCAGTTGGCCGGTTCCTTGCCGCCAGCCTTATCGAGCGCTGCCTTGTTGATCCACACCCAATTGGTGGAATGGATGTTGACGGGTGCGCCGATCCAGTGGCCATCATATTTGGCAAAATCCTGCAATGCCGAAGGGATGACCTTGTCCCAGCCTTCCTTGGCTGCCACTTCATCGAGATTGCCGAGCGCATCCTGCTCGGCCCAGTCGCGAACGTCAAAGCCCAGCATCTGTACGGCGGTTGGCGCATTGCCGGCCGTCACGCGCGCGCGCAGAACCGTCATCGCCTCAACGCCAGAACCGCCAGCTACTGGCATATCCGTCCAGCCTATGCCCTTTGTTTCAAGGTCTTTCTTGAGCACGTCGAGTGCAGCAGCTTCACCTCCGGCTGTCCACCAGTGCAGAACCTCAACATTCTGCTTTTCCTGCGCACCGGCTAAAGGCGCCATCGCGGCAAGCATGGCGCAAGATGCTGCACTCATAGCGACGCGTTTCAAAATCTTATGCATATCTACCTCCCGTAGAAACAAATGAACTCTGTTCTGCCGTTTTCGTTCGGCGCCCCGTGGCCCCCAACCGGCACCGGCTGCTACGCGCCTCCGGCTCATGCCCGTCTCAGCTACTGTAACCAGACCGGAGTAGCCATTTCTGCCATATAATCCCGCCTGCTAGAGCAATCTCCGCGCTGTCCTCCACCAGCCTTTACGTCATCCAACCCATAATTGACAACGTTGTCTTTTGAAAGTGCATTACGCGCCAGACACAGTGCCTGCCCTTAGATAGGCAAAAATTCCAGATGAGTGTCAATACGCCTTCCACAATAAACAGCGGGAAATTTAATTCGGAAAAACCTGCGAGATAAATTAAAGTGGAAATTATGCTTTTTTCATAATGGATTAGAAAAATATCTCTTATGTAAAAATGTTCTCAAAAGCTTGTGACTGAAAGCATGAAAACTCAGTAAACGTACCGTTTGCGAGCAGAAAAATTTTCGTCAATATATAGACAGAATGAATGCGAACGCGTATTTTCCGATCTGCCCGTGCAATCCTGCACAGGCTTGTTCTCGGGGCGGGGTGCAATTCCCCACCGGCGGTATGGAGAACCTTCTCTGAGCCCGCGAGCGCCTGAAATCTTTCAGGGTCAGCAGATCCGGTGCGATGCCGGAGCCGACGGTATAGTCCGGATGAAAGAGAGTAAATGAGCGGTTGTTTCACGCTTTCGGCGTGATTCTTTCGTTTCTTTTTACGCCCTGATTCTAGTTTCTTGAGGAACCTATGAACCAGAGCTATCCGAACAAATCTTCCTTCAAAATCGCCTTTATTCAGGCGCGCTGGCACGCCGATATCGTCGATGAATCGCGCAAGAGTTTCATCGCGGAAATCGCCGCCAAGGCGGGCAGTTCCGTCGACGTGGACGTCTTTGACGTTCCTGGTGCTTACGAGATTCCGCTCCATGCCAAGACACTTGCGAAAAGCGGACAATATTCGGCCATCGTCGCTTCGGCTTTCGTGGTCGATGGCGGCATCTATCGTCATGATTTTGTCGCGACCGCCGTTCTCAACGGCATGATGCAGGTCCAGCTTGAAACGGAAGTGCCGGTGTTGAGCGTCGTTCTGACCCCGCACCATTTCCACGCAGGCACAGATCATCACGAATTTTTCTTTAATCATTTCAAGATCAAGGGTATCGAAGCGGCCAACGCTGCCTTGCAGATAACCAGTGAGCGCAGCCGCCTCACGGCTTTGGTTTAAAAAATTGTCTGAAAAATTCTGGCCCCGTTCAAGCGGGGTCGGTTCATCAATCTGCGATGATGCGATCGCCATGCGTGTAGATGTCGAACTCATCTCCACGCACCACCGCCACGAGCGTCAGATTGGCCTGTTCGGCGGTACGAATAGCCAGAGCTGTCGGTGCGGAAATCGCTGCCAGCACAGGTGTTCCCAGTATGACCGCCTTTTGGACCATCTCGACTGATACACGGCTGGTGATCACGGTGATGCTCTGATCAAGTGTCCACCCTCGATCGGAAACGTTCGCAGGCTTCTGAAGCATCACCCCCCCTACAAGCTTATCCAGCGCATTGTGACGCCCGACATCCTCGCGGGCGGCAACAAGACCCTGGTCAGGCACATAAAAGCCCGCACCATGAACCGCACGGGTTTTGGAATTGAGGCTCTGGACCTGTGTGAGTGCCAGCATTGCCGCGCCGATATCCTCGGCATGAAAACGCCTCACCTCCTTCGGCAAGGCAGGAAGAGGGCGCATCGCCTGATCGATTGAATCAATACCGCAAAGACCGCATCCAACCGGCCCGGCCATGAAGCGGCGACGCTCGGCAAGCCGCTGTTGCGGCACATCATCTAGCCACATCTGGACATCAATGCCCTCGGAAAGTGATACGACTTCCAATCTTTCGATTTCACTGATGTCACGAATAATGCCTTCTGTCAGACTAAAGCCCACGGCAAGATCGTGAAGATCAGATGGGGTTGCCATCAGCACGGCCTGCGTTGAGCCATTGTAGCTGAGCGCAACAGGAGCCTCTTCCGCTACGATCCGGTACCCCTCCCCCAAGCCTGAAGCACGATAGGTGAGGTTGACCACATTCTGACTGGTTTTTGGTGTCGTCACGTTTCCCGCCTGCAAACCGGTCCATCCTCTCCAGCAATTTGAAGTGGCATCATATCCGGTTTTCTGTATGGTGCCAGCAAACAAGTCACGAGGACAAAATGGATATTCGCCATATAGACAACAAGTACGCCGTTTCGGCTCAGATTTCACCCGATGATGTGCGTGATATCGCAGCCGAAGGCTTTCAGACCATCATCTGCAACCGCCCCGATGGCGAAGGCGGCCCCGATCAGCCCGATTTTGCTGAAGTTGCCCGCGTGGCGGAGAAGGCCGGTATTGCCACTTATTATATCCCAGTCACCGGCGGTCAGCTCACGCAGGAAAATGTTGATGCTCTGGCAGAAGCATTGGAAAAGGCGGAAGGCCCAGTTCTTGCCTATTGCCGATCAGGCACGCGCTCTACGAATATTTACGGGATCGTACAGAGCCAAAAGCACGGATAAAGAACGAACGCAGGCTACCGGGGCGGTGAATGCGCAAAGGCATTTCAATTGTCTTTGCAAACATAGTGATTACCGTCCCGAAAAGCGCGTGCTGCGATTGGCGAGCGCTTGCGGATTATGCGCCTGATACTGGCGATAATAGGAAAAACCGGTGCGGATAACGGTTGACATAATGCCCATGACAACAAGCGCCCAGCCTACGAGCTGCAGCCATGAGAAGGTTTCAACACCTCCGCCAACAGCCACTACCAGAACGCCGCCCCAGAGAACGGCAGCCGTGCGGCGCCAGAAGACCGGATTGAGTTCATCGAAAACCGCTTTCCACAGGGAATGGACGAGGCAGGCAAAGAAAAGCGCCGCAGCCATACCAATATTGAGCAATTCGACAGGCAACCATTCTTGTGTATTAAACATAATATCCATCATCCAACCTTGTACCGGCACTCGTGGAGAAGCGCCGAAGCGCGCTCCCTAACCGGAGAGAAGTCACTGTCTCGAGCCCTATTGAGCCGTCGATTTGTGGCTTGAACGTGTTAGAAGCATGAAAAGCTCCTGGTAAGGAACTCAAATATTATTGCGATCACGCTAAATATCGTGTTGAAATTATTACATAATCCCCGCAAGCCCTTGGATATCCACAAGGAAACAGGGGAGCAATTGAACTATTTTCGGTAACAACCGCCTCAAACTTTAGAACTTAGCCGACGTCCGACGCGCGCCAAAAAAATTACCGGCAATATTCCGACCACGACAATGGCAAGTGCGGCCATCGAGGCTTCCTCGTAGGTGCCGCGTGCCGCCTCGCCGTAAAGATGTGTGGCAAAGGTTTCCATGTTGAGCGGACGCAACAACAGCGTGGCTGGTAATTCCTTGACACAATCGACGAAGACGAGCAGTCCGGCCGCAATGATCGCCGTCTTTGAAAGCGGCAGATGCACAGCGTGCAACGTGCCCGCAACACTTTGCCCAAGCGTGCGCGACGCGTGATCAAGCGACAAGGGAATGCGCTCAAGGCCGGAATCGATGCCACCTGCCGCAATTGCGAGAAACCGGGCACAATAGGCATAGATTACGGCTGCCCCCGTCCCAATCAGTACCAGTCCCGCCGAAACACCAAAAACCTGCATCGCAAACAGGTTGATCATCTGGTCGAAACCTCCTGAAACTACAAGGATTCCGATGGCAATCACCGTGCCCGGGGCAGCATAACCCATCGTCGAAAGCCGGTAGAACCAGCGGGCGACAGAGCCCGGAAAAAGGCGCAGTGCATAGGCGACGACCATACCGCATATCAAAACGATGGCCGTGGCAATTGAGGCCAGAATGATCGTATTGAACGCCTCGCCCGCCAGACGCGGCGAAATCCCGGCGAAACGCGCACGTTTGACCGCCTCCACGACGAGATAAGTGGCAGGCATGACGAACCCGGCGATGATCGGCAGCGTTCCGAGACCAAAGAGCCAAAATCCCTTAAGCGTGGACACCTTCATCGGTTCGAAACCACGCGAATGGCGGATGTTCGAGGAAAAGCGCTGCTTGCGCCGCGCCCATCGTTCAAGAGAGATCAGCGCAACCACGATGAGCAACAGAGCGAGCGCCAATTGTGCCGCACCGGGCAGATCCGAGCGCGTGACCCACGTCGTATAGATCGACACCGTCAGCGTGCGCACGCCAAGAAATTCCGCAGCCCCCACATCGTTGAGGGTTTCCATCAGGGCCAGACTGACGCCGACAGCCACCGCAGGACGCGCCAGCGGCAACGCCACGCGCCAGAAAATGCCGCGCCGTGTAACGCCAAGGGTGCGCGCCGCATCGATGAGGCTTGCAGATTGCGTGAGGAACATGGCACGCGTCGGGATATAAACGTAAGGATAAAGCACAAAGCCCAGAAGCAGGATGCAGCCGGTCATCGAACGAATATCGGGCAGGCGAAACTGGCGCGGCGTGTCATAGCCAAGCACGAACCGAATAGCGCTCTGTACCGGGCCAATGGGGTGCAGGATATCGAGATAGGCATAGGCTACGATATAGGTCGGCACGGCGAGCGGCAAAAGCAGCGCCCATTCCAGAACAGCGCGCCCGCGAAAATCATAGGCCGTGACGAGCCACGCCGCTGTGGTGCCTAAAAGCGCCGTGATCACACCGACGCCCGTAAGCAGAATCACCGTGTCTGTGAAAGCTGTTGCCAGCAAGGTTGAAAGCAGATGCTGCCACAGGCCAGACGAGCCCCGCACGGCTTCCAGCAAGAGCGCCAAAACCGGAGCCAGCACCAGAAGAGTGATCAGAGCAGATGCCCAAAGCCATGCCCGCCCCGCCCTTGCTGCGCGAAAATAAGGCCTTTGTGTTGCTGCATCGGTCATGGTGGTCTCTGCATATGGAAACGCCGGTGCATGGCACCGGCGTCAGTTTATACGGCTCGTCCGTTTTTTAGTTATCGAAGCCGACTTTGTCGACTAGTTCGCTCGCCTGCTTGCGATGGCTGACGATCTCAGTCAGCGGAACCTTGTCGATATTCAGCTCACCAAAGGACTCGACGATCGGATCAACCGGAGCACCCGGCTTGACCGGATATTCGAAATTGGCTTCAGCATAGATTTTCTGGGCCTCGTCAGAAACCAGATATTCGAGGAGCTTGACCGCCTCTTCCTTGTGCGGGGCGTTCTTTGCAACGGCAGCACCGCTGATATTAACCTGCGTGCCGCCATCCTTGAAGGTCGGAAGAAGGACTTTGATACCCTCGCCCCATGTCTTCTGCTCATCGCCGCTTTTGCCCGAGCGCATCAGGCCGACATAATAGGAATTGGCAACGGCGATATCGCAAATACCACCTACGATATCCTTGGCGCCGTCACGGTCGCCGCCGGCTGCCTTGCGCGCCAGATTGGCCTTAACGCCCGACAGCCACTCCTCGGTCTTTTCAGCGCCGTGGTGAGCAATGTAATCGGCAAACAGCGCCGTGTTGTATGGATGCTGTCCGCTGCGAATGCAGAGCTTGCCCTTCCACTTCGGATCGGACAAGTCTTCGTAATTGATGGCATCCAGTTCCAGATCCTTGGCGGCATAAACGACACGCGCACGCATGGACAAGGCATACCAGTTACCCTTGGCGTCGCGAAGCTGTTCCGGCACGGCCTCGCTCAATACCTTGGATTCGATCGGCTGGGTCAGACCCTTTTCCGCCAGATCAACAAGATTGCCCGCGTCAACCGTCATCAGAATATCGGCAGGTGAACTTGCACCTTCCGAAGCCACACGCTCAGCCAGTCCATCTTTCAAGAAAACCGTGTTGACAGTGATACCGGTCGAAGCCTTAAAGGCATCCAACAGTGGCTGAATGAGGCCCGGCTCACGCGTCGTGTAAATATTAACTTCATTTGCAGAAGCCGCACCTGTGAGAAAAGTGGCTGCTACAAGAGCAAGACCCGTACGCGCGAAAATCGACATATTGCCTCCGTTTGGAATAGTTCCAAATTAAATGATGAGTAAGACAATCAGCTTATATCGCCCTGTCTCTGACTGGTCAACGGGTCGCAGGCTCAACTCTGGAAAATCAAGACCTTCTCATGATCTGGGCGCACAAAGACATGACTGGCTGTCGCAGGTATATGTGCAGCGGTGCGCAGCCGAAGGCTCGTTGCCCCATCCTCGTTGCGCACAAGCAACTCTTCCGTTTCGCCGAGAAATGTCCGCGCCTCGATGAAGCAATGGAGATCATCCTCAACCACCTCGTCTTGCGATACGATCTTCAAGTCGCCCGGGCGCAGATAAAGGCTCATACTTGCATCAGGCTGCAATGTTTCAGGCGCGGGAAATAAACCGATAGGCGTCTTTATCGTCCGGCCGTGCAACTCTCCTTGAATGACATTGAAGTCACAGAAAAAATCTGCTGCATAACGACTTTGCGGCCGATCATGCAAATCACGCGCGGTTCCGCTCTGCACAATTTCTCCACCGCGCATCAACACAACGCGATCGCCCGTCGAAAGAGCTTCTTCGGCTTCATGCGTGACGATGATCGCTGTCGTATTGAGAGAACGCAGCAATGCGACGGTCTCGCGGCGGATTTTGGCACGCAGGCCGCGATCAAGATTGGAAAAAGGTTCATCCATCAACAAAAGATCGGGTTTGGGCGCGAGCGCGCGGATGAGCGCCACGCGCTGCTGCTCGCCACCCGAAAGCATGTGCGGATAGCGATCCGCCATCGATGCCAAGCCAACCAGATCGAGAAGTTCACGCACCCTTTCCCCCGCCGCATCCCGGCCAAGCCGGCGCAGGCCAAAGCGGACATTCTCACTGACGGTGAGATGCGGAAACAGCGCATAATCCTGAAACACAACGCCGATATTGCGCTTTTCCGGCTCGATGAACTGCGAATGTGAGACCAGATCGCGTCCGTTCATGGTCAAGGTGCCGTGGTCCGGCACATCGATACCGGCAATGATTCGCAGCATCGAGGTTTTGCCGCAGCCCGAATGCCCAACGAGGCAGATAATCTCACCGCTCTGCACTTCAAGCGATACATCATTGAGGGCAACCACATCGCCGAAACAGCGTGAGACGCCCGAAAGGGCCAGCGCGGTTGTGCTGTTCGCTATCCGCAGTCGCGGCTCCTCATATCGGTCATGTGCATTCATGTCAGATCAGGTTTCCATTTCTTCCGGTTCCTTATAACGGCGGTTTACACCGAGCGCCATAAAAACCGGACTGAAATGCTCAACAACGTTTAAACGCTGGGTTTGGGATGGAGGAGTTGTTGAATGGCAAAAGAAATCGGAGCATGGTCACTACGTTTAGCATAGCCACCTTTCAGGAGAGCAATATGGGCCCGGTCACCGACAAGCTCACCACAGTGAACGTTCTGCCGCGTGAAACCCGGGTCGCGATTATCGGCGGCGGCATCATTGGGGTTTCCACCGCGCTGTTTCTGGCCGAACGCGGCATTCCGGTCGCGCTGTTCGAAAAAGGCGAAATTGCAGGTGAGCAGTCGAGCCGCAACTGGGGCTGGTGCCGACGCACCGGACGCGACAGTCGCGAAATGCCGCTGATCAATGAGAGCATGCGGCTCTGGGAAGGCATGAACCAGCGGACTGGCCGGGAAACCGGCTTTCGCATAACCGGCATCGCCTATGCTGCCGATAAGCCCGAACAGCTGGCGCGCTTTGAGGAGTGGATCGCAATTGCGCGTGCCCATGGTATTGAAACGAGGCTTTTGAATGGAAATGACATTCAAGAGCTCGCCCCCGGCCTCACCCGCCGTCTCGTGGGCGGCATGCTGACACCGCTCGACGGTCGCGCCGAACCGCAGAAAGCCGTTCCGGCCTTTGCCGCCAAGGCTCAGCAAGACGGTGCCGTCATCGTACAAAACTGTGCGGTGCGCGACATAGAAACCACCAATGGCCGGATTGCGGCAGTCCTGACCGAAAAGGGTTCGGTTAAATGCGATACTGTGGTGGTTGCAGGCGGTGCTTGGTCAAGGCTGATCCTCTCAGCCTTCGAAACCCGGCTACCGCAACTCAAAGTCCGCTCCTCGGTCTTTCGTACAGCGCCCATTGACGGCGGCGTTGAACCAGCAATCGCTTTTTCCGACTTTGCTCTACGCAAGAGGCTTGATGGCGGTTACACGGTTGCAAGCCTGACCGGCTCCATCGCCGATATTGCACCCGACAATTTCCGGTTTTTTCGCGACTTCATTCCTTCGCTTTCATCGGAATGGCGTTCTTTACGCTTTCGCTTCGGAAAACAATTCTTCGAGGAAGCGCTACAATGGAAATTGCGCCCCGCTGATCAGATCTCGATTTTCGAAAAAATCCGCGTACTCGATCCAAAACCGCATCGCCCCACCAATGCGGCGATCCTCACAAAACTGAAAGAAGCGTTTCCCGCTTTCGCATCCGCCACCATCGCACAGCAATGGGCAGGCTATATCGACACAATGCCCGACATTATTCCGGTCATCTCACCGGTGCCAGGCACGGAAGGACTGATTGTCGCCACCGGTTTTTCCGGTCATGGATTTGGCATCGGACCGGGCGCAGGACGTCTTGTCGCCGATATGGCGAGTGGTGAAACGCCCATTGTCGATCCGACACCTTTCCACATTTCACGGTTTTCAGACGGCTCCAAGCTTCGTATTGAAAACTGGGGCTGATCGTTATTCAATCACGCCGCAGGCAAGACGCGCTCCGCCGCCGCCCAGCGGCTTAGGTTCATCGGAATAATTGTCGCCACCAACGTGAATCATCAGTGAACGTCCTTTAATCTCGTCCAGCGATTTAAGATGCGGAGCGACAACCGAAGTTTCAATCTTGCCGTCAGCGTCTGCCCTCAGCAATGGAAGGTCGCCAAGATGGCCATCGCCTTCCGGGCCATGGTGGCTTTTGGTCTCTGCGGGGTCATAATGCCCGCCTGCCGCATGGGCGGGAACGGTCTTCCCATCTTCTTCGCCCGGTGCACAGCTGCCGTTCTGATGAACATGGAAGCCATGTTCGCCGACCTTTATGCCCGTAAGTGCGGGCGTAAATTTCAATCCGTCTGGTGTCTGCGAGATCGCTATCGTGCCGAGCACCTTGCCCTGCCCCGTCGGCAGCGCTTCAAACATTTTGACAGTCAGTCCCTGCGCCTGAGCCGCAGTAGCAATAAACACGATTGTTGCATTCAAAATCAGTCTGCGCATTTTAAACTCCAATATTTATTATTTTAAACTCCAATATTTATTAAAGAAGCATAACGCTGGGAAAAGCAAAAGGTTCACTGTTGCCGGGCATTTCTGAGACTGAATAAGATTCCTTTTTACTTTTCTTTAGAAAGATAAAATTTCCCATTCATAAAATTACGTAAAAATCCTTTTCCGCTTGCGATTCCGTATTGTGACGCTTTAAAGAAGCCCTCAGTTTGGGCTGACATACTGAGGCAGCTCTTTAAAAAATGGATATAAAGATGACTGTCGCTCAAGCGGTAATCCCGCAGAAAAATTCCGCGCGCCGCGTTCTGGCCGCAAGCATGATCGGCACCACGATCGAATTCTTTGATTTTTATATTTACGCCACCGCTGCGGTGATTGTATTCCCGCATCTTTTCTTCCCGGCAAGCGATGGCAACTCAGCATTGCTCCAGTCGCTGGCCACATTCGCGATTGCGTTTTTTGCCCGTCCTATTGGTGGTGCATTGTTCGGCCATTTCGGTGACAAAATCGGCCGCAAGGCAACGCTGGTTGCTGCACTCATGACCATGGGTATTTCGACGGTCGCCATCGGCTTCCTGCCGACATACGCGTCCATCGGTGTCTGGGCGCCGCTGCTGTTGGCGCTTTGCCGTCTCGGACAGGGGCTTGGCCTTGGTGGAGAGTGGGGTGGCGCGGTGTTGCTTGCAACTGAAAATGCGCCAAAAGGCAAGCGTACCTGGTACGGCATGTTCCCGCAGCTCGGCGCGCCAGTCGGCTTCATCCTGGCAACCGGCATCTTTCTTGTGCTGGCTGAAACGCTCACGGAAGATCAGTTCTTCCTCTTTGGATGGCGTATTCCTTTCGTCGCCAGCGCGATACTCGTCGCTGTCGGCCTGTTTATCCGCCTGAAGATCGCCGAGACACCGGAATTCCAGAAGGCTATCGACAAGGCTGAACGCGTCGAAGTACCCGTCGCAACACTTTTCAAAGATCACAAGCGCAATCTCTTTCTCGGCACCATTGCCGCCGTCGCGACCTTCGTGCTGTTTTATCTCATGACGGTATTTTCGCTCGGCTGGGGTACGCGGGCGCTTGGCTATAGCCGCGAGGAATTCCTGATCCTTCAGATGATCGGTGTAATCTTCTTCGGCCTCACCATTCCGGTGTCAGCCTTGCTTTCCGACCGTTACGGCATGCGCCCAGTGATGATTGTGGTCACGCTTGCGATCGGTCTCTATGGCCTGATCATGGCTCCGCTTTTTGCCGGTGGCACCGCTGGTGTCCTGGCTTTCCTTATCATTGGCTTTGGCCTGATGGGCATGACCTATGGTCCGATCGGCGCAGCACTCGCCAGTCCGTTCCCGACATCGGTTCGCTATACCGGCGCATCGCTGACCTTCAATCTGGCTGGAATTCTCGGCGCTTCTGTCGCGCCCTATATCGCGACATGGCTCGCAACCCATTATAGCTTCGACTATGTCGGTTACTACATGATGACCGCCGCAGCCGTTTCGCTTGTCGGCTTTGCGTTCCTATCGTTCCAGCGCGAACGATAGACGCAACTCGGTTCGCAAAAGAAAAAGCCCGCGGGAAGCAATTCCCGCGGGCTTTTCTTGTTCAGTTCATGGGAATGTCATTCCGTGTCAGCAGCTTCCAGCGCAATCGCCACCGACTGTATTATCGAGGCGAAGCGCACCGCCGTCTGAATGACTTCGCTCGTCACATTGGCCTTGCGCAGCACGTCTTCATGCGCATCGATGCACATCCCACAGCCGTTGATGGCGGAAACCGCCAGCGACCAGAGTTCGAAATCGATCTTGTCCACGCCCGGATTGCCGATCACGTTCATGCGCAGCTTGGCCGGCATGGTGCGGTATTCTTTGTTGGAGGCAAGATGCACGAAGCGATAATAAATATTGTTCATGCCCATGATGGAGGCTGCAGCCTTTGCGGCCTGAATGACCGAGACATCAACCTTGGAAGCGGCTTCGGCAACAAGCGCCTTGCGCAGATCATCATTGCGCGCGGCAATGGCACAGGCCACGAACAAGCCATATTTCTGCTGCGGGGTCAGCGTTTCATCGCTGGCCATTGACGACAGGTTGAGACGGACATCCTTGGCGAAATCCGGGATTTTTGACTTCAGATCATCGATCGACATGGAACCCTCTTGTATGAATTGTAGATAAAAGAAAGGCGGGATCAAACCCGCCTTTGTGTCAAACCGTAAAAGCGATCAAGCGGCCTTGAGTGTCTCGCCACCGACTTCGCGGTTGCAAGGGCAAAGCTCGTCGGTCTGAAGCGCATCAAGAACGCGCAGCGTATCCTTCGGTGCGCGACCGACATTGAGGTTGGTCGCATAAACGTGCTGGATCGTGTTGTCGGGATCGACCACGAAAGTGTAGCGGTAAGCGACGCCATCCGGCGAACGCACGCCCAGGCCGTCGACCAGCGAACCGTTGGTGTCGGCGAACGACCAGATCGGCAGCTTGTCGAGGTCCTTGTGATCACGGCGCCATGCAAGCTTGACGAATTCATTATCGGTGGAACCGCCAAGAACGACGGCATCACGGTCTTCGAAATCCGAAGCCAGGCGCGCGAATTCAGCGATTTCCGTCGGGCACACAAAAGTGAAATCCTTCGGGTAGAAGAAGATGATCTTCCACTTGCCGTCGAAGCTTCGTTCTGTCAGTTCCTCGAAGGCAGAAACGCCGTTTTCTTCATGGTGATTAAAACCAGGCTTCACACCTGTAACCGTGAAAGAGGGGAGCTTGTCGCCAATACCGAGCATCTTGTACCTGCCTGTAAATCTCGTTTTATGCAGAAAATTCAAAACTTTCAGAAATTTCTGCTTGCGAGTCCTGTATACTCCTGTTGTACTCATCGGTCAAAGCGATTATTACGATCATTGGTATCGTTTTTAACGATAAGAGGCCTGTATAATTCCATGCTTAATATCAGCGTGCGTCAACTCCATTATTTTCTCTCACTGGTACAAGCGGGTTCTTTTTCGAGAGCCGCAGAAGCGGTCGGTGTCACGCAATCGACGCTCAGTGCCGCCATCCAGGCGTTGGAAGCGGAACTGGGCGTAACGCTCATCGACCGAACCGGCAGGCGCATGCAATTATTGCCGGCGGGCGAGGATTTTTTGGCGCGCGCGCGTAATATCGTGGCCCTGATCGAAGAACTACCGGAACAGGCGCAACAGGCGCAACGACCATTGACCACCCGGCTGCGCCTTGGTGTCATTCCCTCCATAGCACCCTTTCTGCTGCCGAAAGTCCTGCCGGAGACCGCACAGCTTTTTCCCGAACTGCAATTGAGCGTCCGCGAGGGATTGACGCGAATGCTGCTCGACAACCTGCGTTCAGGGTCACTCGATGTTGCGCTCGTCGCCCATCCTTATGATCTTCATGATTTTGAAATAGCAGAGATCGGCGAGGACCCGTTCTTCCTTGCCGTGCGCCGTGATCACGCGCTGGCCAACCGCGCCCATATAGATGCAAGCGACCTCGCAGATCAGCCTGTCCTTCTTCTCGAATCCGGCCACTGTCTGCGCGAGCACGTCATGGCGGCCATTGGATCACAACCGACACAATCGGGTAGCGACGTACATGCCACCAGCATCACAACACTGGTGCAACTGGTACAGTTCGGAATGGGCGTCACCCTGCTGCCGAACCTTGCCATCAAGGCTGGCGTCACGCGCGGCACCGATTTGAGCCTCATTCCCTATGAGGGCAATAATAATTCACGTTCACTGGTTCTCGCATGGCGCAGCAATGCAGCACGGCGCAAGGAATTCCAGCTTTTTGCTGAACACCTTCGCGATCATTGCATGGACAATACTCTATAAAATACCCCAGGCGCGAAAACGCCCGCGCCCGGTAATCTCGCGCAAATTAAGGTCGCCGATAAGCTTCAATGCGCCGGGGCCAGTGACCTGCAATTGCTTCTCCACCATCTGGCTTGAGACCAGTGGGTTCGCCAACACCATTTCCATCAGTTGCGGCAGGCGCGAATTTGACCTGCGGCCTTTCAGCTTGCGCTGCATCTGTTCGCGCGCCAGCATCAGCCGGTCGTGTTCTTTCATACCGGCTTCGGCTGCTTCTTCAATTGATGCAAAAAACGTCCTCAAACGGATAAGCCGGTTGGGCGAGCGGCGTTCGTCCGGCCTTTTGTTACGAAGCCCCAGACTTATCGTCGGCAAATGGTTGAGGCCTACGCCCGCTTCGCGCAGGAATGCGGCGGTCAGAAGCCTGCCGATCCACGGTGAACGCTGGACAACCTCCATTGAAAACCACGCGTCATGCATGATTGCTGCACGCAGAAGAGATGGCAGACGGTCGGTTGCGTCAAAACAGGCGCGCCATTCTTTCAAGCGCTCATCTTCCTCCCAGCCATCCTCGTAAATCAGGGACGCGCGTGCGGGTTCCTGCTTTCTAGCCGCAACCTTGCCCGTCAAAAGCGCGTCGGTGCGCGCCAGCAGCGCATCTATATCGTCAAGCAGCGGGTCCCCCACTGCGAGTGGATCTCCTTCCTCACTGCTTGCTATGTATGGCTCCGGCTCCGGCGCAACAGGCGTGGTTGGGTCTATGCCCAATAACTGGCTTAGACCTGTATCACTCATTGCCCAGTTCGCGCGGCGTCCGGCAATCTGTCGACGCATCCGCAGAACCGCATGCGCGAGCGTCAGGGCATGGCTCGGCGTCCGACTATCCATCAGAGCGTCATGGAGAACCAGATCCTCCAGATGCACCAACTCACCGTCAAGCCACATGGATGCAATTGCATCCTGCATGTGTAGACGTTGTACCATGCCAACGCCCACCGGCGAGCGACCAAGTCGCTCGTCGAGCCGGGTGAGTGCTGCCGTCGCCCTACTTATCGGCAGCATTAGGTCTTGGAGCGGCAGGTTGTCGATTTCGTAAGCCATGTCCCGATATCGCAGTCGATTGCGGAAAAGGCAAACCGAAATCAGCCGATTGCCATCAGGCTGGCATTACCGCCAGCAGCCGTGGTGTTGATCGAGGTTGAGACCTCCTCCAGCAACCAGTTGAGGCAATAGGCATCATCGCGTGTTGCCAGTTCTTCAGACGATGCCGCCTGTACCAGCACCAGCGGCCCGGGAAGACCAGCAATCTTGCCATTGATCGCCTTGATACGGTCAGCCTCCCCCTCGATCAAGGCACCGGCAAAAGGCGCATCCGCTGCCCAGTCCGTGCTCCACACGATACGGTTGCCAAGGCTCGCCGGAAGCCCCTTGAGACTGTCCTTAAGACCGCAGGCGTCGTCGATTGCCACTTCATTGCCGGTCGCAAGGGCTGCGATCAACTGTCTGTAAAGCCCGGTTTCGCTTTCGGGCACCAGAAGCACGCGTCCGCGTGGATGCAGCGCATAGAGATTGCGCTCACCAACAGGACCGACAAGCTCGATATCAAGACCGAGCGCCGAAATGCTTCCGGTTTCACGCGCGGCCTGCGCCAGAGCGTTCATGCCGCGATTGCCAAGCCATTTTGCGAAATCTTTCAGCCCGCCGTCGATATGCACCGATGCATGGCGTGGGGGGATGGGTGCGGTCTCGACCAGTCGTCCAAGATAAAGCGGCCCACCCGCCTTCGGACCCGTACCCGACAGTCCGCGACCGCCAAAGGGCTGTACGCCGACGACCGCACCAATCACGTTACGATTGATATAGATATTGCCAACCCGAATGCGTCCTGTCACGGCTGCAATGGTTTCATCAAGGCGCGTATGCAGCCCAAAGGTCAGACCGTAGCCAGTGGCATTGATATCGTCGATCAGCCGTTCCATATCGTCACGCTTGTAGCGCACCACATGCAGGACCGGGCCGAACACTTCGCGCTTGAGATCGGCAAGCTTTTCAATCTCGATGATCGTCGGAGCAACGAAGGTGCCCGTGCTGCAATCATCTGGAAGCGGTAACTGCTCGACCTTGCGGCCAAGTTCACGCATGGCGGCAACATGCTTTTCGATGATCGTTTTTGCTTCGCCCGTGATGACTGGACCGATATCGACCTTGAGCTGATCGGTGCGGCCAATGGACAATTCGCGCAACGCACCTTTCAGCATCGAAAGAATCCGGTCCGCCACTTCTTCCTGAAGGCAAAGCACGCGCAATGCCGAGCAGCGCTGTCCGGCACTGTCAAAGGCGGATCCGATCACATCGAACACCACCTGTTCGGCGAGTGCGGATGAATCGACGATCATCGCGTTCTGACCACCGGTTTCGGCAATCAGCGGGATCGGCTTGCCATTGGGCAGCAGACGTTCGGCCAGCTGTGCCTGAATAAGCCGCGCCACATCGGTCGAGCCTGTAAACATCACGCCGCAGGTTTCAGGCGCTGCGACAAGGGCCGCACCGATCCGTCCATCCCCTGGCAGAAGCTGCAAGGCTTCCAGCGGAATGCCCGCCTCGTGCAGAATGCGCACACCCTGTGCTGCAATGAGCGGGGTTTCCTCGGCGGGCTTTGCAAGAACCGGATTGCCCGCAACGAGGGCCGCCGCGATCTGGCCGGTGAAAATTGCCAGCGGGAAATTCCACGGGCTGATGCAAACGACAGGACCAAGCGGCTTGTGACCAACGCCCAACGTGCGCCGCGTCTGCTCCGCATAGTAGCGCAGGAAATCGATGGCTTCGCGTACTTCTGCAATGGCGTTGGGCATGGATTTTCCTGCTTCGCGCATCACGAGACCAAGCAGCTCCGGCATATCACGCTGCATGATGTCAGCGGCCCGCTCCAGACATTCAGCGCGGGAAACAGCCGGTGTCGCAGACCAGCTTGCCACGGCCTTGGCCGAAGCACTCATGGCCTTTGTCACATCACCTTCGGCAATTTCAGTTACTGTACCAACCACATCGGAATGGTCGCCAGGGTTGAGAACCGGTCGGCTTTCGCCCTTCACTTTCGCGCCCGCCACCTCAGGCGTTGCACTCCATTTGCGTGCAGCGCTGGCTTTCAAAACCGCGCTTAAACTGGCAAGCG
Organism: Brucella sp. BE17; assembly: GCF_039545455.1. Lineage (NCBI taxonomy): Bacteria > Pseudomonadati > Pseudomonadota > Alphaproteobacteria > Hyphomicrobiales > Brucellaceae > Brucella > Brucella sp. BE17. The sequence continues at coordinate 583,189 of NZ_CP154468.1, read as the reverse complement.
TCTCCTCATTGGAAAGATCAAAACCAGACGAATTGCGCCTTGCACCATAAAGGTCCTTTGGCAGCGAAATCTGGTCGTGAACGGCCCCTACCACGGCCATGGAGCGCACTACGTCGACTGGATCGGCCACCAGTTCATCGACCGAAACGCCTTCATCGCCAATCCGGTGAACAAAGGAGGAATTGGCACCGTTTTCAAGTAAACGCCGCACGAGATAAGCAAGCAGCGTTTCATGCGTACCGACGGGTGCATATATACGCGCCGGACGGCCAAGCTTTTGCGGCCCCACCACCTCATCATAAAGCGGCTCGCCCATACCATGCAGGCACTGGAACTCGAATTTTCCGGTTTTAAAAGCGGGACCGGCCAGATGATAGATGGTCGCCAATGTCTGCGCATTGTGGGTGGCAAATTGCGGAAAGACGGCATCAGTTGCCGCCAAGAGCTTGCGCGCGCAGGCGATATAGGAAATGTCGGTATGCACTTTACGCGTATAGACCGGAAAATCGTCCAGCCCATCCACCTGTGCACGCTTGATCTCTGCATCCCAGTAAGCGCCCTTGACCAGTCGTACCATGACGCGGCGTTTGGTGCGCCGCGCCATATCTATGATGAAATCGAGCACGAAAGGGCAGCGCTTGCCATAGGCCTGCACCACAAAACCGATGCCTTCCCAATTGCTTAGATCAGGATCTTCACAAAGGTTCTGCAACAGATCGAGTGAGAGTTCAAGCCGGTCAGCTTCTTCGGCGTCAATATTGAGACCTATATCATATTTCTTGGCAAGGGCCGCGAGCGCCTTCACCTTGGGCAGCAATTCGTCCACAACGCGTTCGCTTTGCGCACGAACATAACGCGGATGCAGGGCTGAAAGCTTGATGGAAATGCCCGGACCGTCATAAATACCCCGGCCCGCCGATGCGCGTCCGATGGCATGAATGGCCACTTCGTAATCGCGATAATAGCGCTCGGCGTCTGCAGCCGTGGTCGCCGCCTCGCCCAGCATGTCATAGGAATAGCGAAAGCCACGCTCTTCCAGAGCCTTGGCGCGTTTCAGCGCCTCATCGATGGTTTCGCCGGTGACGAATTGTTCGCCCATCATACGCATGGCCATATCGACACCGCGCCGGATGACCGGCTCGCCGCAACGTGCAATCAGTCGCGTCAACGCTGCCGAAAGCCCGTTATCATTGACGGTGTTCGTGAGCTTGCCAGTGACAACCAGCCCCCATGTGGCAGCGTTGACAAACAATGAACGACCGCCGCCGATATGCGATTTCCAGTTGCCATTCGAGATCTTGTCGCGGATCAGCGCATCACGCGTCGCCCTGTCGGGAATGCGCAGAAGTGCTTCGGCGAGACACATCAGCGCCACACCTTCCTCACTCGACAGGGAATATTCATGTACCAAACCTTCGACGCCCGACCCCTTATGCTTGGCGCGCAATGCCTCTATCAGCTTGCGCGCCGTGGCGCGGATGTCTTTGGCTGTGGCTTCCGGCAGGGTTGCCTGTTCGATGAGCGCTGAAACGCATTCGCTCTCCGGCTTGCGGTACGCGGCGGTAATCGCTTTACGAAGCGGGCTTTGCGCGCGGATCGGCGGCGCAAAATCCTGGAATACCGTATCGGCCGGCGCGGGAATTTTGTCGATCATAGTGCACATCTCACAACTAAGGAGGTCTGGTAAGCGAGATCCGGGCACATCCTCCCCGATCCTCCACTTTGTAGCAAGTACACTACCACTGAGCCAAATTGCATTCTGCCTTTATTAGGTCCATATAAAGGAAAAATGATCTTATTCTAAGCCGAGTGAAAGGCATTATGGATGAAAAAGCCGGAGCCTACGGGTAAACTGGATCAATTCGATCGTCGCATTCTGGAAGTCCTGAGTGAAGACGGTCGTATTGCGGTGACTGAACTGTCGAAAAAGGTCGGCCTTTCAAAGACGCCATGTCAGTCACGGCTGAAAAAACTGGTAGATGAAGGCTATATTCTGGGCTTTCGCGCGGCAATCGATCCCGAAAAGCTTGGCCTCGATCATATCGCATTTACGACCGTAAAACTGTCCGACACTAGAGAGGCAGCACTCACTGCCTTCAATGTCGCGGTTCGCAAACTGCGCGAGGTGGAGGAGTGCCACATGATCGCAAGCTCGTTCGACTATCTTTTGAAGGTGCGAACTCACGACATCCGCCGCTACCGCGAAGTGCTGGGCGAAAAGATTTCAAGTCTTCCCAATGTAGCCAGCACTTCGACTTTTGTTGTCATGGAATCGGTCAAGGACAACCGCCCGGTGCGGGTGTATCCCGGTGCCATCACATGAAAATGGCGGGCTTTTCCCGCCATTTACGATGTTCTTTTTAAAGATCAGTTGAGGCCTAGAACACCGCGCAGTGTCGAAAGGTCTTCGGCCAAAGTCGTCACCGGCCCTGCCAGCGCCTTACGGTCATCTTCCGTCAGCTTGTCGTAGGATTCATAGCCGTCACCCTTCTTGTACTTTGCAAGAATATCATTGACGGTCTTGAAATTCTCATCGACCTTTGCAATCAGGCCCGGCTTTTCTTTTTCGACCAGCGGTTTGAACAGCTCGACGATCTTCTGGGCACCATCGACATTGGCCTGGAAATCCCAGAGATCGGTGTGGCTGTAGCGGTCTTCCTCACCGGAAATCTTGGTTGCTGCCACTTCTTCAAGAAGGGCTGCCGCACCGCCCACAACCTTTTCCGGTGGAACCGTCAGATCCTTGATGCGCTTTTGCAGCTCAACCACATCCGCATAGAGTTTGTCGGCATATTGATCAAGGCCTTCGGTCGAGTTCTGCGCGAAAAGACCATATTCAAGACGGTGAAAGCCGGTGAAATCATCCGATTCTTCGCCATTTTCATGGTCATCGGCGCGGCTGTCGATAGCCGCATCGAGATCGGCGAAAAGCTCTGCCAGCGGCTCGATCTTTTCATAGGAAACACGCGAAGACGGATAAAGCTCTTTGGCCTTTTCCAGATCGCCAGCCTTGATGGCATCGGTGAAGGCCTTGGTATCCTTGACCAGGATATCAAGATTTTCCTGTACATAGATCTTATAGTCGGCGATCGGCTGGACGAGATCCAGCGGCGAAACCTCGGCACGTGCCGTACCGAAACTCAGGGAAAGTGCAACGGCACAGGCCGATGCAAGCAATGGCAGACGATAGTTCATGGTTAGCCTCTCCTTTGTGAACATTTTAGCCACGCGCATCCTGCGGCTTGCTTGCGGCAAGAAGCGCGCGCGCGTAATAATCCTTGTCGTCCGCAACTCCCGGCAGAGCGAAGAAATAGCCGCCACCAATGGGCTTGATATATTCCTCCAGCGGTTCGCCATCGAGGCGCTTCTGCACGGTGATGAACCCATTTTCGAGATCAGCCTGCCAGGCGATAAACAATAGCCCCATATCGAGCTGGCCGGACTTGGTGACGCCGTTGGAATAATTGAACGGGCGGCGCAGGATCAGGTGCTGCTCCTCCGTCGCATCCCGCGGATTGGCCAGACGGATGTGCGAATCCATCCGCGTGACCTTGCCGTCGCTATCCTCGGTATAATCAGGAACATCGGTCTCGGTATTGCCGTCGAAAGGCGCGCCGCTATCCTTGCGGCGTCCGAAAATCGTCTCCTGCTCCTGCAACGGCGTGCGATCCCAGCGCTCGACAAAATTGCGGATGATGCGCACAGCCATATAGCTGCCGTTGATCGCCCATTCGGGTTCACCATTGTGCGGCTGCACCCACAAGATGCGCTTCATCAGCGCGTCATCGCTGGAATCAGGATTGGCCGAACCATCGCGAAAGCCAAGGAAATTGCGTGCGCTTTCCTTGGCTTTTTCCGAATGCGGCGGCTGCACCGGTACGGTGCCTTCCTGTTTCCACCGCACCATCAGCAAATCGGGCATATTCTTCATGATGTCGCGCAGCGCGTGAATATTTGTGTCGGGCGTATTGGAACAGAACTGTATCGCCAGATCGCCATGGCAGAGTTCTTTCTGAAGCGCATCATTGGGAAACCGCACCATGCGCTGAAGCTGCTTGGGCTTATAAGCCTTTAATCCAAAACGATCATCAAACAGCGAAACGCCGAGCGCCACCGTCAAGGTCAGATTGTCGGGTGTCACCTTAGGGCCCAGAATACCGGAATCGGCTGGCGGAAATTTGGGATCAAGCTGCGGCGGCTCGCCGCCCTGCATCAGAAACGCTGTGCGTTCTGTCAAAAGCCTGAACATGCGTTCAAGCTCTGTGCGGTCACGCGCCAGCACATCAAAGGACGCAACAAGGCCCGCCGCCGGTCGTGGCGTCACGATGCCGGGCTGATATTGCCCATAAAAGGGTTGGCTTTCATGGAGTTTATCGCTTTGCGGCGCATCAGTCACGTTTTCGGGCGAAAGCGCATAGGCTTCGTGCTGCGCACTAGCAAATGCACCGGCAAGTCCTGTTGCCCCTGCCCCCAGCAGGAACGCGCGGCGCATCGGAGATGCGGGCCGCTGATCGTCAAAACGAGACTTGAGAAATTTACGAGGCATCAATCCACTCCCAGTTGATCGCGGAGTTTTGTGAATTGGGCAGCGAAGGACGAAACGCCGTCCGTGATCTTTGTCTTCTCCTCAGCCGAAAGGCTGTCATAGGATTTGGACCCAAACTGCGTTACGAGCGCCTGCAATGACGAAGCTTCGTCGTCGATGTTCTTGAAAGCATCGGGAATAACTTTGGTCACGACCGGGCGCAGTACGTCAGCCGTCTTGATCGATCCCTGCAACAATCCAACCAAGGCCTGCAAATCTGTGTGGGCATAGCGATCTTCGCCACTATCGCCCGCTGTTGCGGCAAAGCGGTTGAGCGCGGAGGCCGTGCCGCCGATCAGCCGATCGGGTGAAATGCGGAGGCTGCGGATGCGATCTTTGAGAGCACCCGCATCGCCCACGAGTTTTGCAGCAATCTTTTCAAGTCCGTCCATGCTTCTCGTTTCGAACAACGCATATTCGATACGATGCAGACCCCCGAAGCCTGCATCCTGCTCGCGCTTTTCAAAATAGTCGGCACGGGCATTGATCGCCGTATCGAGATCGGAGAAGGATTCGGTGACCGGCGCAATGCGCGCATAGGCTGCACGCGCCGGAGCGTAGGCCAACCGCGCCGCGTTGATATCACCGCTTGCAATTGCATCGGAAAGCGTTGCTGTTGCCTTCTGGAATTCAACCACCTCTGCACCAAGATAAATCTGGTATTCGGCAAGCGCGCCAAGGAAAGCCGTCAGCGGTAGCTTGCCTTTTTCGGCCTCACTTTCAGCCGTCGACGTGACGATGAGCTTGCCGCGCGGATTGGATAAAAGTCCGCAAGTAATCTGATATTCACCGGGGGAAAGCTTCGCGCCGAGCGTCTGGCGGAAACCGGGCGCGATGTTTTCGCGCTCCTCTAGCACCATCACGCCGTCGAGAATTTCCCACTCCACCGTGCGGTCGGACTTGTTGACGATTTCAAACACCGTGCGCCCGGCAGGGACCGTCAGTTCATTCGGCTCGCAACTTTTGGCGTTAATCACAACCTCGATACTGGCTTGCGCACCTGTGTGACGGGCTTTGTCCGAAAGCTGCGAGGCGTAATAGAATGCAGCCCCCGCGGATATCAGCAGAAGCACCGCCAGTACCAGCACAATGCGGATGAGATTGCGGGAAAAGGGAGCGGCTGATTTTGTCATGACGAACTCTTTGTCTGTGCCGCTTGTTGGGCGGACTGCGGCATCAGGAAAAACGCGAGTGCAGGAATAAGGAAAGCGAGATAAGCAATCACTTCGCTCCATGTCGGCGTTGCGATATAACCGAGCATGCCGGAGAGAACCGAGCCAAGCAGGCTATCAAGCGGAAGCCGGTCGCTCGCATCAAAAACCACGCCCTGAAGGTGGTTCCAGACACCTGCTTCATGCAGCGCCATCACGGAATTGGCCAGAATGCCGGCCGCGACGAACAGGATGAAAATACCTGTCCAGCGAAAGAAGCGGCGCAGATTGAGTTTAAGCCCACCCTTATAGACGCCATAGCCGACGAATGCAGCCAGTATGACGCCCGAAAGCGCGCCCAGCGGTGCAGCAGCACCCTCGCTCTGCTGAAAGGCTGCGAGCAGGAAGAATACCGATTCCAGCCCTTCCCGCGCGACGGCAAAGAACACCATCACAATAAGCCCAAACCCTTTATGGGTAGGCGTTTCAAAGGCGGCATCGATGGAATGATGCAACTCCGATTTTATGGAGCGGGCGACCTTACGCATCCAGAAAACCATGGAGGTGAGCACGCAAACGGCGATCAACCCGATAATTGCCTCAAACAATTCCTGGGCTTTTTGCGGAAATTCAGCGCTGACAAGCTGGAGAATGGCACCAACGGCCAGCGACATGGCGAGCGCCAGAAGAACGCCAATCCACACAACGGGCATCCAGGCGCTGCGTCCAGTCTGATGAAGATAGCTTGCGATAATTCCGACGATCAGCGCTGCTTCCACGCCTTCACGAAACATAATGAGAAACGGCACGAGCATTCACGAATTCCACGATAAAGGCGGCGGCTACCAGTCGAGAGAATACGGCGGGCAAGCCTTCGTCAATTAGTCATGTTTTAGCTGGCACCTCTATTTTCTGCAAGGCAAATCAACCGGCATTTCCCGGTTTCTTTTAGAAGTATTATAATAATATCAGACCTTTACAGTATAAATTAGTTGAGGGTGACAAGCCCTTTTAAAAGATTATGATTGGAATATAAGGCGTTAGCTTATGCGGCCTGAGGCGCTTCCGCATTTTGCCGGCCAGCTTAAAGCGCATTTCAATTCGATTGAATCGACATCTCAATTCTTTGACTACAAAGCCATTCATTCAACAATTTTCAGAAATTTCTGAAATTGTCAAAATTTTCACAGGACGGGGCTTGAAGATGCCTGACATTTGGTCCATATGACAGTCACTTGCCGTTGCGCCTCCTCCCATTGCGCCGGCAAGTGTTCCCCTCTGGAGGTTTGCCTTTATGGCACCTTCATAACTTGGCCGGACTTTTTAGTCCGGCTCTTTTTTTGCCTGAATTTCTGAGACTTATCGCTCAATAAAAAAGCGCCGCATGTCTGCGACGCTTTATTCTTAATTAATATGGCGATCAGCCGTAGGATGCGACCGGCGGGCAGGAGCAGATGAGATTTCTGTCGCCACCCACATTATCGACGCGACTGACCGGCGGCCAGTATTTAGCGGTCGGATCGCTATCCTTACCCGGGAATACCGCCTCCTCACGCGTGTAAGGATGCGTCCATTCGGTTGCAAGCGTATCGCCTGCCGTATGCGGCGCATTGGCAAGCGGATTGTCATCCGAAGGCCAGACGCCGTCCGCCACCTTCTTCGCTTCACCCGCAATAGCGATCATCGCATCGCAAAGACGGTCGATCTCCGATTTCGGCTCCGACTCGGTCGGTTCGATCATCAAGGTTCCCGCAACCGGCCATGACATGGTGGGCGCATGGAAACCGTAATCGATCAGCCGCTTGGCCACATCGTCCACGGTGATGCCTGCATTATCCTTCAACACGCGCGTATCGACGATGCATTCATGCGCCACACGGCCATGACCGCCGGTATAAAGGATTGGATAGGTGTCCTTCAGGCGATGCGCGATATAGTTGGCGTTGAGGATTGCCGCCTCGGTTGCCTTCTTCAGCCCTGCTCCGCCCATCATGCGGATATACATCCATGTGATGACCAGAATGGAGGCGCTGCCGAAGGGTGCAGCCGAAACGGCATGGGACGAGCCGATTTCCACGTGGCCGGGCAGATAAGGCACCAGATGCTTGGCAACACCGATCGGGCCGACGCCCGGGCCGCCGCCGCCATGCGGAATGCAGAACGTCTTATGCAGGTTCATATGGCAGACATCTGCACCTATATCGCAGGGCCGCGCAAGACCGACCAACGCATTGAGGTTGGCACCATCGAAATAGACCTGCCCGCCATTCTCATGCACGATTTCGCAAAAAGCCTTGATGCCTTCCTCGAACACGCCATAAGTGGACGGATAGGTGATCATGAAGGCGGCAAGATTATCGCGATGCTTTTCTGCCTTGGCTTTCAGATCATTGAGATCGATATCGCCATCCGGACGGCAATTGACCACCACGACACTCATGCCAGCCATCGAAGCGCTAGCCGGATTGGTGCCATGCGCCGAGGACGGGATCAGGCAGATATTGCGATGGCCTTCACCACGTGCCTGATGATAATGGCGAATGGCCAGAAGGCCTGCATATTCGCCTTGGCTACCGGCATTGGGTTGCAATGACACACCGGCGAAGCCGGTGACTTCGCATAGCCAGCTTTCTACATCAGCCGTCATCTTGGCATAGCCTTCGACCTGGGCGGCAGGCGCGAAAGGATGCAGATTGGCAACCGTATTCCAGCTCACCGGCATCATTTCCGCAGCGGCATTGAGCTTCATCGTGCAGGACCCAAGCGGGATCATCGCACGGTCGAGCGCCAGATCGCGGTCGGCCAGACGGCGTAGAAAGCGCATCATCTCGGTCTCGGAGCGATGTGCATGGAACACGTCTTGCGTGAGCAAACCTTCACCGCGTCCCTTGCCCGGTACGAGCGATGCACTGCCCTCACCTGCTGTTGCACCAAAAAGTGAGGCAAGCGCTTTAACATCTTCTTTTGTTGAGGTTTCGTCAAAGCTGATGCTTACCGTATCGGCATCAATAAGACGGATCAGGCGTCCACCCTTGTCAGCTTCAGCCGCAATTGTTTCCGCCTTGCCCGAAACCTTGACCGTCACCGTATCGAAAAGGCTTTCGCCCACAATCTCGACGTCGGCTGCTTTGAGGCTTGCTGCAAAACGCGCGGCAAGCGTTGCCACGCGGGTTGCAATCGCCTGCAAGCCGGACGGACCATGCCAGATGGCAAAGGCTGCGGCCATATTAGCGAGCAACGCCTGTGCGGTGCAGATATTGGAAGTCGCCTTGTCGCGGCGGATATGCTGCTCGCGCGTCTGCAATGCAAGACGATAGGCGGCACGGCCATGGGCATCAACCGACTGGCCAACGATTCGACCCGGAATGATGCGGGTGAGCGCATCTGAAACCGCAAGATAGGCCGCATGCGGACCGCCAAAGCCCATCGGCACGCCAAAGCGCTGCATGGAACCGACAGCCATGTCGGCACCCCAAGTCGCAGGCGCTTCAGAAATAGTCAGCGCCAGCGGATCGGCAACAGCGATAACCAGTGCACCCTTAGCTTTCGCTTCAGCGATGACGGCGTCGAAATCGCCATAGACACCGCGTGTATCGGGCCATGGCACGACGATGGCCGCCGTGTTGTCATCGACCGCGCTGCCGCTTTCGATCACCCAGCCAAGCGGCTCGGCGCGGGTGTTGATTACGTCAACGGTCTGCGGATGCAGATCACCTGCGAGCAGAATGCGCGAACGCTTGTCGCGATGATGACGACAGGCAACGCCAATGGCTTCGGCAACGGCCGTTGCTTCATCGAGCAACGACGCACAGGCAATCGGCAGGCCGGTCAGTTCCGCCACAAGTGTCTGGAAATGAAACAGCAGTTCCAGACGGCCCTGGCTGATTTCCGACTGGTAAGGCGTATAGGCTGTATACCATGCCGGATTTTCAAACAGATTGCGCTGAATGACGGGCGGCGTGTGCACACCATGATAGCCCGCACCGATAAAACTCTTTTTGACCTCATTACGACCCATGATCGCGTTAAGTTCAGCCAGAGCATCGGCCTCGCTGGCAGCGAGTGGAAGATCAAGCGGGCGATCAAGCCGTATCGATGCAGGAACCGCCTGAGTGATCAGGGTTTCCATGGACGGAAGGCCGAGGGCTGCAAGCATTGCGCGCTCGTCTTCCAGTCTCGGCCCGATATGGCGGGCCACAAAGGGAAGTTGCGTCATCTGATTATCCTACAAGCGCGTCGTAACCGGCTTTGTCCATGAGGCCCGAAAGCTGACCTTCATCAGAAAGCTTAAGCTTGAACAGCCAGCCGTCACTTTCGGATGCCTGATTGACGAGAGCGGGATCGGAAGCAACGGCGTCGTTGACTTCGACCACTTCGCCATCGACCGGCGCATAGACATCGGAAGCGGCCTTAACCGATTCCACCACCACAACGCCTTCGCCTTTTGTGACCTTGCGACCCACGTCCGGCAGATCGACGAAAACCAGATCGCCGAGTTGTTCCTGTGCGTGGACCGTGATGCCGACAGTGGCGACGCCACCTTCAACGGCAATCCATTCATGATCTTCGGTGAACAGGGTATTGGCCATGAAAATTATCCTTTGCGATAGCGATGCGGTGTAAATGGAAGTGTGTGGACGTCGACAGGCACCTTGTTGCCGCGAACATCCGCAAAAACACGTGTACCAGGGGTGGCGAGAGCGACCTCGACATAGCCCATGGCAACCGGGAAACCAGCGGACGGACCAAAGCCGCCCGATGTGACGGTACCGACCTGACGGCCATTTTCGTCAAAAAGATCAGCACCTGCGCGCACCGGCTGGCGACCTTCAGGTTTAAGACCGACGCGCTTGGCGCTTGCGCCTTTTTCAAGCGCCGAGAGTACGGCCTTCGCACCGGAAAAAGCGTCCTTTTCGCGCACAGGCTTTGCAATCGCCCACATAAGACCCGCCGAAACAGGATCGGTTTCCGGTGTAATATCCTGTCCGTGCAGGCAAAGGCCAGCCTCAAGGCGCAGGCTGTCGCGTGCGGCAAGGCCGATCCATTCGACACGCTCATCGGAAAGAAGTTTTGTTGCCAATTCACGCGCTTCATCAACAGGCAGACCGATCTCAAAACCGTCTTCGCCTGTATAGCCCGAACGGGTCATGAACCAGTTGGCCTTCGGCTCAAAGCCGGTCATGAAGGTGAGGTCGCCACCAGCAAGCCCGGCATCCGCAATCACACTTTCTGCTTTTGGGCCCTGTATTGCCAGAAACACCCGGTCGAGCGGATCGATTTTGACGTCTTTTCCTTCCGCCGCTTCCTGAAGATGCTCGATATCGGCATCGGCGTTTCCTGCATTGGCAACGACCATAAAACGTTCATCGCCAAGACGTGTAACGATCAGATCGTCGAGTACGCCGCCGCTCTCATTGAGAAAAAACGTATATTTGGAATGACCGATTTTCAAAATGCTTGGATCGAACGGACAGGTCTGCGCCAGAAGCTCGGCTGCTTCGGGGCCCGAAACCTCGATCAGCTTCATGTGGGAAATATCAAACAACCCTACATGCTCACGCGTATGAAGATGCTCCTTCATCACGCCCAACGGATAGGTAATTGGCATGTTCCAGCCAGCAAAGCCGCCGAAACGGGCCTTGGCTAGTTGATGCAGGTCCTGCAAAGGCAGGCTTTTAAGATTGGTGCTATCGCCCATAACAACTCCAGAGTCGCACGTATGCCTGCCGCGAAATGCGGCTGCTTCGTGCCCCTCTGTCTCAGGCCTGAGAGACTCGCATGGCGATGATCACGCCATACTTACACCTTCGGCGCGGGGTTTCCCCCGACTTTCCAGAGTTGCCTTCCCTGTCTGCGGTTCCTTGTACCTGAGAGATTTCGGGCGATTTCCCCTTCGGCGGCCTTTTGGCGCTCTCCCGCAGACAGACAACGTAAAAGCATTGATGCTCTAACGATCGACATAACGTCACTTAACGGAAAGCAGGCAAGGAGTCATCCCGAATTATTGCCTTCAACCGACAAATTAACGGGTTTTTGCGACAAAATATTCGGCTCAAAATTGGGCGATCCGTCTACCTTAAGGACGATTGTGATTTTAAAATGGCCGTACTGCGTAAAATACGTGCAATCGCCGAGCTTAATTGCACGGCAGCTATGCAAATCTGGCTCTGCAAGTTTTCAACGACAGGGCCTATATGTCGTTTGCAACACAGAGATTTGATTTTGGCTAGGTGAGAAAAATGAACCTGTTCCGCTCGTACAACAACTGGCGCCGCTACCGCAACACTGTCAACGAACTGAGCCGTTTGAGCTCGCGTGAACTGAATGACCTCGGCATCCTGCCTGCGGAAATTCCGTCCATCGCTCGTAAGGCAGCTGTTCGTTAAGACAGCCTATAAAGGCTTGAGCCTTCTTTTAAGGATCGCATTTTTCATGATGTGCGCTCCTTCAGTTTCAAAGTTATCGTCGGGCCGGTTCTCCTCCTCCCATTCCGCCTGACGATTAAAGATCGGATATCCTCCTCCCAAGTCCGGTCTTTCTTTCAAACACCCGTTGCTCCTCCCGCAACGGGTGTTTTTATTGGAGTTCGACCTGTTCAGGGCTTTGGTATCACAGCCAACAATGCCTTGAGCCGCAGCGCGCCAGCGGCGATATCCGCCTCACTTGGATTAATGCCTGCCCCAAGAAACCGCCGGGCAATCATGTGATCAGCAGGACGATTGATAGAATCGACCGCGACCAGCCTCTCGCCTGCGAAATGGAAAATCGAGAAGGCATTCTCGTCTGGATTGCCGGACATGATATGCCTGTCGGCGTCGAACGACAGTCCCGCAGTCTGGAGCTTCATGTCGCCCTGATCGGACCAGAACCACGCCACTTCTCGATACGGTGCCATACGCCCGACGATGCTGCGTGCTGCATGTTTGGCCTGATCGGTGGCATTTTGTACAGATTCCAGCCGCACACGACGTCCAGCGTGAAAATGATCGTAGCTGACGCAATCGCCGATGGCATAAACATGCTCTGCCGATGTGCGCATGTTTTCATCGACAACGATACCATTATCGACACTAAGGCCGGCGCTTGCTGCCAGTTCGGCATTTGGCAGTGCACCAGTTCCGACCACGACCAGATCAGCCGGATAAAGCGCACCATCCAGTGTCCTCACACCTGACACATGGCCGTTGCGGCCTTCGACCGAAGCCACGCCGATGCCGGTGAGCAGGTTTATGCCAGCCCCCCTTGAGCGGGTTTCGACATGCGCCGATATGGCAGCCGCCACAGAGCGAGCCAGAACACGCGGCGCTGCCTCTATCAAGGTTGTATTCTTGCCCAGCGCAATGGCGCTATGTGCCATTTCAAGGCCGATGAAACCACCGCCAATGATGACCACATCTTTTACGTCCGGCATGAGGGCTGCAATGCGGCGCGCCTCTTCCATGCGCCGCAGGGTAACGACGCCGTCAAGCTCGATGCCCGGCAAATCGGGAATACGCGCGTGCGCGCCTGTTGCAAAGACAAGCTGCGTCCAGTCAAAAACGCGGCCATCATCCAGCGTGAGCGTCCTATCGGCAAGCGATACAGCATCCACCCGGTGCCCGAACCACATTTCGATAGCGTTGTCGCGATAGGTGCTTTCGGGCCGCAGCACGAGACCACCATTTTGGGGCGCCTTGAGATAGGATTTGGAGAGCGGCGGCTTATGATAGGGAATATCCGGTTCGTCATTAATGAGGACGATTTCTCCGGCATAACCTTCCTGACGCAGACTGATTGCGGCTTGAGAACCAGCATGGCCCGCACCGATAATAACGCATTTGCCGTTCATCAAAACTCCGGATGTTGCATGCGTGGCATCCCGACCCATGGCCGGACATATTTGCCCTCACGGCATGCTTACAGCATCGGCCCGAAAATCGGAATCGATTTCTGGAAATCATGTAATAAGAAACCGGCATCTGCGTTGCAAATGCCGGTTCCAACATTCATATCGAGGGAGGTTTAGTGTGCAGTTTTCGCTTCGATCTGCTGTGCACCCTCGCCTCTGAGTTTGCCGACTTCAATCTTGCGCGGTTTCATCTGTTCGGGAATTTCACGCTTGAGATCGATATGCAGAAGGCCGTTCTTCAGGCTTGCGCCTGCGACCTCGACGAAATCGGCGAGCTGGAAACGACGCTCGAAAGCGCGCGACGCAATACCGCGATAAAGCACCTCGCCAGTCTCCGAGGCATCATCTTCTGCCTTCTGGCCCTTGACGGTCAGCTGGTTGCGATGCGCCTCGATATCGAGTTCGCTTTCGGAAAAACCGGCAACCGCCATGGTGATGCGATAGGTATCCTCAGCCGTACGCTCGATATTATAAGGCGGATAGGCCTGACTGCCCTCGGGCGAAGCCAGCGTATCAAGCATGGTAAAGAGGCGGTCAAAACCGACCGTGGAACGATAAAGTGGTGAAAAATCTACGTGACGCATATTTCAGCCCTCCTTTAGAGCGACATAATGCATTGGCGGCGAAAATTCCCGTTCTGGCGAATTTCTTGATGCCGGTGACCCCGTTTGGCGGCCACGAAATTCATTTGGTATTGGCGCTTTTGCTTTTCAAGAGTTTTTGCTGCACTTCTACACGCAGCAACTCACCCGGTAACAACTCCTGATCATCATCACGCACTTTTCAAGGAGCAGCAACTAGCCCTGAACGCAAAATGAACATCATCTTCGGGGAACGTTCATGGACGCGGGATTAACGTCCCTCCATACCTGTCCGCAGGACGGGCGTCATTGAGGATTATACTGATGAAAAAAGCAGCCCTTGCCTTTGCAGTTTTCGCCACCACCGTCGCCGGTTTTTCTATTCCTTCCTATGCTGCCAGCGCGGCTCCGCTCGTGGAAGTTCAGTATCATGGAGAGCGCCAGCGCCCGTCGCGTGATTATCGTCCTGACGATCGCCGTCCCGGCTGGGACCGCCCGGATCGTCGCTCCGATTGGGGCAAGCGCCAAGTGATCAGCCCGCGTGGTGTTAAACGTACGCTTGAGCGTCGCGGCTATGCGGTCGGCGACATCCGCCTGCAGCGCGGCAGCTATGCCGTACGCGCAACGCGGCCCAACGGACGCCGCGTCATTGTAAGCGTCGATGCCTATTCAGGGCGTATCATCAATGAACGTCGCGTCGCACGGCGCTAAACACCGCGCTTTCAAGAGACGGAACGGCTGGCGGTGACGTCCCTCACTTCAGCCGTTCCTTTGGCCGGAAGTTCGCTTGCGAACTTCCGGTTACTTTTTTTATACAACTTCGCGCATATATAAGGAGCACCTGTCCACCGATTCAAAAAGGGCTACCCAGCCGGATGCCGGAACTGCTTTTCGAAACCGTTGCAAATCCTATTCCGCCCGGAATAAAGTCGGGTTTTTTTACCCATGACAGGGAAAAGCCGGGGAATTTACAAAAGACACTGCGTTATGCCGCGTTGCGTCCACAGACCACGCCAGTACGAGGCACAGTAATCGTGCTGCAGGGGCGCAACGAATTCATCGAAAAATATTTCGAAACAATGTCGGATCTCGCGGCGAGAGGCTTTGCCGTGGCAACCTTCGATTGGCGGGGTCAGGGCGGATCGCATCGCCTTTTGCGTGACCGCCTACGAGGCTACATTCGTCGTTTCGACAATTATACGGATGATCTCGATCTTTTCCTTAAAGAAATCGTGCTGCCCGATTATCCTGCCCCCTATTACATTCTCGGGCATTCTTCCGGCGCTCTGGTCGCGCTGGCCTCAATGCACAAACTCACCTCACGCATCACCCGCATGGTTCTGTGCGCACCATTGATGGGACTACATAGCCCACGATTAAGCGACGACACATTGCGGCGCGCGGCTTCGGCATTGCGCTATATGGGGTTTGGCCGGCTATATGCGACCGGCGGGCGCAAGCTCCTTACGCGTCCTTTTGCGGGAAATCCCCTTACCAGCGATCCGTTACGTTTTGCACGGAATATGGAAATAGCCGGAGCCTATCCAGACCTGGCGCTCGGGGGTCCGACAGTGCGCTGGATTTGGGGTGCGTTGGAAGCCGCGCACCGCATCAACCAGCCGCAATTTACCGAGCAAGGGCTGGCCGTTCCTTCCCTCATCATTGCGGCGGGCGGTGATAGCGTCGTTTCAACGCCAACACTTGAGCGGTTTGCTTTACGCACCCGCAATGTGTCCCTGACCACGATTGACGGCGCGCGCCACGAATTGTTGCAGGAAGCCGATTTCTACCGTGCACAATTATGGGCAGCTTTCGATGCCTTCATTCCCGGATCGTCCGATGTCGAAATCCTACCGGGAATGCTTGAGCCAGCCATCTCCGGCTGCTGACCGGATCTGCTCAGCTATTGAGCAGATCCAACGCCGCCGCATGCAGGTCCCGCGAGGCTGCTGCAACGATGTCGCCGCCTGCTTCAGCGGGGCCGCCGTCGCGGCGTGTGATAACGCCCCCTGCCTGCTCGATTAGCGGGATCAGAGCCACAATATCGTAGGGTTGCAATCCCGCCTCCACGACAATATCGGCGAAACCGCCAGCCAGCATCGAGAAGGCATAGCAGTCGACACCATATCGCGACAGTCGAACCGCGTTTTCCAGCCGGTCAAAATTCCTGCGATCCTCACCGCGAAACATCGCCGGTGTCGTGGTGAAAAGCGTCGCATCGGAAAGGCTAGCACCCTTGCGCACCGAAAGACGTCGGGACTCATCACCACGCACCAGATAGCTTGCCTCGCCGTCGCTATAGAACAACTCGCCGGTGAAAGGCTGCGACATCATTCCGGCACAGGCATCACCATCTACCATCAGTCCGACAAGTGTGCCCCATACCGGCAGGCCAGAAATGAATGCGCGCGTGCCATCAATCGGATCGATCACCCAGACGTTCCTACGGTCAATGTTTTCCGCGCCATATTCCTCTCCCAGAATGCCATGGTCTGGAAATTCTTCATTGATCAAAGTACGAATCGCACGCTCTGCTGCTCGGTCGGCTTCCGTTACCGGATCGAATCCCACGCTGTATTTGTTGTCGATTTCCGTCAGTTGACGAAATCGCGGCAATGTCTGTGCGGCTGCCACATCCGCCAATTTGGAAAAAAATGCCTTGTCGATCAGCAATCCCGTTCTCCTGTTTCTATGACATGTCCTTTCTTTATGCACGACATGCCAATATAGCCTATATAATGAGCAAATTATAATTCGCCCAAAAAATATGCGCCTTTTCTTGACCGCACACATTTTTGCGGTTACTTTAAATCCTGACAGATCGTTCTGTCAGTGCCTTTAGGGGCATTTCCTCCCTAGTCTTTGGCCGCGCCCAGATCATTCTGGCGCGGCTCTTTTTATCCGATGCGGCTGTGAGATTGATCGCCTTTAGCAAGCCCTACTCAGCGGCAAGCGGCGGCACGATAAAAAGATCGTCGGGCAGCGAGGTGAGATCCCCCAGAAACTGGTAAAGGTCCGCGCAAAGCGCCGCAAAGCCCGGCAATTTTTCAAGGCTCTGCTCATTAATATAAAGGCTGCGGTTTATTTCGATCTGCAAGGCGTGGCAGGCAGCGGCCGGGCGCCCGTAATGCTCGGTGATGAAACCACCCGCGTAGGGCTTGTTGTGCGCGACCGAATAGCCGAGTTCGCGCAAGAGCCCGATGGCCGCCTGCGTAAGCCTTTCATTACAGGAACGCCCGAACCGGTCCCCGATGATGAAATCCGGCCGTGCACCGACTTCTCCGGGTCGGATTCCGCCGGGCATCGAATGGCAATCGATCAGAACCGCATAACCGAACTGTCGGCGGGTCGATTGCAGCAATGTTTCCAGCTTCTTGTGATAGGGCTTGTAAAGCTCTTCTATGCGATAGAAGGCTTCTTCGAGCGCGATCCGCCCCGGGTAGATCATCTGCCCTTCGCCCACAAGGCGTGGCACCGTGCCAAGCCCGCCCGCAACGCGCGCCGACTGACTATTGACGAATGGCGGCAACGTTTCGTCAAACATACGTGGATCGAGCTCATAAGGCTCGCGATTCACATCGAGAAACGCGCGGGGAAAATGCGCCTTGAGCAAAGGTGCGCCAAGCCGAACCACCGATGCGAATAGTTCGTCGGTATAGCAATCTTCCGAATAGCGGATCGCATGGCTGTCGAGACGCGACGCTTCGAGAAAGGTGGCTGGATAATTACGCCCGCTATGGGGTGAATTGAAAACGAACGGAATACGCTGTTGCGCCGGGGCGTTAACCGCAAAAGGCGCTACCAGACTAAAATCACGCTCTAAACTCATTTCCTGATCCGTCTTCTGCCAAAATACCGGAAACTGCAGACAGAACGCAGCGCCGGATGTATCAAACTAGTTCTCTACAGCATCGGGCTAAAAATCGGAATCGATTTTTAGCCCGATGCTGTAGGTGCAATATGTTGCGACGTGACCTTTGAGCGCTAGAAAGGATGTAATGCGCGCGCTAAGCGCGCGGATGGAACACAAGACAACCCAGCATAGCTTTTGAAAAAAGCCACACATGACAACTTATTGCCAAATACGCGCCATAACCATTAACATTCGTATGAACATTCATTTCATATTTACCAAAGCAGCGTTTTCTAGTGGAGAGATTGAATCGTTCGAGCGGCGTGGAAGCTGGGACGAACAATGAAAAATTCGGACGGAACCATGAAAAGAATTCTTCTTGCTGAAGACGATAATGATATGCGGCGCTTTCTCGTCAAGGCGTTGGAAAAAGCTGGTTATCATGTGACCAACTTCGATAATGGCGCCAGCGCCTATGAACGATTGCAGGAAGAGCCGTTTTCGCTGCTGTTGACCGACATCGTGATGCCGGAAATGGACGGTATAGAACTTGCGCGCCGTGCAAGCGAAATCGATCCCGACCTGAAGATCATGTTCATCACAGGTTTTGCAGCAGTGGCACTCAATCCCGATTCGGATGCCCCACGGGATGCCAAGGTGCTTTCCAAGCCATTTCACCTGCGTGATCTGGTGAATGAAATCGAAAAAATGCTGATCGCCGCTTAAGGCGCTCATGATTTGCGATCTTTTTTCACTCGATTGAGAAAAAGAGCGAAAAACTCGCCGAAAGGCATTGACGGGCGCGGCACGATATGGTGTATCGCGCTCCATCGAATGGGCGTATAGCTCAGCGGGAGAGCACTACATTGACATTGTAGGGGTCACAGGTTCAATCCCTGTTACGCCCACCATTCGAACCCCCTTAAAAATTGAAATTAACTACTTAAAATCAATATATTAGGGCAATTTTTCTTTTTGAAGCCCCCCTCACCTAACAGCCCAAAACACCCATTGATTTTATTGTAGAATCCCACTTCTGCCCCTCACCCTTTTGTTGCCAATCATCGCGCCTCATCATCATTCAGAATCACTATTGACTCTTTTTAATGATGAGACATTTTAGCAACATATCCCCATTTAGCGGAATGTGTTCCTGAGCGCGCATGCTCTTGGTGCTGTTCCATCGCCCTGAGTTTGGAGCGTGTTGTGCGTCAGCGCAGCAACGGTATTCGATATGCCGACTATGCTGTCCTGAATCCGGTCCGATCTTGTCAGTGCACGATATTAGAATTTGAGGAATGAAAGCCGGGTGAGCTTAGTCGAAAACTCCGACGACTTAATTATAATAAACGGGCGTGGGACGTGCCCCTTCCCACGCAGTATCCTGAGCCAATTATGATCAATCGTTAATGGCCCGCTTGCTTCAAGCGGTTGTCAAATCACCACTTCACCCTGAAACCTGCCTGTCCCTTGACGGAATAGCTGTCGCCAAAGTTGTTAAGGCTGGTATTGACGACACCTTCGCCATAGATCGAGTACTTGTCGTCGTTCCAGTTATAGGAACCGCCAATGCCAAGCCCGCCCCAGAGACGATCCTGCTCACTGGCAAAGCTTACGCCCGCAACATCCACCTTCGTCCCTTTGAGGAGCTCGTAATAGAGATTGGCAATGCCATAGACATGCGCACGATCAAGCTGGCCATTGGCATTTTGCCATGAACTTTCATGATCTAGCGTCAAACCAAGACGACCTTGCAGGCTGTCACCGCGATCGATGCTCACCCTTGAACCGAAAGTGTCTGTGAAGGCATCGAAATCGATGCTGGAATAGACAAGCTGTGCCTGCGGTGTGAGCGACCAGAGCGGATCAATCGCAATGCGCTTGCCGCCTTCGAGCGACATTGCATAGCCAAAGCCGTCATTGCCATCGACAAGTGTTGCATTGGCAAGCGTCGAACTCAGATCACTTCTGTACCATGTCGCCTGTGCCTGACCGTCGAGATAGAAGCCATTTTCGCCATACCATGTCAGCGTGCCGCCAAAGCCGTAGCCATCGGTGGAGATTTCACCATCGCCATGGACGGATCTGGTCTTGGTCTTGCCATGGGCGTAATGAACCGTGACGCCACCGATCAGCTTGCCGCTTTCCGTCTCTGCCAGCATGCTATCAAGACCGGCCTGCAGCTTCAGGATATTCTGGTCATAATCGGTGGAGGAGGTGGTGAAGCGCGGCTTGATACTATTATGTGCGCCTTCAATACGGCCCCACACGCCATTGCCGTCAATGGCAACGCCTGCTTCCTCGGGCGCTGCATAGGGGGTGCCGACCGGGTCAGACCCTTGCGCAACCACGCGATTGCCATAGCCCGCCCAGAGACGGTTGCCAACACGCTGTTGCAGCGTGGAAACACCGTTCAGGCCAAGCAAAGACTGCGCATAGCTTTCATACGTCGGAACACCTGCCTGATAAAGCGGCTTGGAAGGAGGGGAAACCGGATCGACCGGTTCTGCTGGGTCTATCGGATCTGTTGGATTTACGGGATCTGTTGGGTCTATGGGATCGACCGTCTGAACCTCGGAACGCAGATACCAATCGCCGTCGTCCGATGAACTCGCGCTGCCCTGACGCAGCTTGTAAGCGTGAGCGCCTGCGACTACGGCATTTTCACCGTTATGAATATAATCACTTAAAAGACTGAAGTTTCCTTCCGAATTGCCGCCGACCTCAATGATCCGGATGCCTTCGGTCGTAGCCATTCCGGTGCCGCCGACATTTTTGACAACGACATTCGTTTCACCCGAGGTATTGCCGGTAACAACGAGTCTGTCGGTGAGGGAGTTATCATTACCAAGCACAGCTTCGACTTCTAGAAAACCACCCCGCCCTATATAGTCGCCATTAATCGTCAGCGTACCAATTGAATTGCCGGGGGCAATAACGCCATGATTGTGCACCGAACCAACACTTCCAATACCTTGCAGTCGACCATTTTCCTCGACCGTAATAGCACCACCAAGCGCCCCATCTATACGCATCGTGCCACCAAAAACATGCGTCGTTCCAGTAAACGCAGCATTGTCAGGTGAGGAAAATCGTGTCAGGCCAGAATAATGCTCAATAGCTCCAGCCCCGTCGAGCTGTTGCGTAAACTCATAGGCACCGCTTTGCGTATCTGCTGTATGATTGAAAACCAGCCGACCATCCCCTGTACCAAAATGGATTGCAGCGACCTCCAAAAAGCCGGCCTGGGCAGCGGCTGCATCCGCCGTACCACCGATATTCAGAATGCCTAAGGTATTATCTCCTTGAGCTATATATATTTCTCCGCCGCTGATGAGCCTGCTGTTGTCACGTACCGTCACAACTCCACGCCCAAGATTATAACCAATTACAGTATCGCCAGCAGCTTTAACTATACTATTGCCGCTTATGTTTAAATCGCCGACACCGATACCAACCAAAAGATGGTTTCCAATATCAAGCAGCCCTTTATTTTCCACACGGGCATTCACCCTGCCAAATTCCGCAATCAAACCATTCCCTGTGGTTGTCACTTGTGAATTTTCACCAGTAATCAACAAATCGGTCATCGTTCCGGCATTGCTGCCCAGTTGCAAAAGGCCACGTGTATCAGGATTTGTTGGATCGCCTTTGATATCTATCAATCCGCCATCACTGACTTCTATCGTAACATTTCCCGTTCGGCCCACTGCAGATAAATCACGGCTGTTAATGACCAGCTTAGAGCCTGAGCCGTTGACAATCAGATCACCCGCGCCCGTCAAATTTCCCAGTGAAACGTTCGACGTTTCTAAAGTCGCCCCTGCCCTGATCTCAACGCGACCATGACCATTTGCGCGATTGCCAATATTGAGATGCGAGCTTATACCCGTTATCGACAACTTGGCATCTGCCCCTGAGACAGTTATCTCACCATATCCAGTACTGCCAACAGTGACGCTTCCAACACTTGTTAGTGTGGAATCGGCAATCGTAAGCTTTCCTGAGCCTAGGCTACCGACATTAACGCCTTGCAATTGGAAAGCCGAGTTTCCCTTAAGCTCCAACGCACCGCTTGTCGCGGCATCGGTGGCTATATTCAGTGTACGACCTGTAAAAGAAACGCCCGTCGCAACAGATGGATTATGTTCCAAGCTATTGATCGTGACCACACTATTGGCACCATTTTGCGGCAGAGAACTACCGTTCCAATTTGTCACCTGGTTCCAGTCACTAGACTGTAAGCCGTTCCATACCGCCGTTTGAGCGACTGCTGACGCCGAGCCAAGAAGTATAACAGTAGGAACTAGAAGTACCCCTCCACCGGAAAAAATCGTACGCTTAGCTAAATTGCTCGGAATTGTGGCTTTGAACTTCCCCATGGCGAACTCCCCCATACTTTATTAGAACGGCTTAAATTACGCCATTTTTATAAATAAATTTGAGAATATCAAAGTTTAAATTCTGATTTGTTGCCAAATTCGACTTTAACTCCGAAATTGTCGCTGATAACTGACCTGTTAACGATGCTAACAATGGCGTTGTTTCATGAATTCATGAAAAATGGGCTACAAGCGAATTCATGAAAATCTTGCTAAAATCTTGTTGCCTAAATCGTGGAATAACGTGGTTTGTTTACAATAAAGTTGCGGACGCCTGACCTATATCCACAAGGTAACCATCTGCGAGAAGGTCGGCCGCTCGCAATTGTATCTAGATGAGATTGAGGCCAAGGCCCGCTGCAACGCGCGTGGCTGTAAAGGACACATGCGCATGGCTATGGTGCGCCTAAAAGAACTCAGCGGCTTTGTCGGGGGATTGGCATAGGCCCAAACCGGAGCTGCAAAAAACAAAAAACCCGCCACGTTGATGACGGGCGGGCTTGAATAAAATCAATCAGGGTGGAGCGGTCGACTTTCGTCGCTCGTAATCTTCACGCGCTTGCATGGTGGCGGTGAGCGCAGCAACCGCATTTGATATGCCGACCATGCTATCCTGCATACGATCCAGCCTTGTCAGAGCGTCATTCTGGAATTTGGCCGCAGTGGCATCTGCCGTGGCCTGCTTTGTCTCGACAACAGTGAGCCGGTCATTGACCTTGGCAGACTGATCAATCGCCGTGGTGGCTGTTTTTTCAATCCGATCTATTCTTGACACCTGAAATGCAATGGCATTCTGGCTTGCCATTTCCTGTTTTTCAAATCGGCTATCCAGCCAGCTAAGGCCGAAGTACACAACAAAACTCGCCAACGGCAATGCCAGCGCCATCGATAGTCGAGCTACAGCCCGGAGGATGACACTATCAGCGATTTTTTGAATGCGTTCTCCCGTCATTGTACTATCCTCCATCAATGCCAACAGCCCCGTTTCTTTCCGTTCTCGTCATTCCCCTCAACCCGCTCAGCCCCTGCTCTGTCCGCTTTGGTCAAGACAACAAGACCGTCAGGTGTCAGGCTATTCGCTCGAAAGCCCGCGCAGCTCGTCGCACCTGTCGACTGGCAAGCCGCGACGGCGAAGGGCAAGAGTGCAAAAATCATAATCCGATAGGCCGCGTAGTTTCGCATCGTCCTTCGCCCTTTCGCGTTCTGCCTTGATGTCTTCTTGAAGTTGTTCAGACGCGGCGCGCTGATAGCCGTTTTGCTTGCCGAGCTGGTAAGCCCCGGCAGATATGAGAACCGCCGCCAGAACGGCAGCAAGCGAGAGTTTCAGCCAGTTGGGAATAAGCCCGAGAAAACCCATCATAGCGCATCAACCAGCTTTTCAAGCTTGGCCCTCGCCTGCGGCATGGTGAAGATCGCATAGAAGGTCAGCGCCAGCAGGAACACGACAAGCACCATCTGCACCCGCCAGTCGACAAACGGAATTGCAGCCCCTGCACTACCACTGCTCATCCACGTCCAGAAGCGGGAGGATTTCGAGATTGGCTTTTCCTCGACCGGTGCCGGAATGACTTCTGCGGCTGGAGCCGTCACAACCTGTTCGACGCCATAGCCTTCGGCCAGCAATGTCTTGTCATAATCCTTTGCATAGCCTGCAATCAGATCCGCACGGTCGGTTCCGTTGACGATCCGGCGAGCGCCTTTGAAATCCGACTTTTGCAAGGTGATGTAATCGGAAAGCTTCTTGCCGGTGAACCAGCCTTCGATCATGCCGACAATCAGGATGGGTGCTGCATATTCGGCTTTAAGCAACAGTTCCGGCTTTTTGACGAAATCGACACCAAGCGCCTTGCCTGCCTTCACATAGTTCTCGCGCCAGGTGATCTGCACATAGCCCCGACCGAAGAATGGATAATACTTTTTCGAGCGCAGATATTTATCGCCGCCCTTCTCAATGATCGGCTTCATCGTGTGCGCCGTCTCGTGATAGGCCGTTGCCAGCACATACGCCATTTGATTGCGCAATAGCCCGTGCTCTCGACCCGCCTCAATCAAGAGGCGGGTATCGCCAAGATGCATATTCATGGTGGGAGTTCCTTTTAGGTAAAAGAAAACCGCCTCAAGGGCGGCGCGGCGGTCAGATTGTGGGAGAAGTCAGGAGGAAGGCCAATCAAACACTGGCAACTCACTTAGGAACGCTTCGACAGAAGGTTGCTCGCGTTCGCCCGATTGCACCTTGTCGAGTTCCGCCAGCGCATAAGACCAAACCTGATCTCGCCAAGCGACGAAGGCTTTTGCCTCGGCTGCCCATTCTGGCTTCGTGGAATTGACATAGCTCGCAAAGGTAGCACCGCTGTCATACTGGCGCTCACTGGCCTTGCTGTCGATCAATGCCTGTATAGCTTTGCGGTAGGTTTCGACCGCTAACGCCATGGCGTCGGCTTGGCGTTGCTCGGCTGTCACTATGATTGAAGCGTCAGGCGTCCACATTGGCAATTTCCTCCTCATCGATTGAAGGCAACTTAACTTCACCGTCATCCTCGGCTGTGATCGGTTCAGGGGTTTCAACACCCATTCGTGACCGTCTGTAGGGGAGGATAAGCGTGAGATGGATCACTCCGGCCTTGTTTTCGACAGGGCCGACAATCCAATCGCAGGGAACAGAACCTGCCGGGATGACATCACCATCATTCAGCGGATTGAAGTTGAACAACTCACCATTAATACGAAGTCGGTCGCCGTTCGTTTTCTCGACCGTTAATGCCTCATTGCGAAGTTGTGGAGAAAAATAAATCTTTATCATTATGACAACCCCACCGCAGTAAGGAGAATAGTTCCTGTGGCCGAGCTACTAATACTACCTCGAAACGCCATGGTAAAAGTTGAAGGAGTTGGCCTGTTAATCATACCTGATACAACATTTAGTGCATCGTTATTATTTGGAGCGTTAAGAGAAGAAAATTGCCCTAGTATACTCGTGAAAGAAGCG
Source organism: Brucella sp. BE17 (assembly GCF_039545455.1). NCBI lineage: Bacteria > Pseudomonadati > Pseudomonadota > Alphaproteobacteria > Hyphomicrobiales > Brucellaceae > Brucella > Brucella sp. BE17. The sequence continues at coordinate 557,763 of NZ_CP154468.1, read as the reverse complement.
GGAAGAATCCACGATTGATAAGAAGATGAATTAAAATCTGGTGTAACCGTCCTAAAGCACCACGTTAAACCGTTCGGATATCTGACATATGTTCCGTTAGAATTACTACCGTACTCACCCGAAATGTATCCCCACGCCCCCCATGTTCCATCGTTCGCAGACACCCTTACTGCCATAACGGGATTGGCTGATGCTGAAGCTTGATAACTGGTGGCTACTTGTCGCTTTGATTGCCCGGTGTACGTTCTTTGGGTTTCTATCCACCAATTTGACACCCCGGCAGAAGCGGGAGTGTTAGGAAGGGTGGTGGCATAAAGGCCCCTATCGCCGACAACGGCAGAATTTAAATCAACGCCCGTCGATCCCGGGTAGTATGTGCCGTACGTGCTCAACGACATTTTCGCGATACTATCACCATCGAGCGGATTGATCAGCACAGGCTTGGCACTGGCATCAGTAGCCAGCCATTTATTGGCGACAAGATCCAGCGCTGCAAACGGACCCAACGTTTCGTTCGCCTCATAAAGCCCAGCCTCATTGCCAACCAGCACCGTGCCTTTTTTTACCGGGATATCTGCGATATTCGAAAGAACGCCATTGCCTAGAAGCTCGATTAGCATTGTTGTGCGCGCCGTTACACGCGCACCATCTGGCAGGTATTGCGCACGGTATGGCGCGTTGGTCAGACTTGTGCCGGTCCAGGATTCAGTGAGCGTCAATTGTGTGTTGCTATCGACGCTGGCAATCACTGCCGTCAGGTTCTGGATTTGCAGTGTGTCACCGGCACGAAATGCCGCCGCCTGAAACAACGTTCCCGTCCCTGTGACAGTCGCTGATCCATTGGCAAGCGTTATCGTTCCCGATACATAGTCGGGTAATACAGCCATGATTTTCTCCTGAAGGATTTTGAAAGGCTTGCAATTAGTCCTGCGGAATGCCGAAGATGTAATAGCGGACGCCTATCGGGTCGGGGTTTTGATGAACGTAGCTGACCTTGCCGCCATCCAATTTCGTATCAGTCCATTCGTCGGGGTTCGCCCATATAGACACGCTATTATTGTTGACGCGCCCAAGCATCGACCGATTGGAAGGATAGCCCCACCCCGTGCCTGAATTATATTTGATTTTCATGTAAGGCGGCGTCCAGGCATTCGGATAGCAAATCGAGAATTTCAGGTAAGGCAGAAGCCCATTGTTCTCGAATGGAAGATCAACCCGGCGTTTCCCATAATAGCGAGCTTCATTCGCATCTGTGACCGTTGCGAAAGACCCTAAAGGCACATACCCCTCCCGCAGGATATGCAGCGTGGGATAACGGCTGTCGAAAAGGATGTCGTTCGGCCGTGATGCAGGATCGCTTGTACCCGGTTTTTTGAACTGGATATAATCCTGTGTCCCATCATTGCCCTTGAACATGACCTGATTTCCACCAGATGACGTTCCTGCCCGATCAACATTCGACACGAAATAGCGGATATCGACTGCGGCAGTTCCTTCGTTGTAGACGGTGATACCATTGGAGGCCACGCGATAACTTAAATCAAACCGCTGATCCTTGACAAAGCCGCTTCTTATATAGCCGGGAACATACCATTCCTGATCTGTGAGCTTGTACATGAAATCAAGAACGGCTGTATCAGAGAGGATAACCCCCGTAGGTGCAGCCATGAACATCGATTCATTCTTCGGAATTCTTCGCTCACCCGACATGACGCACAGCGCAGGCGAAAAGTTGCTGTCGATGATGGTCTTGTTCATCCCGGTTTCGTTGATGGAAAATCCGGGACGCATAAGCTTGAACCGCGTCGGGCTAGCTTCGAAACCTACGAGGTTAGGCACATAAGAATATGTCGGCATCGGAGTGGCGTCAGCCGGCAGATTGTAGATGTTCGGGTAAAGCGTGTAGTCGCTTACGCCATCTTTATAAACCAGCTCTGCTTTGTGAACGACTCTCTCGCCTATTCCTAATAGGCCCGATAATTCATTAGGTAGAACGCCGTTATATAAGTTCGCAGTTCCAAATCCCGTGACCCTGCTGGTAACTGTGTTGAACTGGTATTGTGTGACGTATCCTTCCTCTCTGCCGACTTCACCAACATCAAGGGTCAGAAGTCTTGTCCCAGCCCTGATCCTTCCATTGCGGACCTCCCGCAATTCTGAAATCGGTGGATAGCTTATCTCTGGGTAGAGTACATTGTATCTGACCGCCATTCTGGTAGTTCGCCAAAATGAAGCGTCAGTCATAGTTCCAACGATTGTTCCACCATAAAGAGAAAACTGCGACGGCAGAGTGGAAGTAAATGCCGCTGTAAAAGCAAACGCTTCCGACGCATAGGTATAGGTCAGATTGGTATTTTCAGAATTGAATAGATACCGATCGAACGCATTGTTCGGGAGTGTCATTGCGTTGTCGGCATCGTGTTTCAGGCACTTCAAGACTGGACCAACACCGGGTTTATGCCCCAAAACAGTCTGTGTCATGTGAGCATCCTGATAAAGGCATTGTTACCGTCACCGCGCAACTCAAGCTTTCCGTTGTCGGCAATCAAGCGATTAAAGCGAAGCGTCCCAAGGCGAACATTCTGCATGACCACTTCATTGTTGATGACGGCAAAGGGATAAGTATATGTCCCGTTCCCAGTCGGGCTGGCGATGGCAAACATGTTGGCAAGAACGACAAATTCAGCTCCTGCCGAGGTGACATTGACGAACCAGCCGCCTTCTACCCATACGCCATTCCTTCCCAGTCGGGCCATGGCTGAAATCTTCACCGAGTTGCCGCCGCTTCCAACTGCTGACGTCATACGCCACGCAGCCGATGCAAGAGTGCCGTCGATAGAAGCGTTCACTTCGGTAAGCGCATCTGCAACAGCATTCACATCACCGACAACACCATCGACACGAGCGCGCATCAGGTTGATGACACTCGCACCGGTTTCGTCCCAAAGCTGGGTATCGATCTTGGTCAGTTGCTGTCCAATGGCACTATTTGGACCAGTCGCAACAAGGATATCTTCCTCCCACGAGGCCTTGGCAGTTCCATAGGTGCTTGCAAGCTGGCGGTTCAGCCTCTGGATGTTGGCGTAATTCTTCATGGCGTTTTTCGCGCCAGAGGTTGCGTTTTCTTCAGCCTGCCGTTTCAATTCGCGCAGATCGTCATTCATGTAGTTGATCATGTCGCGCGTTGCCCGGTCGAAGCGAGCATAGTCGACCTCGCTATCATCACCGGCTTTCATGGTAGTAAAGGCTTGCGCATGTGACCAAGCAACAGAGCGCCCGTTGTCGACACGAAGGCGAGTGCGGACAAACCAGTCAGTGAGCGAGGTCAAGCCTTCGGTGAGCGTGACCACTGTCACGTCCCAGGTGACGAACTTCTTGAACACCTGTGTCGGATCGTTGGCCGGCCAATATTCAATATCGACACCGACGACAGAAATATCCTCAATCTCATCCCACCGCAGCTGAGCACCCGGAAGCGAACCGCCGCCATCTGCAACCACAACAATCGGCATGACGCTGAAGTTCTGCACTTCCGCCAGATATTGCGGCGGTGGCACCACGATGATGTTCGGTGGATTGGTCTCGTAAGCAGTCGGATCAAAGACGCCATTACTGATCTGCTGCATGGAAATGCTGACATCGCGCGCGCCATCGGTATTGATACCGCCTAGCTGGCGCGTGAGAACCTGGAACGTCCGGTCGCCGAACTCCTTGCTGTTGAAGCGGACCCATCGGCCTTCCTTGACGATATCGAGAAACTTTGGATGGATCGTGCCGTCACACGACGCCTGATAGCGTGCGCCGCGAATGGCGATATCGGCAAGACGGTCCACCTGTCGCGGATCCGTAACCGCACCAAAAGGAATGGCACTGGCAAGCGTTTCACGATCCTCGGCCAAAGCGCCTGCATCAATACGGGTGGCTGCGTCTTTCGTCTCGTAAAAATCGTCTGGAGAAACATAAGAGGCAGCAACGGTATTGATCAGATCGGTACGCTTACGCTTGACGGAATAGCGAAACGGCGCTCCAATCTTGAAATCTGCATCCGTCAAGGTGGCGACAATCGCCTGCGGTGCACCCGCGATCGGGAAATCACCATCAACCCGCTGGACCCAAGACCCGCACATAGCCTCGAGGATCGGCGTCAGGTTCGCATCATGATTGGCACCGGGGCCATCCTTGGCGATGGCGTGAGCACGATAGCGCTTTGAGCCGTCCGGCATGATCTCGTCGCAGATATTGGCAGCCTGGGTATATTCGGCTAGCGGTATACGACTTGCGCGCACGGCTTTCCCGACCATACGCTGTCCACCATTAAAGAAACCGCGCTCCAGATTATAAGCATGCACAGCCGGGTTATCTGAATATTCCCAAGTGTTCTGGTCATTCCACCGATGCGGTCCATTGCCGCCAACTGTGCTATCCTTGCGCCAGTCATATTCCGGCGCGCCCCTCACCTCGAATAGAAGCTTTGCGGGCGACGTGAGACCATCAGCTTGAGATGCCCGATAAGATTATTGATGTCCTGTGGTATCTCGTTATCTTCTAGAGTCTGAAGATGAACAGTTTTCATTGGCGTGCTCATTTCGCACCGCCTTTACCAAGAGCGGTTCCCGCCTCGATCAGCCATAAGCCCAGTTCGATGGCTTGCTGCGAGGAAATATCAGTGCCTAATGACTGACCTATCCCCACCACAGAATCGCCCGCCCACGGGCTGTCTATCTCTAAGCTGATCCTGTGGCCATCAATCGCGCAGCATACTTCGACATCAAGCATGGCCGTCACGATCTACGTCCCTATACAGATAGCTCCATTTCCTTTGATCTTTATATAGGTCTCATCACCATGCCATGACCCAGATGTTGATCATTTACAAATTTGCGCCTGAGCCGCAATCTGGGGCGAGTAACGAACAATCCACCAGTTCACTGTTGCGAGGTCAACGTCCACGCCGCGTTCAGCGATGATTTGCTGAATGTCACGATAGGAAACCGGCTAACGGACATAAAAGAAGACAGGATAAAAGACGGCTCCTTTGGAGGAGTGGGCTCCTCTGAAAGCGACGGCCATCAGCTCTCATCTCGATTAGCCATCCGCGCCAATCGGGACAATATAGTGCATCAGCAGTGAAAATTCCCGTCAGAACCGTTGTGAATGGCAGTTACAGTTTTAACTCCTATTGTGTCGACTTCGCCGTTTTCCTTTTCAGCCGATGTTGATCGGCGTGTTGAAAGCCATCGACGGGAACCTAACCTGGAAGCCGTCGAACCAACCGCTTCGTTTCTCTGTCAAAGCAATAACCTGTGAGAATAAAGTAGGTCGATCTTATTATTGGACGGCCTGTTTCGTGGCTCCCATAGTGGCACCGTCGGGCAATGATTCCGCTCCTCCCAAGCATCACTCAATCCGTTGCAGAACAAATATGGGGAACAACAATGTACAAGACACTTACGCACCAGCTGATACTTTTCGCCCTTGCCGTGGCGACCATGAGCGGCCAAAGCTTCGCTCAGGGGTTCGATACATCCTCGATAAGGGTCGAGGGAGCCCTGGCGACCCGCTTACCAGAAAAGATCAAGGCAGCCGGCGTGCTGACGATCGGGTCTGATACTGCCTATGCACCCTGGGAGTTCCTGAGCGAAAAAGATGGCCAGACGCCAGAGGGCATCGACGTCGATATTGCCAAAGCCATCGGCAATAAGCTCGGCGTCAAAATTGACTTCCAAACATCTGCCTTCGAAGCAATTCTTCCGGCTCTTGGCACCAAGTTCGACATTGGTGTCTCGGCTTTCTCGATTACCAAAGAGCGCATGAAGGCGGTCAATTTCGTCGCTTACGCCAATACGGGCGCGTTGTGGGCTGTAAAAGCTGGAAACCCAACGGGCTTCGACCCCGCCAAGCTCTGTGGTCGGAAAATTGCTATTCAATCTGGCAGCCTCTTCGAGAAAGCTGTTCTTACGGAGAACCAGAGTTGCAAGTCGGAAGGACAGCCGGAGATAGAGGTACTCCCGTTCTCTAAGCAACCCGATGCGCTCACACGCGTTGCAGCGGGCGGTGCTGATGCGACCGTGTCGGGAGAGGCTGGCACTGGCTATGCGGTTCTCCAGTCGAGAGGTCAATTCGAGACGCTGCTACCCGCGTCTGAAGCCCTGAACGTGCGCGGCCCGAACGGTATCGCTATCGCCAAGTCGGATATGGCATTGACCGAACTTATCGCCGATACGATTAACTCCCTGATTGCAGATGGAACCTACAAGGAGTTGCTCGATTCCTGGGGTGTCGGTTCCGTGATCGTGGACAAAGCTGTGGTGAACCCTGATGTCAAGATCTGAGCAGATGGCCACCAACGTTGAAAATATTGGACCCAGTTTCCAGTCGGCTCCCTCCGGACAGTCGACAGTCACGCGCAATATCGTTGTCCCGCGCCGTCACTCCAGCCGTTGGCTCGCCGTCGCCATCCTGACAATTCTGGGGTTGCAGATCGTTCAGGCTGTTTCAGTCAATCCCAATTTTCATTGGGATGTCTACCTGACCTACCTCTTTTCCCCGCAGGTCATTCGCGGGGTCGGTTGGACGCTGCTTTTGACAATCGTTGCCATGACGGTTGCGATCGTGGTCGCGGGCCTGCTGGTAATCATGCGTGACAGCGACAATCCCATTCTGCGTGGTATCGCCTATGCCTGGGTGTGGTTCTTCCGCGGAACCCCGATCTATACGCAGCTGTTGTTCTGGGGTCTCTTTGCGGTTCTGTTTCCCAATCTGAGCCTTGCTATCCCTTTTGGCCCAGAGGTGATCAGCATCGAAACCAAATACATTGTTACGCCAGCCATGGCGGCTATCCTCGGCCTCGGCTTCAACGAGTCCGCCTATCTAACGGAAATCTTCCGGGCAGGGTTCAACTCGCTTGATCGTGGGCAGGCCGAAGCGGCGCAGGCGTTGGGCATGAAACCAGCGAAGATCTGGTGGCGAATTCTCATGCCCCAAGCGATGCGGGTGATCATACCGCCGACAGGAAACGAGACCATCGGCATGCTGAAGATGACGTCTCTGGTCCTCGCTGTGCCGTTCACCCTAGACCTGACATTCGCGACCAATGCGATTTCCAACCGTCTCTATCTGCCCATCCCGCTGCTTCTGGTGGCAGGCACCTGGTATCTCGCCATAACCAGCGTTCTGATGGTTGGTCAGCATTTTCTCGAGCGCCATTTTGGTAAAGGCGTCTCCAATCACCCGACACGGGCGGAATAGGCCATGAATACACATGTTTCCGAGTTCTGTGTCGAGATGCAGAACATTCACAAATTCTATGGCATCGTTCATGCACTGAAAGGTGTGGATCTGCGGGTGCGGCGCGGTGAAGTCTGCGTGGCCATTGGCCCGTCTGGCTCCGGAAAATCGACGTTGCTTCGATGCATAAATCAGCTGGAGAGCATTTCGGCCGGTCGCGTTTTTCTGAAGGGCGAATTGCAGGGTTTCACCGAGCGGAACGGCCGCTTTCACACTCTTGCGCCGGGGCAGATTGCGGCTCAGCGGCGGTTAACAGGCATGGTGTTTCAACGATTCCACTTGTTTCCGCACATGACCGCCCAGCAAAACGTCATGGAAGGACCTCTGCACGTCAACGGCTGGTCACGAGAGCAGTCGAGAAAAAAGGCCGATGATCTGCTGAGGCGAGTAGGACTGGATGGCTTTGGAAACCGGTATCCGGCGCAGCTTTCTGGCGGCCAACAGCAGCGCGTCGCCATCGCTCGTGCGCTTGCAATGGAGCCTGAGGTAATGCTGTTCGATGAGCCAACTTCGGCACTCGATCCCGAACTGGTCGGGGAAGTGCTAGACGTCATCAAGGATCTGGCATGCAGCGGCATCACAATGGTTGTCGTTACACATGAAATCGGCTTTGCACGCGAGGTGGGAAATCATCTCGTCTTCATGGATCAAGGCCAGATCGTCGAGGAAGGTGACCCGCGCACCATGCTTTCCAGTCCGCAGAACCCGCGCACTGCCGCCTTTCTTTCCAAAGTGCTTTGAGGCGGGCATGACTATGAAAATGGGAATGCACTCAGATCGCTTCACGCAGCACTCGGATGAAGTCCTCCAGAATTGCGGACGAAAGACGATTAGGGGGAGTGATAAGAAGTGTTCGGAAGTGAAGTGCTGGCTCGAAAGGCCGAAGTGTCAATCCGTGGCCTTCGTAAGGTTCCGCCGTCAACGGGTTGACGAGGCCGACGCCGATACCCGCAGCCACCATAGCGCAGATCGTCGTCGAGTACGGCGTCTCCATCACCGTGCGAACAGCCACGCCTTCTTTTGCGAAGGCAATCTCTGCTTCGCGACGGGTCGTGTCTTCTGGAGCGAGCGCCACAAAGGCCTGCCCCGCAAGATCGGCCGGTCGGATGACATCGAGGGCTTCGAGCGGATGTCCTTTGGGCAACGCGACGGCCACGCGGAACTGGACGAACTCCTCGACCTCGACGCCGGTTCGGTCGATTTCGTCCGCAACCACCCCGAGGTCAAACTGGCCGGATGCCACGAGGTCCCGCACGTTGGACGACATACGTGCCTGGAATGTAACCGCGATATTCGGGTGGGCCTGCATGAAGGCGTGAAGAGCGCGAGGCAGGACATTGGTCGACAGGGCGGAAAGGCAAGCGATCCTGATTTCGCCGGAACCGTAATCCCGAATGCGGGCAGCCGCACCGCGAAGATGGCTCAATCCCAGAAAGGCCTGTTCGACCTCCCGGAAAAACAACTGACCCTCCTGGGTCGGATGCAATCGCCCCTTGATCCGCTTGAAAAGGTCGAAGCCAATCGAACGCTCCAGCTCCTGGATCATCTTGCTGACGGCAGGTTGGGAGACATGCAGTACCTCGGCGGCGCGTGCCGTCGTACCATTCGTCATCACTACCCTGAAGACTTCTACTTGTCTCAGGTTCACCGGCTTCCCCCTACATCATCAATTACTTCAGCGAATAGCAGTAGCACAGAATCGCTCGTTTCGGAATTGGATTCCGCAAGCGTGCCCCGTTTCTTCCGAAAGGCTTTTCCATGAGCGATCTCACCCAATGCGTCCTCACGCCCGAAGTACCGACGGACGGTTTCACGCCGCTCGGCGTTGGCGTCCATCGTGCCTCGACGATCGTCTTCAAGGATGCTGTGGCCTATGCATCGCGCGGCGAACGTGGACGCGAGGGCTATTCTTACGGCCTCTACGGTACGCCGACCACGCGCACGCTCGAAGCCAAACTGACAAGCCTTGAAGGCGGAGCCTGGACATTTCTGACCCCGTCTGGGCAAGCAGCCAATGCATTGGCTGTTCTTCCATTCCTGGCAGCCGGCGATCACATTTTGATCGCCGACACCGCATATCCGCCGATGCGCGATCTGGCGCAGACAGATTTGCATCGCCTCGGTGTGGATGTCGAATTCTTCAATCCCCGATCATTGGAGGATGTCACCTCCAAGATACGAAAAAAGACCCGGATCGTCTGGTGTGAAAGCCCCGGTTCGACAACGATGGAAATCCTCGATCTGCCAAAGATCGCGGCCATAGCTCATGAGCATGGCGCTCTGGTCGGTGTCGATAATACCTGGGCGACACCACTCAATTTCAAGCCGCTCCAGCATGGCGCAGATATCGTCACCGAAGCGCTTACCAAGTTCGTATCGGGCCATTCCGATGTGCTTATGGGCTCTATCACAGTGCGGGATACCGCCCTGATCACGCCGATCCGTTCGCTGATAGGCCGTATGGGCATCGGTGTTTCGCCGGACGACGCTTCGCTTGTGCTTCGCGGCTTCGAGACGCTCAGCGTGCGCCTGCGCCATTCGGAGCGTGTTGCGCTCGATTTCGCGCGCAGGATCGAAGGCCACCCTCTCGTGACGCAGGTGCTTCATCCAGCCTTAGAAACCTTCCCTGACCATGAGCTTTGGAAGCGAGATTTCCTCGGCTCCAGCGGTGTTTTCAGCATTGTTTTCACGGAAGCGGCATCAATCCACGTCGCTGCGTCTCTCGACGCGTTGAAGACCTTTGCCATCGGCGCTTCCTGGGGTGGCACGCGGAGCCTCGCAGCCCCTATGTCCATTGCTGGCTCTCGCAGTGCCACCGCTTGGAACAGTCCGGACGTCATCCTGCGCCTCAGCATCGGACTGGAGGATGAAGTCGAGCTCTGGGCGGACGTGGAGCGCTTGCTCGCCTCCCTCGAAGCCAGGACCGTCGAGTCTGCAAATGCGGCTTCGCTAAAAACGGTCCATCACGGCTGATATCGGAAAAAATCGTTCAGGAGTCGAGGAAGGAAAAGGCGTGCCAAAGACAGAAAACGTGCTGCGGGATATCGACGAGAAGTTTGATATCACTCTAGGCAAGCTTCTTGAGCTGGTTTCGATCCCGTCGATCTCAAGCGAGCCTTCCAGCGGAGAAGGGATATCGAGGGCGGCGGAATGGCTGCGACAGGAGCTTTCAACCATTGGGCTAGCGGCTAATGTGATCGAGACGAAGGGGCATCCCGTGGTTCTCGCCCGCTCCTCCAAAGCTTTAACCGACAACAAGCCGCGCCTGTTGTTCTACGGGCACTACGATGTACAGCCCGTGGGTGATCTCGGCCAGTGGACACACACGCCCTTTGCGCCGACTGTCATCAAAGAGGATGGCCTCGACAGATTCTATGGGCGCGGCACCTCCGACAGCAAGAGCCAACTCTGGACCTTCATCGAAGCATTGCGGGCATGGAAAAGTGTGAATGGTGAATTTCCCGCAGACGTCATTGTCATGCTGGAAGGCGAGGAAGAATGTGGATCGCCGAGCTTGCCGGATTTCATCAGTGCATACCGAGAAGACCTCGCCTGCGATGTTGCCTTCATTTGTGATGCAGAGATGTGGTCGGCGGAGCAACCTGCTATCACGACCCAGCTCAAGGGCCTCGTCCACGAACGTGTTACGATCTCTGCCCCAAATCCAGACCTTCATTCGGGGCATTACGGTGCGGTCGCCGTGAACCCGATCAGAGTTCTGAGTACTATCCTCACAAGCCTGCATGACGACAAGGGGCGTGTTGCCATAGACGGCTTCTATGATGGGGTGTGCGACATCCCCGACGCCATACGTCACCAGTGGCAGGAGTTATCCCAGCAACCGGAACTCTTCGCCGATGTCGACCTCGCCGGAGGCATCGTTGAGGAAGGCTACTCGCCGATCGAAGCCATGTGGGGTCGCCCGACCGTCGATATAAACGGCATTACCGGTGGCAATCAGGGACCGGGTGAACGCTCCGTCCTGCCGGGGGCGGCAACCACACGGCTGTCCTTCCGGCTGGTCGCCGGCCAAACGCCAGAAATGATCCGCCAGCGGTTCCGCAGCCATGTCGAACGGATGGTGCCGGAGAGTTGCCATGTCGAGTTCGAGGGCCAGGGCGGCAGTTCCGCAGTCATACTGTCGCAGCACAGCCCCTATTTAAAGGCTGCGACCCGGGGGCTTGAGAAGGAATGGGAAACGCCGGTCATTCTACGCGGTACAGGTGGCGCCATCCCCTTGGTCGAACAGCTCAGCGAGGCCTTGCAAACGGAATGCGTGGTTATCGGCTTTATTCTGCCTAGCGATGCTATCCACGCTCCTGATGAGCGCTACGATAGTGAGCGCCTTCGCCGCGGCGCAAGAAGCTGGGTCAGGATCTTCGAAGAGATACGGGCGCGGTTCCAAGTCGGGCCTAGGTGTTCAGTCCCCGCATCTGGTGTATCGGATTTAGGATGAAGCGATCTGGCTCTGAGGTCCAGACGTTATAGATGTATCCTCCTGGCCCAGCATCAATGTATAGACACAGAAGTGGCTTGTGTTTTCAAAAGCATGAAAACACAAGCTTTCAAGATTAACGCAGAAAACAAGTGTCGTTTGCGTACTGCTGACGCTCAAGACCACCGAAGCGGTGGTCTAGCATGTTCATGTCTGACTCCCGCTGCTCGGCCAGAACTAGGCCGAAAGCTCTCTTCTGATGATTTCTGCACCTGCACTTAAAGCGTCCAGTTTGCCTCGAGCTACTTTCCGAGGTAGCGGAGCCATCCCGCAATTGGTGCATGGATAGAGCTTGTCGGCATCAACGAACCGAAGTGCCTTTCGCAAAGTGCTGGCGACTTCCTCCGGAGTTTCAACCGTTTGAGTTGCGACGTCGATGGCCCCTACCATCACCTTTTTGCCTCGAAGGAGTTCAATAAGGTCAATGGGAACATGCGAGTTCTGACACTCTAGCGAGATCAGGTCGATATTCGACTTTTGTAGTTTGGGGAAGGATTCCTCATATTGACGCCACTCGGATCCCAGGGTCTTTTTCCAATCAGTGTTGGCCTTAATGCCATAGCCATAGCAAATATGGATGGCAGTTTCGCACTTAAGACCTTCAATTGCCCTCTCCAGGGTAGCGACACCCCAATCATTGACCTCATCAAAGAAGACGTTGAATGCCGGTTCGTCGAACTGGATGATATCGACGCCGGCAGCCTCCAGTTCCCGGGCTTCTTCATTGAGTATCCTTGCGAATTCCCACGCCAGTTTCTCACGGCTTTTATAATGGGCATCATAAAGCGTATCGATCATAGTCATAGGTCCCGGCAAGGCCCATTTGATAGGTTGCTGAGTTTGCTGACGTAAGAACTTAGCGTCTTCGACAAAAACCGGCTTTGGACGCGATACAGCGCCAACAACCGTCGGCACACTCGCATCGTAACGATTGCGGATTCTGACCGTTTCACGCTTTTCAAAGTCGACCCCGTCGAGGTGCTCAATAAACGTCGTTACAAAATGCTGGCGCGTTTGCTCGCCGTCACTGACGATATCAATGCCAGCCTGTTGTTGATCGTCCAAAGACAAGCGCAGAGCATCTTGCTTGCCCGCAATTAATTCATCATCCTGCAACTTCCAAGGCGACCAAAGTTTTTCAGGTTCTGCAAGCCAAGAAGGCTTTGGCAAACTGCCGGCGGTCGACGTAGGCAATAGTCTTTTCATGATAGGCAACCTTTTGTTTTGGCTCGTCAAAGGGTGTAGTTGGCAGACCACTGCTCAAGGACGGTCTTATACGGTTTAATGAAGTTCTCTTCAGCGAATTTTCCCTGCTCAACAGCAAGCCGGCCACGCTCTTCGCGATCATAGACCACGCGTGTTAGTGAATAGTCCTCATGCTTTAGACTTGGCTGAAAGCGATACCCAGCTACGGAATTGGCGTTGTAAATCTCAGGCCGATAGATTTTCTGAAAAGTTTCCATCGTGCTGATTGTGCCGATAAGCTCAAGATTAGTGTAGTCATTGAGGAGATCGCCAACAAAATAGAAAGCGAAAGGCGCAACACTGTTCGGCGGCATGAAGAAGCGAACCTGCAGCCCCATTTTTTGAAAGTACTGGTCCGTCGAAGATAATTCATTCTGCTGATATTCAACACCCAATACGGGATGGTGATTTCCAATGCGGTGATACGTCTTGCTGCTGGATGCACTCAAGCATATGACCGGCGGCTTACGAAAATGCTCTTTGTAAGCATGGGAATTGAGAAAACATTTGAACAGTTTTCCATGCAGATCGCCGAAGTCATCCGGAGCGCTGAATGCGGGGCGCCCCTTATTGTATTCGGGCAGCACGACGCTGAAGTCATAATCTCGAACATACGAAGAGAAATTATTCCCTACGATGCCTTCGACGCGTTGATTTGTCTTCCGATCGACGATATTCGTTTGCAAGATTTCAATCAGTGGGAAAGCATCCTGATTGTCTTCCGCATCAATATTCATCTCGACCGAAATGATTTCGAGTTCTACAGAATAACGATCGCCTTTGGGATTATCCCAATGCGCCAGAGCGTTGAAACGATTGTCAATCATCTTCAAGGTGTTACGGAGGTTCTCCTGGCGGTTCTCCCCTCTGGCCAAATTAGCGAAATTCGTCGTGATACGCGTATTGTCTGCGGGATGATAGTTCTCATCAAAACGATGGCTCTTGAGGCAGAACGTAAAAGCGTGACGCATCGCGATCCGCTGGCGATCGACGGCTGGCTTGCCCTTGGTGGCGACTGAAATTGCAGTTTGAGACATGGCTCACCCCGATGAGTTGGGGGCATGGGTCAGCGAACTCATAGCGATACATACCGCTACGCGGCCTTCGCTACGGCACACCGGGACACCCCGCCCGTGGACGTTATTTCACCAAGGCAGGTCTCCTGGCTCACGGCTATTGCTCTGGTCCGTCTTCCCAGGAAAAACCCCAGTGACATTGTGGACATAAGCTTGCCGCTTACAGTTGCGGGGGCAGCGCCGGCTTTCCCGAATGGGACGGGGCACCGACTTCCCTCTTAGCCCCGGCGTGTCGCAAACGACCACCGGAGAACCTAGGCATGGTGAACTTCCAGCATCTGACGCAGATTGTCAAGAGAACATAAAGAAATGTTTATATCTTTAAGTCATATATGATAATGTCAAATTATTCTGTATATGAAATTTTCATCCGCTTCCCGGCCCCTCATTGCCTAAATCCGGAGCTGTCCCACGACTATAGGCGGCGAGCCGACACGATATGCCACTGGCGCACAGCACGCATGGAAAGCGAAAAACAGATAACCCGCCCGGACCGCTCGCCTATTCTGGCCGCTGGCGGCGTGTCGGGAGCATATTTCCGCAAGGGTGATACCGTCGCTTCGTACATTGATTGGTACGGAAGGTTTGTTCTTTATATTCGGCCGCCAAGGCTGCTGATGCCCAAAGGTAGGTCGCGATGATGAAAGTTTAGAGCCGCAAATTGGCCGCCCCATGAGGAAAAATGCGCTTTAGCACTCCTGATCGTCTTTTAGGAAGTAGATGTCTGCGGCACAGATTTCTGTCTCATCTTCGCTTCCTTTGATGGAGCTATAATGAGCCGAAAATCCTCTTCTTAACTAAATCAATTTCGTCTCAAGGGTGATGCTCCGCCACAGTCTCTACAATAAACCAAAATAGAAACATTCAGCGTGCCGTATGGTAGCGTGCACATTCTACGGAGTTTGCGATGATGATTTTTAGCCTGCTGCCATATCGCGGCGCCAATCTTACCGGCACTGTAATATGGTTGAGATGGTCACCCATTCGCCGCGAGAACCGGGCAGGCCGTCGTCCACATCCAGTCTAACTTAAAACGGCAAACAGCAATTCAAGCTGCCAGCGCCTTTGCGTTTCACCATCCTCTAGCCTCATTTCTCATTGGGCGCTCAGATAACCACAATCTCGCCTCTGCTATCGCATGTGGCGCTGGGTGTCGTCACGGGACCGGCATAACCAGCCGGATAGCTGATCGTTACACCGGGCTTAGCGACAAAAATGTAAGGCCGTCATCAAGCGCAGCCAAGACATAGACTTTCATACCTACTTAACAAAATTGGAACGATCATAGGCCTTACGAGTTCAATAAGTGAACATTCATGCAGAGAGGAGAATTGTAATGGTCAAAACTACACTTCTGACAGCGGCGTGTGCACTCGTAATAAGCGTGCCAGCACTTGCGCAAACGGCGTCGCCGGATACCGCACCGATGCCAGCGACAGAGGCACCAGCCCAACAGGAAATGCCCGTTGCCACCAAGAACATGTTCGGTGCAGCATCAACAGAGGGCGCTGAGGCAAATACAATTGGCTTCTTAGAAGCAAAAGATGGGCAGGTTCTGGTATCCAGCTTCATTGGTCAAAGCGTTTATGAAAGTGACGCCACCGACGCTCAGTCAATCGGCAAACTCAATGATCTGATAATAAGCACTGAAGGCAAAGTCGAAGCCGCTGTTATCGGTGTTGGCGGGTTCCTTGGTATCGGCGAAAAAGACGTCGCCGTTAGCCCAGACGTCATGCAACTCGCTACGCGTAGCGATGGCAACACATGGCTGGTTCTAACCACATCTAAGGAGCAGTTGGATAGCGCTCCTGAGTTTGACCGGTCGAAGCACTTTCCGCAGGGTGTCGCAGACCCCAATGCCGCAAACGAACCTGAAGCAACCGCACCTGAAACACCTGCAACCGGCACAACGACGCCTGCTCCTGCACAGTAGACAGTAGATTTCCTGACTTACAACTCAATGGCGCATGAGCGCCATTGAGTATTACTAAACCTTAAACGACAAATATTTACCGATTAAATACCTGTAGAGAATACAAATATGGTTACCTCTACCATCTCAAAAAATGCAAGTCGAGTATAGCACACGCATGCTGATGCAGAGGCTGAGCTGGTCAAGGCTTACGTGCATACGCCGGTTATTGCTCACTGTCACCATCTGCTCGCCCAGCTTGCCGAATGCGGGTCGATGGGGAAATATGGGGGCAAGCTGTCGCGGCACTGTCTGACTGGGAAAAGGCGGCGCTAACCATGGCCGCTGATGGTAAAACTGGAAATTATGAACGGCCTGGTTGTCATTTGGCTAAAAATATTTCTGCTGTAAAGGCGGAAACAATCACTGATTGCCGCCAGTGATAATCTTGCGCAAGCAATAAAAAAAGCTTCAACTCAGAGTCTATACTCCACATAATTATCATTCAGGTGTATCAAAGAGTTGCAGTGAAAATACGCGACCCAGGTTTTGTGGCGGCCCGGCTTATTAGCTCGGCGTCACCGCTGAACCCGGTAAATAATGGCGAGGCAGGAAATTGTTGCCCTGTGAAGGTTGCTGTTCGTTGCAAGCCTTAAAAAAAATGCAGTATCGTTATGCACACGAGTGCGACCTACCTGCATAATTAGCAGGAACAATCTGTCACATTGTGGTCGGGACCGACTAAACCGGCGCGATAGGCTTGGGCTCGGCCGTTACGATTGCCGCATGCGGCTCGCATGCGCCTGGCAACTCCATAGACGTAAAGAAGATTGTCGGCGATTACGTCAACGCCTGCACCCTGCACATCAAAGCAACGTCTGCCGAAGCTCACCGGATCGTGGTCGCCAGAGCAGTAGACATTACCTGCACAACGCGCGAGCTGGTGCTCACCCCCAATGATGCGGCCAGCTGGGATATCTTGAACGAGCCCTATAATATTATCGAAAAGCAGAGTGCGGGGAGTGTGGTGGCTCGGTTCGACACCCCCTACATGCAAGAACCTGCTCTTGCTTGATGCGCTGATGGCTTATGACGCAATCGATTTTGGCGGAACGGGTCGGAGTGATGGGAATTTTGCGATTTTCCATTGTCCGCTCCATCAGGCCGACGGGCCAGCATTCTGGTTAAGGAAACCTGCCTCGGCCCTGGCGATGATAGCGCGGCGTTCAATGGTGTTGGAATAAATCCATTAACCGTTACGATCCTCGAAATAGGGCTTAGTAACCTACGGATACCCTATCTCTCCGTTGTTTGGGATTTTAATGACCAGTTAGAATTAATTCTGCATGCACCAGCTTGCATAAACTAAAATTCGGCAACCTTACCCCATGCGCTACGATTCAACCGTTCAGGTTTGTACGGACTCGGATCAACAATCGGTTTTCTTCCCAAAATCAGGTCTGCAATCATATGTCCTGCGCCAGGGCCGATGCCGAAACCATGGCCACTGAAACCTGCAGCCAGAATGAAGCCCGGAACGGCTTCGACCTCACCAATCGCCGGTACACCGTCCGGCGTGCTGTCGATATAACCCGCCCATCGGTTGGCAATCGGTATTCTTGCAAGCTCTGGCAGCAGGTCGCTCGCTCTTTTATATGTCAGGCTAATCTGCCCCTCATCCGGCTTGGGATTGAGAATGCGGTTTCGTTCCATCGGTGTGATCTTATCGAGCGACCATTTTTTCAGCAATTCGTGGCCAGAGCACCAGCCCTGAATGCCCCCCGGCGCAAGACTTCGCCAGCGACGCGTGAACATAGGTATGAATTCGCGGCTGAAACGCAATTGCTGCGGCGTTACATCGACACGAGCCTTTCCGCTGATCGCAAGCGTATAACCGCCATCATAGCGCCGCGTGAGCGACACCTGCGAAGTATGCAATGCATCCGGCAGGCCAACGGCACCCGGCGCAACGGATAAGATCGACGCACGGACCGCAGCCTGTGGAAACCGAATGTCAAGCTGATTGCAGAAGGACGATGCCCATGCGCCTCCCGCCATCACCACGGTTTTCGTCTTAATAGTGCCTGCTTCGGTCACAACACCGCTAACGTGTCCCCCGCTCAGTTCAAGACCGCGCGCTGCACAGTCCTGATGAACGCTGCCGCCTGCGGCCATGATACCACGTGCAACGACAGGAACCGCGCGTGAAGGATCAGCAACACCGTCAGTCGGTGAGAAAACGCCACCTTTCCAGCTGCGCCCGGTCGCTTTACCGCACTCTGCCGCTTCCGTTGCGCTCAACATATTTGTGGTGACACCAACAGTTTTTGCAAAATCACCCCAGCGCGCCCAGCCCGCAATCTCCGCTTCGTCCTGCGACAGATAAAGAAGACCGCAACGACGAAAACCAGGATCTTCACCCGTTTCCTCTGCGATTTTATCCCAAAGCTCTAAGCTCCTGGTCGCCATCGGAAGCTCGCGAGCATCTCGATTTTGCTGGCGGCACCAGCCCCAGTTGCGGCTCGATTGTTCGGCTGCAATGCGGCCCTTTTCAATCAGTGTAACCTTCAGGCCACCGCGGGCGAGGTAATAGGCTGTAAACACTCCAACAACACCGCCGCCAATCACAACCACATCCGCTGCATCTGGTATAGATGGGCTGGTTTCAATGTGCATTAGCGGTGCAGACATGTGTGGAACTCCAGTGTTTTGCATATCCTAATACCAGCTGCGCCATGGAGTGCATCGGAGTTAGCATCTGCACAGAATTTCGTGTGGTTTGCTGTGGTTGCGACAGGTGATTATTGCGTACAAAGCATGCCTGCTTCGCTCGATCACTGAATTTGGAAAACCACCTATAGTGAGATTGCAGCTTGAAGCGAAAAAGATGATAATCTGATTTTAGAATACAGCGTAAGTGGTTTTGCAATGAAGCTCGACAAAATCGACATAAAAATTCTATCCGAAATGCAGAAAAATGGACGGATAACTAATGTCGAATTGGCAGAACTCGTCAATCTTTCACCCAGCCCTTGCTTGATGCGAGTGAAGAAGCTGCAATCGGAAGGCTTTATCACCGGATATTCGGCACAGATCAATGTTTCGAAACTGGGCCAGACATTGACGGTATTTACAGAGATAACGCTCAAGAACCACCGCCAGATCGATTTTGCGCGTTTTCTGGCAACTGTTGAAAAGATTGATTCCGTTATTGAATGCCATCTGGTTTCGGGCGGTTACGATTATCTAATGAAATTCGTGACCGCCGGCATTGTAGAATATCAGACGATCATGGAACGCCTGATCGATATGGATGTCGGCATCGACAAATACTTCAGCTTTGTCGTTCTCAAGTCACCCATCGTGAAAGCACATTTGCCGCTTGACATGATGTTCTCAGAATAGCGCGCTGATCTCAGCTTCTAGTGAACGTCCTGACGAGTTCTGGGTCTTGTTGCAAACTATCGAGCCAGTCGGTGTTGAGTTTTGGCACTGAAGAGAACAGGAGCCGCGAGTAAGGATGGATGGCCGCGCTGCCCATCATATCCGGGCTTAGCTGCTCAACCTTTTCCCCGGCATACATGACCACAACTTCGTCGCAGATCGCGCGCACGGTCGAGAGGTCATGACTAATGAAGAGGTATGACAGTAAGAGTTCCCGCTGAAGCTCCTTGAGCAGATCAATAATTGCGGCAGCGACAACCGTATCGAGCGCCGAGGTGATCTCATCACAGATGATCATCTTGGGGTCAGCAGCAAGTGCGCGTGCAAGGTTGATGCGCTGTTTCTGCCCGCCGGAAAGCTCACCCGGCCTGCGGTAACGCATAGTGCGCGGAATCCGCACCATATCGAGCAACTGATCGATTCTGGTATCCCTGCGTTTACCATTCATGCCATGATAAAATGACAACGGGCGCGCAAGAATATCGGCAATCGACTTGGCAGGATTGAGCGCTGTATCGGCAAACTGAAAGACAATCTGCAATTCGCGCAATTGCTCGCGCGTGCGATGACGCAGATCGCTTTGCATTTCCTTGCCTTCAAAGATTATCTTTCCGCGCGAGGCTGGCAGAATACCAGCGATAACGCGAGCAAGCGTAGACTTACCGCAACCGGATTCTCCGACGATGCCGAGATTTCGTCCACGCGATAGCTCAAGACTGATATTGTTGACCGCAATCATCGCCGGGTCACCGGACTTCCCAACGATCCCATAACCCGCAAGCGCGTTATCAACGACCAGAAGCGGTGATGGCTTTTCAGCCTCGGCAATTTCTGGCCGCGCATGCAAAACCGGTTCAAAGGCTGCAAGCAGTTCCTGCGTATAAGGATGCTGCGGATTATGCAGAATATCCTGTGTAGAACCGACCTCCTGAACTTCACCGCTTTTGAGCACGACGATGCGGTCTGCAATTTGGGCGACAACAGCGAGGTCATGCGAGACATAAACGCCAGCAATATGCTCCTTCTTCATCACCGATTTGAACGCCCGCAAGACTTCAATTTGCGTCGTCACATCAAGCGCGGTTGTAGGTTCATCGAATATCACGAGCTTTGGGTCGCCGATAAGCGCCATTGCCGCCGAAAGCCGCTGTAACTGTCCCCCCGATACCTGATGAGGATAACGGTCGCCGATTGTTTCAGGGTTTGGCAGGGCAAGCGCTTTGAACAATTCAATCGCCTTCCTACGCGCCTCTGGTTTCGAAAGCAGCTTATGGATTTTGGTGACCTCAATGACCTGATCCATGATGCGATGTGCAGGATTGAAGGATGCCGCCGCACTTTGTGGCACATAAGATACGTCCGTGCCGCGCTTCTTCGAGCGCTTACGCTCTGAGAGAGCGACGATATTGTGATTAGCCACTTCAATACTGCCACTCACAATCCGGCAACCAGGGCGAGTATAGCCCATAAGCGTCAGCGCAATTGTGGTTTTCCCGGAGCCGCTCTCGCCGATAAGGGCAACGATTTCACCTTCCGCAATTTCAAAGCTAACGTCACGAATGATTTCTACCGTACGGCCTGAATCGGTCTTTGCATCCACGCGCAGGTTTTTGATCTCAACAAGATTGCTCATTCATTCACTCCTGTCGCGGATCTTCTGTGGTAGATTATCAATGAGCAGATTGACGCTGATTGTGAGGCTCGCAATGGCAATGGATGGAAACACTACAGCTGGGGCGGCGAATGACAGTCCGCCAATGTTTTCCTTAACCAAAGCACCCCAGTCGGCAAATGGTGGCTGAACGCCCAGACCAAGAAAAGACATGCTCGACAATAACAGCACAATGAACACAAAACGCAGACCAAAATCGGCCAGCACTGGTCCGATGATGCCGGGCAGAATTTCCGAGCGTATAAGATAGCCGATCTTTTCGCCACGCGCGCGAGCAACCGTCACATAGTCCATCGTATTGATGTTGATCGCCAGTGCGCGCGCAAAGCGATAACTGCCGGGCGTATAGATGATGGCCATGGTGGTGATCAGGATCGGGATCGATGAACCAACACCTGCCACGATAACCAGTGCGAGAATTTTGCTTGGGATGGATGTCAGGGCATCAAGAAAGCGGCTCAATGCTGAATCAAACCAGCCGCCGATAACTGCTGCCATCATGCCGAGCGTTACGCCAAAAAAGCAGGCCAAACACACTGCTGCAAGCGATATACCAACGGTGAAGCGTGCGCCATAGATAATGCGGGAAAGCATATCACGGCCAAGATAATCCGTGCCGAGCGGGAACTGTGCACTCATGGGTCCAAAAAAGTCGAAATCGACGATTTCACCCACCGGATGGGGGGCGATCCAGGGCGCAAAAATGGCAACCAATGCCCAGCCCAGAATAATCAGGAACGAAACCGTGCCGATCAGATTAACCCGATAACCAAAGCGTGGAGACTTTGTCTTTCGCTGACTTGAAACGGAAGCGGTCATGATTATCGCAGCCTCGGGTTGGAAACGATAGCAATGATGTCTGCTATCGTAATGAGCAGGAGATAGCCAAAGCAGAAGATCATCGCGCAAGTCTGGATAAGCGGCAGATCACGCGTTGCGACAGCATCGAGCATCAGTTTGGCTATGCCGGGATAATTGAAGATGGTTTCGACAATGATGACGCCTCCCAGCAGATAAGAAAGCGAAAGGGCAACCGCATTGACGATTGGTCCGAGCGCATTTGGCAAAGCATGAATGATCACCATTCGACTGCGTGACGCACCTTTGAGAAGCGCCATTTCCACATAGGGCGTGTTGAGTGTTTCAAGAACAGCTGCGCGCGTCATGCGGATCATCTGCGCTGAAATCACAAAGCTCAAAGTGATCACAGGCATGGCGAAGACTTTGAGCAGGCCGATGAAAGACGTGACTTCATTGGCCATTGAAAGGGCTGGAAACCAGCCAAGGTAGACTGCAAATACAATCACAGCGATAGTCGCGACCATGAATTCGGGAACCGAAATAACCGAGATCGTGATGATGGATACAACGCGATCATAAATCGTACCGCGCATGATGGCCGCAGTAATACCGAGAAACAGTGCAATCGGCACCGATATTGCAGCCGTTACGCCAGCAAGTTTGAGCGAGTTGATAAGCCTGCTGCCGATGAGATCAGCAATTGGCAGATTATTGGCATAGGACACACCAAGGTCGCCGGTCAGCAGATTGCCCAGCCAGTAGATAAAGCGCAGGAATGCAGGCTGATCGAGATTCATGGCATGACGAAGTCCCGCAACAGCCTCAGGTGTCGCCGACTGCCCGAGAAGAATTTCTGCCACATCACCCGGAAGCATCGAAGTTGCAAAAAAAATCGTAAACGCAACAATCAGAAGCGTAACAAAGGCAACCACAAGCCGTTTGGCAATCAAAATCAGAAAAGGCGACTTCATGGTCATGCGTGGCCTAATATTTTGGGGAAAGGATCAGTTCGGGCAAATTTCATACTTTGCCCGAACTCGAAGAGCGAAACACCTATGTAAAATCAGGCTTCCAGCCAAGCATGTTCGGCAAATGTATAGCCCATCATACCGCCCAGTGGATTAGGCTCTAAACCTTTGAGCTTCGGCGAAATTGCATCGACATTCGACATAAAGACGGGAATGACCGTTCCAGCTTCATTGGAAACCATGGTCTGCATCTCGCCATAGATTTCCTTGCGCTTGCCTTCATCAAGCAGGCCACGGGCTTCAAGCAGCATCGAGTCGAATTTATCAGATTTATATTGGCTTTCGTTCCACGGCGCATCGGACTTATAGAGCAGCGAGAACAGAATATCCGGCGTCGGGCGTGCGTTAATATTGCCGTAATGAACAGCATCTTTCAGCCAATGGTTTGACCAGTAACCGTCCGACGGTACGCGATCAATAGCGATTTTCTGACCGATGGTTGATGCGGCCTGTTGAAGGACCATTGCATAATCGAGAGAGGATGATGCGGCTTCTGCAGCAGTAATGCGAATTTCCTGACCAAGCATGCCGGCCTTATCAAGCAGGGATTTTGCACGGTCCGGATCAAACGCGCGCTGCTCAAGTTCGGCATTGAAGTATTTGCTGGTTGCTGGCACCGGCTGATCATTGGCAATCTCTGCAAGACCACGCAGCACAGACTTCTGGATGACTTCACGATTGGTGAGATATTTCAGCGCTTCAGCCACCCCAGCCTTATCGCCCGGCGCCATATCGAGGCGAACATTAAGATTGGTATAGGTACCAAGCTTCGAGATAAAGAGGCTCGCAGCAGGGTTATTTTCAAGTACGCGCAGCGAACGGGGATTAAGATTAGCACCAAGCTGAATATCGCCGGAAAGTACCGCATTCATGCGGGCGCTCTCATCAGAGATCGCAAAAAATTCGAAGGAATCAAGGTGCGGTCCGCTACTCTTCCAGTAATTCTCGTTGCGCGCAGCAATTGAACGAACACCAGGCTGGAACTCTTTTAGGACAAATGCACCCGTGCCATTGCCCTTTGAAAAATCCGTCGTGCCATCTGCAACGATCATGAAATGATGCAGCGAAAGAATGGTTGGAAGATCGGCATTTGCGCTTTCAAGCGTGATCTCTGCTGTGGTGTCGTCAATCTTCTTGACGCCCGTGATCTGCTTGGCAATCGCATTGACCTTAGAGCCAACTGCGGGATCGAGGTGACGCTGAAGCGAGAAAACCACATCATCTGCGCTCAGGGACTTGCCATCGTGGAATGTAACACCCTTACGCAGCTTAACCGTCCAGACCTTTGCATCTGCGCTTTCTACGCTTTCAGCAAGCTCCATCTGTGTTTCGCCATGACCATCGAGGAAAGTCAGGCGATTATAAAGTGCACAGCAACGAACATAGTCGGTTGCATTGGAGGCTTTAGCAGGATCAAGCGTATCGGCAGTGGACGCGCTAAAGCCAGCAGCCTTAATAAAACCGCCTTTTACCGGCGTCGCGGCATAAGTGGAGGTAGCACGACCCAGGATCGTTGCGCTCGCCGCAACCGCAACGCCACCCATCAGCATCATCTGCAACAATTCACGCCGGGTTGCTCCGCGACGTATTGCATTTTCAATCATCCGGTCATCGGAAGACGTCCAGTTGGTAATCTTCTCGCTCATAGCAGTTCCCCTTGATTAACAGTTGCATGGGATGCGCCGGTTTATTTTCACCGGTTACACCGTGTTCAGAAATTCATTCGCAGCAACGCCGAATTAAAGTGCGAACGAAAAAACACATCGAGTTAAGGAACTGCCATACGCCTGACGCGCATTATTCGATCATCCAAACTCAATCCAGTAGATTGCTTTTCGTCTTCACCTTTTGCAGCATTATTAGTTTGTTATGAACACGCGCATTAATTGCGCTGAATTGATGAAGGACTGCAGCATAATATTGCGAATCTCGCGCGCTGACGAAATTCCGCCTTGCAAGCTTATGCCGCTGCCCTCAAAATCTAACCTTTCATCGCAGCGCGAACATCTTCGTCAGCAAGTGTCTGGTCCAGCGTTTTGCGCGTGCGTTCGATAATCGCATCAATGTCGTCATCGGTGCAGCAAAGCGGCGGCGCATAACCAAGAACGCCATTGGCAAAGGCGCGGATGACAAGGCCGTTGTCCCATGCACGGTCAAAAATACGGCGAGCCGGATCGGCGGATGCGGGAAGCGGCGTCTTGCGCTCCTTGTCAGTTACCAACTCAATGGCTGCCAGCATACCGCGACCACGGACATCGCCGACCAGGGGGTGAGCGGAAAGCGACTGCAAGCCCGCCATAAGGCGCTGGCCTGCCTCGCGGCCATTTTCAAGCAATCCATTTTCATAAAGGCGCAGGCACTCAAGACCAACCGCGGCACTGACCGGGTGTGCGGAATAGGTATAACCGTGACCAACTGCGGCCTTACCTGCGCCGTCGGCAATGGTATTGTAAACATGCTCAGACATAAAGAGCGCGCCCATCGGCACATAACCCGACGTCAGTCCCTTGGCAGTGGTGATGAAATCTGGCACCACATTGTCTTCGGAGCACGCAAAAAGCGGGCCCGTGCGGCCAAATCCGGTGATAACTTCGTCAACAATGAACAGAACGTCATATTCTTTGCAAAGCGCATGCATGGCCTTGAGCCAGCCCGCTGGAGGCACAAGGACACCGCCCGAGCCCTGGATAGGTTCAACATAAAATGCTGCGACGCGTTCTGCACCCAGTTCTTCAATCTTTGCGCGGAGAGCTGCTACGGAGGCATCAATGATCGCCTGCGGATCGGTGCCGACCGGGTTGCGATAAGCATAGTGCGATGGAATTTTATGCTGCCAGTCGTATGGCACACCAAAACCCGCATGGAATGCCGGAAGCGCCGTCAGTCCGGACCCGGCAGTTGACGAACCATGATAGCCATACTCAACCGAAATGAACTGGTCTTTCTGTGGCGTACCTCTGGCATGATAATAGTAACGAATGTAGCGGATCGTACTGTCAATCGCATCGGATCCGCCAAGCGTGAAATAGACATGATTGAGATCACCCGGCGCACGATCAGCCAGTTCGGCAGCCAGGCGGATAGCTGGCTCTGAACCCAGACCAAAATAGCCCGTTGCATAGGGAAGTTCTCGTAGCTGCTTTGTTGCAGCTTCCACAATGCTGTCCTGCCCATAGCCAGCATTGACGCACCAAAGACCCGCAAAGCCGTCGAGCAGCGTATGACCGGATGTATCAGTAACTGTTGCACCCTTGCCGGACTTCAATACACGCACACCAGTCGTTTCGTGACTGCGGAAAGATGAAACGGGATGCACCAGATGGGCGCGATCAAGTTCGACCAACGAATTACTCAGCATAACATTCTCCAGATCAACCTAAAGCCTGATTTACAAGCGCATATGTGCGAGACTCACTGCCGTTATTTTTTTCGATGTGCTCAGCTGTACGGCGCATCGGTATCCCGCCCCCGACATGAACAAGCCCACGCGAGGTGAGCCAGTCGGCAAGATTTGTTGCAATGTTTGTATCAACGCGAACAAACTCACCCGCATGCTGCGCAAGCAAAAAATCAATCAGCGAACGCGCGTCTTCACCGGTCTTTGCAACAACAGGACCAATGACAAGCCCACGCCCAAAGGCGCGAATTCCAGCAAATGCATCGGCTTGATCGTCTTTGCGAATAACTGCAAATTGCGCGGTCTCATTCAAAAGCTGCATGGTATTCATACGATTATGGCCGGTTGCCGAGTGATCTAGCTCCACCAGGCGTAAAAAATCATCACCTGTTGCCCAGCTGATATTGCCCGGCGCATCGACTTTTACAGCCAGTCCCTGATGCTGGACGATCTCACCATATGCTACAAAGCCGAGCTTTTCATAAAGCGGCAGGCCGTCGTGTGTCGCAACAAGCAAACACGTTTGCCCTGCGGCGGCATCAAGTGCTGCCTGCATCAACTTGCGACCGAGACCCTTTCCGCGCGTGGCTTCATCGACAATAACCATATTGACGGCCGCAACATCGTCACCTAGCGGCGTGCACATTGCCGTGCCGACGACACGTCCATCTTCAAGTGCAACAATCCCATTGCTCAGCGTCAGCACAAAGACCCAGTCTTCACGACGATGCGGCCAGCCGGCCTGTTGCGACAAAACAACAGCACCATCCAGATGATCCAGCGTCATTGGTTCCAGAGTGATTTGCGATGCGGTCATGGCTGTTTCCGAGAGAGTTCTTCATGAACTCAAATTAGAATGACGCTTGCAGCAGTTCATCCCGACCAACATCCATATCCAGCAGGTTTTCACTGTCCTTCGATACTACCACCGCATCTTATGCCGCGTGCTCGATCGGATAACGACTGCAATCGATCCATTGCACCTGCCTCAACGCAGTACAGACAAAACTCTCTGCCAAAGCTCGATCGAGATACGGAACAATCTGCTTTGCACTCCTATGAATGCAGTGATTAGTCCATTCGCCGCTCATTATGATGTATGAGGACGGCACACCAGTGCCTGCAAGGCTTGGAAGGATCAAAAATCATGGCCCAGTTTAGACCAAAATACATCACTTTTGATTGCTACGGCACACTGACCAATTTCCAGATGGCCGAAGCTGCACGCGATCTCTATGGCAAACAGCTTGATGAAGAGCGCATGCAACAGTTCATCAAAAACTTTGCAGCCTATCGACTTGATGAAATCCTCGGCGACTGGAAGCCTTATAATGAAGTCGTGCACAATGCGATTGAGCGTGCCTGCAAGAAGAACAAGGTAACATTCAATGTTGAAGATGCGCGCACAGTGTATGAAAGCGTTCCAACCTGGGGTCCACATGCTGATGTACCAGCCGGACTTTCCAAAGTGGCAAAGGAAATCCCGCTCGTCATTCTTTCAAACTCGATGAATGAGCAGATCCACCACAATGTCGAAAAACTCGGCGCACCGTTCCATGCTGTTTATACAGCGCAACAGGCGCAGGCTTACAAGCCACGCTTCAAGGCGTTCGAATATATGCTCGATCAGCTGAACGCCAACCCGGAAGACATTCTGCACGTCTCGTCATCGTTCCGCTACGACCTGATGTCAGCGCATGATTTGGGCATCAAGAACAAGGTCTGGGTCAATCGCGGTCACGAGCCGGCAAATCCTTATTACGGTTATACCGAGATCAAGGACATTTCCGGCCTTGCAGGCGTAGTCGGTCTCTAACTAATTGTGTGACGCTTATCTCGAATACGTTCGCAGAGTTTTCGGGACGCGCTCTGATCAGGACCAAGAAAGATGCAACTCAAGCCTTACTGGCACGACACGACCCCCTCTTTTACAGCAGCGGAAAAGAACCCTCCGGAAGGGCATTATGATGTCGCCATTATCGGCGGAGGCTTTACGGGGCTTTCGGCTGCATTGCATCTTGCCAAAGCGGGCAGCCGTGTTGCGATCTTTGAAACTGGCCTTATTGGCTCCGGCGCTTCGGGGCGCAATGGTGGTCATCTCAACAACGGCCTTGCACACAGTTTTATCGCTGCAAAAAAACACCTTGGCGCAGAACGCGCCAGGGCTCTTTACAAGGCTTTTGACGATTCCGTCGACACCATCGAACGCATCGTTGCGGAAGAAAATATCGATTGTTCGTTCAGACGCGCCGGCAAGTTGAAACTGGCTTCTAAGCCGGCCCATTTTGATGGCCTTGCACGCAATTTCGAAGCTATTCATGCGGAAGTCGACCCTGATACAGCGCTTTTGCATCGCGATCAATTATCGGGTGAAGTCGGCTCGAATGATTTCCACGGCGCCATGCTTTCCAAAAAAAGCGCCATGATGCACATGGGTCGATATGTAACCGGTTTGGCAGACGCGGCAGCGCGTTACGGCGCTCTCATTTTTGAAAACACCACCGTTCATGAGCGTAAAAAGCTCGATGGCCAACATCAGATCGTAACATCCCGCGGCAAGGTGACTGCTGACAACGTTATTCTCGCAACTGGTGCATACACAAGCGACAGTTTCTCCTATTTCCGCAAGCGCATTATTTCCGTTGGCAGTTTCATCATTGCAACGCGGCCACTGACACAGAGCGAGATTGCCGCCACTATGCCCGGCAATCGCACCTACGTTACATCGATGAATATCGGTAATTATTTCCGGCTCGCACCCGATAATCGTATGATTTTTGGTGGGCGCGCGCGTTTCTCAACGACGTCCGACCAGCGATCCGACAACAAAAGCGGCGCAATTTTGCGCGAAAGCCTCGTCAAGATTTTTCCACATCTTGCCAATGTTGAAATCGACTATTGCTGGGGTGGCCTTGTCGATATGACACAGGACCGCTATCCGCGCGCAGGCTTTGCCGATGGCATCTGGTATGGGATGGGCTATTCCGGCCATGGCGCACAAATGTCTACGCAAATAGGCATTTATCTTGCAGACGCAATCCTCGGGCGTGGCGACAACAATCCAATTTCGGGCCTCGAATGGCCGACCATTCCAGGCTATTCTGGCAGGCCGTGGTTTCTGCCGTTGGTCGGTCTTTATTACAAAATGCTCGACAAGTTTCAATAAAGTCGAAAAAGGGCGGTTAAACCGCCCTTTTTGTGTCCTATAATCCGCCAACATGCAGCGTTTTGATTTCGAGATATTCTTCAATACCGAGCTTCGATCCTTCACGACCAAGGCCGGACTGCTTGACACCACCAAATGGTGCCACTTCAGTTGAAATCAGGCCCGTGTTCAAACCAATCATACCGAATTCCAGCGCTTCCGAAACACGCCATGACCGCTTGAGACTTTCAGTGAAAAAATAGGCTGCCAGACCAAAGGGCGTGCTGTTAGCAATTTCAATAGCTTCCTCTTCCGTTTCAAAACGGAAAAGCGGTGCGACAGGTCCAAACGTTTCCTCAGATGCGAGCAGCATATCGGTCGTGGCGTCGCCTAGCACGATTGGTCGCGCATATTGCCGACCTTCCGGCATATTGTCGCTTTGCGCAAGAATTTTTGCACCACGACCCAAGGCATCATTGACATGACGCTCGATCTTTTCGATCGCTGCTTGATTGATCATTGGGCCAATCACCACGCCTTTTTCTGTGCCCACCCCCACCTTCATTTGGGCAACGCGGCTTGAAAGTTTGGCGGCAAAAGCATCATAGATACCAGCCTGCACAAGAATACGGTTCGAGCAAACGCATGTCTGTCCGCCATTTCGGAATTTTGAGGCAATAGCCCCTTCCACAGCCTGATCGAGATCAGCATCGTCAAACACGATGAACGGTGCATTGCCGCCCAGTTCAAGGCTCAGGCGTTTGATACTGTCAGCAGCCCCCTTCATCAGCAGCGAGCCGACACGCGTCGACCCGGTGAATGAAATTTTGCGCACGGTTTCATTGGACACCAGCTCATTGCCAATTTCCGTCGGCATGCCGGTGACAATATTAATGACACCTGCTGGAATTCCGGCCTGTTCCGCAAGAACACCAAGCGCCAATGCTGAAAATGGCGTGAACTCTGAAGGTTTGATGACGACTGTGCAACCGGCCGCAAGTGCCGGGGCCACTTTGCGCGTGATCATCGCATTCGGAAAATTCCACGGTGTAATGATCGCACAAACGCCAACTGCTTCCTTAAGCACCAGAATACGGCGATCTTCCGTTGGTGAAGGAATAGTGCCGCCCTCAATGCGACGGGCTTCTTCTGCAAACCACTTCACAAAGGATGCGCCGTAGCGGATTTCGCCGAGCGCTTCATTGAGCGGCTTGCCTTGTTCAAGCGTCAGGAGCATTGCAAGGTCCTGCTCGTGCTCAACCATCAGTGCAAACCAGCGCTCCAGAAGCGCCGCACGTTCTGCATGGGTTTTCTTTTTCCATGGCTTGAGAGACGCCTGAGCGGCGTCAATCGCCGCGCGGGTTTCCGTGGCCCCCATATCGGGGATTGTACCCAGAGTGCCAAGGCTTGCCGGGTTGGTGACGTCAACGGTAGCGCCTGACACTGCATCCTGCCAGACACCGCCGATGAGGCCCTGCTGCCGGAAAAGTCCTTGATATTTCAACATTCACATTCGTCCTTTTTATACCAGTGCCGAAAGCACAGCTTGCGTGATCGCATCCGTCTTGTCTTTGCCAGCAACTGTTCCAATACCGTTCGACGTCACCATTTCAATTGCGCTCATCACATCTTTTGCTGCCTGCTGTTCACCCAGATGCTCAAGCATCATCGCGCCTGACCAAATAGCTGCAATCGGATTGGCAATACCAAGATGCGCAATATCAGGCGCAGAACCATGCACCGGCTCAAACATCGAAGGCGCTGTGCGGTCCGGATTGATATTGGCAGAGGCTGCATAGCCAAGACCGCCCTGAATGGCAGCGCCCAGATCGGTCAGAATATCGCCAAATAGATTGGAAGCCACGATGACATCAAGACTTTCCGGTGCCATCACCATCCGTGCCGCCATGGCATCAATGTGATAATGCGAGACTTCGACATCGGGATATTCTTGAGCGACATCTTTTGTTACCTCGTCCCAGAACACCATCGAATATTTCTGCGCATTGGACTTCGTGACCGAAGCAAGCTTTTTACGACGCAAGCGTGCCTGCTCGAAACCAAAGCGGATAATACGCTCAACGCCAATGCGGGTGAAAACCGCTGTTTCCACGGCAACCTCTTCCTTGGTGCCGGAATGAACGCGCCCACCGGCACCTGAATATTCACCTTCCGTGTTTTCGCGAATGCAAAGAATATCAAAACCTTCGGAGCGAAGCGGCCCTGTCACGCCCGGCAAAAGTCTATGGGGGCGGATATTGGCATATTGCACAAACGCCTTACGGATAGGCAACAGCAGTCCGTGCAGAGACACAGAATCCGGTACTTCCGCAGGCCAGCCGACGGCTCCGAGGTAAATCGCATCAAATTTGCGCAAGGTCTCGATGCCATCCGCAGGCATCATAGCGCCGGTTTCATGATAATGGGCGCAAGACCACGGAAAGCTGGTGCCTTCAAGCTTAAAGCCATTGCGTTTTGAAGCCACCTGCAAAACCTGCCACGTTGCGTCCGTGACATTCTTGCCAATACCGTCGCCCGGGATCAAAGCAATCGAATAGGTTGTCATTCAGAGTTTTCCTTAAAGATCGATCAGCACGCTTTTGGACTTGCGATTTGCGAGATAGGCTTCACGCCCGAGATCCTTGCCAATACCAGAACTTTTATAGCCACCTGTTGGCAAAATATGATCGCGCGAGCGACCATAGCGATTGACCCAGATGGTGCCTGCCTGCAACGCTTTGGTAACACGGATAGCGCGAGACAGATCGCGCGTGAAAAGACCCGCCGCCAGCCCGTAAATCGGGTGATCAGCGAGAGCAAGTGCCTCTTCCTCGTGTTTGAAAGTCTGGATCGTCAGGACGGGACCGAAGATTTCTTCTGCAACAGCAGGCGAGTTTTCATCGACACCACGAAGCAGCGTTGGCTCATAAAAATAGCCTTCACGATCCATTCGTTTCCCGCCAAAAACGCACTCCGCGCCAAGACTTGCTGTTTTCTGAACGATCTCATCGATACGGCTGATCTGGCGTTCTGAAATGATAGGCGAATATTGCGTCTTCTCGTCCCAAGTCACCCCAGGCTTGATATCAGCCATATGACGCGCAATGGCTTCGCTCAAAGAATCCGCAATTTCTTCAGCAACGATCAGGCGGGATCCGGCCACACAAGCCTGTCCGGCATTACTCAAGATTCCGCGCGTGATGGCAGAAGCAGCCAAGTCCAGATCGGCATCAGCGAATACAACTTGCGGGCTTTTTCCACCAAGCTCCAGCGTCATCGGCTTTACAGCTGTACGCGCAATATTCTGCATAATCGCAGCACCTGCTGCCGTCGATCCGGTAAAGCTGACTTTGGAAATACCAGGGTGGCCGGTAATGGCATTGCCTGTAACAGGTCCGTCGCCCAGTACAATATTAATAAGTCCGGCCGGAATACCTGCTTTAGCTGCAAGTTCAGCCATATAAAGCGTGGAAAATGGCGTGATTTCAGAGGGTTTAAGCACAACCGCATTGCCCGCAGCCAGTGCCGGACCAAGCTTCCAGCCCGACATGGAAATCGGAAAATTCCACGGCGTAATTGCACCAATCACACCATAAGGCTCACTTAGCGTCATGCCGAATGTGCCGGTGCTCGTCGGAACGACCTCGCTGCCTTCCTTGTCCGCAAATTCGGCAAAGAAACGGATTTGTTCAGCCGTAACCGCAATATCGCCTTCGATGAGATGCGCGATTGGCCGCGTTGATGAAACTGCTTCCAATCGCGCAAGTGTCAGTGCCTCCTGCTCAATCAGATCGGCCCAACGATGCATGGCATTGAGCCTTTCTCGCGGGCGAGCATCGGCCCACCCGCTCGACTTCAACGCAGCCTTGGCAGCCTGCACAGCACGGTCAACCAACGCGTCGCCGGCAATTGGACAGTCACCATAGGCTTTGCCATCGGAAGGCCTACGCATTTCGAGACCACCTGTGGCATCAATGTGCTCCCCACCAATGTAATGATAAAATGGAAGTTCAAGCGCTTCAGGATTGAAGCTTAAAGTCATGGCGCACCTCACATTTTCGTTGAGTCAAAGAATAGAGCCCAAGGCACCGCATTTTTGATCAAGAATAGCCCGCTTGACGGCTTTTATGCACGTCAAGCGGGTTTTATGCGGCGGATTATTCTGACTTACTCGTAGACGCAGAGGTAAATCTTGCGCACGGTTTCAATCGTACGCCAAACCCCAATAAAGCCCGGCTTCATAACAAAGCTATCGCCTGCGCGATATGTCTTTGTTTCACCATCTTTTTCCTCAATTTCAACGAGACCAGAAAGGATATGGCAAAATTCCAGTGTTGTTCCTTTAATAGAGTGAGTTTCGCCTGGCGTTGCTTCCCAAACCCCCGTCAAAACCTTATCGTTCTTTGAAGCATCCTGTGCCCATGTCTTGAATTCAGGCGAGCCCGAAATAAGGCGATCCGGCGTTGGCAACGCTTCTTTCGGTGTAAAATCGGGATTTGGATCGATGGTAATCAGAAGAGACATGACGTTTCCCTTAGAGTTAATAACCTCGTGTGCGATCGATTAAGCCGATCAGCTTGTCTCCAGCCAGATGGCGCTGGATATTTTCGATGATTGATCTTGCGGCCGTAAGCGGTTGCGTAATGGAAGCGATATGCGGTGTGATCAGTACTTTAGGGTGCGACCAAAGCGGATGCGCCGCAGGCAGTGGTTCTGGATCGGTCACATCAAGCATTGCTGCTGCGAGATGGCCGTTATCAAGCGCCTCTATAAGTGCCTTTTGATCGAGCTGAGGCCCGCGGCCTGCATGCAGCAAGCGAGCACCCTTTGGTAGTATGGCAAACAGGTCGGCATTCAAAATACCGCGTGTTTCATCCGTCAACGGTAGCAGGCAAATCAAAATATCGGTTTGACGAAGGAATCTTGCAAACTGTTCGTCGCCGAAAAAACACTCAACACCCTCAATATCTTTTCGGCTGCGGCTCCACCCACTTATT
This sequence comes from Brucella sp. BE17, assembly GCF_039545455.1. NCBI lineage: Bacteria > Pseudomonadati > Pseudomonadota > Alphaproteobacteria > Hyphomicrobiales > Brucellaceae > Brucella > Brucella sp. BE17. Next base: position 523,264 of record NZ_CP154468.1, on the reverse strand, counting down.
CGAAACTGAAATGGCAACAACCGTTCAATTGCTGCTTTTGCAAGTATTCCCAGGCCTAGGAAACCAATACGGCGTTGGCTGGCCTGTAGCGTCATAAGCGCCTGCCATTCCTCATTTTTCTGCTGTTCGCGATAGGCAATAGATTCTCGATGCAGGGTCAGCACGCCAAGCGTCACATATTCCTGCATCATACGAATAATCCCATCCTCGACCATACGGACGAGTTTCACATGCGCAGGCACGGTTCCAGGTTTGAACTGATCAACGCCAGCACCAATCGAGAAAAGCACTTCGAGATTGCGATATCGTGCAATATCGTCTGGCACTACCCAACTGATCAGATAGCGGATTTGGTCTGGATCAACGTCTTCACCCGCCTGAAAAAACTCCACATCAGGCAACGAGCGCTCAAAGGCTTCGCGAAAAATAGCACCGCGTACGGTATCGGAATTAAAAAGAAACGCCATAAAATTCTGCCGCCAATTGGATTTATTTGGTCAGGCGCATGCCGAGATCGTCGATCATTTTCTGACACGCATGAAGTTCGCTCATTTCGATATATTCATTGGGTCGATGCGCTCGCCCAATGTCGCCAGGGCCGCAGATAATCGCATCAATACCTGCCTGCTGAAAAAGCCCCGCCTCTGTACCATAACTCACCGCAGCCAATGTTTCCTGGCCGGTTAATTCCACCATCAACTGTGACAGTGCGCTCTCTCTCGAAAGCGATAAGGCTGGGTAAGCACTCACCTCATACCAATGAACTTCAAATCCATCGGCCCGCAGAGCTAACAATTCTTCCTTGACAGGCTCTAGCAGAGCTATAGGCGAAGCGCCGGAAATTGCGCGTACCTCAATATCGGCTGCACAACTGTCGGGAATGATATTGACGGCCTGTCCGCCGGCGACAACGCCGAACTGCAAAGATGAGTAAGGCGGCTCGAAATTATTGTCGCAAGCCCCGTTTTTCAGCGTTTTTCCGTAGATTACAGCCTGCGCAATAACATTTGCCATAGCATGAACGGCGTTCAACCCCAGATCGGGGCGCGATGAATGTCCAGATCGACCGATAACTTCAAGTCGAGCGGCAGCCTTGCCCTTATGCGCACGCACAGCCTGCATCCGGCTTGGCTCGCCAATAATGGCGCCAAGCGGCTTCGCGCAAAGGCTTGGAAGGGCAGAGAGAAGATGCGGGACGCCGCGACAGCCTGCTTCCTCATCGTAAGAAAATACCAGATGCACGGGACACTTTAAATCACCCGCTGCAAATTTGGGCAATGCCGCCAGAGCACATGCCAGAAATCCCTTCATATCCGTGGTACCACGACCATAGAGCCTTTCGCCGTCCTTATGGAGCTTGAATGGGTCAGTCGACCATTCAGCTTCACCGGCAGGAACCACATCTGTATGACCAGAAAGAATATAACCAGGAATATCACGCGGACCGATTGTTATGAACAGATTTGCCCTATTGCCCTCTGGTCCGGGAAGCACATTGACTTCGGCTCCGTGAGTTTTAGCATAATGACTGATCCAGCCGACAATTGCGTCATTTGCCGTCCCAACAACGGAGGGAAAGCCGATCAATGCGGCGAGAATTTCTTCAACGTTCATGAACACCACATGCAAAATTACTTTTCGGAGCTTCTATAAAGATTAAAAAGTTGATGAAGTGTTCCGTGCTGAATAAGGCCAAGCTTTAAACAAAGATTGGGAATTGAACTCTCCGAGAAGCAATTCCTGCTGCCAGCCTTATGAGAAGATGCGGCGAATTATGCCTGCTGGACTATTTGCATTCGTGGGCAGGATGAAAACGCTGCATACTTGCAGGTCTGAGTATTGGGATAGGATGCGGATAGGCTGATATGCAGAATTCAGTTCAACTGAAGTCGTTCGAATTGGTTGCAAGCGACATTGCAAATGTCGATGTCAACTTGCTGCATGCGCTTTCAATGGGCGTTCGGTGGCCACACCGCCCCAATGACTGGCAGCAAACTCTGCAAACAGGCCAAGGTATTGTAGCGGTTGACGGCATTGGCAGAGTTTTTGGCAGTGCGATGTGGTTTCCATACGGAGATGATTTTGCAACAATCGGGATGGTGATCACCTCGCCGCGCATGCAGGCCCAAGGTAACGGGCGCTGGCTTATGGAGCAGGTTCTTGAGCGTTGCACCGGCCGTAATCTCAGCCTGAATGCGACCGAAGCCGCCTACAATCTTTATACTTCGATGGGCTTTAGAGATGAAGCCATCGTTTATCAGTGTCAAGGTGAAGTCGCGCTTGCACTTCCGCAGTTGCCACCACTGGAAGGAGAGCTCGTTCCTCTTTCAGCAGAACATCTGGACGCAATCGCAAAACTTGACGAAGTCGCATTCGGTGTGAATCGTATTCAACTGCTAAAATTGATCGCCGATAAGGCGAATATTTACGGACTCAGGCGCAACGATCAGTTTGTAGGCTTTTCTTTTTGCCGGGAATTTGGACGTGGAAAGTTCATCGGGCCCATCATTGCGAACGACGACTATGACGCAATTCAACTGGTGGCAGTTCACTTGCAGGGCCTCAAGCGCAAATTTGTGCGCGTCGACACACGAGAAAACTACGGAGCTTTTGCCGATTATATAGCGCAATGCGGACTCGGCATTTTTGGAACCGTGACCACAATGTCAAAGGGCAAGCCATTTCTAAACAGAAGAACGGGTGAACCTTGGGTCTTCGGGCTAGCTGCTCACGGCTGGGGATAGTTTTACCGCCAGGTGCCTCTTACTGGCTGCAATGCATCCTCAGGTCCCCGCCGATTACATTGCTATGATAGCATTAATGTCATTCTTAAGCCCTGCAATAATCTCGTCCCCCACTTCAGTAACAACCGGGCGAACAGGCCTGTCGCGCAAACGCCCAAGATGGCACTTGCGATGCGTTGTTAGAAGACGACCATGCGCTGATAGAAATACCTGCGTGCATATCCTCTTATGGAGTTGCCCGCACATCATAACGAGGAGGTGTCGAATGACTGAAGCACAGCCATGATATATGCACTCTGGACCTTAAATAAAATCGGTTTACTACCATGATTATGCATGAATTGCGTGATCTTAATAAACCAGCGCATTTTCGTGCATTCAAGCCATCCTGATCTCAGTTTTTTTAAAGCGGAACGTTGGATCGGAATCTTGTCAGTGTTAACCGCGAAGTCTGTCCAAGAGCGCCATACAAAATCGATCGTCGTTCTTGGCCAAGGACGGTTCAGCCTAAATCGTCCGCATTCTGTGCAATGACCTGTGCGGTGCTAGTATTTGCACCGCACAAGAAAGTTTAAGGTAGAACTGTTTCGTGACACTCATCCAATAAGCTTGAGAAGCGCTGGCACGCTCAGCACGGCGGCGTAATAGCCCATGAACTGCACGCCGGTATTCATACCCAGAACACGATACAGCAGCCCTCCGACGAGTCCCACGGTCGTGATCACCAGAAGCGCCAGCACGCCGCCTTCCCAAAGGCCGATAACCAGAACCAGTCCAACAAATGTGGCGATGATCGCTTCATGGCTGATATATTTTGCAACAAAGACCGCAGCACTACGCGCATGGTTCATGGCGAAGGGATAGGCAATAGCAGCCGCAATCACCACCGATATCAAGCCCCAGATCAGGAACTCAGACACCGAGAGCATCGTGTGCAGGTTTTCGATCGCACCGGTTTCATTGTTCACCGTAAAGCGCGGTGGTGCATTGAACAAAGGCGCTGCAGGTCCAGCTGCAACGGGGCTCAGCGGCAGACCAAAGGCAATCAGCGGGATCAGGGCTTCGGCAATATAGGTGGACTCGGTCACGCCATTACGCACGGCGAGAACGGAGGTCAGCCGGTGATAGGCGTGTTTGATACGTGCCCCCACAACTTCGCCCGCAATCACCGTCATGGCAACGGGGCTGAAGACGAAGGTTGCACTGGTGACTGCCGCAGCGGCGGCTGTAGTACGCACCTGACTGCGGTCGAGCACGCGGAACGGATTGGGGAAATAACCGCCCCAACCTTTGACATCCGGAGCAAGTGTCGTCTCACGCAGCTCACTGCGGTTCATGCGTTTACGCTCAAGGGGGGAAGCCGCAGAAACCAGCTCTGCCACCAATGGGCCTACAGCGATGCCAAGGAAATAGCTGACGCCGAGTTTTATATCATGCGCGCTCGTAAAGCCCTGCAATGCAACGATGAGCAATGTGAAGGGAATAAGTGCGATAATCGATGCCCAGCGCCCGGCCGAAAAATAAGCAATCAACAGCGAGGCCGCAATGAATAGCCAAGGCGCGGACGCCGTAATGTAGCTGCCGAAAGGCGCAAGGATTACCGCGAAAAGCACCGCCAGCGGCACCGCAATAAAGGCCGAGATAACCGAACCGGCCAGCATCTTGCGCAAGGCGATATGTGGTGCGCCCAGATTACGCAGTGCGGACGCCTGCTGCAACAATGGCAGCGCCATCGTATCACCGGGAATACCCAGAAGGGCTGTCGGCACGGCATGGGTCATATGTTTGGAAACCGCCGCGCACATCCAGAATGTAAAAACGCCCGCAGGCGGCGCCCCGAGCAGCACGACCAGAAGCGTCACAGGTGCGATGGTTGTCGTCTCATCGGTGCCGGAAATCAGTCCGATTGCCGAGAACAGCACGGCACCGAGCAATCCAAGGCCCAACGCCACGAGAATTTCATAAAACAAGCCGTCCATTTCAGCCCTCCTCTCCACTGCGGACACGTTTGCGCTCATAGTCGCTGAAAAGGTCGTAAAGCCCGACCTGCTTCATTTCATCAACGACAGAAGCCGGTAGGTCTTCAACCCTGCCAAGGGGACCGCCCTCCTGCTCAAGCTGGTCGAGCACTTCCGTTTGCCATGTGGCGCTTGTTGGAATTTCCTCGACAACCAAACGCTTGGGTTTGAATGTACGGGCACAGATTGCGCCGCCCACGATACAGCCAATAATGCCTGCAAGCATGGCGAGCGCCTTGCCGATATCCGGTGTCGAGGCACGCGGAACAATGATCTGCAATGCAATGGCGTAAACCGCAAGGCTGACCGCAGCACCAATCACAATTGCCTTACCGAGTTGCGGACGTGAAACCACATCGCCCCATATTTCGGCAAGCTGGCCGTCCGGGCCCGCGGAATGGGCGCCACGTGTCGTGTGGGCCGGATTCTTATCCGTCATGATGTCCTCCCAGAATGATTTGACCGGCGAATCACCCTCTTCGCCGGTCGTTATAATGTTTGTTCAGCCGTCTTTACGGATTTCGGCCAAAATTTCTTCGGCTCGCGCCGCACGCACGTCATGATCAGCGGCAAGCCTGCGAGCAACGATATCGATTTCCTCGCCCGAAGCCCCGGAACCAATGGCGATATTGCGGGCGTGTAGCGCCATATGCCCACGCTGTATCCCCTCGGTTGCCAGCGCTCGCAAAGCCGCCATGTTCTGCGCAAGGCCCACCGCAACCGTTACTTCCGCAAGCTCCACTGCAGAACTGACATTCAAAATCTGCAAGGCGGCCTGCGCTGCCGGATGGGTCTTTGTGGCACCGCCCACAAGACCAAGTGCCATCGGCGTTTCAATGGTCCCGACCAGGTTGCCCTTGGCATTGATTTCCCACGTCGTGAGCGACGTGTAACGCCCGGAACGAGCAGCATAGGCATGAGCGCCCGCCTCAATGGCTCGCCAGTCATTGCCGGTGGCGACAACCACGGGATCGATCCCGTTCATGATGCCCTTGTTGTGCGTCGCCGCACGATAGGGATCGACGGCTGCGAATTCATAGGCATCCACGATGCCTTCAATCATGCGTCTGCCGGAAAAATCCTTGGTCGCAAGCGCCTCTTCCGTCACCTCGATACGGGCGCGGGCAAGGCGAAGATCAGCAAGGTTCGACAGGATGCGCAAGCGCACCTCACCACCTGTGATGCGCTCGACAATTGGCGCTATTGCCTCGGCCATGGTATTGACCGTATTGGCTCCCATTGCGTCACGCACATCGACCAGAAGATGCAGCACGACCATAGCGCCACGTGTGGTAGACGGGAAAACGTGAACCTCTACGTCACGACAGCCGCCGCCAAACTTGACCAGAACCGGATCCTTGGCATTTGCCGCCGCAATGATTTCATCGCGAGACGCCAGAATAGCAAGCCTTGCTCCAAACGGATCTGTGACGCCAAGTATCTGTACCTGTGCACGCATGACAGGTGCCGTGGATGATGTCTGAAAGCCGCCGCAGCCGCGCACGATACGCGCCATATAGGACGCGGCAGCAACGACGGAAGGCTCTTCCACCGCCATTGGAACGAGATAATCGCGACCATTGATCAAAAAATTCGTGGCCACACCCATCGGCAGCTGAAATGTGCCGATCACGTTCTCGATCATGCCGTTGGCGCGATCGACTGGCAGCGCATCGAGTGCTGCAAGCGTTGCGCGCGTCTTATCGTCAAGCCCGGCTGCAGCCGCCACCTGATCAAGCCGTTCGGCAGGCGAAAGATTGCGGAAATTCTCGAGCCGCGACGTCGCGGTCCGTTTTGGTGTCGTATTCAAAGGAAACCTCCCAAGGCCTCGGTCATTAGCCGTCCCGGATTTAAATGCAGAACCGGGACTTGCGTTCGTCGTAAACTGTCCTAAAATTCCCCAATCAATCAAGGGACAGTTTCGGGGTAAATTCACGGTACTGTCCCATATAGTTTTTGGGACAAAATATGAGTCTGGTCGATACCATCGTCGCGCAGATCAGCGGCCAGATTTCATCCGGGCTTTATCGCGCCGGGCAAAAACTCCCCTCTGTGCGACGTGGCGCGGAACAATTCGGCGTTTCCAAGAACACGATGGCCGAGGCCTATGATCGTCTTGTCGCACGCGGCCTTGCCATGGCGCGGCAGGGATCGGGCTACTATATCACCGACCGTCGACCGCCGCCGACCCCGCGCATCAGACCTGACGTGCGGGAGGCGACGAGCATCGTCTCGCTGCTGCGTGAGCAACTCGACCAGCATTACGAAACCCGTCCAGGTGATGGCCGTCCACCCGCAAGCTGGACCGAAGATGGACATATGCGCCGTATTTTACGCGCCGGTCGCACGGCCATGGGTGACATCGAATTCGGCTATGGCAGTTCGTGGGGGCTTGGTGCGCTGCGCGACTGGTTGCGCATGTCGCTTGCAGAGCGTTCCATTCCCGCAGAACCCGACGGGATCATGCTGACCAGTGGGGTCAATCATGGCCTTGATCTCATCATTCGCCGGCTGATTGAACCGGGCGATACGGTCTTCGTCGACAGCCCCGGCTATTATCCGCTTTTTGCCAAATTGCGGCTCGCCAAGGCGACAGTCATTCCAGTGCACCGCCTTGAAGATGGCCCCGACCTTGGCGATCTTCAGGAAAAGCTCGCCCTCCATCATCCCAAGGTTTTCTTCACGCAAAGTCAGGCACATAACCCGACCGGCGGCACGCTTTCGCCGTCCACTGCCTTCAGCCTTTTGCAAATGGCCGAAATCCATGACTTTCGCATTGTCGAAGACGATATTTTTGCCGACCTTCTAGCGCCTTCACTTCCACGCCTTGCGGCTTTCGGCCAGCAGCAGCGTGTGCTTTATGTCGGATCCTTTTCCAAAACCTTGTCCGCCAGCCTGCGCTGCGGCTATGTGGCGGGTGACCCTTCCCTTATCCGCAGTCTGGTCGACCTTAAAATGATCACAACCGTCGCGACATCAGCCCATGTCGAGCAGTTGGTGACGGAGATGATCGACAGCGGGCAATATCTCAAACATCTGCGCCGCCTGCGCAACCGCATGGAAGACGGGACCAAGAACACCGTCCGCGCGCTCTGCGAAGTCGGAATCGACGTTGCCATGCCACGCGTGCCGGGCTTTTACTTATGGGTGAGCCTGCCCGACCGGATCAACGAACACGAGTTCTGCCAACGCGCTGCCGCCGCAGACATTTTTGTTGCACCGGCCAGCGTTTTTTATACCGACCGTGATCCGCCCCAACAACCGGGTATGCGGGTCAATGTCGCCTATGGTGCCGATTCGCGTTTCTGCGATTTTTTGCATCAGGAACTGAACACCTCGGAAAAATGAGCGAGAATATGGAACAGATTAGACTTGTCGAAGTCGGCCCACGCGACGGACTGCAAAACGAAGCGCATCCCTTGGACGTTGCTGATCGCGTGACCATGATCGAAGGGCTGATTGCCGCCGGTTTGACCACAATTGAGGCAGGCAGTTTCGTTTCGCCCAAATGGGTACCGCAAATGGCCGGTTCCGCTGCGGTGCTGCACGGTTTACCCAAGCGAGAGGGTTTGAATTTTCCCATGCTGGTGCCAAACCTGAAAGGTTTTGAGGCTGCTCTTGACGCCGACGCTAAGGAAATCGCGATTTTTGCGTCCGCATCCGAAAGCTTTTCACAGAAGAACATCAATTGTTCGATTGCCGAAAGTTTCGAACGCTTTGTGCCGGTCATGGAAGGAGCAAAGGAAGCCGGTATCCGGGTTCGCGGCTATGTGTCATGTGTGCTGGGCTGCCCCTATGAAGGCGCGGTCAGACTTGCAGCAGTCAGCGATGTTGCAAGCCGACTTTACCAAATGGGATGCTACGAAATCTCGTTGGGGGATACGATCGGAACCGGTACGCCGCGTGCAGCTTCGGCTATGGTTCGTGCGGTCGCAGCAGATGTGCCGATGGCGGCACTCGCCCTGCATGAGCACAATACTTACGGGCAGGCACTCGCCAATATACTGGCCTGTATCGATGAAGGCGTGCGCGTGTTCGACGCTTCGGTTGGTGGTTTGGGCGGCTGTCCTTATGCCAAGGGTGCAACCGGCAATGTCGCAACCGAAGAGCTTGTCTATATGCTCGAAGGCATGGGCATCCCGACAGGGGTCGATATAGATGCGCTGTGCCGCGTGGCACTTGAAACATGCGCTAAGCTCGGTCATGAACCCGCTTCAGGGGTGGCAAGGGTTTTTAAAGCAAGGCAGCACGCAAAATAGAATAGTGGCGCGGCGGCCTTGAAGGAATGGCAAAGCTGGAATAAAACCTATAGTACAGGTTTTACAAGGCAGTCCTATATGAATTCCCTGTCGGTGAATGCGAAAAGTCTGGATTATGTGAATGGGGCGGTCACGGCCATCGCTGAACTGATCCGTAAAACTCATCTGAAGCCCGGCGACAGATTGCCGGCAGAAGCTGTTCTATCAAAGGACTTACAGGTTTCCCGCACGGTCGTGCGAGAGGCTTTGCGCTCCCTTGCTGCACTCCAGCTTATAGAACTCGGCGCAGGCAAACGCCCGAGCGTTGCCGAACTCGACGACAATGCCTTTGCATTGATGTTCGAGCACGGTGTCGTGACAGAGCAGATCACAATCCCGCAGATTTACGATGCTCGCCGCACAATCGAGGCCCGGACTGTCGCCCTGGCGTCCCTTCGCCGCAGTGATACGGAAGCAAAGATCATCATCGAACATGCCCGCGCAATGGCGCAGGACTTCAGCGATCCGAATAAGGTGATGGAGCATGATCTGGCATTTCATCTCGCCATCGCTCACGCGTCCCGCAATCCCGTCTTTGCCCTCATCATCGGCGCTTTTCAGGGCATAACCCGCAAAACATGGCCCGTTGGCTGGAAAAGCCGAAGCAGTGATGATGAGCGGGTTGCTATGAACACGCTGCATCTTGAGCTTGCTGAAGCGATTGCATCGGGCAATATCGCCCATGCTGCCCGCCTTATGGATCAGCATTTCGATATCAGCCTCAAAGCGCTTAACCACGCCGGCATTGCCTAGATTTGCAAAGGGGCATTCATGAGAATCACCAAACTTGAAACCGTGCGTGTGGCCGAGCGCTCAAACCTGTTATGGGTTCTTGTTCACACAGACGAAGGGATTAAGGGACTAGGCGAGACCTTTTTCGGAGCGCAGACTGTTGAAAGCTATATTCATGAATATGTCGCGCCGCGGGTGATCGGTCGCGATCCTTTGGCCATTGATCTTCTGGCGCAAGACCTGGTCGGATATGTCGGCTTTCGCTCGTCAGGCGCAGAAGTGCGGGGTAACTCCGCCTTCGACATCGCACTGTGGGATATTTTCGGCAAGGCAACCAACCAGCCGATAGCGCAATTGTTGGGCGGCTTTAGCCGCAAGGAAATCCGCACCTATAACACCTGTGCCGGTACCGAATATATCAAGAAAGCCACGGGTCAGACCACGGCCAATTACGGCCTTGCCACAGGCTCCGACTATGATGATCTCAACAGCTTTTTGCATCGCGCCGACGAACTCGCGCATTCTCTGCTGGATGACGGCATCACCGCAATGAAAATCTGGCCTTTCGATGCGGCCGCTGAAAAGACAAAAGGCCAGTATATTTCGTCCGCCGATATGAAGGCTGCTCTCGAACCATTCGAGAAAATCCGCAAGGCCGTCGGCGACAAGATTGACATCATGGTTGAGTTTCACTCAATGTGGCAACTGTTACCGGCTATGCAGATTGCAAAAGCGCTCGAGCCCTACAATACTTTCTGGCATGAAGACCCGATCAAGATGGACAGTCTTTCAAGCCTGAAGCGCTATGCGGCGGTTTCACCTGCCCCAATTTCGGCATCGGAAACGCTTGCGACCCGGTGGGGTTTTCGCGATTACATCGAAACGGGCGTCGCGGGTATCGTCATGCTCGATATTTCATGGTGCGGTGGTTTGTCGGAAGCACGCAAGATTGCCTCAATGGCGGAAGCATGGCATCTGCCTGTTGCACCGCATGATTGCACAGGGCCTGTCGTGCTTTGCGCCTCGACGCATCTTTCACTAAACGCACCCAACGCTCTCGTGCAGGAGAGCGTTCGGGCCTTTTACAAGACCTGGTATCGTGATCTGGTGACCGCTCTGCCCGAAGTCAGCAATGGCATGATTACGGTTCCGCCCGGCCCGGGACTTGGCATGGAGCTTAATCCCGAGCTAGAAAAGGCTTTTACTGTCAGTCGGCGGTTTTCGGATGCAACGTCGATCTGAGGTTGCTTCGTACTTTTGGGGGAAAGAATGGCCAGGATCACGCCGTCGTCGATTAATTGGGGGACGTCCGCTTTAGCTGGGCCTCTCGTCATGCTGCTCGGCATGCTATTGTTTGCACTCAATGATACATTGGGCAAATGGCTGGTTGCATCCTACGGACTGGGACAAGTCATTTTGTTTCGCAGCATTGCAGCACTCATCATTCTTTCGCCTTTTCTCTGGAAGGCCGGGCTTTCCCCGATCATCCATGCCGAGCGCAAAGGGATGCAGCTTGCCCGCGTTATCTTTTCTACGGCTGAGACCTTCTGTTTCTATTATGCGGTCATGTATCTGCCACTTGCCGACGTCATGACATATTGGCTGGCGGCACCCATCTATGTGGCCGCAGCGTCCCCTTTCCTGCTCGGAGAAGCCGTCGGATGGCGCCGGTGGACCGCGATTGCCATCGGTTTTGCAGGTGTTATTATCGCGCTTGAACCATCGAGCAAGATGTTCACGCTCCCGGCCCTTATCTCGATCATCGGCAGTGGATCCTTTGCTTTCATGATGGTCACAGGCCGATTCCTGCGCGCCACCCCTGACCGCACGCTGGTGTTTTTTCAGACTGCGGCTGCCGCACTGGCTGGCCTCGTCTTTGCCCCGTTTGGCTGGTCGCCGCTTCAATCCAATGTAGATATCGTGCTGCTGGCGCTTCTGGGTATTGTTTCGATGAGCGCACATATGCTTGTCAACAGAGCGCTGAAAATCTCCGATGCCGCGACGGTGGCACCTTTACAATATACCCTGCTTCTGCACGCAGTGATCCTCGGCTGGATATTCTTTGGCGATGTGCCGCGTCTGGCAATGATGGCTGGAGCCGCTTTGATCATTGCCTCGGGGCTGTTCATCTTCATTCGCGAACATACGCTGAGGAAAAAAAAGGACCGTCCTCTGGAGATACCATGATCATTCGGGTTGAGACCGGCTGAAAGGAAAAGCCCACGGTTTGTGACCGTGGGCTTTGTCTTGCGTAATTGAAGGCTTGACTGCCTTACTGTTCCTTACGGACTTCCTTGATCTTGGCCAGAATGTCGTCGATCACTTCAGGCCCGATCTGAGCCTTGTGCTTTTCGTAAACCACCATGGATTTTTCACGGATACGAGCCTGCTCTTCGGGCGAGAGCTGATTGACCTCCAGCCCTGCTTCCTTGATCTTTTCCAGAGACGCCTTGTTCAGCTCCTGAATAACCTTTCGCTCTTCGTCACGACCAACGATGGCGCATTCGCGCAAGGCCGCCTGCTCTTCCGCTGAATAGCTGTTGAAGATCGGCTTGGAGAACAGGAAGAGGAATGGCGTATAGGCGTGGTTGGTTTCGGTGATATATTTCTGCACTTCGAAGAACTTGGACGTGTCGATCGTCACATAGGGATTTTCCTGCGCATCGATCGCATTGGTTTCAAGTGCGGAATAGATTTCACCAAAGGCCATCGGCGTCGCATTGGCACCAAGGTTCTGGAAGGTATCGAGGAAGATATTGTTCTGCATGACGCGAACTTTCATGCCCGAAAAATCTTCCCACTTGTTCACAGGACGCTTGGAATTCGATAGGTTGCGGAACCCGTTTTCCCAGTAAGCGAGATTGACGAGGCCAGCCGCGTCCAGCTTCTCGTTCATCTTATCGCCGAAATCGCCGTCCAGAACCTGATAGGCTTCATCATTATTTTGGAACAGGAATGGCAGATCGAACACACCAAGTGCCGGTACGATTCCAACCAACGGCGAGGACGATGTGACGACGGCTTCCTGAACGCCGGAACGCAGCGCCTGGGTCGCCTGAAGATCGCCACCAAGTGCACCGCCCCAGAACGCGGTCAGTTTCAAAGCACCGTCCGATTTCTCGTCGAGACACGCTTGCATGGCTTTAACGCCATTGCCGACCGGATGGTCTTCGTTGATGCCGTTAGAGACACGGATGTTGCGGTTGGTAAATTGTGCAAAAGCCGGTGAAGCGGCACCGAGGCCGATTGCGATGGCAGTCGTGGCAAGTAGCAGTTTTCTCATAATATCCTCCCTGAAATGAGCTGCTTGAGTTATATAGTCTTCAGTAAAGCCAGCGGGCGGGCACCATAACGAGGTCCGGGAACACGACCAGCAAGAACATGACAATTGTTTGTGCCAGCAGAAACGGCCACACGCCGATGGTGACTTTTCCAAGCGGGATGCGGCCGACGCCACTGACAACATTCAGGACAATGCCCACGGGGGGCGTGATCAGACCGATCGAATTGTTGATGATGAACATAACGCCAAAATAGACCGGATCGATACCTGCCTGTTTGACGATCGGCATGAGGACCGGCGTCAGGATCAGGATCGTCGGCGTCAGATCGAGTGCGGTGCCGACCACCAATACCAGCACCATGATGACAAACATCAGCAACATCGGACGATCGATCAGCGGTTCGATATAACGCACGACTTCGGCCGGGATGTTGGCCGCTGTAATGAGCCATGCCGAGACCAGCGCCGCACAGACCAGAAACATGATAACGGATGTTGTTTTCGCCGCCTGAAGAACCACGCGTGGCAACTCACTCGGCTTCAACTCGCGATAGATGAACATGCCGACGAAAAGCGCATAGGCAGCGGCGATGACCGCAGCTTCTGTCGGCGTAACCACGCCGGCACGGATACCCCCGAGGATGATAACCGGCATGCCAAGCGCCCATGCGGCACGGCCTGTGGCCTTGAGGCGATCCGCCATCGGTGCGGGCGGCAAGGGCTGGATGTTGTCCTTGCGTGCAACGATCAGCCAGGTGACAATCAATGAAACCCCCATCAGAATGCCCGGAAAAATTCCGGCCATAAACAATTGGGTGATCGAAACATTGGCGGCAACGCCAAAGACGATGAAAGCCATGGACGGCGGAATGACCGGGGCGATAATGCCGCCTGCCGCGATCAGCCCGCCTGAGCGAGGCACGTTATAACCAGCCTTGGCCATCATTGGAATAAGGATTGCGGCGAGTGCCGCAGTATCGGCGGCAGCGGAACCGGAAATACTCGCCATAATGAGCGCTGCAACGATTGCAACGATACCAAGTCCACCACGGATATGGCCAACGCAGGAGATGGCAAAATCGATGATGCGCTTGGAAAGCCCGCCGGAATTCATGAGTTCACCGGCAAGAATAAAGAACGGAATGGCGAGAAGCGTGAAGGTATCCGCACCCGCTATCATGTTCTGGGCGATGATCTGGCTATTGAACATGTCCATGTACCACATGAGCATGACACCACAGAACATCAGAGAGAACGCGACCGGGACACCGATCACCATGGCGCCAAGCAGCGCGCCGACAAAGACAACTAGGGTCATATTAAGTGCGCTCCGCCATCTGCTCAATCGTCATGTTCTCACCGGCAAATGCCGCGATTTCCTCATCGCTGACACGTCCGGTTAAAAGACGAACAAGACGCTCCACCGCGATGATGACGCAACCGGCGCCGGTGAACAGGCCAACCCCATAAACCCAGGCCATGGAAATCTCTGTGACGGGCGCAGTCATACTGGCATTGATGGGAAACTGAACCCAGGTACCCCAGAAGAAGATTGCTGAACAGCCGATAATGATGAGGTTGGACAATGTCATGCAGATCACGCGACCACGGCGACCAAACATCATGACCAGCGTTTCTACGCCCAGATGCGAATGCTCGCGAAATGTCACCACAGCGCCAATAAAGGTTAGCCAGACAAAGAAGTAGCGCGACATTTCATCGGAAATATTAAGGCCTGAATTGAAGCCGTAACGCAGCACGACATTCAAAAAAACCATTATCGCCATGCCAGCCAGCAGAATAACGAGCAACCACTCGAGAATTTTATAAAAGATGTCGATCGCTCGTTGCACCTGTTCCTCCCAATTTATGTACACATATCAATGCAGAGCAGGAGGCACTCCTTCATCAGTCATAAGGACCGGTTTGATCCTAGCCTGCTGCTCTTATTTTCCGGTAGTGCCGTATCCGCGTTCCCGTTTCGGATAAGGACGGCCATCTATTATATAAAGCTAGGCCGCCAGCTTACGGCGCTTTTGGCTGCCAAACTAAGACAAAACACCGTCGTCTCGCGACAGAACCAACTGTCCGCTCAACCTGAATTCCGACCTCACCTATGCTCCTCCCCAGGGGCGACGATATCGCCTGATTGCCAGAGACCTGACAATAAAATAGTATTTTTCTTTAGTATGACTTTTTGCGTCTGTCTAGTCATCAAACCTGGTAAGCCCGTGTGTTATAAGATCAAGCACGCGTACTTATCATTCAGCAACACATCTCCTGACAACGGCTTTCATACCACCTGACGATACGAAAACTGTGATTAAATAATAGTTTTCAATCTACGCATATAAAGTTATCAGACGATCTTATGGAACGATTTGCAGCAAACAGCTGAGGTCTCATATCGGAGGATATCGGGGCGAGGAGGAAGGATTTTTAATGCATATTCTAATCATCGGAGCGGCGGGCATGGTTGGCCGCAAGCTCACGCAACGCCTGATTGCCGATGGCACACTGGAAGGCAACGCAGTTGAAAAATTAACGCTCATTGATGTGATCAGGCCTGAAGCGCCAACAGGTTTCGCTGGCGTGCTTGATCTGCGCGAAAGTGACCTTTCCGCAACCGGTGAAGCGGAAAAGCTCGTGGCGGGACGTCCTGATGTCATCTTTCATCTCGCCGCGATCGTATCAGGTGAAGCAGAACTCGATTTCGACAAGGGATACCGGATCAATCTCGACGGAACTCGTTATCTCTTTGACGCGATCCGCCATGCCCATGACGAGGATGGGTATACGCCGCGTGTCGTTTTCACTTCGTCTATTGCGGTTGTCGGAGCGCCCCTGCCCTTTCCAATCCCTGACGAATTTCACCTCACGCCGCTTACAAGCTACGGCACGCAAAAGGCAATCTGCGAACTGCTGCTTTCCGATTATAGCCGCCGTGGCTTTTTCCATGGTATCGGCATCCGCCTGCCGACCATATGCATCCGTCCCGGCAAGCCGAACAAGGCAGCCTCTGGCTTCTTCTCCAACATTCTACGCGAGCCTCTGATCGGACGGGAAGCCGTGCTTCCTGTCTCGCAAGACGTGCGCCATTGGCATACATCGCCACGGTCTGCCGTTGGTTTTCTCATTCATGCCGCGACCATCGATCTGGAGAAGGTTGGCCCGCGCCGCAATCTTTCGATGCCCGGCCTCAGCGCGACTGTCGGCGAGCAGATGCAGGCTCTGCGCCGTGTTGCTGGCGACAACGCCGTCAGCCTTATCCGCCACGAACCCGACGAAATGATCATCAGCATGGTTGCTGGCTGGGCACCGGGATTTGAGGCAAAGCGCGCCACAGCACTTGGTTTCACGGCCGAGACATCATTTGACGCAATCATCCGCGCTCACATCGAGGATGAACTTGGAGGAAGGCTGCCATGACCGAAACGGAACACAAAACCATAGCCTTTCTCGGCACCGGGTTGATGGGTGCACCGATGGTGCGATGCCTGTTGAAGGCCGGATTCTCCGTCACCGTATGGAACCGTGATCCCGCAAAGGCCACGCCGCTGGTCGCTGATGGTGCACAACTTGCGACATCACCGGCAGTCGCCGTGCATAATGCCGATGTCGTGATTACCATGCTGACCAACGGTGCAGTAGTCAGCGACGTGCTGTTTGCAAAAGGTGTTGCCGATGCAATGAAGGCTGACACCATCGTGGTGGATTGCAGCTCCATTGCACCGCCGATTGCCCGTGAGAATGCCGAAAAACTTGCGCGCTTTGGCATTCGTCACATAGATGCGCCGGTGTCAGGTGGAACGGCGGGGGCTAAAGCCGGTACACTGGCTATCATGGCTGGTGGTGAACAGAAGGACGTCCAGGAACTCGCCGACGTCTTTAGCGCTTTGGGTCGCGTCACGCATGTTGGACCGAGTGGTGCTGGACAGATTTGCAAGCTTGCCAACCAGCAGATCGTTGCCGTGACCATTGGTGCCGTGGCAGAAGCCATGATCCTTGTCGAGGCAGGTGGTGCATCGCGTGCCGCTTTCCGCGATGCAATCCGCGGCGGCTTTGCCGAGAGCCGTATTCTCGAACTGCATGGCGACAGGATGGTCAAACGTGATTTCGTGCCCGGCGGCACTTCTGCAAATCAGCTCAAGGATCTCGACGCCGTCATGGCTATGGCGACCGAGATGGGACTAACCTTGCCATTGACCACTGAGGCACGGCAGGCGTTTTTCGATTTCGTGCAGGACGGCGGCGCGGAACGCGATCACAGCGGCCTTCTGCTCCACCTCGAAAAACGCAATCCCGCTGTAAAAGTGTAGGGGACACTTTTACAGTATTCATTTTTGATTTCAGTATCCTATGGCAGCTCCCCCTACAGCGCGGCTGTCAATGGAACCATAATAGCGGCTGCCGCCGCCCTTCGTGATGGCAGCCATATCCTTGCCACCAATCAGAATGCCAGCAGCCTTGCCCCAAACTGGCCAGTCAGTGTCCTCGTGAACCGTATAGCCCATGCCGGTTAGCAGCCTGATCGTATCGGGTGAAAGCGCATTGGCTTCCGTATAGACGCGGTCAGGCAGCCACTGGTGATGAATGCGCGGCGCGTCAATGGCCTCCTGAATATCCATGCCATGGTCAATGACATTCATGATTGCCTGAAGCGTGATCGTGATGATGCGTGAGCCGCCGGGACTGCCGATCACCATAAAGGGCTTGCCGTCCTTGGACACGATGGTCGGACTCATCGAGGATAGCGGCGACTTGCGCGGCTCGATCGCATTGGCTTCGCCCTGTATCAGGCCATAGAGATTGGCGACGCCCGGTTTAACGGTGAAATCGTCCATTTCATTGTTGAGAAGAATGCCGGTGCCTTCAGCCACCTTGGCCGTGCCAAATGAACCGTTCAGCGTATAGGTCACCGACACGGCGTTTCCCTCTTTATCCACGATGGAGTAATGCGTGGTCTCCGTGGATTCTTTGAATTCCGCAGGCTTTAGCGCCTCGCTGACCCCTGCCCTGTACGGATCGATACGATCGCGAATTTCCTGCGCGTAGACCTTGCTAGTCAGTTTGTCTGTCGGGTTATCAACAAAATCGGGGTCGCCCAATGCCGTATTGCGGTCCACATAGGCATGGCGCATCGCTTCCACCATCAACCGCGTTGTATCGGCGGAGCCATAGCCGAGATATGAAATCGGATAGCCTTCCAGAACATTGAGGATTTCGCAGATAATCAGCCCGCCCGACGAGGGCGGCGGCGAGGAAACGATGTCATACCCGCGATAGCTGCATTTGACCGGTTCAAGTTCGCGCACTTTATATTGCTCAAAATCGGCCTTGGCGAGAATGCCGCCATTTTCACTGCTCGCCTTGATGATCAGGTCGGCGATCTCGCCCTGATAAAAAGCCGATGTGCCATTTTCTGCTATCGCGGAAAGCGATTTTGCCAGATCGGGCTGCACGAGCCTGTCGCCGAGCGCCATCGGATTGCCGTCTTTGAGAAAGATTTTCGCAGCCGCAGGGTCTTTTGCCAATCGTTCATTACCGTCGGCAAAGGAGAGCAAGTCGCCCAGTTCAAGCGTAAAACCGTTCCGTGCAAGTTTGATCGCTGGTTCGATCAGTTCCTCACGCTCGCGGCTGCCATATTTTTCACGTGCATCTTCAAGCCCCGCAACAGTCCCGGGCACGCCGATGGCGAGATAGGTGTTTGTGCTCGCACCTTTGACCGGATTACCGTCCTTGTCGAGATACATCGTCTTGGTTGCGGCCAGCGGCGCGCGTTCGCGAAAATCGAGAAATGTCGTCTTGCCATCCTTGAAGCGGATGGTCATGAAACCGCCACCGCCGAGATTGCCTGCGGTCGGATAAACCACTGCCAGAGCATAGCCGACCGCCACCGCCGCATCGACAGCGTTACCGCCGTTTTTCAGCACATCGATCCCGACGCTTGAGGCGAGATGTTGTGCCGTAACGACCATGCCGTTTTCGCCTTCCGCTGGGGCCGGTGACGCCGCATGGGCGCAAGGCAGATAGCCGGCCAAGCCGATGATCACTGCAAGGGACATTGATTTCAGTCTGAAATGCAGCATGTCTTTCCTCTCTCACTATCTGCGCGCCCGAAATTTAATAGTAACGTCCTCAATCTCTTTCGCAAAAGAAAATATTAGAAATTAGCATCGTTGCAAAAAGCAGTAGTCCGCCATAATGGCGGCTGCGCCGCAACAAAAAACGAAAACGAGGTTCACGTTGAAACATGAACCTCGCTTTCGCTTGTACAGCTTTATCTTATCGCAGGTGTGGTGAAGTGATCAGCCCTTTTTCAGAGCACCATTTTCCCAGCCTTCAAACTTGCCAGTAAAGAAATCCACGTTCTTGAAGCCAAGCAGCGATAGGACGGTGTAACTATGCGTCAATTGCACACCGCCACGCGTAAACAGGATGACTTTCTTGTCGGGCGTAACACCGACTTCATCATAAATCTTCTTCAATTCATCCGGTGTTTTCAGGACGCGATTGTCGTCGAGCGTCGTGTCCCAAAAGACATTAACGGAACCGGGAATCTGGCCAGCGCTGTAATCCGAAGGCGAACGAACATCGACCACCACAACATCCGGCTGCTGCGCCAGTTCCTTGACCTGCGCTTCGGTCAGAAAATGCGGTGTGCCTTCCTTGGCATCCGAAGAAGCACTGTCATCGGAAAAGGTGTAATTTCCGAGCGCCAAAGCCTGTCCAGCTTTTGGATCACGGCTCCATTCATCCCAGCTCTCGTCATATAGACGCACATTGGTGTAGCCGAGATTGCGCAGGGCAATGTAATTATTGGCTGCTGCAACGCCACTGCCGCAATAGGACAGGATTTCCTTGTTCTTGTCGATGCCGCGTGAGGCAAGAAGATTATTGATCACGTCTTCCGGCTGTATCTTCTTGTCTTTCGTCAGGAGGCTTGCGGCCACGATCGATTTTGCGCCGGGAATATGACCATCCACGAAGGCATCGGCATTACGGCCGTCCACAATAACCGTATCCTGCGCCTTGAGCTTGGATTCGACATAGGCCTTATCGACACGCACATCATGCTTGTTGGTGAGCTTGAAATCGCTCTTGGCAACTTTCTCAGGCTCGGTCGAAAGGTCTCCGGAATAAGCAGCCACGCCGCCATCAAGGACATGAATATTCCTGAAACCGGCATATTCAAGCGCGATGAAAGCGCGTCCGGGCAAGGAGTTCGTATCATAAATGACAAGCGTATCGCCAGCTTTCAGACCAGCCATACTGATGACGTCCTCAAACACCGAATCTTCGGCGAATTCATTGCGAATGCCATCGCGCTCCGAAACATTAAGCCTTGCCCATGGAAGACTGACCGCACCGGGAATATGACCCTTCTCGTAAGCTGCAGGCTGGCGAGAATCGACGATCTTTGCACCCGTGTCGACCAATTCCTTGAACTGTTGCTCATTGACGATGATCGGATATGCGGCATCCTGTGCCGATGCTGCCGTGACGAAAGTCGCTTTCATGCCGAAAGTGTCAATGCTCGACACCGCACTGAGGGCCAGCACGGAAAAGACACTGGCGGTAAGAATTTTTTTTGCTGATTTGATCGACACGGGGAGGACTCCTGAAAATTACATTCTAAATTTTCGTGAAAAATCCTCTAAACTCAATCAAAGAGCTGCTAATTATAAGACAATTATGGGTAATTTTTACCCCATATAGTCGGAAATGAGTAATTTATTCCGAAATGGCTCGCTCCCAGCCTGTAAGCGCACTGTCCCAACCGGGAAAAGCTTTGAACAAGACAACCTGAATCGTCCGGTCAACGCCGAACCAGATCGCAAGTCCGACAGCCAGGATAAGCAGTCCCATTGCCTGCTGAATACGAGCGCTATGCCGTTTTAAAAATCCCATTCTTTTATAGATCTGGCTTCCCATCAACACCGCAAGCCCCATAGGCAGCGCCGTACCAAGGCTGAAAGCCAGCGCCATTGCCGTAGACGCCAGTGTGGTTTGTTGATTGAGAGCCAATGTAATGACCGAAGCCATGATCGGTCCGACGCAAGGTGTCCAGGCAAGTCCCAGTCCTGCACCGGTCAGAAAGCCACCGCCAAAGCCGCTTTTGGTCTGACCTGCCGAGGCGAAACTGCCGGTCAACTGAGAAGTCCATGTTTCAAAACTGCGTTTGAATGCAGGCACGACCAGAACAATTCCAAGGAGAATGAAAATGCTGGCAGCGGCCGTCCTGTGAATATCGGGCGGGATTGAAAACTGCCGCACCAGAATACTCAAAAGCAAGGTGATTGCCGTAAAAAACACGGCAAAGCCCACAATGAGGCCGAATGGACGGGATCGTCCCTCCAGTGTGGAACTGGCCAGAATGACCGGCAAAAGCGGCAACACGCAAGGCGAGAGGATTGTCACTACGCCGGCAATGAATGCAAAGAGGAAGCTCATTGCGCCCGAGTGTTGTCGTTGAGGCCTTTTACGCCCCCGGCATTCCAGAGCTTGGTGCTTTTCGCCTCCTTGTCGAGCAGCACAAACGTGTCCTGATACGTGACGCCATATTCTGCCTTAAGCGCCTTCTCCTGATCATAATCAGCAATCACGAGGGTAAGCTGTGGATCGATCTCGCTCCATTTTTCCTGCAATTCGGTCAGCGTGAGAATGCAGTTCGGGCACCAGGTCGCAAAGAAAAACACGACCGTCTTGCCTTTCGCCGCCAATGCTTTGAGATCCGTATCGGCGGAATATTGCACCAATTGCGCCCGGGGTGCCTGCGCATAGGCAGAAGGAGCCGTCAGAGCAAAAACAATCGGCGATGACAGAAGCGCAAAAACAATCAAGGCGCTACGAAACAGTCTCAGTTTCAAGATAAATTCCTCGTTGAGAGCGCTTGAGCCGTCTGCTCTTCGTGTCGCTCCGGTCGGACCAAACTATAATTAATTAGCAAAATAACCAGCCATGACATCCCACTAAAGAAATAAAATGCTCAATAGATCAGGTATAAGGGGAACAAATTTCCCTAAATGCTCACTTTAAAGATAGGTATTATTTCCCCCGAAATGCCATGCATGAGATAAAGGCCTTCGCATAGAAGAATGGAATAACATGACTGTTTCAACGGCAATCCTGCCAGCACGAAAAACTATTGATGTTTCGCCACTGGCAATCATCCTGATCTCAATTGGTGCAGGCGTCGGCATTATTGGATCGCTGGCAAGCACCACGCAGGCCCTGCTTTTTCTGACTGGCGGAATGCTCGGCCTGGCGCTCTATCATGCATCTTTCGGTTTTACAGGCGGCTGGAGACGTTTCGCCACGCAAGGCCGCTCCAGAAGCATGCGCGCTCAGTTCCTGATGATCGGGCTGACAGCGATTGTTTTCATTCCGCTGACGAGCGGCATGAACCCGTTCGAGCAAAATTTTGCTGGCGCATGGGCGCCGGTCGGTGTCTCGGTGGTGCTTGGCGCATTTTTGTTCGGCCTTGGCATGCAGCTTGGCGGCGGATGCGGTTCAGGCACCTTGTTTACGGTCGGCGGCGGAAGCAGCCGAATGCTGATTACACTTATGGGCTTCATTGCAGGCGCGACAATCGGAACCGCGCATCTTCCCTTCTGGCTTTCGCTGCCCTCTTTACCGGTGGTAAAACTGGGCGATTACTTTGGCCCACTTTTGGGGACAGCGATTACGCTGATTGGCCTTGTCACTGTGATCGCCATTCTAGCCTTGGCGGAAAAGCGCAAACACGGCAATCTCGAAAGCATTTTCAGCGGGTTCTCAGATTTTTCGGCATCCAAGTTTCTCTATGGACCATGGCCATTGATCATTGCCGCAGTGCTATTGGCGTTGGGCAATATTTTCACGCTTCTGCTTGCCGGTCATCCATGGTCGGTTACCTATGGTTTTGGCCTTTGGGGAGCGAAACTGTTCAGCGCCATTGGTATTCCGGTTGAAAGCTGGCAATTCTGGCAGAATCCTGCGCAAGCGCGCGCATTGCATCAAAGCGTTCTTTTCGATGTCACGTCCGTGATGAATTTCGGCATCATCCTTGGCGCGGCACTCGCAGCCTCCTTGGCGGGCAAATTCGCGCAAAAAGCAAAAGTGCCGTTCGCATCCTATCTTGCAGCGATTATCGGCGGATTGCTGATGGGCTATGGCGCTCGACTTTCATTTGGCTGCAATATCGGCGCGCTTTTCAGCGGCATTGCCTCGGGCAGCCTGCATGGCTGGGTCTGGTTCGTCATGGCGTTTATGGGGAGCCTTTTAGGCGTCCGCCTGCGTCCGCTGTTCGGCCTTGATGGATTTGGAAAAAAATGAGCAAGAAAAATACGCTGCTTTTTGGAGCATCCCTTCTCACTGCAATTGGCGCTATAGCCGCTGATTATGCCACCAGCGAAGCGCCGAAGCCAGCACTTGCGCAAGATGAAAGCTTCAATCCCTGTGCCGCCGCTGTCCCTGCCAAACCCGGCCAGCGCAGCTATGACGACCTTGCCGATGAATATAGCGGTGATGCCCCTTCCGCACCTGCGCCAAAACCTGTCGAACCGCCCTCCGGTGGCAATCCCTGTTCAGCAGGCACCTTGTGATGTCAGTGGAAGCGAAAGAGCGCGCCGCAAAGGAAATGGCCTATTGCGAGGCTGTTCTTGGCAAGTCCGCTTCCAATATATTGCTGAAAACCTTGCCGTCAGAGGGGCTTGTCACCTGGAAGCATTATCCTGAAAAGGACGTGTATGACCCGCAAAGCGGTGCGCAATGGTATTATCATTGCCACAACGATGCCGATCACCACGGTGAACACGGGCATTTTCATTGTTTTGTTCGCCCTAATGGGCGCGAAAGCGAACCCTGCCACCTGATTGCAATTGGCGTGGATGGCAGGGGAAAGCTCAAACGTCTTTTTACCGTCAACCAATGGGTCGTGGGTGGCAAATGGTACGATGCTGAAACCACGAATACATGCCTCGACCGCTTCAACGTCGAACTGGCCGATCCTGACTTTCTGGTCAATCGCTGGCTAACAGCGGTCGTGACACACTATGAAGATGAGATAATCAGGCTCAATATCGAGCGTGACGAACAGATCCTCTCTTCGGGGCGCTGTCTTGACGATGTTCATCAGGAACGCTCCTTGGAAGTCATCACACAACTAATTTTCTGAGATACTCAACAGCACGCTTTTACAATAACGCGTCCTACCAATTATAGATAAAAATTGCACATCAAGTAATCCTAAGTATTTTACCAAAAAAACAGCAAAGTTCAGGCGAGCACTTAATATTTATTTTGGTATTCACGTCTCAATCATAGCATGAAAGCGATGACACTGTCGCATATATGCCAACGGGTATCACGAACTTATTAACGGCCATGAATGGTCAAATAAGCATCTTCTTTTGACAGTCAGTGACCGCTATTCTTCTTGAATGCAGGCAGGCATTAAAGTCGGCCTTGCACAAATAGGTCGATGATAGCGGCCTACAATTCGATTGACGGCATAATCGCGGGCCAGCAGACAGGCACCCACCACCGTCGCTTCGGGCCCTTTCTGCGACAGCGTGATGGTCGTAGACCTATTACGGCTTTCAAACTCTCCCACAATAATGCCTGCAAACGCAGCATTGCGGGAAAGACCGCCGCCGAGCACGAGGATACTCGGATCAAGGATCGTCGCCGCGGTTGCAGCTATACGGCCAAGCGCTACGCCGTATTCTGTTACGAGCACCTGCGCTTGCTCATGACCTTGACTAGCCAGAGAAAACAGCTCTTCGGGAGAGCTCGGGCAATCGGTTTCACCCCTCATGAGTTCATACGCCTTGTGCATCAGTCCGGCAGAACCGTATTTTTGTTCAATGGCGTCAATATTCGAAACCACCCTGTCACTCCACGAAAGAGGAATTTGCGCAAGCTCACCGCTTCCGCCATGACCGCCGCGAATAAGCGCACCATCGGAGAAGAAGCCGAGACCGATTCCCACACCTATCTGCATATAGGCGGCATCATCATGGCCATGCAGCTGTCCGTCCTGATGCTCGGCCACAGCGGCACAATTCACATTGTTTTCGAGAAGGAACGGTATTGAGAGGGATAATCCGCTATGTGAGGCAAATGTCTGCGCGATTTCGAGCGCACGTGGCATCGGGTAATCCGAACGGTTCAGTTGGCGCGGTACCACCTGATTGAGGGCGACAGCTACCGCCAGCGGAGACGTCAGAAACGATTTGATCGCTTTTGATTGCCTCACCAATTCACCCGCCTGTTGTCCTGCGGACACAATTGCCTTGTCGTGCTTTAATGTGGCCTGATCGATGATGCGACCGTTCAGCTCGCGACTGATGAAACTGATCTGCGTTGAGCCTATATCGACCCCCAGAACCCAGCCTGCGCCGTCACTCACGCCATAGATGATAGTCGCACGTCCGCGCGGGCCCTGTTCGCGGCGCAACTCGCAAACCATGTCGGCAGAAGAAAGCTCGCTCAGCGCCACGGTAACGGTCGGAAAGCTGAAGCCGGTGTTTTCAACCAGAAGTTTTCGCGTGGCTTCGCCAAAGGCAAGAAGCCGTGCAAAAACCGCCTGCGCCACCTCGCTTAGCGCAACTTTTTCCTCTGCTTTCATTCCTGTCTCCTTAAAACGACAACCTTGTGTAGCCGAGTCACGATTACCATAAAAGCCTCTTGACCTATTTATTAAAGTCGGTAACTTTAATATCAAACAACACGGAAGAATTTGTAAGGAGCTGATATTTCAAGAAGCCATACGGCAAGCCATTCAACCCGGCCTGAACGCAAACCGAAGCGGGAGGCGGACCTAGCAGTCTTACTGCATGAGGGCTTACCGCAGCATTTCGCAATGTCCGGCCAGATTGAAACAGTAAATGGGAGAAGGGATGGCAACCCCCTTTCCAATGAAGCAGGATTCCAGATTGAAGGGCAACCACCAAAGAATGGCCAGAAATGCAAACCAGATTCTCGTCGGCATCGATGCAGGAGGCAGCAAGACGCATATCAAAGTTGCCTCAGCGCATGACGGCACCGTTCTTGGCGACAAGATTCTGGAAAGTACCGGATGGACCAATCTTGATGATGCGCAGCGCGCTGATGCCTTGCTGTCGATGGTGGAGACGGTGGCCACACCGCTTGGCGATGTTGCGGTTGTCGTCGCAGGCGTTCACGGCAATGATAGCCCTGAACAGGAAGCCGTTTTGCGCGCGCCTCTCGCTGCTCGCTTTCCGCTGGTGCGCGTCCTCAATGATTCACATCTCCTGATCCTTGCCTACGGGAAGCAATCAGGCACTGGCGTCATTGCAGGTACCGGCTCATCAGTTACGGCAACGTCCGATGAAGGCGTGATCACTGTCGGCGGCTGGGGCTGGATTCTGGGCGATGAAGGTGGCGCTACCGGCATTGTCCGTGATGCCGCAAAACAAGTTCTCGAGGCTTACGACCGGGGTGAACAGGACACTTTTTCAACCTGTTTCCTATCCCATTTCGATCTTGAACATCCGCACGGCCTTGCGCAGATTTTTGCTACCATCGAACCACGCATCTGGGCGACGGCAGCCAGCCTTGTATTCGATGCAGCGCAGGCAGGGTCTTCGCGCGCACAAGCCGTCATCGACAGACATGGGCGGGCGCTCGCCGAACAGGTCGCTCTTCTTCAGCAAAGAAATGGCGATGTCGATATTGTTGTCTGCGCGGGCGGCGTGATCGTCAGTCAGCCGTCGCTTTTTGATGCCTTTACACGTGAAGTTCGCCGGCTGGTCGGAGAAACCACAAAGACTGCATTATTGCATGAGCCACCGGTTATCGGCGCGCTCAATTGCGCTCGCCAGCTTTACGCCACATCACAAAAGGGAATTATCGAATCCGAACTGCCGCTAGCAGATCGGATTCTTATTTAATGGAGGAAACAATGAAACAATTCAGTTCCAGATTAATGACAGGCGTAGCCTTTGCCCTTGCGCTTTCGATGGCACCAATGGCCATAGCCGAGACACCAAATAACCAGCTTGTCATTGCAACGTCACTGGCACAGGTTCTCTCGGTCGACCCACAACAGGGAACAGAACCAAAGACACAGGAAGTACTGGCATCGGTCTATGACCGGCTGGTCTATTCCGACGACGCAGACAACAATACGATCAAGCCCCAACTGGCCGAAAGCTGGGATGTGGATGACACCGGCATTACATTTCATCTGCGTGATGCCAGGTTTTCTTCCGGCAATCCTGTTACTGCAAAAGACGTGATGTTCTCATTGTCTCGCCTTTTGAAGCTGAACCAATCGGCGTCTGCCTATTTCAAAAGCGCTGGCTATAATGCCGATAATATCGACGGTCTTTTGAAGGCAGTCGACGACAAGACGTTCCGCATCGATCTGACTGACCGCGTGACGCCGGAAGACCTACTTTATCGCCTCGCCATGGGCATTGCGAGCGTTGTCGACAGTGTCGAGGTCGAACAGCATGTTGCCAACAACGATTACGGCAACGCGTGGCTTCGTACCAATGTGGCAGGTTCCGGCCCGTTTACGCTGCGCCGCTGGGTTCCGAATGAAACGGTCATTCTCGAAGCCAACAAGAGCTATTGGGGCGAAGCGGCCAAGATGAAGCGCGTCACGATGCGCCATGTGCCGGAAAGCCAGACCGCGCGCCTGATGCTGGAACGTGGCGATGTCGATATCGCCAATGCTTTGACCGCACCGGACGTTAAATCCTTCATCAGCAAGGATGGCTTCAAGATTGAACAGGTCAAGATCGGTGGTTTCTACGTGCTGGCGATGAATGCCGGTCGTGAGCCGCTTTCCAATCCGCTGGTGCGTGAAGCGATTGCCTATGGGATTGATTACAAGGGCATCGCCGACACGGTCCTCGGCCCTTATGGCCGCCAGCGCAATGTTCCGGTGCCCGAAGACTGGAAAGGTGCCATCGCCAATCCCGATTGGTCGTTCCAGCCTGAGAAAGCCAAAAAGCTTCTGGCAGAAGCCGGTTATCCTGATGGTTTCTCTTTGAGCCTCAAGACGATTTCCCAACCGCCACGTGTGGATATTGCAACCGCTCTGCAGGCTAATCTGGCGCAGATCGGCATCAAGGTGAGTATCAGGCAGGGCAACGGCTCCGAGATCGTATCGGCCCACCGTGCACGCGACTTCGATCTTCTCCTGCCACAGGCAACCGCGATCATGCCGAATGCGCTTGGCGCAATGAATGATTTCGTGACCAACCCTGATAACCGCCTGGAAGCCAAGAATGCGGGTAATTTCGTCTGGCGCTCGGCATGGGACATTCCTGAGCTCAACGAATTACGCAACAAGGCCAGTAGCGAGCGCGACGAGGCGAAGCGTTCAGAAATGATCAAGGAATTGCAGGAAAAGTTCATCGAACAGAAGCCAGCTGTTCTGCCGATGTTTGAATCCTTCGCTCCGATCGTATTGCGTGGCAATGTTACGGGTTACAACCCCAATCTCTGGTCGCTCAACCGGCTTGAGACGGTAGCGAAAACGGACGCAAAGTAAGAGAGGCGGCCGATCATGAAGGAATTCACCCTTTTGGGAGTCATGAAACGCATCGGACAGTTGTTGATCAGCCTGTTCGCCCTGCTGGTCGTGACTTTCGTGATCGGCCGGGTCCTTCCGACCGATCCGGTAGGCGCAATTGTTGGCGAACTTGCCGACCCCGCGGCATTCGAAGCGATGCGTCAGAAGCTCGGTCTTGACCTGCCGCTCTACCAGCAGTTCTGGATTTATATTACCTCGCTGCTGCAAGGTGATATGGGCACGGCCGTGCTTACCGGAAATCCGGTGACTCAGGATTTGGCGCAGGCCTTTCCCGCAACGCTGGAGCTTGCGACTCTCGCCGTCATCATTTCGACCGTGATAGGCGTACCACTTGGCATGCTCGCTGCCTTTTATCGCGATACCTGGATCGACCAGTTCGCCCGGGTCATCGCGCTGGTCGGCAGTTCCATTCCGGTATTCTGGTTTGGCGTGGTAGGCCTCGTCATCTTCTATGCGACGCTTGGCTGGGTCGGTGGGCCGGGCCGCGTCGATACCTATCTCGACGGATTGATCGAGCCGCGAACCGGACTGCTTCTGATCGACAGCCTGCTCGAAGGTGACACCGAAACCTTCTGGAATGCCGTACACCACATCATTCTCCCGGCCTTCATTCTTGCTTATGCAGCCATGGCCTACATCACACGCATGACGCGCAGCTTTACACTCGAACAACTCAATCAGGATTATGTCACTGCAGCGCGTGCCAAAGGCGCTTCAAGCCGCCGCATCGTAATTGGACATCTTCTGCCCAACATTTCCGTGCAGCTCGTAACAGTGCTTGCCATTTCCTATGGCACATTGCTTGAAGGCGCCGTGGTAACCGAAATCGTGTTTTCCTGGCCCGGTATCGGTCAGTACATGACCAATGCACTGATGATAGGTGACATGAACGCCATTCTCGCCAGTACACTCATCATCGGTGCCATCTTCATGGCTTTGAACTTCATTTCGGATCTGGCCTATCTCGTGCTTGATCCGCGCACCCGGGAGGCAACGGCGTGACTGCGCAAGATTACATTCCGGAGACCGGACGCTCCACATTCCTCGCAACGGTTTTTTCGGCACTTACGCCGCTATGGAAAAAGCTGTCCCGTGAACCTTTGGGCCTTTGCGGGTTTCTGGTGCTTTTCATTCTATTGGTTTTTGCGATTTTTGCCCCGTGGATCGCGCCTTTTGATCCAGCGGCACAAAATCTGCAGGCAACGTTCCTGCCACCGAGCCTATCGCATCTGGCTGGTACCGACGAGTTTGGACGCGATATTTTCTCGCGCCTGATCTTTGGTGCACGTATCACGATTTCCACCATTCTGGCGGTTACGCTTATTGTCGGGCCGATCGGCCTCGTCATCGGCGTGGTTTCCGGCTTCGTTGGTGGACGGACCGATACAATTCTCATGCGATTTACCGATATCGTGCTGTCGTTCCCCTCGCTCATTCTGGCGCTGGCCTTTGCAGCAGCCCTTGGTGCGGGTCTACAGACCGCGATCATCGCCATTTCGCTGACAAGCTGGCCCGCGATTGCCCGCCTAGCCCGTGCCGAGGCACTCGTTGTGCGCAACACCGATTATGTTGCTGCGGCGCGCCTTTATGGAGCTTCCCCGTTAAGGCTGCTTTTCCTTTATATTGCGCCGATGTGTATTCCCTCGGTGATCGTCCGGCTGACGCTGAATATGGCTGGCATCATTCTGACCGCCGCATCTCTCGGGTTTCTGGGGCTTGGCGCACAGCCACCGGCCCCCGAATGGGGTGCGATGATCTCAAGCGGCCGTAAATTCATGCTCGATTACTGGTGGGTCGCCGTCATGCCCGGCTTGGCAATTCTGGTGACCAGCCTTGCTTTCAACCTCGTCGGCGACACGCTGCGCGATCTTCTGGATCCTCGTCATGCACGCTCCTGATCAAGACATCATCCTCACTGTCGAGAATCTGTCCGTACAGTTTGGACGGATGGCGAAACCAGCAGTCGACAACGTGAGCTTCAACTTGAAGGCCGAACGGCTGGGCATCGTTGGCGAGTCCGGCTCAGGAAAATCCACGCTGGGACGAGCAATCATGCGCTTGCTGCCGCCTATCGGTCAGGTTCGCGCCGATGCACTTGCGTTTGAAGGAGAGACGCTGCTCGCCAAGCAAGAAAAGCAGATGCGGGCGCTACGCGGCAATCGCATGGCGCTAATCATGCAGGATCCGCGCTATTCGCTCAATCCTGTCCTGCCGATTGGCAAGCAGGTGGCTGAAGCAGCCATTTTGCATCTTTCAGTCGGAAAGCGCGCAGCCCATGATCTGGCTGTAACCATGCTGGAACGCGTGCGGATTTCCGACATCGAAAGAACGATGAAGCTCTATCCGCACCAGATATCGGGCGGTATGGGGCAACGCGTGATGATCGCGATGATGCTTTTGGCCAAGCCACGCATGGTGATTGCCGATGAGCCCACCTCGGCGCTCGATGTCAGCGTTCGCGGCGATGTGCTGAAGTTGCTTGATGAGCTTGTTCAGGAAAACAATGCCGGGTTGATGCTGATCAGCCATGATATCCGCATGGTCGCGGCATTCTGCGAGCGTATAATGGTCATGTATAAGGGAAAGGTTGTGGAGACGTTGACCCGGCTGGAAGATGCAGAGCATCCCTATACATGCGGCCTGATCGCCGCCATGCCGGATCTTTATTCCCCTGTCCGGCGTCTCAAGACACTTGACAGAAAAGCAATCGATATGGCGGAGGCAAGGTGATGATTGAAGTCGAAAACCTCTCCGTTTCCTTTGGATCGGGCGAAGCTGCGAAACAGGTCGTCAAGGGCGTTTCCTTTAAGGCGAAAAAAGGAGAGACCCTTGGTATTATCGGTGAATCAGGCTGTGGCAAGTCAACCGTGCTGCGATCGATGGCGGGACTCGACCGTCACTGGAATGGACGTATCAGACTTGCAGGAACTGATGTGGACAAAGTCCGCACGCGCGAACAGATGCTGTTGACACAAATGGTTTTTCAAGACCCTTACGGGTCGATCCATCCGCGCCAGCGTATTGGCCGCGTACTGGCCGAGCCGATCCGCGCCATGAGGCTTGGGAAAGGTTTTGACAAAGTCGGCGATGCACTGACCCAGGTGGGATTGCCGGTGAACTTCGCCGAACGTTTCCCGCATCAGCTTTCAGGTGGACAAAGACAGCGGGTCGCCATTGCCCGTGCATTGATGCTCGAACCGGAGATCATCCTGCTTGATGAGCCCACCTCGGCGCTCGACGTCTCGGTTCAGGCGGAAGTGCTCAATCTACTGAGCGATCTCAAGGACAGCCGTAATCTGACCTATGTCCTCGTCAGCCATGATCTCAGCGTGATTGCGCATATGTGCGACCGCGTACTCGTCATGAAGGGCGGCGCCTTCGTCGACGTACTGACCAAGGATGACCTTTATCACGGACGCACGCATGACGAGTATTCGCGAATGTTATTCCAGGCCAGTGCGCTCTGACCATCTCAAAACATGTTATCTTTCGGTAATCGGGGAGAAATCCAATGTATATCGGTACGCAAGTAGACGCTCGCGAGGACGATGATTTTCGGGTCTGGGCGCAGCTTGGCCTCAAACATATCTGTGCCGACCCGGAAGGAAGCCCTGCCAGCTGGACGCTTGACGACATCAAGCGTCACCGCGAAAAAGTTGAAAGCTTTGGCCTCGTGCTGGACATGGTCCAGTTGCCGATGTCCTCGCGCCCGATTGAGGAAGCCTCCTATCCCGATATCCTGATGGCTGGGCCTGATCGTGATCGCCAGATCGATGAAGTCTGCAAGATGATCGAGAGCATTGCGGCGGCGGGCATTCCTGCGGCGAAATACAACCTCAACATCATCGGCATTCCGCGCACCGAGATGGAGCGTGGGCGCGGCGGTTCGCTCAATGAAGCTTGGCGCTGGGGCAAAGCCGATCACGAGGCAGCGCCAGGCCTTGCCGGTGTCCTGTCGGAAGATGAGAACTGGGAGCGGATCGATTATTTCCTCGAGCGTGTGGTTCCGGTCGCCGAAAGCAACCGCGTTCGTCTCGCCTGTCATCCCCACGATCCCTATACCCCCGCAGGCTATAAGGGTGTCACCCGGGTTCTTGGTACGGTCGAAGGCTTGAAGAAATTCGTGCTGATGCGCGAAAACCCCTATCATGGCCTCAATTTCTGCCAAGGATCAATCGGCGAAATGCTCGACAATCCACGCGAGGAGATAGACGACATTATTCGTTGGTTTGGCACGCGCGACAAGATTTTCAATGTCCATTACCGCAACATCAGCGGCGGCAAACTTTCCTTCATGGAAACATTTCCCGATGAAGGCGACATGGACATGATCCGGTCCATGAAAGTTTATAAGGAAGTCGGATATAAATACATGATAATGCCCGATCATGTGCCGACCATCAGTGGCCGTGATCCGGTCGGAGTCGCCTTCAGCTTCTGCTATGGCTATATCGCCGCCCTTCTTCAGGCCATGGAAGCAGGACATCTGTAAAACCTGCCCAACCTCCCCCTTCAGGCTTTTGACGAACGAGTAAATGATTGCGGCTGCAACGAACCAACCGCAACTGATGCATATAAAGGCATAAGTGCTTATGAATGATCTTTCGCTGGAACAGCGTAACGACGCACAGATCGAAGTATTTGCGACGGCGCAAGCGGCAAGCGAGGCTGTGGCAGGCAAAATCCTCGCAACCGTTGGCCAGAACCCAAAAGCCGTGCTGGGACTTGCAACCGGGCAAACCCCGCGCCGCGTTTATGCGAAACTGATTGACGCTTTTCGTGCGGGGAAAATTTCGTTTTCTGAAACCGAAACGTTCAATCTGGACGAATATTGCGGCCTGTCTGCCTCTCATTCCGATTCTTTTGCCGCCTATATGCGGCGGGAACTTTTTGACCTCACGAACTTCAATCCGGACAAAATAAACTTGGTGGACGGCTCGACATCGGATGCGCTGGCTGAAGCACAACGCTATGCCCGACTGCTGGCAACAAAGCGGATCGACCTGCAACTTCTGGGAATAGGCACCAACGGCCATATCGGGTTCAACGAGCCAGGCTCGAAATCCAATAGCCGGGTCCGCGTCGTCGAACTCTCCGATGAAACGCTGAACGCCAATCGCCCGACCTTGATTAAACTCGAAGACGTTCCGTGTAAGGCCATCACAATGGGCATTGCTGACATTCTCGATACTCGGGAAATTGTTATCCTTGCAACTGGTGCAGCAAAAGCCGAGGCTGTGCGGCGCAGTATTGAAGATTTGCCAAACGACGCGTGCCCGGCATCATACCTTTCTTCACATGGCAATGTTCATTGGGTTCTCGACAGGGACGCCGCAGCTCTGCTCAGCCACTGACCTCCACCTTATCAATAATAAAATCATCAAGTCTGAATGTCTCAGCAAGAGTTTTGTATATGTACCGATCTCTTTAAAGGACAGGTTCAAAATCCTGCACTTCTTGAATAACGGACAGGAGATTATCGATGAGCGGTGTAGTACTGCGTGGAAGTATTGCAAAATAGGTCACCAGTGGCAGCGCGGGTGCGGCTTCAACGACTTTCAACTCGCCTGCCTGTACTTGCGGCTGGAAATAATTAAACGGCAGGTAGCTGACGCCAAGCCCGTAAGTCGTAAGTTTGGCAACCATGCCAAGACTGTTGCATGAAAGAATATTGTTCAGATTAAAGCTGTTCTCCGTGAACCACTTGCGATAAAGAACTGTCAGGGCGGAATTGTCCGGCTGGCCTATAATCGGAAGTGCTGAAATCTGCGCTGGTGTCAGAACACCCTGCGGCAATTCAAAATCGGGGCTTGCCATCCAGACGTTGCGGATGCTGCCTAATGCCACCGTTTCAACTGATGGACTTTCAAAAGGCCATGGAATGATTGCTATATCGAGTTCGTTGCGCTCAAGTCGCTCATAAAGGCGAACGCCGCCATCGATTTCGGGCATGATGCGTATCTTGGGAAAGCGTAACCGCATGGTCTGGATCAATGTCGGCAGCCATGTCAGGCCGACAAGATCGGTTGCGCCAATACGAATATAGCCTTCCAGATGCGAGGTTGCCATCATGGTATGCGCGATGCGCTCTTGCAAACGCATCATTTCCTGCGCGCTGGGCAAAAGTTTTTCACCCGCCGCAGTCAGCCGCAGCGTCTTGCCAAGCCGCACAAACAGGTCTGTTCCGACAGTGGCCTCAAGTTCAGCAACGCGCTTCGCGATGGTGGATTGCGTCACCACAAGCTGGCGCGAAGCATCCGTAAAACTGCCGAGCATCGCGCTGGCACAAAACGCTTCGAGCTGCTTGAGTGTGTACATTAAAGGCCTTTGAGATCAGTAGTCAGTGCTCTCCCCTCACATCGGACAGAAATCGCCTGATCCGGGGATGTTCGGGGTTATCAAAGAACAATTCCGGCATCGTATCAACGATAACCTGTCCCTGATCCATGAAAATGATGCGATCACCCACTTCGCGGGCAAAGCCCATTTCATGGGTAACACAGATCATCGTCATGCCGTCACGGGCCAGTGCCTTCATGACTTGCAGAACCTCGCCCACCATTTCCGGGTCAAGAGCGCTGGTCGGCTCATCAAACAGGATCAGCGGTGGACGAAGAGCAAGCGCTCTTGCAATGGCAACGCGCTGCTGCTGGCCACCTGACAGGAAGCCGGGAAAGCTGTCGGCTTTTTCCGAAAGCCCGACACGCGCCAAAAGTTCGCGCGCAAAACTTTCTGCTTCGGCACGCGGGCGTTTCTGGATGCGGATCGGCGCAAAGGTGACATTATCGAGCACATTCATATGCGGAAAAAGGTTAAACTGCTGAAAGACGAAGCCAATGCTCTGGCGCAGCTTGTTGAGATCAGTGCCTTTTGCATGAACCTCGGTGTGATCGAGGCGGATGCTGCCCTTCTGGATCGGCTCAAGCGCGTTGATGGTGCGGATCAGCGTCGATTTACCCGAACCGGACGGCCCGCAGACGACCACGACCTCGCCCTTTTTGATCTCCAGCGAAACATCGCGCAAAACATGGTGCGCGCCATACCACTTATTGACCTTGTCGAAGCTGACGATAACAGGTGCGGTCATAGAAGACCTCTCTTTCGGCGAATGGAAGTTTCGATCACGGCAAGACCGCGCGACAGGAGAAGGCACAGCAGGAAGTAGATACCGGCCAATATGGTAAAGACCTGAAGCGGTTGCGTCAGAAGAAGATTGTTGACCTGATTGGCAGCAAACGTCAGCTCATTGACGGCAATGACATAACCAAGCGACGTCTCCTTGATGGTGGAGATGAACTGGCTTGTAATACCGGGCAGCACATTGAAAAGTGCCTGCGGCAACACAACACTGCGAAGGGTGAGGAAATAGCCTCCGCCCAACGAGCGCGCAGCCTCGGTTTGGCCTTTGGGGACTGACGCCATGCCGGCACGGATGACTTCCGAGAGGTAGGCCGCCTCATAAAGTGTGAGCGCACAGACAAGTGTCCAGAAACCGCTGACCGCGTATCCGGTCATGATCGGAATGACGAAATAGCACCAGAAGATGAGCATCAAAAGCGGAATACCGCGAATGAAGTTCGACAGCGCAGCGCTCAGGGAACGCATCCATTTCCATGGCGACAGCCTCGCGACCGACAATGCGATGGCGATCGGAAACGACATGGCAATGCTCAGCATTGCAACGATCAGGGTCATCGCAAGGCCACCGAGTGGGCCGTTGGGATATTGTCCGATCAGAAAGGTAAGCCAGTATTCGCGAATGATATCAAGCATGGGCGCCATCCTTGCGTCCGGGGTTTGAACGCCGTTCGAGCCATGCTCCAATCGCCATCAATGTAAACGTACCCGCAAGATAGAGAACAGTTGCAATGCCGAACACCGTAAAGGTCTGGAAGGAGAGATTCTCGACTTCGCGGGCACGATAAGTGAGTTCTGCGACGCCGATCGCCATGGCGACCGACGTATTCTTGAACAAAAGCAAGGCGCGACCGATAAGAGGTGGCAGCGAGATGCGCAAGGCCTGCGGCACCACGATATAACGCATCGTTTCCAGATAGGTGCAGCCGAGCGCACGTGCGGCTTCAAACTGTGTTACGGGAATGGCGCGAAGGCCGCTGCGGATATCTTCGGCCTGATAGGCAGAGCTGCCCAAAGCAAGTGCTATGGCCGCAAAACAGAATTCCGCATTGTGATCGTATAACCAGTAACGGATACCCTCGGGGATAAGTTCGGGCATACCAAAATACCAGAACATCACCTGTACCAAAAGCGGAACATTGCGATGATAGGCAATGAAAATATCCACGACCCAACGGCACAGGCGATACTCTGTCGCGCGCACAACAACCAGAAGCAACGCCAGCAGGAAGGCACCGATCCAGGCAATCGCGAAAAGCAGGATCGTCGTGCGCACGCCGGTTAAAAGCAGGGCCATCTGATCCGGTGGAAGTAAAAAATCCATCCAAACCTCTACATCAAAAAGGAGCGTTCAGCCTGGCTGCGGCCCTTTGGAGCATTACCAGCAAGAATGCTGAGCGGCTTTGCCTGTGGTAATGCGAAAAACAAAAGCGATATGCGGTTACACCTTTGCATTAAGGCTTAAACCGCGTTGAAGCATAGGGCACCTTAAACCGTGCACTATGCTCCCGTTCATAAGCTGCATAGCATTCACTCAAATCAAAGCGCTATGCAGTTGCGCAGTGATTTAATCGAGAATATCCGCGATTACTGCGCCGAAATCGGCTCGACCTTGAAGGAGCGCGTGAGCTGGTAAGGCGTTTCAGCCCCAAACCACTTGTGAAAAAGTTTAGCTGCTGCTCCCGAGGTTTCAGCCTCGTCGAGGGCGGCATTCAATTGCTCCAACAGTGCGGTTTCGCCTTTGCGAACACCCAGACCCCATGGCTCATCCACGACAGACTTTTCAAGAATGCGCGTCGGCGAACTGCTGGGGCTCTGGTTGACAAGGCGGACCAGAACGAGTTCGGAGGCGAATTGCGCATCGACTTTGCGCTGTTGTAGCGAAAGGAAAGCCGCCGGGCTGTCGGAATAGCCGATGATGCGCGATTGTGGCAGGCGCTCCTGAATCACGCGCTCCGAGCTTGATCCCTTGGTTGCGCCAATGCGCTTGCCTTCCAGATCTTCGATCGTTTTGATATCGCTGTTAGAACGAACCAGCAATTTCTGCGGCGTGACATAATATTGATGGCTAAAATCGATCTGCTTGGCACGATCGGCCGTCCAGCCGAGATTGGCCACAAGAACATCGACGCGACCGCTATCGAGCTCGGGAATACGGGCTGCCACAGCCAGAAGCTTATACTCAACCTTGACACCGATCTTGTCAGCAACAAGTTTACAGACATCGACGTCATAACCGACCAGCTCGCGCTTGGCTTGATCCTGATAGCTGAACGGCTCGGATGTTCCCAAGGTGCCGCAGATCAAGGTGCCACGCTCTTTGATGTCGCTTAATGCATCGGCTTGAGCCGTATCCAAGGCTGTCACGCTCAATGGCAGAGTGAAAGCGAGCGCATAGATCATATTGTTGATATTCATTGAATTCCCCTGTGTGAAATGCCTGTTCGAGTTGACCTGTTCAAGCTGGCCCGTTCAAGTTGGAGTGGACATCAGTTCTTCGCATATCGACTTGATCGCTTCGCATCCTTCGCGCACTTCGCTAGGCGCGGACGCAAAGGAAAGACGGAAGGTTCCCGGCACGCCATAGGAGCCACCGTCCAGAAGGGCCACGCCCGTTTGGCGTAAGATATACTGTACAAGGTCGGCATCGGTTGCGATTCTGGTTCCATCCGCTGCTACGCGTCCCAGAAGAGCCGAGCAGTCCGGGAAAATATAGAAGGCGCCATTGGGTACGATCACATTCAAGCCGGGAGCTTGCGCCAGAATTTCAATGGCTAGATCGCGGCGCTCGCGGAAGGATTGCGTGAAGGTTTCCACGCAGTCCTGCGGTCCGGTCAAAGCGGCCAGAGCCGCGGCCTGACTGATCGAGCATGCGCCCGATGTGCTCTGCGACTGCACCACGGCCATTGCCTTTATCAAATCCGCAGGGCCCGATCCGTAGCCGATGCGCCAGCCTGTCATCGCATAGCATTTCGAAACACCATTGACTGCTAACGTGCGCTCGGCAAGATCGGGTGCAACTTGCAGGATATGCGGCGCAGGACCACCCTCAAAGGTGAGCCGTGCGTAAATATCGTCGGTCATTATCCAGACATGCGGACTTTCTCGCAGCACTTCAGCCAGCGCCAAAAGTTGCGCCTCGTCATAAACCGCCCCCGAAGGATTGCTGGGAGCATTGAGCATCAGCCACTTCGTGTTGGGGGTAATTGCGGCGCGGAGGGCGGCAGGAGAAATCTTGTAGTTTGTTGCGGATTCCGTCACCAGCGTGACCGGCTTTCCGCCACCAAGTTCCACCATATCGGGATAGGAGACCCAATAAGGGGCCGGGATAATAACCTCGTCCCCCGTTTCGAGCGTCGCCGTCAGAGCATTGTAGAGTACCTGCTTGGCACCGGTGCTGACAATGATCTGCGCAAGCGGATATTCGATACCCGTATCGAGGAGAATACGTGCTGCCGCAGCCTTGCGCAGCGCGGTCGTGCCTTGTGAGAGCGGATATTTGGTTTCGCCGCGCTCCATGGCCTCCACCGCCGCTTTGCGAATGTGCGCAGGCGTTGAAAAATCCGGCTCACCAATCGTCAGATCGATGATCCGTCGACCTTCTTCGCGAAGGCGGTTCAGGATGACACGGGCTGCAACGCTGGGTGACAGCTTGACCTGCCGCATACGGGCGGAAACAATGCTCATTTGTATTCTTTCTCCATGCGGACCAGTGAAGGGGCAAGCCACACCTTCTCGTAGGTGCCCGCCTCTATGCGCTCCATGCCACGTGCTTCCGCAGCTTCTTTTGCGTTGGCCAGTGCCAGAACCTGAGCTGCATAGGCCGCAGGAATGGCAACCACGCCGTCACAGTCGCCAAGCACGATGTCGCCAGGCTGTACGACCAACCCACCAACGCTGACGGGGACATTGACTTCACCGGGACCGTCCTTATAGGGGCCACGATGTGACACGCCACGGGCAAAGCAGCCAAAACCGGCAGGACCGAAGGCTTCAACGTCACGCACCGCGCCATCGATAACGAAACCGACGACACCGCGCTTTTGCGACTGGAGCAACATTAATTCACCGACCAGCGCGTTTGCCACACAGCCGCCGCCATCGACAACGATCACATCACCCGGCTCGGCCATAGCGATGGCACGATGGATCATCAGATTGTCGCCTGGGCGCGTCTTGACGGTCAGGGCGGTACCGGCCATGCGCAATCCGTGGCCATGAAGCGGCTGCAACGCAATCGAACCATACAGCCGTCCCATGCAGTCACTCACCTGAGCGACGCCGATAGCGCGGAATGCATCAAGAATTTCTGCCTCCGTGCGCTGTTCGTTGCGTTCAAAAACCCTGCAGCCGATTTTATCCATGTCATGCCTCATTTATCCTAGCTACATAGGAACAAAATTCGGCACAATTGATCAAACGATTTAATTTCGTGAGTTAATAGGAATATTATTCCTGAATAAACGAAGGATCAACTATTATGTAGCATCGCCCAACCGCTTTCGGGCAAGATCATGGGGGGCTATTACGGGTCTTGAATGACGGTGCGTATCGATCAAAAGACGTGCTTAAGAGGTTGTTCCGTCGGGCTATTCCATGGACTGTCCTGTTCGACGACTGTTCCCCGAGCCCGAAGAAGGGCCGATGACGCTCTTCGCTTTTATCAGCCGGAAAGCTGATGGCGGGACACATCGCCAACGACCTCCACGAGGTTAATTGTAGTTAAAAAGCGATGGTTGAACCCGGGGCAAGTCCAATGTTCAACGCTCACGTGCCTCACTTCGACTGTTCAAAGGCGCATGCCAGTGTCTTCATCAAATAAATGCATCATGGACAATTCAAACGACAAGCCGACCCGATCGCCGGACTTTATCTCTGTCCTTCCCTGGACGACAATCAAAATATCTGGTTCAGTCTTAAGCGAAACGAACGTGGCGGAACCGGTCGTTTCAACTGTTGAAACGTCCAGATCAAGGCGTCTCTCGCCAGTGTACGCTATAGAAATATGTTCCGGGCGTATACCCACAACAACACGTTGACCGGGTTGCAAC
Organism: Brucella sp. BE17; assembly: GCF_039545455.1. Classification (NCBI taxonomy): domain Bacteria; kingdom Pseudomonadati; phylum Pseudomonadota; class Alphaproteobacteria; order Hyphomicrobiales; family Brucellaceae; genus Brucella; species Brucella sp. BE17. The sequence continues at coordinate 482,448 of NZ_CP154468.1, read as the reverse complement.
GCTTTGGGTGAGCGTAGCGGTTTGGCGGTTCCGCTTCCCAGTTCCAACATAAGCGCCTGCCCATCTGCACCAACGCTTGCCGGAACGAAATTCATCGCCGGTGAGCCGATGAAGCCCGCCACAAACCGGTTTACCGGCTTCTCATAAAGATCGATCGGACTGCCTTGCTGTTCAATCTTACCGTCTTTCATCACGACGACATGATCAGCCATAGTCATCGCTTCAATCTGATCATGCGTAACATATACCGACGTTGCGTTCAGCCGGTCATGCAGCGCGCGTATTTCCTTGCGCATATGAACACGCAAGGCTGCATCGAGATTAGACAGGGGTTCGTCAAACAGGAAGGCCTGTGGGTCGCGGATGATCGCTCTGCTCATCGCCACACGCTGGCGCTGCCCGCCCGACAGCTCGCGCGGATAGCGCTTCATGAGAGAGGTCAATCCCGTAGTAGCTGCCACCTCTTCGGCGGCTTTGCGCGCCTCCGCCTTCTTTACCCCGCGCATCCTCAAGGAATAGGTGAGGTTCTGCTCAACTGTCATATGGGGATAAAGCGCATAGGATTGAAAAACCATCGCCACATCGCGTTTGCGCGGCGGCACATTGTTCATAAGCGCTCCACCGATACGCATGTCGCCACCGGAAATGCTTTCAAGACCGGCGAGAGATCTTAACAATGTCGATTTTCCGCAACCAGATGGCCCGACCAGCGCGACAAATGCTCCTTTCTCAATGCAAAGGTTGATATTCTTCAACGCATGGAAATTACCATAATGTTTGTTGACGTCGGAAAGTTCGATCTGAAGTGTCATTTCAGCGCTCCCGAAGTTAGGCCGGATACGATACGGCGCTGCAAGAGAATGAACAGGGCGAGAATAGGTGTCACATACATTGCCGCATAAGCCATGATGGAATTCCACTCGCTTGTGTTGGGGCCCATGAAGGAATTCAGTCCGACACTGGCCGGCTGAAGTTCAACGGACTGAATGAGCGACTTTGAATATACAAACTCGCCGAAGGCTTGCATGAAAATCAAAATCGCGCTGACGAGGATGCCGTTACGCGCCAGCGGTAAAACGATGTGAAAGAATGCCCCCGCTCGGGAATTCCCGTCGACAAGTGCAGCTTCTTCCAGCTCCTGTGGCACCGCCATGAATGTTGCGCGTACCAGAATGACGAAGAAAGGCATGCTCTTTGCAGCAATGGCGAGAATAACGGCAAAGCGCGGATAGTCGAGTAGACCAAGTTGGGAAAACCCGACAAAGATCGGCGTAATCATCAACGACGCAGGCAAGACCTGAAGCATCAGTGTCAAAAAGAGCCCAATGTCGACCCAGACATTGCGATAGCGCGCCAGAACATAGGCGCAGCCAACGCCAAGAACCGTTATGAGACTGACCGCACCGACTGCGATGACAATCGAGTTCCACAGATAACGGCTCATGTTCCGGCTTTGCCAGACATTGGCATAGGTTTCCCACTGTGCTGAATGCGGCAGCAAAGTCGGCGGGCTGGCAAACATTTCCGAGCCACCTTTGAGAGACGTAATATACATCCAGTAAAGAGGAAACAGATAGATCGCCGCGAGAACAAGAGCGACCAGCAGCATGATATAATTACGGATTTTCAAATTCATCCCCGCACCTCATGACGGGTCGAACGCACATAGATGACAGAAGCGAGCATGACGAAAATGAGCATGATGACCGAGATGGTAGCTCCCTTGCCAAAGTCATATTGGCGGAATGACAGGTCCCATGCCCAGTATTGTGCAACATTGGACGTGTTGTTTGGTCCACCATCGGTAATGGCCGCAAAAAGATCGAATTGTTGCAGGGTAAAGATCAGCCCAAGGGCGATGATAGCCCCGATCGTTGAACGCATCATCGGCAAGGTAATCGTATAAAAACGCTGCCAGGCATTAGCACCATCCAGTTCTGCGGCTTCGTAAAGATCAGCCGGTATCGCTGCCAGTCCCACCGACAACAGGATCATGTTGAAGGACGTGCCAAGCCAGACATTTGCGATGACAACGGCCCAGAGCGAGAAATTGGGATCGGAGCGCCAGAAGATATTTCCATCTATGACGCCACTTTCACGAAGCAGGAAATTGAGCACACCAAAATCGCCGGACAGAATCCAGTTCCAGATCGCGCCAACCACAAGCCCCGGCATAACCCAGGATACGAGAAAAAGGCCACGCAGCCAGGTCGAGCCAGGAAAGTTCGTCCAGAAAAAGAGAGCAAGCCCGAAACCGATCAGAAACTGGCCAGCAATGGACGCGATAACAAAAACAGCTGTATTGGTCAGGATCGGCAATGTTTCAGGCTGACTGAAGAGATCGGTATAATTCTTCAAGCCCACAAACGGTCTGGCAAATGTGCCGAGACTGAACATGTCGACTTCCTGGAAGCTCATCACAACATTATAAAGAAGCGGTAACCCGGCCAGTAAGAACAAAAATATGAACGGCACAGCGACCAATGTGATATCGAAACCGCGCCCATCACGTAAACTGGAAAAGATGCTTTTCATCAAGTACCCCTTTTTCCGTTTGGGCTGCCTGCCACCATATGGCAGACAGCCCGTCCGGGAGGATCATGGTCGTTTTATCGCCGGGCTGACACGCATGTCAGAGCCAGTTTTCAAAATCAACCTTCAATAAGCTTGATCTTTTGGGCGGCCTGATCGAGCGCTTCCTTCGGCGACATCTGACCTGTCAACGCGGCCTGAATTGCATCCTGTATGGCCTTGGAAATCTTTGGCCATTCCGGCGATGGCCCACGTGGTTGTGCATATTGCAGCTGTTCGACAAAGACTTTGAGTGCATCATCTTTTGCTGGATTGCCGGTTGACGGAGCCGCTATGTCGGAACGGGCGGGCAATTGTCCAAAGTTCTTGAACATATCCTTGTCCTGCGACACAAAATATTCGAGCACCTTGAAAGCCTCATCCGGGTGTTTCGTGCTCGAAAATATCGCCCAGTTATAATCGCCCATTGCCGAAGAGCGAGGGGCATCGACACTTGGTACAGGCAATAAGCCCACCCCCCAGTCGAATTTAGCATCCGTAACCATGCGGTCGATTTCCCAGGGACCGGAAATTGCCATGGCTGCATTGCCAGCATTAAAGGTAGCCGTTGCATCCCACTGGCTGCGCGTAAGCGTATCGGGAGACGCCAGTTTCTCGTTGAGAATAGTCTTCCACGTCTCCAGTGCCTTTACGGCACCATCGGTATTAAGACTCTGGTAAGAACCACCGGCCATCTGCACCCACGGCAAAAACTGGAAGGTTCCTTCCTCGTTGGCTTTGGCCGAAAAAGCCAGTCCATAAACATTTTTCGAAGAATCGGTCAGTTTTCGCGCTGTTTCTACCAGTTCGTCCCATGTCTTTGGCGGATTTTGAGGATCAAGCCCGGCTTCCTTGAACAAATCCTTGTTAAAATAAAGCGCAATCGTATTGGTCGCCTTGGGGACACCGTAATATTTTTCATCCCACATTGTCGATTTCAGAGGGCCGGGAAAATAATTCTCCGTCTTCACAACCTGTGATGCAGCAATTTTGTCCGTCAGATCGAGAAAAGCGTTGCGCGAGGCAAACATGGAATGGTTGGGATTGTCGATTGCGATAATATCAGGCGCATTTCCGGTGGAATAGGCGCGCATTGCCTCACTGACGACATCGTCAAACTGAATCTGCCGGTATTCAACCCTGATACCATTGTTGAGCTTATTGAATTCCTTGATCAGGTTGGGTGCCGGTTGAATTTCCCTGTCGACAGCCCACACGTTGATGGTCACGTCCTGAGCTTGCACTGCAAAGGTCTGCAATGACCCTCCTGCGAGTGCCAATGCACCAATACTCAAGTATTTTACGATCCCCATAGTCTCCTCCTCTTTGGTTATCGCATTGCGTTCTTACGGGTAAGTCGTCGCTCCATTGAGAGCTTTTCCGCCATCTTCAAACCGGGTCGTTAACGAACTCACCGCCACGACAGCTTTTGAGGTAGTTTAGGCCGTGTACCTGTCCTGTCATTTCCAGCTCTCCGCAATAGACAGGGTCATGCCAGCCTTCGATGTCAATTGAACCCGACCAGCCTGCAAGACGCAATTCTGAGATGACATCCGTCCAGTTGGTGTCGCCGAAGCCCGGCGTTCGCATGAAAACAAAGGGTTCTTTACCAAAAACGCCATGTTCGCGAATAACATCCCAGCGGATGGTGGCGTCCTTTCCATGGACATGAAAAATCTTGCTCGCCCATTTTCGGATCTGCGGCAAGGGGTCGATCAGATAAACCATCTGATGACAGGGCTCCCACTCGATGCCGATATGATCATGCGGCGTTTCATTAAACATAAGTTCCCACGCGTCAGGGTTATGGGCTATATTCCAGTCACCAGTTGCCCAGTTGCCATCCATGGCACAGTTTTCAAACGCGATTTTTACACCCTTGTCTGCCGCACGCTTGGCCAGCTCGCTCCAGATCTCCCTGTAGCGGGGTAGACTGTCAGTCAAAGGCTTGCCGCGTACGCGCCCGGTAAAGCCTGCGACGCAACTTGCGCCGAAATGATGTGCATTATCGATACAATCTTTCCAGCCCTGCAGAGTTTCAAGATCAATATCGGTTTCTTCAAGCGGATTACCGAACATTCCGAGCGTTGAAATCGTGATATCACGATCGCCAATTGCCTCCAGACAACGCTTGCCAAGGTCTGCAAGGTCTTGTCCGTTCGTCGTCTGCCAGAAGAAAGGCTCGAAACTTTCAAAGCCCAGATCGGCAATCTTTGCAATACGTTCGGCTGCATCACCTTTGGTGCCACGAACCATTGTACCGATGCGGATGGATTTTGCCGGATTACTCACTGTTAATACCTCATGCTGCAATGGGGACACGCTGGCGAAGATGAGCGCTTTCGATCGCGCCAACAACCATCGCCAGACTTTTGATATTGTCAAAAGACGCTGTTTCCGGCGGCTGACCGGAGCGTATGGCATTTAGAAAAGACGATATGACACTGGCGTGACCATGCGTCTCCCGTTCATCTCGCGGTTCTAAAACGTTTACGGATTTGGCCCCACGCAGAAGACCTGCATTCTGTCCCGCGATAGTGGCCTGCATGTCTTCGTCACCATCCCAGGTGATCATTCCCCTGGACCCGACGAGACGCCAACAACTTTCCCAACTGGTTCGCTCTCCTTCAGCACACCACGAGCCGCGATAGGTGAAAGCCACATTATTAGAAAACTCGAAAACCGCGTTTGCGGCAGCTCCATGGGCATACCACGATCCCGCGGGGTTACTCTCGAGACAATAGACAGCTTCGGGTTTTTCGCCTGAGACGAACCGGGCCGCGTCAAATGTATGGATCGCCATGTCGAGGAGCAACACATTGTGCATTTCTTCGCGGAAACCACCAAAGTGAGGCCCTATGAAAAAGTCGCAATGGATGGCGGAAAGGTCGCCGATCAGCCCCTCCTCAACGGCACGGCGCAAGCGCCGGATCCCGGAAACAAACCGTCTGTTTTGAACAACAGCATGAATTTTTTCGGCTTTCTGCGCCAAAGCGATCAATTGCCGTGCCTCATTAAGACAGGACGCCATCGGCTTTTCACTAAGAACATGGCACCCGGCAGCAAGCCCTGCCGAGACAACGGAAAAGCGCGCAGCAGGCACAACAATATCAAAAAGAATATCGGCTTTCGTTGCTGCGAGAACTTTTTCAAGATCGCTATCGATCATAACATCAGAAAGACCGAACTCCTGGGCAAGAGCCTGAGCTGTCTCTGGTCGCAGGTCCACCAGACCGGCAATATGGATTGCGGACGACAATTGCGCAGAGGATTTAATAGCCCGCAGCCATCCTTTAGCCATAGCTCCGCAACCGCAAATAACGGCATTCAATGTCACGATTTCCTCCAGTCTACAGTGCGCATTCTCCTCAATGCACATTGCCGTAAACGTTTACGACGTTAGGCTATTCATGTTACATGTGTCAAGACTTCTCAAAAGCAGAAGATGAAAATGCCCAGTGGAGAAATGAATGAGGGGAATACGCCAGCTTGCCGAGCATCTGGGCATCTCTATTGGAACCGTTTCGAGAGCTTTGAATGGAAAGCCGGACGTCAACGAAACGACACGCAAACGCGTTCTCGAGGCTGCCGACGCACTGGGCTATGTTGCGAACCAGTCCGGGCGTAGTCTTCGGCAAGGTACCACCAATGTCATCGGGCTCATGACAGGCAGTACGCCTGATACCGTGGAAAACTCGGACAACTTTTTCATGGGCCTGACGGATGGACTGCAGAGCGTATTGTCACGACATAGCCTCGACCTCATTCTTCTCCCCTGCCCCGAGGGCGAAGATAGTGAGGACTATCTCAAACGCATGGTCTCACGCCGCATGGTTGATGCCATGATCATTTCATCAACCAAACGTATTGATCGACGTATCGATCTGCTTCTTCGGGCACGTTTGCCGTTTGTTTCACTTGGGCGCTCACAGTCAGGCGGTTCGCACGCCTGGATAGACCTCGATTTTGAAGGCGTGGCTCGCGATGCGGTCAAGCGACTGGTATCCGGTGGGCATCAGCATATAGCGATCGCAATCCCGGATAACGATATCAATCTCAGCTATCTTTTCATGGATGGTTACAAGGCCGGTCTTGCAGATCACGGCATCACATTTGATCCATCAGTTGTCATTCGCGCAAAATCGAGCGAGCAAGGTGGATATCATGCAGGGAGTGAGTTGCTTCAAATGCAGCCCCGCCCAACCGCAATCATACTCATTTACGAGTTGATGGCACTTGGGCTTTACAGAAGGCTTGAAGAAGCTGGATTAACCGCAGGAAAAGACATCGGCGTCATCGGTTTTCGTGAGGAGCCGAGAGGCCGTTTTCTACAGCCGCGCCTCACCAGTTTCCGTCTTTCATTGGGAGAACTTGGTGTATCGGTTGGAGAGTTGCTGCTTTCCACCATGCCAGCATACCAGAACTGTTACCCTGATCGCGAGAAGCACGTGATCTGGCCCATGGTGCTCGTTCCCGGAGAAAGCGGATAGTACCAGAATTATCGGGTAAACAAGAACCTTCAATCAGAAATACCGCCAGATACCCTCGTGACGGGCATCTAACCGGTTTGCAACCAGTCGCGATCATGCGCAGACATCTTAATCGTGAGTGCCGACAAGCTGTCCTCCAGTTCGCCGACCGTTCGCGGTCCGATCAGCGGAACGACCGGAAACGGTTGCGCGATCACATAGGCGAGCGCGATGTGGATGGGGCTGCAACCATATTTTTTTGCCAGCGCGACAGCCCTGTCACGCCTTTCAAAATTACGACCAGAATACCAGCAACGGACAATTTCCTCATCGTCATGCTTTTCGCGGCCGGCCCTGTCAGTGAAGAAACCACGGCCTTGGCTGGACCATGCGAAGTTGGGGATCTGGCGAGCCTCCAGCCACTGTTTCCAATCACCGGTGGAAGAAGAAACGCAGCCTGCCCAGATCGGATCGATCATTTCTGCCAGAGAGAAATTATTGGAAAGTGCCGCAGGCGGCGTCCTGTCGTTCTTCTCGGCAAAGTCTATGGCTGCATCCAGACGCTCGCGTGTCCAGTTCGAGCCACCATAAATGCCACGGATACGCCCCCGCCTGACCTCAGCATCAATCGCCTCGACAAATTCACCGACCGGGATATCGGGATTGTCCCGGTGCATAAAATAAACATCGAGATAATCGGTCCGCAGCCGTTGCAGCGTCTGGTCCAATTGCTTGGCGATCACGTCAGGATAGCAGAGTGGTGAATGTGCGCCCTTGCCTATAAGTACGATCTCTTCACGCGGTATATTGCGGCTGGTGTGCCAGTCACCAAAGATTGTTTCCGTTTTCCCCTCACCATAAATAAAGGCTGTGTCGAACACGTTGCCGCCAGCCTCGAAAAACGCATCAAGTGTCAGCGATGCCGAGGCGAAGTTGGGAAAATATTCAAAGCCAAGAGCAACAATAGATGCCGGTTTAGCTACCCCTGGAATGTTCCGCTTAGGCACGTTATTCCCTGCAACAATGGGTGCGTCGACGATGTTCCGGTTGCGCTTCTCGGCTTTTTCAACACCATATTCCAATCCGACAGAAGCACGCCAACGGTCGAGAACCCGCATATTGGACACCGTCTGCACCGCATTCATACCGGGATAGGCAAAGGCCGTTTCTCTTCTCCAAATGGCGTCAGCGACAGCGTCAACCTCGAAGGAATAGAGGTGACGGTTTTCAATAACCTCAATGACCTCCTTCTCATCCTTCCTGAAAATCTCAATCCTGCCGGTGCCACCTTTGCGACCGCCGGCAAACCAGAAATCCTTCACCTCAATACGACCTTTGGAGCCGATGATACGCAACGTGTTATCCTGCTGCGCCATGATCGAACATGAAACTTCCGCAACGATACCATTGATGAACTTCAAAACGGCTGATGCCCATTCATCAACGCCTGTTTTTCCGATATGGGCAACACCTGCGACATCCACCGGCTCAGCATAGGTCGTGCCGGTAGCGGCACCAGCCAGCAGTCGCACCATTGATACCGGATATCCGCCGACATCGAGAATACCGCCACCGGCGAGGTCGTTCGAGAATAACCTGTGTTGCGGCCGGATATCCCCCATATCAAAACCGAAGCTGGAGCGGATAAGCCTGACATCGCCAATAACACCCTGTTTTACCAAATCAATGAGACGGGCCGTTTGCGGGTGAAAAAGATACATATAGGCTTCACCGACAAACACGCCCGCCTTTTTCGCCTCATAAAAAATCACGTCCGCATCAAAGGCCGAAAGTGCAATCGGCTTTTCGACCAGAACGTGTTTTCCGGCTCGCGCAGCCTTGATTGCCCATTGCGCATGGGCTGTATGCGGAGTTGCAATATAGACGGCGTCGATATCCGCTTCCGAAAGCAATTCTTCATAGCCATCGACGATACGCGCACCCGCAAACCCTTCACGCAAGCCCGCCCTGCCGGGGTTACGGCTGGCAATGGCGATAAGTTCACCCGTTGATGAGGCTGCAATGCCTTCTGCGAAGGTTGTTGCGATGGCACCAGGTCCGATAATGCCCCAGCGCAGTTTTTTCATAGCATTCATGGCGTATCCTTTTTGGTCGATCTCGTGAGATGAACGGATCATGTCAGCGAAGATGTCGACCTTCGAAACCGCACTCTATCAATCCGGTAGCCAGCAGTATTGAGGTTTGCCGACCATACTACAATTCGACCATGATCACCCGCGGGTCATGCTCAGGCCAAGTTGGCACATGTAGTTGAAATCAACGATATTATGCGCGGCCATCTTCATTACCGGATGTATGGATTTGGCCTGAAACTTTCCGCCAGACAAATGTGCCTGTTCTGGGTTGGCCATCGGCTTCTCATGCCGGCGCTGCCGACAGCCATGGCGCTGATCAACACCTTACCTTTACTCAGACTTTCACACGACAAGCCAAAGTGATGCACAGTGATAACAGTCTTCTTCAGCTCACTATCGAAAGCGGGTTCGGCCCGATCAGATACCTCAACAAAAGATTTCGGTTAACAGCTCGCATACCGCCTCGGACTTCCGCCGCGGCACGGGTCTCGCGGCAGAAATATATAGCAACGTGGTCAGCGATAAAACGCAGAGGGACGCTATCGCCTTAACGGGTTGCCCAATTGGCGCCCCGTCGAAAAATTGTCTGCATCTGCGGAACAGAGAATTCTTTGGCCTGATGACCAAGCGCTGAATAGAATACGCGGCCTTTGCCATATTTGCGTTTCCACACAACCGGCATTACCACGCCGTCAATCCACCACGCATGATCACCCGTGAACGTTGTCGTCGCCAGGACTTCGTTGGAAGGATCGACATGCATATAATATTGTTCGGACGTGTAAGCAAAATCTGAGATACCCTCCATCAAGGGATCATCAGGACGTGTGATGTTGACGCGATAATCAATAATATTACCCGGATGAGCGACCCACTGGCCGCCAATCATAAATTGATATTCGACACACTCGCGAAAACTGTCGCCTGCTCCACCATGAAATCCGGCAATGCCAACGCCATTTTCAACGGCTTTGGTTAGATTCTTTATTTCTTCCTTCTCAATTTTTGACATTGTGACGATCGGTACAATGAGGTTTAGATCATGTATCGAAGGATCGGCAAAAGCCTCGGTACTATTCTCGACATAGACCTTGAAACCTTCTTCCTCCAGAATGTCTTTGACAATTACCGAGCATTCCTCCGGCTCATGGCCGCTCCAGCCGCCCCATACGATAAGTGCTTCTTTCATTGTTTTCTCCTCACAATTATTTGGCTATCCGCCCATCAACCAGAGATGTTTCAAGCCTTGCTGGGCGTTCAACCCCGGTCGTAATCGATATTGTCGTTCCACTGTCCGAAGCTGTCTGAAATGCTTCCATGACTTCAAGCACATGAAGTGCCAGTTCACCGTTGGCACGATGTGGTCGATTGCTTCGAAGCGCATGCGCCATGTCTGCAATCCCAAGCGAGCGATAGTTGCCATCGGCATAAGGGAGAGCAACGTCCTGCTGTTCGAATTCGCCACCTTTTCTTAGAAGCAGCACATCCCCGCCGAAGTGATTGGGATCCGGCACAATCAATGTTCCTTCAGTGCCATAAATTTCCATAGGCACATGCTTGTGGCCAGCAACATCAAAACTCATGGCAACCTGGACGACTGCGCCGTTTTTGAATGCCAGAACTCCCGCAACATGCGTGGAAACATGAACTGGGATGCGTTCGCCATTCCTCTCAGCGCTCGTAACTATCCGCTCCTTGCGGGGGGCCGTTGCAAAGCTTGCTACTTTTTCAACAGGTCCTAAGAGGTTGACAAGTTCCGTGATATAATACGGGCCCATGTCAAGCATAGGTCCACCGCCCACCTCATAATAGAAAGCAGGGTTTGGATGCCAGCGCTCGTGGCCGGGACACATGAATGTTGCCGTTCCACCAACAGGCGCACCCAAAACACACTCATCAATAAGGGCGCGTGCGGCTTGATGGCTTCCACCCAGAAACGTATCTGGTGCAGAGCCTATGCGAAGTTTCTTCGCCTTCGCTGCGTCGAACAGCGCTTTTCCTTCTGCAAAATTTATCCCCAGCGGCTTTTCAGAATAGACGTGTTTTCCCGCCTCCAACGCGCTCAAGCCCACGGCAACATGCGCCTTTGGAATTGTAAGATTAACGATGATCTCAACCTGGGAATCGGCGAGCAATTCATCCACCGTTCGGGCCTGCAACTGGAATTCGTCGGCCCGCTTTTGGGCAATTTCCGCATTCACGTCAGCAACGCCGCGAATATCGAGAATGGGAAATGCGGCCATTGCCTTGAGATATGCGCTGGAAATATTTCCGCAACCAATGATGCCGATGCCGACCTTGTCCATTTTTTCCTCCCAGAAATCCATTGTTTAAATTGAGCTAAATTGCCGGGCCTGTGGTGCTCCACGGCGATTCGTAAAGTTCTTGCAGCGCAACAGCGGCTGCGCCCTGCGCCCATAATTCGTCGCTGGCAATGTCGAACACCAGTTCTGCGACACCCGTCAAAGATTGCGGTACGGCAACATTATAACTGTCACGAATACTGCTGATGAACGTCTCACCAAGTTCCAGACTGGTGCCCGTAATGATGACCCGCGGTGGGCCAAACAAGGTGACTATATTTGCAAGTGCAAGGCCAACTGCTGCACCTGCGCGCTTGGCAGCATTTTTCAACTCTTCATCTGAAGCCTCAATGAGCGAGCTTGCATACTGCATACCCCGTCCAAGACGTGTTGCTTCAGCAAAACGTCCGTCAGAGGGACAAGTGCCCAGAATTGCGCTTTCCCCTGCATGGTTTGCCAGCCGAACAATGGCATTATCGGCGTATCCCAATACGAGATCACCAAGGTTCTGGCTAAGTCCGTCGGCACCGCGAAACAACTGATTTCTGTGCAGGACTCCAAGGCCCAGTGTTTGCTCGAGTGACACAAGGACCATGTCTGCGAATTCGCGTGCATGACCAAACCAATGGTGAGCCAGCGTTATCGCGTGTGTGTCGCTTTCTATAAGCGTTGGCGCATTCAGGCGTGATGTCATTTCAGCAGCAAAATTGACGTTGCTTTCCCGCAAAATGGGCGTGCTGCGAATTATGCCTGTGCGATGTTCGATAACGCCGGGAATTCCAAGGCAGATCTTATCGATGTCTTCCAGCGCCAATCCAGCATCCACGACACATCTGCGCACACCATCTTCGATAAGGTCGGCGATGACGCCTATAGGTTGCCGATCCACGCGGATGGGGAGAGACAGGCTCGCAAGAATTTCACCACAAAAATCTGTGACGGCGAAGATCATGCGATTGGCAGCTATCTTGGCACCAACCACACGTGCTGCTTGCGGATTAAGTTCCAGCATTACCCGGGGTCGTCCCCGCGTGGCTTCATTGCGGATATCACCTTCGTGCCGCGTCAGTATCAACCCATCGTCGAGAAGCGACGCGGTTATTGCGGACACCGTGGTCGTAGACAGTTCTGTTCTTTGGCTGATCTCAACACGGGAAATAGCACCGCAACGACGGATCGTATCCAATACGCTCAGCCTGTTGATCGCACGCATCAGTTCGGGGTCTGCAGTCTTCATGGTATCCTGTTGCGATCATCGCTGATCATTTCTTATTTATTTCGGTCTTATTTATGTCGGAGCACGGATTAAATAACGTCGCTTTGGTCAATCATGTCAAGCCAATCTCTGAAAAATTGGGGGAATAGTCTTGACATCGGCCAATATGTCGGATGAATTAATCCACATAAGGGAATAAATTAAGAAAAATCCCACGGGAGGATCACGAACATGAATTATTGGCACGCACGCGCAAGCCTGAGCGGCAAGCTGATGTCTTATGCCGCATCAACAGGCATAACATTGATGCTGGCGACTGTCGGCGCGTCAGCTGCGACAGTTGTTAAATGGATGCATGTCGAGCTCGACCCTAAAGCTGTGGCGGTATGGGAAGAGATCGCAAGAGATTATGAAAGCCAGCATCCAGATGTTCGGATACAATTACAATTTCTCGAGAATGAGGCCTTCAAAGCCAAGCTGCCAACATTGTTGCAATCCAATGATGTACCCGATTTTTTCTACAGCTGGGGCGGCGGCGTTCTTGAAGAGCAGTCAAAGACGGGCGCGCTCAAAGATCTGACAGAGGATTTCGACGCAGACGGCGGAAAATTCCGGCAGGCATATAACAGCTCTGCCATTGACAGCCTGTCTTTCGACGGAAAAATCTGGGCTATTCCTTATAAAGTCAGTCTCGTCAGCTTTTTCTATAACAAGGAGCTCTTCTCTAAAGCCGGTGTAGACGCTGGCGGCATCCAAACCTGGGATGATTTGAGCGCAGCGGTAACAAAAATAAAAAGCGCCGGTATTGTGCCGATTGCCGGTGGCGGCGGGGAAAAATGGCCTATTCATTTTTACTGGAGCTATCTTGTCATGCGTAATGGCGGGCAGGCCGTGTTCGAAGCTGCAAGCAAGGGTGAAGGCGAAGGGTTCATGGATCCTGCCATCATCAAAGCCGGTGAGCAATTGGCAGAGTTTGGCAAGCTCGAACCATTTCAGCCCGGCTATCTTGGTGCGTCCTGGCCGCAGGCACTCGGGGTCTTCGGCGATGGAAAGGCGGCAATGATCCTCGGATTTGACAATACAGAAGCCAATCAAAGCAAGCATGCAGGTGACGGAAAAGGACTTGCCTCTGACAATATAGGACGGTTTGCATTTCCTGTCGTAGAAGGTGGCCCCGGCAAAGCGACCGACACTTTGGGCGGCTTGAACGGCTGGGCTGTCACGAAAAACGCATCCAAGGAAGCTATCGACTTCGCACTTTTCCTGACCAATAAAGCGAATGAAGAAAAAATGGCTGCTGCGGGCATGATCCTGCCGGTCGCAACGGGTGCCGATAGCGCGGTCAAAGATCCTCTTCTTGCCGAATCTGCCAGACAGTTGGCTACGTCAACATGGCACCAGAACTTTTTTGATCAGACATTGGGGGCCGCCGTCGGACGCGTCGTTAATGACGTATCTGTCGAAATTGTATCCGGTCAAATGAGTTCAGAAGAAGCTGCCCAACAAATTCAGGATGCATTTGAGCTGCGCTAAGCGCGGTTAAGGCGCGCCTCAAAGATACGGGGCGCGCTTTGCATCTTCATAATTTGCGTAAGAAAGCAGAAAAGATGGCGAACACGGCTATGACTTCGGCGTCCTCACCCTCGAACAGAACAGCCGCAGCCAGGAAAAAGCACAGCTCTGTTGCCCATGACCGCACACTGACCCTGTTGGTCTTTTTGCCCCCAGCACTGCTGCTGTTTACGATCTTTGTCATCCTGCCTATGGGTGAAGCGGCTTGGTACAGCCTCTATCGCTGGAACGGCTACGGGACGCCAACCGAGTTTGTGGGACTGAGAAATTTTCAGGTCCTTTTCCGCAATGCGGCTTTCTCGCAGGCGTTGTTCAACAATGGCCTGATTATCTTTATTTCCGTTCTTGTGCAGATTCCGTTGGCGATCTGGCTTGCCATGATGCTGGCTCACCGGATTCCCGGCGTTGTGGCGTTCAGACTGATTTTCTTTTTGCCTTACGTTCTGGCAGACGTTGCCGCGGGGCTGATCTGGCGTTTTGTCTATGACGGCGACTATGGTTTGTTTGCTGCAGCGTCAAATTTCTTCGGCTTTGCCAATCCTTATGTCCTGGCAGACAAGGATGTCGCAATTTATGCCGTGCTCGCCGTCATTGTCTGGAAATATTTCGGTTTCCACATGATGCTGTTCATTGCGGGGCTTCAGTCCGTCGACAAGGCCGTTCTTGAAGCTGCGGAAATTGACGGCGCCAGTGGCTGGCAAAAGTTTCGCTATGTCACGCTTCCCATGCTTGGGTCGACTGTTCGCTTATCGGTCTTTTTTGCCGTTATCGGCTCCTTGCAGCTCTTCGACATGATCATGCCATTGACGGGCGGTGGACCGTCCAATTCGACCCAAACCATGGTGACATTCCTCTACACCTATGGCGTCATGCGTATGCAAGTGGGCCTTGGCAGCGCAGTTGGTGTGGTTTTGTTCGTGATCTGCGTGACGCTCGCCTTTGGCTATAAAAGGATATTCATGCGCCATGACTGATACATCCAACACTGTCCACACGAGAATAGAGACCAAACTCTATCTCTATATTTCGCTCGGATTCATTGCAGCTATCGTTCTCGTCCCACTTCTGACCGCAGCTCTCGGTGGTTTCAAGACCCTGGGTGATTTACGGGTCAATCCGTTTGGTCTTCCGGAAAATTGGCAATGGAAGAATTATGGAGATATTCTGCTTGGTGATCGTTACTGGCTGCAAATATTCAATTCGCTGATTATCGCGGCGCTGACTGTTTTCCTGACACTGGTCGTATCGGCTATGGCCGCTTTTACATTCGCGCATGTAAAGTTCTTCGGCTCTTCCTTTCTGCTCAATTATTTTCTTCTTGGTCTGATGTTTCCCGCCGCAACGGCAATACTTCCCTTGTTTATCCGCATACGCGACCTTGGTTTGCTGGATACATATTGGGGCGTCGTGCTGCCACAAGTCGCATTTGGCCTCGGCATGAGCATTTTGCTTTTTCGCAATTATTTCCGTAACTTACCAGAAGAACTGTTTCACGCGGCATTCGTCGATGGCTGTGGTTATCTTCGTTTCTTCTGGCACATTTCCCTACCTCTCTCCCGCCCTATCCTGGCGACGGTGGGAATTGTTTCGTTTGTCGGAAGTTGGAATAGTTATCTTCTGCCGCTGATTATGCTCAACTCGGAATCGAAATATCCATGGCCCCTTGGCATCATGGTATATCGCGGTGAATTCGGCACCGAATGGCATCTCGTCCTTGCGTTTATAACGCTGACGATTTTGCCAACCATCATCGTGTTCTTCGTCGCACAAAAACACATCATCGCCGGCTTGACCGCAGGTGCAGTCAAATCCTGATCGGGAGATTTAATCATGGCTTCAGTAGAGCTGATTGATATTCATAAATCCTACGCCTCTCTCGACGTCATTCATGGCATATCTTTATCAATCAATGACGGCGAGTTTGTTGCACTGGTGGGACCATCGGGCTGCGGTAAATCCACGCTTTTACGCATGGTTGCGGGGCTTGAAGAAATAACCGACGGGGAAATTGCCATAGGCAGTCAGGTCGTGAACGGCATGACGCCACGCGAACGTAACATCGCTATGGTGTTCCAGTCTTATGCGCTCTATCCGCATATGACGGTTGCGCAGAACATGGGATTTAACCTCAAGCTCGCGGGGCAGCCTAAGCATGTAATCGATGAGCGCGTTACCGAGGCTGCGCGCATGTTGGACCTCGCAACACTGATGGACCGGAAACCATCACAGCTTTCGGGTGGCCAGCGCCAACGCGTGGCAATGGGACGAGCGGTGGTGCGAAATCCGTCCGTTTTCCTGTTTGATGAACCCTTATCAAATCTCGATGCCAAACTTCGCGTTCAGATGCGCAGCGAAATTAAAAACCTGCATCAGAAAGTTGGCACGACTTCTATATATGTGACGCATGACCAGATAGAAGCGATGACACTGGCAGACCGGGTTGTTGTTCTCAACCATGGCCGTATCGAACAACAGGGAACGCCGCTCGAACTTTACAAAGCACCGGCAAATATCTTTGTTGCAGCCTTTATCGGCTCGCCTGCCATGAACCTTATTGAAGGTGTCATTGACGGTATTGACGATGGACCTGCGGCTCGTCTGAAAGACGGAACAGCAATCCGCATCTCATCCGACAAGAGCGTGAGGCGCGGACAAGAGGTCACCATTGGCGTGCGGCCAGAACATATTGGTTTAGCAAAACATGGAGATATTCGCCTTGAAGGCAGGACAATTCTGGTGGAACCAACAGGCGCACAGACACATGTGGTTTTTGAGCTCGGCGACAATCAGTTAACTGCAGTTGTCGACGGGGAGCAGCAGGTTAAGGTGCAGACACCGTTTTCAGCGATGATCGATCATCAACGTGTTCATGTTTTTGACCGGTCCAGTGGATTGGCACTTTGATTTCAGAAAGTGGCTTTTTCAATCGGGCATAAAACTTGGTGGTGAAGCTACACGCGCTGGGAAAGTAATCTGAACGCAGTAGTAATGATTAGTCAAAGCGAAATGGCGGCAATTGCTCCAATGCTGCTTTCAGCGCCTGCGACCAATGCGCCGATACGGTCTGGTAATAAGCGTCATTTGCCTCAAAGCGCCGATATGTCCCGGGCTTCAGGCTATCAGCTTCGTAAAGCTGCATATCGAGTGGCAAGCCAACCGAAAGATTGGCTTTCAATGTGGAATCGAAAGACACCAGCAGCAATTTTATCGCTTCCTCGAAACTCATATCAGGCTGATAGGCGCGTACCAGTATAGGCTTGCCATATTTGATCTCGCCGATCTGGAAAAAAGGTGTATCGAGCGAACTTTCGATGAAATTACCTTCGGGATAAATATAAAATAGGCGCGTAGCGCCGCCCTTTATCTGGCCGCCCAGAATGAAAGAAGCGCCGAATGCATCCGCGTTCTGGCCACCGGTTGCGGAATTCGCAATCACTTCCTTGACCGTATCACCGATCATTTGTGCCACCTGAAACATGGAAACCGCGTCGAAAATCGACGGATTCCGCTCAGCCGGAGCTTTCATGCGTTCTTCCAAAAGACTAGCAACTGCTTGTGTCGTTGCAAGATTACCCGCCGAGAGCAGGACAATGACACGTTCGCCTGCTCTGGACCATCTGCGCATTTTGGAAAATGTAGAAATATTATCAAGACCGGCATTCGTCCTGGTATCGGACATAAACACAATGCCCTGATCGATCTTCATTCCCACGCAATAGGTCATCGGCAATATCCAGCAGTCAAATTCTCAATCATTTCTATTACATCGCCCCGAAAAGCGGAATTGAATTTTGGAAGCTACGATGCGTGGATTCAATATGTTATCGGCACCAGTCACTGCCCGACATTGATCTGAACTGCAAGCATTTCCGATGCTTGGCCAAGACGCACACCTGAAACGGGTGCCGCATCGCGATAATCAAGCCCTGTCGCCATGCGAACATAGCGATCATTGGGACAGATATTATTGGCCGCATCAAACCCCACCCATCCAAGTCCGCTTACATGCGCTTCCGCCCAGGCATGGCTTGCCGTCTGTTCTTCAATACCTTCCATCATCAGATAGCCGGAAACATAACGCGCCGGAATATTGAGAAGCCGCGCAGCCGCAAGGAAAACATGGCTGTGATCCTGACACACGCCCTGCCCGGCAGCCAATGCGCTTTCGGCATCGGTGAAAACATCCGTTGCCCCCGGCATATAGGTGACGGCCTCATGAACCGCATTCATAAGAGTGTGCATTTTCTCCAGCGGCTCATTAAGCGACGCACATTTATCGGCAAGAGCGCGAATAAGTTCGCCCGGAGCGGTCAAGGCTGTTTCGCGCTCGAATAGCCACAAAGGTGCCTGACTATACACAGGGCCGAGAACACCTGCGCGGTCCTCCACCTCAACGCTGCCACTTGCCGTGATGATAATTTCGCTGGCATTGCGCGCATGCTGTACCAGTTCCGTGCGATTGCCGAAACCGTCCACATAGCTGACCTCACGCTCACCACCCTCAATCCTGACCTCCCAATGCCTGACCGTCTGGCCCGGCACATTTTGAGGAAACAGGCGCAGGCGTTGCAGCGCATAAGCAACCGGCTGATCATAAGCGTATTGCGAAATGTGAGATATGGTGAGCAGCAAACGAGACCCTCAATAAAAATTATAGGTTTCAGCAATCTCGTTTCCGAGGCGGTTGTTGCAAGCGATGAAGTCAGTGAGAAACTCATGCAGGCCAATATCGAACACCGAATTGATGTCCTGATCTTTGAGGAGCGCATAGGTCTTGCCTGCGGTGTCGTGGCAAATAGCGCTCGCCCCATAATCCCGTGACAGATAGCCGAGATGCGCATTGATGCTGGAATAGCAGAAATTGAGCGAGCGCGGCATGCGCTCATTGAGGATGAGATAATCTGCGACCTGTGCCGGACGATAATCGCCGTCATAGACCCAGCGATAAGAGCGATGGGCTGAGACCGAACGCAGGATAGACTCCCATTGATAATTGTCCATCGACGTTCCAACATAGGAGATGGACGGCAGGAGGACATAATATTTTACATCGAGAATACGCGCCGTATTGTCGGCCCGCTCGATGAAAGTACCAAGGCCTGCAAAATCAAAAATCTCATTGCGCAGCATGGTGCCATGAAAGGCACCGCAGATCAGCGCCGTCTCGCGCTTGATATGATTGAGAAGTGCTGGAAGATCAGCTTCGTTAAGCGGTTTGCGTAGCACTTTTTTCAAAATCATCCATGATTCATTGATGCTTTCCCAGGCCTCCCGCGTCAATGCGGTGCGCACCATGCGGCCATTAGAGCGCGCATTCTCGAAACAGGACATAACGCTTGAGGGGTTTTCCATGTCCCGCAGCAGAAAATCCGCAACATTGGCTGCATTATAAGCATCATACTTGGCAGAAAATGTCCGACTTGCTCCAGCCGACACCACGACCGACGACCATTCTTCCGGCGCATCCGAGGTTTTTGTCAGCGCCATGCGTAATCCCGCATCGACAAGCCGCGCCATGTTTTCCGCGCGCTCAATATAACGAAACATCCAGTAAAGCCCATTTGCCGTGCGGCCAAGAAGCATGAATTCATTCCCCTTTTTCGTGCCCAATTCTGGCGCCTGTTGCAACAAGCTGCTTCGTTGTTAACTTCAGTCGTCCAGAACCCAGGTGTCCTTGGTGCCGCCGCCTTGACTGGAATTGACGACAAGCGATCCCTCTTTCAGCGCCACGCGGGTAAGGCCTCCCGGTGTGATGCGGATGTGATCGGACACCAGCACAAAGGGCCTGAGATCGACATGGCGCGGCGCAAGCCCTTTTTCTGTGAATATGGGGGTCGTCGAAAGCGCCAGTGTCGGTTGCGCGATATAATTGCCGGGACGTGCCTTGAGCTTGAGCGCAAAGGTATCGCGCTCCGCCTTGGTCGCCGCAGGCCCGACCAGCATGCCATAGCCACCCGAGCCATGTACTTCCTTGACAACCAGATCGGCCAGATTGTCGAGCACATAGGCAAGACTGTCGGCCTCCGAGCAACGCCAAGTCGGTACATTTTCAAGGATGGCCTTGCGACCGGTATAGAATTCGACAATCTCCGGCATATAGGAATAGATCGCCTTGTCATCGGCAATGCCTGTTCCCGGTGCATTGGCGATGGTGATATTGCCGGCGCGATAGACATCCATGATACCCGCAACGCCAAGGGTTGAATCCGGGTGAAATGTGAGCGGATCAAGATAGGCATCGTCGACACGGCGGTAAAGAACATCGATTGCCCGATAACCTTGCGTGGTGCGCATGGCGACACGGCCATCGACCACGCGCAGATCGCTACCTTCGACCAGTTCCACACCCATCTGATCAGCCAGAAAGGCATGCTCGAAATAGGCCGAATTATAAATGCCGGGCGTCAGCACAGCGACTGTCGGCGTGCCGTTTGCCGATGCCGGTGCAACACGCGCCAACGACTGGCGCAGCAATTGCGGATAGTTCTCGACCGGGCGCACCTTGACCTTCTGAAACAGCTCTGGAAAAAGCTGCATCATCGTCTCACGGTTTTCCAGCATATAGGAAACGCCGGAAGGTGTGCGCGCATTGTCTTCGAGCACATAGAACTGGTTTTCAGCCGTGCGCACGATATCCACACCGATAATATGGGTATAGACATTGCCCGGAGGTCGAAAGCCAATCATTTCGGGCAAAAAGGCTTCGTTATTGGTGATCAGTTCTTTTGGAATACGTCCAGCGCGGACGATCTCTTGCCGATGATAAATATCATCGAGAAAGGCATTGAGCGCCATGACCCGCTGCTCGATACCCTGTGAGAGTTTTCGCCATTCCTGACCTGAAATGATGCGCGGAATGATATCGAATGGAATGAGCCTCTCGGCTGCTTCTTCATCGCCGTAGACGGCAAATGTTATGCCCGTTTTGCGAAAAACGTTTTCCGCATCCTGTGCCTTCTGTAAAAGATTGTTCGCATCCTGCCCGTCGAGCCACTGCTTGATAAAGCGGTATGGCGCGCGAACGCCAGCCTCTTCAGCATGGAGCATTTCATCGAATGGCTTCACATGTTTCCCCTTATTTTTTCTTTGATAGTCGGCGTCATTTCAGGGAAATGCAAGTGCGCAGATTTGCACTTTCAGAGAGCTGCTTAATATTTATTCCTGTGCCACATAAATGGAGAAAGACTGCCTTAAAACCCGGCAATCCATCAGGCGGAGGACGAAACCAGCCCGCCATTTTCCACGAGAAAATCAACTATTTCCTCAACACCCTTGCCGCGATAAAGATCGGTAAAACCATAGGGGCGTTTTCCGCGTGCGCGTACTGTGTCGGCTTCCATCTCAACAAGATCAACATGCACATGCGGTGCCAGATCGCTCTTGTTGATGACGAGAAAATCCGATTTTGTGATGCCGGGCCCACCCTTGCGCGGAATATCCCCGCCCTGACAGACCGAAATGACATAAAGCGTCAGATCAGCGAGATCGGGCGAGAATGTCGCCGCCAGATTGTCGCCACCGGATTCGATGAAAACAATATCGAGATCGGGAAACCGCGCGTTCATGGCTGCAATCGCCTGAAGGTTGATCGAGGCATCTTCGCGGATTGCCGTATGCGGACAGCCGCCGGTTTCAACCCCCATGATCCGGTCTTCAGACAGCGCCTGATGACGCGCCAGAATCAGCGCATCTTCACGGGTATAGATGTCGTTGGTAACGACTGCGATGGAGTATGTATCACGAAATGCCTTGCAGAGCTTTTCGGTGAGCGTTGTCTTGCCGGAGCCGACAGGGCCGCCAATACCGACGCGCAAGGGTCCATTCTTCTGTGTCATGAGCGAAAAAGCCTCGAATGCTGGGTTTCATGTTTCATGGCCATGATGTCGGACATGATCGTCATCGAGCCAAGATCATCGAGTGTGGACTGACCGGCTCGTTTTGCCGTCTGCGACAGAACCGGCTCAAGCGCTGCCATAATGGTTGTGACACCGCTTTGCCCGGTGACGGAAAGGCGGATTGCCGCCTGAAGCAGATTGATCGAAAACGCCTGTAAAAAAGCTGGCAAGACCAGCCCAAGCGGCACGCCATGTGCGCCTGCAACAGCCCCCACCGCAACCGGATAAGCGCAATGCTTTGACAGGCGCTCGAAAATATCATGCGGCCAGCTTTGAGCAGCTTTCATAAAAGCCTCGCCTTGTAGCATGGTTTCCATATGCCGTTCTTTTGAACCGGCCAAAGCCTCGGCCAATATGGCCAGTTCAACCAGAGCGGCACCGTCACCCGCCTTGCGCCAGCTTTGCGCACATAAAACGGCATCGTTCCAGCCGGAGCCATGGCTGATGAGCCATCCGAGCCAGTCCTCAAGCTCACGCACATTACGGACCAGCCCGTCATGGACGGCGCGTTCCAGCCCGTGGCTATAGCTGAAAGAGCCGACCGGAAAAACCGGCGACAGCCAGCCCATCAGCCGCAAAAGTGCAATGTCATGCTCAGTCGTGATGGTCATGGTGGCCGTGATGGTCGTGACCATGCGCGTGATGACCGCCCGAATAAGCTCCGCGTAAGGGGCTGAATATTTCCGTGATCTCGTTCACCTTTGCACCAAGCCCTTCAAGCATCGCCTTGATGACATGATCGCGCGCAATAAAAATGCGGTCGGCTTCGATCTGTGCAGCCAGGTGGCGATTGCCAATATGCCAAGCAAGTTCGGTGAGATGGAGAAGATCACGACCACGAATTTCATAAAGCTCTTCACGCAAGGCGCGAATTTCGATCTCGCGCCCATCATCGAGAAGTAGCCTGTCGCCATGTTCCAGAACCACCGCTTCGGCAAAATCGCAGAAAATCTTCTCGCCATTTTCAAGCGTGATGGTCTTGCGGCGCAGATGGCGTTCGTCACGATCTAGTAATGCGTGGCCCGCTGGCACTGCATCGTTGACTTCAGGCGCACGGATGATCGACTTCACTGCAAACATTTTTGATCTCGCTAAAATAGAAAATAACGTTGCGCCATCGGCACAATGTCGACCGGCTCGCAGGTGAGAAGCTCACCATCCGCCCGCACTTCATAGGTTTCAGGATCGACCTCCATCTGCGGCATGGCATCGTTCAAGACCATCGAGTGCTTGCCGATCCCGCCACGGGTATTGCGGACAGCCACCATCTGCTTGTCGACCCCGATCTTCTCACGCAATCCATGGTCCATCGCGGCCTTTGAAACGAAAGTGACGGATGAATTGGTCCGCGCCTTGCCGAACGCGCCGAACATCGGCCGGTAATGCATCGGCTGCGGTGTCGGGATAGACGCGTTGGGATCACCCATCGGTGCTGTTGCAATCCAGCCGCCAAGCAGCACGAAATCCGGTTTGACGCCAAAGAAGGCCGGGTTCCACAAGACAAGATCGGCGCGTTTTCCAACCTCCACCGAACCGATCTCATGCGAGATGCCATGCGCAATGGCCGGATTGATGGTATATTTGGCGACATACCGCCGCGCACGATAATTATCATTGCCCGGCACATCGTCGGGAAGGCTCCCACGCTGGCGCTTCATCTTATCCGCTGTCTGCCAGCAGCGAATAATCATCTCGCCGACGCGGCCCATGGCCTGACTGTCGGAAGAAATGATCGAGAAGGCACCCATGTCGTGCAGAATATCTTCTGCCGCAATGGTTTCCTTGCGGATACGGCTTTCGGCAAAGGCAATATCCTCACGAATAGCAGGCGAAAGATGATGACAGACCATCAGCATGTCGAGATGTTCTGCGACCGTGTTGACCGTATACGGTCGGGTTGGATTGGTCGAAGCGGGAAGTACATTGGGATACTGGCAAACACGGATGATATCCGGCGCGTGCCCTCCGCCAGCGCCTTCGGTGTGGAAGGAATGGATAGTGCGGCCCTTGAAGGCTGCAAGCGTATCCTCGACAAAGCCCGATTCATTCAACGTATCGGTATGAATTGCCACCTGCACATCGAAATGATCGGCAACGGACAGGCAGTTATCGATTGCCGCGGGCGTTATGCCCCAGTCTTCATGCAGTTTTAGCCCGCAAGCCCCCGCCAGCACCATTTCTTCGAGTGCTCCGGGAAGCGAGGCATTGCCCTTGCCGAACACGCCGAAATTCATCGCCATACCGTCAAAGGACTGGATAAGTCGCGCAATATTCCACGGCCCCGGCGTGCAAGTGGTCGCAAGCGTGCCATGCGCCGGTCCCGTTCCGCCGCCGATCATGCAGGTAACACCGGAATTGAGCGCTTCTTCCACCTGCTGCGGCGAGATGAAATGAATATGGGAATCGATGCCGCCAGCAGTCAGAATACGGCCTTCACCGGCGATCACTTCGGTGCCGGGACCGATGATGATCGTCACACCCGGTTGTGTGTCGGGGTTGCCTGCCTTGCCAATGCCTGCAATGCGCCCGTCCAAAAGCCCGACATCGGCCTTGTAGATACCGCTATGATCAACGATCAGCGCATTGGTGATGACGGTATCCACCGCACCTTCAGCGCGTGACAACTGGCTC
The DNA here is from genome assembly GCF_039545455.1 of Brucella sp. BE17. Taxonomy (NCBI): domain Bacteria; kingdom Pseudomonadati; phylum Pseudomonadota; class Alphaproteobacteria; order Hyphomicrobiales; family Brucellaceae; genus Brucella; species Brucella sp. BE17. The sequence goes on along the minus strand of NZ_CP154468.1, from coordinate 457,695 downwards.
TGGCCCATGCCGTCGCGGATGACCTTGCCGCCGCCAAATTTCACTTCCTCACCATAAGTCGTGAGGTCGCGCTCGACTTCGATGATAAGCTCGGTATCGGCAAGACGCACTTTGTCGCCGGTTGTGGGGCCGAACATCTGCGCATAGGTGGCGCGGCTAATTCTGGCTGGCATGAAACACCCTTTCCGGCAGGCTCAAAGTTTGCCCATGATCATCTGGCGAAAGCCGTAGACTTGCCTTTTCCCTTGATAGGGAACCAGCATCACGTCTCGCTCCTGCCCCGGCTCAAAGCGTATTGCTGTGCCAGCAGCAATATCAAGCCGCATGCCGCGCGCCTGATCGCGGTCGAAGGCAAGCGCCGCATTCACTTCATAAAAATGATAGTGGCTTCCAACCTGAATGGGCCGGTCGCCTTTATTGGCAACCTTGAGCGTAACGACAGGCTGGCCTGAATTCAGTTCGATATCGCCGTCTAATGTGAAAATTTCACCGGGGATCATCATTCACCTCATCCAACCATCAGCATAAGGCCACCAAGCGCAGTCGCACCGCCTGCCGCGCGCAGCACTATCTGGCCCTTGGCGCCTTTGAGCAAAGTGCCGACGCCAAGCCCAAGGCCAATACTGGCAATATGCAAAAGAGCCGTTGCCAGCGCAAAACCTGCACCATAGGCAAAAAGTGTCGCCGTACCGATTTCACCGCCGTGAGCATGACCGTGGAAAAAGGCGAAAAAGCCGACGACGAGTGCACCAAGCACCGGTGATACTGGCAGCGCCAGCGCCACCACAAGACCAAGCACGACGACGGAGGTGAGAATAACCGGCTCGACGAAAGGCAATGGCAGGCCGAGCATCGAGGCGATAAAGCCAAGCAGCATCACGCCGACAAACGAAGTCGGCACAATGAAAAGTGCGCGCCCGCCGAGCATGGTTGCCCAGAGACCAACTGCGATCATCGCGAGAATATGATCAAGACCTGAAAGGGGATGCGTGAAACCCGCCGCAAAAGATCCGTGCTCGGCCGGGTTGAGATGGGCGAAAGCCGGACTTGCGCCAAGCACCAGAGCTGTCATCGTCAAGGCCATCAATTTTTTCATTTTCATTTCCTCTGGAGATTAGCGGATTGGTTCATGCACTGTGACAAGCTTGGTGCCGTCCGGGAACGTAGCTTCGACCTGAATATCGTGGATCATCTCGGCAACGCCCTCCATAACCTGTTCCCGGGTAATCACATGCGCTCCCGCTTCCATCAGATCCGCGACCGTGCGCCCATCGCGTGCGCCCTCGACAACGAAATCGCTGATAAGGGCGATTGCTTCCGGATGATTGAGTTTTACGCCACGTTCCAGACGGCGACGCGCCACCATGGCTGCCATGGCTATCAAAAGCTTGTCTTTTTCCCTCGGCGTCAGGTTCATGATTGCATTCCAGTTGTCCGTTTCATCAAGGTGGGCAAATCGCGTTCAATTTGACCAAATTTTCGGCAGTCCTGCCTTTTCGTTGAGCAGAGCCAGCAAAGCGTCGAGGCGCTTGCGCAAGCTATAACTGTCGCGCGCATGGAGCCGCGCCACGAGCTTCGACGTTGCACCGACCTGCCAGACACTCGCACCGCTATCCTCACCGATAGCCCGCCTTGCATCATCGAGAAGGCTTTCGGCGCGCTCGGAAACAAGAAGGACCGTGGCAATCGCCGCAGCCCCCTTTGTTACCGCGCTCGCGCTAAGCTGACCGGCCACATCCGGGCCTATACGGAACTGCTCCGCATGAACAAGATGCCCCCCGACCCTGATGCGCCAGCGGTCCTTGAAAGAGGCCTCATCGATTTGTTCTCCCATGGCCAGACGTCCGAATACGGTTGCCTCCACCAGCAGGGCTTGTGCTCCTTCTTCCAGTTCCACATCCAGCGAGCGTGACAGTGCCGATTGATCAAACAGAATTGTCTCCTGTGGAAGCCAAGCAAGATACGTGCCTTTTGCAGCTTTCAACCGTGTTGCAATGCGCGCCTCGCCGCCACTGGTGCGATAAATGCGTTCGCAGGCCTGTGTCGTGACAAGAGCGCGCGCGGCCTCCTGTAACTCCAACTCCCATTGCAGACGGTCGCCGCCTGTCAGTCCGCCCGCCGTATTGATCAATATGGCTTCAAGCGGATCGCCACCATTGCGCGGCATGCGCAGTTTTGCTGCGCCCTCCTGATAAAGCCGGTCAAGGCGAGTGCGACCCTCCTTGAAATGAACCGACAGGCGGCCAAAGCCGTTGACGCGCTGAGAAGACAGAGCGGCCTGACTGCTTTCATCATTTTTCATTCATGTGGACCGATTTTGCTGATTTCCTTTTCGATGATGCCAAGCATCAATCAAACCGTCAAATGGCTGCGTGCCCTTTCCGTATCGAGTATTTCAGCCGGGCCATCGAGAACAATCTCGCCGCGATCCATGATATAAATTTGATCGGCAAGCTCGCGGCAGAAATCGAGATATTGTTCGACCAGAAGAATGGCCATGCCGGTCGAATCGCGTAGATAACGGATGGCGCGACCGATATCCTTGATGATAGAGGGTTGAATGCCTTCGGTCGGCTCATCCAGCACCAGAATACGAGGCCTCAAAACCATGGCACGGCCGATTGCCAGTTGCTGCTGCTGGCCACCGGAAAGATCGCCGCCGCGCCGCGACAGCATGTTTTTGAGCACCGGAAACAGGGTGAATATCTCGTCAGGAATGGAACGGTTCGAACGCTTGATCGAGGCATAGCCGGTTTCGAGATTTTCCTTGACGCTTAAAAGCGGAAAGATTTCCCGCCCTTGCGGCACATAACCCATGCCGCGCATGGCGCGCGCATAGGGCGGCAGGCCTTTCAAATCCTGATTATCGAAAATAACGTTTCCGCCGCTTGGGTTTTGCTGCCCGGTGACCGCACGCAAAAGGCTGGTTTTGCCGACGCCGTTACGCCCCAGAACGCAGGTGATCTTTCCTGCTTCCGCTTTGAGAGACACGCCGCGCAGCGCCTGTGCTGCACCATAATGAAGGCTCAGATTTTCAATTGTCAGCATTTCCCTCAGCGCCCCAGATAATTTTCGATCACCTTTGGATCGGAACTCACAAAATCGATCGATCCTTCAGCCAGCACCGAACCTTCAGCAAGGCATGTAACCTTCACGCCAAGATCGCGAATGAAACCCATATCGTGTTCGACCACGACGACCGAACGCGTCTTGGCAATTTCCTTGAGAAGAATAGCTGTTTCGGTGGTTTCGGCATCGGTCATGCCTGCGACCGGCTCATCGACCAGCAACAATTTCGGCTCCTGTGCCAAAAGCATGCCGATTTCGAGCCATTGCTTCTGACCATGCGAAAGAGCAGAAGCCAGTTCGTCACGTCGCGCCCACAGCCGAACGGTTTTCAGTAATTCCTCGATGCGATCCCGATCCGCTTCCGATTGGCTGTAAAACAAAGTGGCAAACACATTGCGCTTACGATTGAGCGCCAGTTCGATATTGTCCCAGACGCTATGGCTTTCAAACACTGTCGGCTTCTGGAATTTGCGCCCGATGCCGATTTGCGCAATATCGGCCTCGTCCTTTTTGGTCAGATCGATATCGCCTTCAAAAAACACTTCGCCTTCGTCCGGCCTTGTCTTGCCGGTGATGATGTCCATCATGGTGGTCTTACCTGCACCGTTCGGGCCGATGATCGCGCGAAGCTCTCCCGGCTGAATAACGAAGGACAATGAATTCAACGCCTTGAAGCCGTCGAAGGAAACGGAAACACCGTTGAGATAAAGTAGGCTAGGGTTGCTTTCGCTCATCATTTCACTCCGCCGCTGCCGTTTGCAATTGCCGTTCATCTGCAGCTGATTTCTTCAAGAACCTGCGCGAAGCCATGAGGGAGCGAAAGGTTCCGACAATGCCTTTTGGCAGAAAAAGTGTTACGGCCACAAACAATGCGCCCAGCGCAAACAGCCAGATCTCCGGGAAGGCAGTGGTAAAAATGCTCTTGCCGAAATTGACCAGAATGGCACCAATGACCGGCCCAACCAGTGTCGCGCGCCCGCCTACCGCCGTCCATATGACGACTTCAATCGAATTGGCAGGCGCAAATTCGCCCGGATTGATGATACCGACCTGCGGCACATAAAGTGCGCCTGCCACCGCCGCCATCATCGCCGAAAGCGTAAAAATGAAGAGCTTGTAGTTTTCCGGCCTGTAACCCAGAAAGCGCGTGCGGCTTTCGGCATCGCGCACACTGACCAGCACCTTGCCGAATTTCGATTTGACGATTGCAGAACTTAAAATCAGCGCGAGCGCCAGCAGAAGCGCGGAAGCCGCAAAAAGTGCTGTACGCGTGCCGGATGACTGGATGTTGAAGCCCAGAATATCCTTGAAATCGGTCAGGCCGTTATTGCCGCCAAAGCCCATCTCATTACGGAAGAAGGCGAGCATCAGCGCGTAGGTCATGGCCTGCGTGATGATGGAGAGATAAACACCGGTCACGCGTGAGCGAAAGGCAAACCAGCCGAAGATGAAAGCGAGCAGGCCAGGAACCAGCAGCACCATGAGGGCGGCAAACCAGAAATGATCGAAGCCGAACCAATACCAAGGCAGTTCCTTCCAGTTAAGAAAAACCATGAAATCCGGAAGATTTGGGTTGCCATAAACGCCGCGTGCACCGATCTGGCGCACCAGATACATGCCCATTGCATAGCCGCCGAGTGCGAAAAAGGCGGCATGTCCGAGCGAAAGAATACCACAAAAACCCCATACCAGATCGAGCGCCAAGGCCAGGATGGCATAGGTCAGATATTTACCCATCAGCGACACCACATAGGTCGGCACATGCAGCGGATGATCAGATGATGTCATCAGATTGAGAGCAGGCACGATCAAGGCAACGGCCATCAGCATGGCAACACAGATGAAGACACCGCGGTCGAGTCTGCGAAAAAACAAAGCCGTCATCATGCTTCCACCGCCCTGCCTTTGAGCGCGAAAAGACCACGCGGACGTCTTTGAATGAAAAGGATGATGAGCACGAGCACGAAAATCTTGCCCAGCACCGCGCCCGCATAAGGTTCAAGGAACTTGTTGAGAATGCCGAGCGAGAAGGCGCCGACCAGCGTGCCCCAGAGATTGCCGACACCGCCAAACACCACCACCATGAAGCTGTCGATGATGTAGCCTTGTCCGAGATTGGGCGAGACATTGTCGATCTGCGACAGCGCCACACCGGCCATTCCGGCAATGCCGGACCCGAGCGCAAAAGTCAGCGCATCGACATAAGGCGTGCGGATGCCCATGGAGGAGGCCATGCGGCGATTTTGCGTGACGGCGCGCATTTGCAGGCCGAAATTCGATTTTTTCAAAAGCGTCAGAAGTGTGAAAAATACCGCCAATGAAAACACGATGATCCAGAGCCGGTTCCAGGTGATCGTCATGCCACCGAGTTCAAAAGCACCCGACATCCATGATGGATTGCCGACTTCACGGTTGGTCGGCCCGAAGGTCGAGCGCACACCCTGTTGCAGGATCAGCGAAATCCCCCATGTCGCAAGCAATGTTTCAAGCGGACGCCCATAAAGAAAGCGAATGACGCCGCGTTCGATCACCAGCCCTACAAGGGCGGTGAAAAGAAAGGCCAGCGGCAGCGCAATGGCAAGCGACCAATCGAAGATACCCGGATAATGGCTGCGGATTACATCCTGGACGACGAAAGTCACATAGGCACCGAGCATGACCATCTCGCCATGCGCCATATTGATGATGCCCATGACGCCAAAGGTGATAGCAAGGCCGATAGCAGCCAGCAACAGGACCGAGCCGAGCGACAGGCCATACCAGACGTTCTGGCCAGCATCCCAGAAAGCCTGCCTTTGCTCGATATGGGCAATCGCAGCATCAAGTGCCGCGGCAAGTTTTGGCTCCGCATTGGCGCGTACGGCATTCAACAGGGATAGTGTGGAACGGTCGCCATGATCGGTCAGAAATTGCGCTGCCTTGAGTTTTGCTTCAAGCGGTCGAGAGGAGACAAGCAGCAAAGCGGCCTGCGCCTTTTCAAGCAATATCCTAATTGAGGCATCCTGTTCTTTTTCAAGCGCTGCCTCGATCAATGGCAATGCGTCGGGGTCAGGGTTTGCGGCCACGGTTTGCGCGGCGCGAAGCCGCTCTGCGCGGTTGGGGCTCATCAGCGTCAAGCCGCCCAAGGCCGTGCGCACGATACGGCGAACGGCATTGTTGACTTTGACTTTCTCCAGACCACCCTTGGGGGCTATGCCTGCCGCCTCCCCACTGAGCGGATCGATGAGGCTGAGATTTGCACCCGATGCCCTGCTGATGAAGACGCGACCATCGGATTTACGCATATAAAGATCGCCGCTGCCAAGCGCATTCAGCACCGAAACGGCACGCGCGTCAGCGGTTGCTGCCAATGCTGAAATCCGCTCCTGCATCTGAACAAAATTCGCTTTTCCCACAGCATCGACCAGCCCCTGAAAATCATCGGCAGCGCGGGCAGCCCCCATGAAGCTTGCGAACATCACGCAGAAAAGCACAAATGTTGCGCGGATTTGGTGTCCCATAGGTGGCACCCTTAAAGCTGTTGCATTTATCAGATAAAAGCCCCGGGCGAGCGATCAGCCCGCCCGAACCTGGAAGAGATCAAGAGCCGCCCTTACGAGCCACCTTGCCCGCCGCATTTGCCGGTTTCGACATTGAAATTGCCGCAGGACATAGGCGCGCGCCAATCGGAAATCAGGTTCTTTGAATCAGGCAGATAATCCGACCATTCGTCTCCGACGATCAGCCCCGGTGTCTGGCTGACGATTTCAAACTGGCCATTCGTCTGGATTTCACCGATCAGCACCGGCTTGGTGATGTGATGGTTCGGCATCATTGCCGAGAAGCCCCCGGAAAGGTTAGGAACCGAGACGCCGACCAGCGCGTCGATCACCGCATCGGGATCGGTGGTTCCGGCTTTTTCCACGGCCTTCAGCCACATATTGAAGCCGATATAGGAGGCTTCCATCGGATCGTTGGTGACGCGCTTGTCATCCTTGGTGTAAGCACGCCAGGTTTCGAGAAACTGTGCATTGACGGGATTATCCACCGACTGGAAATAGTTCCATGCCGCAAGATGGCCGACCAGCGGTGCCGTATCGATACCGGCCAGTTCTTCCTCGCCGACCGAGAAGGCGACGACCGGAATATCCTCGGCCTTCACACCCTGATTGGCGAGCTCCTTATAGAAAGGGACATTGGCGTCGCCATTGACGGTCGAGACTACAGCGGTCTTCTTGCCTGCCGCACCAAAACTCTTGATGGCTGCGACTTCCGTCTGCCAGTCGGAGAAGCCGAACGGCGTATAATTGACGCGGATATCTTCAGGTTTTACCCCCTTGGAAATCAGATAGGCTTCCAAAATCTTGTTGGTCGTGCGCGGATAAACATAGTCTGTGCCTTCCAGAACCCAGCGCTCGACACCTTCATTTTCCATCAGGTAGTCGACGGCGGGAATAGCCTGCTGGTTTGGTGCTGCACCTGTATAAAAGACGTTGCGCTCGGATTCTTCGCCCTCATATTGCACCGGATAGAACAATATATTGTTCAATTCCTTGAAAACCGGCAGCACCGATTTACGCGAGACGGATGTCCAGCAGCCGAAGACGGCAGCAACCTTGTCCTGTGAGATCAACTGACGCGCTTTTTCAGCAAAAAGCGGCCAGTCGGAGGCTGGGTCCACGACCACGGCTTCGAGCTTCCTGCCCAGAATGCCGCCCTTCTTGTTCTGCTCTTCGATGAGCATCAGCATGGCGTCTTTGAGAGTCGTCTCTGAAATTGCCATCGTGCCCGACAGCGAATGAAGAATGCCGACCTTGATCGTCTCTTCTTCGGCCAACGCGCTGGTAAAGCTCGGAATGGTGAGCGCACTTGCAAAAAGTGCGGCAAGCATCTGCGACCGGAATGTCATTGCGTGTCCCCTCTGTTCAACTGATCCCGTTTTCCGGGTTATCCCAACTATCAGGGAGAGGACGCCATTCGCTTATACGTCAAATGACGTAGTTACCGGGGTGAAATATGCATTATTGAATTTTCCTGTTATCTCTCTTTGCAGAGGCCAGAAAACGCCGGTGGGGAAATGAAACGGCATGACAGCGCGACAACGCATCATCCCTGTAAGACGGGACTATAACCGCTGGGTCGCGGATGAAACGCTCGAGGATTACGCACTGCGTTTCACCGCCAAAAGCGCGCGCCGTTTCTCATCCAACCGCATCGCCCATACGGCAATCGGTGCGATTTCCTTTCTGGCGTTGGAGGCTATCGGCGGTGCGATCACGTTTTCCTATGGTACGAGCAATGCGATTGCCGCGATCCTCGTTGCAAGCATGGTCATGCTGGGCATCGGTCTACCGATCAGCCGCTACGCCATCCGCCACGGTGTGGACATCGACCTTCTGACGCGCGGCGCAAGTTTTGGCTATATCGGATCAACGGTGACCTCGCTGATCTATGCGACTTTCACCTTTCTGCTGTTTGCCATCGAAGCCTCCATCATGTCGGGTGCGCTCAAGCTCGCTTTCGGCATTCCCATGTGGATGGGCTATGTCATCAGTGCTGTGGTCGTCATCCCGCTCGTCACTTATGGCGTGCGCATGATCAGCCGCTTTCAGATCATAACCCAGCCCTTCTGGATCGCGCTCAATATCCTGCCCTTCATTTTCATCGCACTGATCGACTGGGAGAAATTTCACCTCTGGCGCACATTTACTGGTATCACGGGCGGCTTTACCGATGGCGAGCGCGCGCCTTTCGTGCTGGCGCAGTTCGGCGCGGCTTCGGCTGTCATTCTGGCACTGATGGCTCAGATCGGCGAGCAAGTCGATTTCCTGCGGTTTCTGCCCCCTCAAGGTCAGTCAAAATTGCGTCACAGGATTGCCGTCTTTCTCGCAGGCCCCGGCTGGGTGGTGCTTGGCGCGCCAAAACTGCTTGCGGGATCGTTTCTGGTCGTGCTGACATTAAGCGCCGGTGTTTCAACCGATGTTGCCGCCGATCCGGCGCATATGTATCTCACTGCCTTTGGCTATATGATCTCCTCACCTACGGTCGCCCTTCTTCTGACCGCTGCCTTCGTGGTGGTATCGCAGCTCAAGATCAATGTGATGAACGCCTATGCGGGGTCATTGGCATGGTCGAATTTCTTCTCGCGTATCACCCATAGCCATCCTGGCCGCGTGGTCTGGCTGGTGTTCAATGTCGCAATCGGCCTTCTCTTGATGCAGCTTGGCGTCTATCAGGTGCTCGAACAGGCACTCGGTATTTTTTCGCTCGTTGCCATGGCATGGTTGTCTACGATTTCTGCCGATCTCTTCATCAACAAGCGTCTTGGTCTGTCACCGCCCGGCATCGAATTCAAACGTGCCCATCTTTATGACATCAATCCCGTCGGGACAGGCACGATGGCCATATCGTCCATTGCAGCGCTTTCGGCGCATTTCGGCGCATTCGGTTCCATGGCATCGGCACTCGCACCCTATATTGCGTTACTTGTAGCCATCCTCGTCTCACCGCTTATCGCATGGAAGACGAAAGGCCGCTATTATCTTGCGCGTAAACCCCGCCGCGCATGGCAAGGCAAAGGCACTATTACCTGCTCGGTCTGCGAACATGCGTTCGAGCCGGAGGATATGGCGTGGTGTCCGGCCTATGCAGCACCGATCTGTTCGCTTTGCTGCTCGCTCGACAGCCGCTGCCACGACCTCTGCAAACCGAAAGCCAATCTCAAAGCACAAGGTGCAAAAGTCGTAGAGGCGCTGCTTCCACCAGCTCTCATCAAAAAGCTCTCGACACGATTGGGCCGCTATGCCGTAACAGCCTGTCTTTCGGTGGCCGCTCTCGGCGCAATCCTCGCCATTGTCGCCTATCATGCCGGCGCTTCTTCGCCGGACACAGCGCAGGTCGTCAACCGCACCATTCTCATCGTGTTCTTCGTGCTGGCGCTAATTGCCGTCATCGTGTGCTGGTTTTATGTGCTGGCCCATGATAGCCGCATCGTGGCGGAAGAGGAATCCTCGCGCCAGACAACGCTTTTGCTCAAGGAAATAGCCGCGCACAGACAGACCGATGCGGCACTGCAAAAAGCAAAGGACAATGCGGAGGCCGCTAACCGCGCCAAAAGCCGCTATGTGGTCGGCCTCAGCCATGAGTTGCGCACTCCGCTTAATGCAGTTTTGGGCTATGCGCAGATACTGGAGCGCGACGAAACCATTCCGCCAGCACGCCAGCCATCGATAAAGCTCATCCGGCGCAGCGCTGATCATCTTTCAGGGCTGATTGACGGTCTGCTCGATATTTCCCGCATCGAAACGGGGCATCTTCAGGTTTATTCCAACGAAATAAACCTGCATGATTTTCTCGATCAGATCGTCGATATGTTGAAGCCTCAGGCGGAAGCCAAGGGCATTGCCTTTCTCTATCAGAAGACGAAAAGTCTGCCGCAATATGTGCGTACCGACGAGAAACGCCTGCGGCAGATTCTGGTCAACCTTCTTTCCAATGCGATCAAGTTCACCGAAAAAGGCGAAGTCGCGCTGGATGTTGCCTACCGCAATCAGGTTGCGACTTTCAGCATCACGGATACGGGACGCGGTATAAAGGATGAGGACATAGAACGCGTATTCGAGCCATTCGAGCGCGGTGAGGGCGAATATGTGCGCCATCTGCCGGGCCTTGGCCTGGGCCTGACCATCACCAAATTGCTGACCAATACGCTGGGCGGCGACCTGTCGCTGACAAGCCACTATGGCAAAGGATCGCGTTTTCAGGTTCGCCTTATGCTCAGCGCCATCGATCGCCCGGTCAATCTCGCAGCCCCCACGCAAAAGATCATCGCCTATAGCGGACCGCGCCGTACCATCATCATCGTTGACGACAATGATGATCATTGCTCATTGATGCGCGAAATCCTGGCTCCGCTCGATTTCATCGTGTTGACCGCCAAAAACGGTGCCGAATGCCTCACACTCGTCGACGGCATCCGACCCGACGTTTATTTTATCGATATCCGCATGCCGCAGATGAATGGCTGGGAGCTGGTGGCAAAGCTCCGCGAAAAAGGCGAGAAAGCTCCGATCATCATGCTCTCCGCCAACATAGGCGACGCAACACCGTCCGACCCATTGCCCGACAATGCGCATAATGGCACGCTGGGCAAACCTTTCGATCTCAGGCAATTGCACACCAAACTCGCGCTTCATCTTGGGCTGAAGTGGATTTACGATAAGAATGTTGAAAAAAAGACGACAGAAAAGGCAAGATTCATCAAAAGTCCGGCATTGTCGGATTTGCAGGACCTGATCCGCCTTAGCGAAATCGGCTATGTGCGTGGCATCGAGGCGAGGCTCGCCGTTCTTGCACAGGACGAGCAGCTCGTTCCCTTTGTCGAAAGCGCGCGCGATTATATTCGTGCCTTCAATATGTCAGGATTCGATATGTTTCTGCGTCAACTCGAAGCCGAAGCGGGCATCCGGCCATGAGCGGGATTTCACGCGATACGGTTCTGATCGTTGATGATTCACCTCAGACACTCGGCTTTTTGACCGAAGCGCTGGAACTGGCCAATTATTCGGTGCTGATTGCAACATCGGGCAATGCAGCACTCGGAATTGCCGAGCGCATCACTCCCGACATGATATTGATGGACGCCGTGATGCCCGGCATGGATGGTTTCGAGACCTGTCGCCAACTGAAGGCCAATCCCGCAGTCTCGCTGGTACCTATCATTTTCATGACAGGCCTTACTGAAACGGAACATATCGTTCAGGCGCTTGAGGCGGGAGGCGTCGATTATCTGACCAAGCCCATCAATATCGATGAATTGCGCGCGCGCATAAAGGTGCATCTTACCAATGCACGCTCAGTGCAAAGCGCTCGTGTCGCGCTCGACGCAAGCGGTCGTCATCTTCTCGCCGTCAATCGCGCAGGGCGAATTCTATGGTCTACACCGCAGGCCATGCGCCTGGTGGAAAGCGTCCTTGATGCAGGCAATGGACAGGCCGTGCTTGAGGATACATGCAAGGCCTGGTTTCAAACCCCTGACAGGCCTGAGAAGACGGGGCAAAGCCCGGCGACAGTCGCCGTCAATGGACCAGCCTCGCTTCAGATCCAATATCTCGGAGCAACAAATGCGGATGAATTCCTGTTCCGTCTGACTGCCGTCAATGCGGCGGGCGAAGCTGATATGCTACGGCTTCACTTTGGCCTTACAGCCCGCGAGAGCGATGTTCTGCACTGGATCGCGCGCGGAAAGTCCAACCGTGATATTGGCGAAATTCTGGGATTGAGCGCGCGAACAGTCAACAAACATCTGGAGCAAGTTTATATCAAGCTCGGTGTAGAAAACCGTGCAGCGGCAGCTATCAAGACATTGCAACTCTTACAGGAAAACGCTTCCTGATTTAACAGACCCAACGAACCATGATCGTCTCAAGTCCCGTGGGACGGTGCTATTTTCTCGGTGGGCCTGCGCCTCTTCGAGCGCACTTATCGTGTCGATCAACGTCCAAGCAAGACTGGTTATAGGGTTTACAATACAAAATCATGGCGCGCGGCGATAACCAGATCGGGGCTGTCGGATGTGATATAGGCAATGTCGCGCTTCATCCAACGGTCGATCAACTCGCGCTCATTAAGCGTCCATACGCCCAGTCGCTCTTTGGGAAACAACGCCATGATACGTTCGAATTCCGCTTCAAACAGCGCATAGTGAACGCCTACATAGCGGACCAGCGGCTCGACGCTCGCAAAGAAATTCTCAAGTCCGCCATTACGCTCCACCCATTCCTCGTTGAGCGACATCAAGCGATTGATTTCCGGCGCAACCTCGGCACACCGCTCGACAACGTTGCGGTCGAAGGAATGCAGGACAACGTGGTCTTCGATCTTGCGGGACTTGATGACTTCGACTGTTTTCTCGACCAGTCCTTCATAAGGTTTGCCGTCCGTGCCTGATTTCAGTTCGACATAGAGTTTGAGGTCTGGCCTTGCGGCAAGAACATCCAGAACTTCTTCGAAGGTCGCAATGTGATCTGCGGCGACATTTCCCTGCTCGTCCTTGAGGTGAATGGAACGACGCGTCTCATCGTCGAGAACGCGAACCTCGCCGTGGCCATCCGTCGTGCGATCGAGCGTTGCATCATGGATAACCAGTATCTGTCCCGCATCCGTCAGGTGCAGGTCGAATTCCACGCCTTCCACCTCAAGATCAAGCACGTTGCGAAAGCCGGCCAAGGAGTTTTCAGCCCACAGATTGCGCGCACCGCGGTGCGCCATGATCTCTATCATTGCGATGTTCCTATTGCAGGGTCGGGTCAAGCTTGTCGCGCAGCCAGTCGCCGAGGAGGGAAATTGAAAGGGTGGTCAGTACGATCACAAGCGCAGGTGCCAGCATGATCCAGGGTGCCTGGGTCAGATATTCACGCGCAAACCCAACCATATTTCCCAGAGAGGTGGCCGGTGGCTGGACACCCAGCCCGAGAAAGGAAAGGCTTGATTCCATCAGGATAATTTCCGGAAAAATGAGCGTCATCGATACGATCAGCGTTGAGGCGACATTGGGCAGGATGTGATGGAAATAGACCCGGAACGGCGTGGCACCCAATTGCACCACGGCATTGGCATAGCCTTGCGCGCCAGCCGAAATCGCAAGCCCGCGTGCGATGCGCGCATAGCGTTCCCAGCCATAAAAGCCCATCAGGCAAATGAGGAGCGCCATCGAATTGCCGAAGAAGGCAAGCACCGCGAGGGCCAGGATCATGAAAGGAAGGGCGGCCTGAAAATCAGCCATCATCACCACGAGATGCTCGACCCATCCGCGAAATCGCGCGGCGAGAAAACCCAGCAGCGTTCCGAAAAAAGCCGAGAGGATCGTGGCACCAAAAGCAATGATCATCGTCACGCGGATCGACTGGATCAGGCGCGAATAGACATCGCGGCCAAGCTCATCCGTACCAAGCCAGTGACCGGGCGTGCCATAAGGAACAAGCCGTGCCATCAGGTCCATTTTGGTAATCGAATAGGGACGGATAAGATCGGCAAAGAACACCACGAACACCATAAGGGCGAGCCAGAGTGCTGCAAAAATTATACTCACCGGCATGGCCGCGCGCAGGCGCGTTATGAAGCCGGGCGCGCGTTTCTCAGACGCACGGGCCTGAATGAGCGGAGAGATCGTTGTGTCTGTCATGGGGTGATCTCCTTAATGCGCGGATTTTGCCCGCAGGCGGGGATCAAGAACGCCGTAGAGCACATCGACCACGAGATTGGCCACGACCATGCAGCTTGCAATGACCAGCAGGAGGCATTGCACGACGGCCAGATCGCGATTGGCGACAGAGACGACCAGAAGCCTGCCGATGCCGGGCCACGAAAAAATCGATTCCACCACGACCGCGCCGACGATCAGTACGCCCCCGACCAGCAATCCGGCAATGGTAACGATCGGCACCGAGGCGTTGGGCAGAGCGTGTTTCCAGATGACATCGTTCCAGCTCACACCTTTGGCCGAGGCGGTGCGGATATAGGGCTGACCGAGCACCTCGATCATTGCGGAGCGGGAAAAGCGCGCCAGAATGGCCGTGCCGCCGATGGCAATCGTGATGGTGGGCAGGATGCCATGGACCCATGTGTCGCTGCCACCCGACGGCAGAACGCCAAGCTGGATCGAAAAAATCAGCACCAGCACAAGCCCGAGCACGAAGGACGGAATAGTAAAGCCTAAAATGGACAGCGTGATAACACCGCGATCCGCAAAGCCCTGCCGGTGTAGTGCTGCATAAACGCCGGCCGGAATCCCCAGAGCCAGCTTTATGATAAGCGCCGGTATCGTAATCTGAAGCGTTGCAGGCACGCGCTGCAAGACGAGATCGAGTGCCGGTGCCTTGTCACGCATGGAGACGCCGAAATCGAAGCTCAATATCCCTCTGAGATAAGAGAGATATTGCAGCCATAAAGGATCATCGAGCCCCCATGCCTTGCGAAAGGCATCAACCGATTGCTGCGGCGCATCGGGGCCGAGCATGATCTGTGCCGGATCGCCGGACATGCGCAGCACGACGAAAGCAAACGTCATGACCAGGAAGACGGTGACAAGGGCGCGCAGCAGACGGGATGTGATATAGGTGATCATGAAAGCCTCATGCCGCCGTTTTGCGGGGATCGACAAAATGGCAGGCGGTGCGCCGGTCGTATCCGGTCACTTCAAGATCGGGCATGACTGTGGGACATTGAAAGCCTGCCATGGGGCAACGAGGGTGAAACACGCATCCATCCGGACGGTTGGCCGGATTGGGCGGCTCTCCCTTGAGGATCATGCGGTGTTCGAGCCGCTTTCCCGGAACCGGCACGGACGAAACCAGCGCCTTCGTATAAGGATGCTGCGGTGTTTCGAATATCAAACCGGAACCCGCTTCGTCGACGATCTTGCCCAGATACATCACCGCCACACGGTCGCAGATATTGCGCACCACCTTGAGATCGTGGCTGATGAAAACCATGGCGACGCCATGGCGCTCCTGCAAATCGCGCAGCAGATTGACGATCTGCGCCTGAATGGAAACATCGAGCGCTGAAACCGGCTCGTCGCAAACGAGCAGGCGCGGGTTTGTCGCCAGCGCGCGTGCGATGATGACGCGCTGGCGCTGGCCGCCTGACAATTCATGTGGATAGCGCTCACCCTGATCGCGGCGCAAACCGACCGACATCATCAATTCCTCGACACGGTCCTTCACGTCCCGGCCCTTAGCGATGCCGTGGATGCGCAAAGGCTCGCCGATCTGCGCGGCAATAGTCAGACGACGATCAAGGGCCGCGAGCGGGTCCTGAAAAACCAGCTGCATCTGGGCACGCAGTTTGCGCCACGCCTGCGTATTGCGCGGCGGCAGCAGCTTTCCCTCAAAAAGCACTTCGCCTTCAGTCGCATCATCAATGCCGAGCAGCATGCGCCCGAGTGTAGACTTGCCGCAACCCGATTCACCCACAATGCCGAGCGTCTCGCCGGGTTTGACGGCAAGGCTGACCCCATCGACGGCTTTGACCGGATCGCTCTTGCGAAACATGCCGCCGCCCTCATAGGTGCGCACGAGATTGCGTGCTTCGAGAAGAAAGCTCATGCTATTGCCCCCTGTACCCTGAAGAGGGGCTGGCCGAGGCCAACATCGGGATAAGCGACAGCAGAGGCACGGTCCGCATTAAAACAGGCGACTTTCTGAGCACCATTTTGCAGCAGTTGCGGACTATGCGTTTCACAGCGGGGCGAAACCTGCGAACAGCGTGGCGCAAAGGCACAGCCTTGCGGCAAATGCCGCGGGTCCGGAACTGTTCCCGGAATAGCCCGCAATCTTTCGCGACCGCCATCGAGCCGCGGAATGGCGTCGAAAAGACCGCATGTATAGGGATGCTTAGGTGTTTCAAACAAATCTGACGTCTGCCCGCTTTCAACGATCCGCCCGGCATACATGACGCAAACACGCTCACAGATCTGGCTGACGGCCCCCAGATCATGGCTGATGAAAACAATCGCCATGCCCGTGTCGCGTCTGATCTCGTTCAACAGATCGAGTATCTGCGCCTGAATGGTGACATCGAGCGCCGTTGTCGGCTCGTCGGCAATCAGCACATCCGGCTCTCCGGCAAGGGCAATCGCAATCATCAGGCGCTGGCATTGCCCGCCAGAAAATTCGTGCGGATAAAGATCGAACCTTCGTGCGGCATCGGGAATACCAACCCGCTCCATGAGCCTTATGGTTTCAAGACGCGCGGCCTTGCCCTTCAGCGCGCGATGCAGCGACAGGGATTCCGCGATCTGCGCCCCGACCTTCTTGACCGGGTTGAGGGAGGAACTCGGGTCCTGAAAAATCATCGCAATGCTGCCGCCGCGAACGCCTTCCTGAACGACGCGTTGCGCGCCAATGAGTTGCTGGCCGTCAACGACGACCGAACCCGAAATCGCGGCTTTGCCCGGCAAAAGCCCAAGTGCTGCAAGCCAGGTCACGGATTTTCCGCAACCCGATTCCCCGACGAGACCAAGCGTTTCTCCGCGGTCGATATCCATATCGATACCGTGCAGAACCTGCACGCCATTGAATGAAACCTTCAAATCCCGCATGGAGACGAATGCCACCGTCTTCTCCTCGTAAGGCTACAGTATCGGCCCAAAAATCGGAATCGATTTTTGGAAAGCACGATGCGTAGATTCAATAGTTTAGAGCGTCCTTTGTGTGTCCGAAAGGACGCACGGCGCTCTATGGCAACAGCTGAACTGTCGATACCGTTTCGCCCAATAAAAATGGCTGACGCAAGTACGCCAGCCATGGATAAAAAAATTAGACTTTCCAGTTTTCTGCGCGGAAATCCATGGCAAAGGCCGGTGCGGCCTTCCAGTTCAATTCCTTCTTCATGCCGGTGAAGACGGCATTCTGATGCAGCACATTATAGACCGGGTCTTCGCGTTCGCAGATTTCAAGCATACGACGGATCGCCTTTTTGCGCTCTTCGCGATCCGTCGACGTTTCCATGACGACTGACAACTTGTTGACCTCGTCATTTGCCCAGTCCTTTTTCTGCTGCACTTCGCCATTGGGGCCGAACTGAACGACCATCGGGGTGATGGGGTCGTTGATGTTATTGGAAGCCGACCAGTCGCGAACGCCTTTGACGCCTTCGGGATTGTGAATCTGGTCCCAGTTTTCCTTCATCTCTATCTCGACATTGAGTCCGACCTGATTCCACATCTCGACCATCACCTGCGCGGTGGATGTCTGGTTGGTGTAATAGTTGTTGAGCAGGCGGTAAGGGATGGCGTCGCCCTTGTAACCCGCCTGCTTGAGCAGATCGCGCGCAAGCTCCTGATCGAATTCTGGTGGCTGCCAGTCATCGATAAACATGTCGGACGCGCGAAAACTTTCAAACTGCAAACCGGCTGGCACCACGGTCTGACCGCCCCACAAAGCTTCGACGATCGCCTGACGATCAACCGAATGCGTCATGGCGCGACGCACCAGCGGATTGCTCAGGATTTCGTTCTGGGTGTTGAAGATCGTTGTACGGTGGTTCCAGATCGTCGAGCTTTGAATTTCAAGTCCCGGATTGTTCGCCACGTTGGCAATCTGGTCCGGCGGCAGATCGCAGGCAAAATCATATTGCCCGGAAATGAGACCGTTGACGCGGCTTGAGACTTCCGGCACCTCGACGAAGCGAATACGCTGCAAAGGCGGACGTGCGCCCCAATAGTCGTCATGGGCCTCAAGCACGAGTTCCACATCCGGCTTGAATTCGACGACCTTGTAAGGTCCGGTGGTCACGGGCTTGCGCGCCCATTCAGTGTAGGATTTGGCTTCATCCCAGGCACGCTTGTTGGCGATCTGCGACCCGAAGGCGTAAAGGCGGCCCTCGAGTGTCACGTCAGGCGTCGCATTGTGGAAGCGGACAGTATATTTATCGACCGCTTCAACGCCGCGCAGTGCGGGCCACAGACGGCGCGAAACACCCGGAATTGCTGCCGGCAGCTCCTTTTCGGTCTGCGGCTTGAAATTTGCTTCATAAAGCGTCTTGCCACCCGCAGGCTCGGTGCCCGCAAAGAGACGCTCATCGGAGAAGGAAAACACCACGTCTTCGGCGGTCAACTCGTCGCCATTGTGGAATTTTACGCCCTGGCGAAGCTTTAATTCGATAGTCTTGTCATCAAGACGGTTCCATCCGGTGGCGAGACCGGGAACAGGCCCTTGATTACCCATCCAGTCACGCAGAATCAGGCCTTCCCACAGATTGGGGAAGAAGATGCGCTCACCGACATTGGACTGTTCGTTCCAGATATCGAGCGTATTGTTGTTGGTGATCTTCTGCACAGCGACCGTGATCGAGCGTCGTTGATCGGCGCGGACGATACCCGGCATGATGAACGTGCTGGCTGTGGCGCCCATAAGGCCCAATGCGTGACGACGATTGATAAGCATAACTTTCCCCGACAGTGACGACCAAAGAAAATCAAATGGTCGATCTTAAAAACTGCACGGGGAATAGGCTGCTAGTATAACAGGACTTTAACAGTAGCTTGAAGCTTTCGTGAATGCGCACATGGCTCGGGCGATCAGCCAAAAAAGGCTCCCACAGTATTGCGTCGCATTCTAGTGTATTCAGAAGACGCGCTTTAAGATTCTGTTTTTAATCATATATTATCCTGAAAACGGGCCCCACTTTAAGAGATATGCGTTAGATTGAAAGCGGATGAGCATGAGCGGCATCGATGGAACTTGCGCGAATATGCGAAACCTGACGGTAAGAGCGGGGCGTCAGGCCAGTTTCCATCCGGAAATAGCGATTGAAATTTGACAGATTATTGAAACCGGCTTCAAAACATATATCGGTTATAGACATATCCGTTTCAGTCAGGAGGGTGCGAGCGCGCCAAACGCGCACCGAACGGCTATAAGCTGAAAAATCAAGTCCCGTCAGCCGTTTGAAGGCGCGTGAAAAAGCAGACGATCCCAGACCGATTGCCGCTGCAACTTCCTGCATCTGCATGGATGGCGTCGATTGCAGCAACTGGATTGCCTCATCGATGCGCCTGTGGCGCCGGTCCGATTTTTCATTGTAGAGCGAGACGAAATGCGAACTGGCCAACAGGCGTTTTTCGGACGTCGCCTCAATGGCCTTCAGAATATCGATGAACAGGCCCAGTCCGCTGGCGTTGCCCTTGCGATGCAGATCGACCATCATCCTTCCGATCCGCGCCGCAGCCCGCCCCGTGATCTCGATCCCTTGCAGGGAAAGTGGCTTCAGCCGATGCAATATGTCGAATTCAGGACAGGCGGTGCGCGCCCCCACGAGCGCGTCGGCGTCGAATTGCAGAACGAGGTCACGCCCCGGCAGGCTGGTCGCGCCCGGTGTAATCCAGTTATGCGGCAGATTGGTTCCTGTGAGCACCAGATGACCCGGAGCAAAGGAGCCGACATAATCACCCACATAAGCGAGGCCGTTTGCCTCGGGAATATAATGAAGTTCCCATTCCGGGTGATAGTTCCAGATGCAGATCGCAATCGGATAGTCATCGCGGCGGATGAGGTAGGATTGCCCATCCGGCAACTTGATCCTCTCCCGTATGGCAGAATAGGCGCTCTGCGTTGGCGCAGGCTTCGACAGGGGAACTTCCGATGGAATTGGCATGGTTGTTTGCTATATTCTCCTCAATTATGTCATAATAGTATCAGTTGGTGTTAAAAAGCAATCTAGTGCTTTTGCGGCTATTCTCCGAAAGTCCGCCTGTTAGACGCTTATAGAAAGCGTTCATGGGGAGGATAATCATGTTGAATGCCATTTTTCGGGCAGGTGTCGCACTTGCTGCGCTCACCGCTGCTTCCAATAGTTTTGCCGCAGCCGTATGTGAAAACGATCTGCGCATTCTCGCGCAGCCTCGCGATGGTCTGACGCTTTTGGAGCAGGAAGTTGATGAATTCGAGGAACTGTCAGGAGCAGGCTTCGAGATCAGCTATCTCAATGAAAACGACCGGCGCGCCAAATCGCAGGCCGATGCCTCGACGGTCGGCAGCTATAATGTCTATTATGTCGATGAGGCCAATCTGGCACTCTTCGCGTCTTCGGACTGGATCGTCCCGCTCGAAGGCTTTTATCCGAAAGACTATGATTACGACGATTTTGATGCCGGTATGCGCGCCGCCGCCACCTATGACGGAAAGCAGTGGTTCGCACCTATTCAAGGCGGCGGCGACCTGATGGTTTATCGCACGGATCTCTTGGAGAAGGCCGGTATAGAGCCGCCCAAAACCTGGGATGAATACAAGGCCGCTGTCGCTAAACTTCATGATCCGAAAAACGGCGTCTATGGTACGGCATTGCGCGGACAGCGTGGATCGGGTGCCAATGTCTGGCGTTGGATGCCGTTGTTCAAGGCGGACGGCGGCGAGTGGTTCAAGGACGGCAAACCGGCTTTCAATTCCGATGCGACGGTCGATGCTACGCAGCAATATCTCGATCTTTTCAAATATTCCGCCCCTGGCACACAGACCGGCTCGTGGGATGAGTCTACTGGCGCTTTCCGTGCAGGAAAAGTGGCGATCATCATCGAATCGGCTCCGTTAGGCGGCATGTCTGTCGACAAGGCGCAAAGTCAGGTTGCCGATAAAGTGGCTTTTGCTGTTCCACCGACCCCACTGCCCGGTGCTGGATATGCGCATGGCTTTGCCATCGCTTCCAAGGCAAATGCAACGGATGCCGAAAAAGCGTGCGCTGGCTTGTTCATTGCCTGGGCGACTTCCAAGGAACAGGAAGCGCGTCGTCTTGCAGCGGGACAGCCGGGCGAACTGACACGCACGAGCACCTTCCAAAGCCCTGAATATGCCAAGACCTTCGGCCAAAATCTTGCCGACGCCATGGCCGCTACCGGCGCAAAAACGCAAGTGACCTTCTGGCAAGACAAGCGCTGGCAGGAACTGGGCAATCAATGGGGTATCCTGCTCGAGGAGCTGATCACCGGCAATCGTAAAGACATCAAGGAAGCCCTCAACGAACTCGAGGCCTTCGCCGGCAAACTCTGATCGCTTTTTACAACTCCATGTCGGGCAGGCTCAAACGCCATGCCCGACATGTCCGATGCGCGCTGGCATGTCCGTTGCGCAAGAGCATTTTATTGTTATGCAATTCCGGGCGCGCATCGTGCGGTTAACGGCCTGGACTCTTCGATCAAGGAGCGTTTCATGAAACGCGGACGATCTTTGCCCTATGTGTTTCTGGGGCCGACACTGATCATCCTGATGCTGCTGGCCCTCGTGCCAGCCCTTTATGCCGTCAATATTTCGTTCCAGAACCGCACTTTGTCGCAAGGCGATGTGCATTATGTCTGGTTTCAGAACTATGTGACGCTTTTCAGCGATCCGCGTTTTCTCAACGCTTTATGGGTATCGCTCAAATGGGAAATCCTGACCGTGTCGTCGACCATGCTGGTCGGCGTGGGGTTGGGTATTGCCATGTTTGAGGCAGCAAATACACGTTGGCGCAATATACTTTGTCTTTTGTTCATCATTCCTGTGCTGCTGCCTCGTGTCTGCGCGGCGTTCGTGTGGAAATTCGCATTTCATCCGCTATATGGCGCGTTGACGTGGCCAGTGCGTGAACTGACCGGCACCACCCCCGACCTCCTCTCCACTCCGTGGGGCGCTCTTTTGAGCGTGGCCTTTGTCGATGTCTGGCAATGGGGGCTGTTTTTCTCAGTCATCATTTTGAAACTGCTTGAAGCCCTGCCAGCGCACCCCATAGAGGCCGCGCGGATCGATAAGGCGACGCGGTGGGAGATTCATCGATACATCACCTTGCCGATGCTTAAACTGCCATTGACAAGTCTTCTGCTGGTCAAGGCAATCGAAAGCCTACGCTCCTTCGACCTCGTCTATGTGATGACACGGGGCGGCCCAGGCATTTCGACTGAAACGCTCGATATGTATGCCTATTCGCAAGGCTTCATCGAGGCCGGAAAGATATCCTACGCCTCATCCATGGCCGTCATCATGATGGTCCTGACGATCATAATCTTCACCGTTGCATGGAAGAGGCTGAACCGATGAAGGCTTCCACCCTGTTTCTTCGTGCTATCCTGCTGATAGCGTCGGCTCTGGTGGTGTTACCGCTTCTGTGGACGCTTCTGAACGCCTTCAAAACCAATGCCGACCTTCTGGTCAGCACGCCGAAATTGTTGTTTCAGCCGGTATGGGACAATATGAGCTATGTGCTCAACCGTCGTTCCGTGGCCCGCGCTTTGACGAACTCCGTCATCATCTGTTCGGCTGCGGTGGTCTTCGGAGCACTTCTGGGCGTTCCAGCGGCTTATGTGATTGCGCGTTACAAAAACCGGCTGACGGCTGAAGCACAGTTCTTCGTGTTGTCGCTGCGCTTTCTGCCGCCCGTCGCCGTTGCCATTCCGATGCTGGTCATCTGGCTGGGGCTTGGTCTTTACGATACGCGCTTGTCGCTGATCGTAACCTACTTCATCACCACCGCCTCGATCACGATCTGGCTCTCGGTCCCGGCATTCGAACGGGTCAGCCTGCATGTCGAGGAAGCGGCGCGGGTTGATGGATTGGGACGCTACGCCACATTCTTTCGCATGTCGCTGCCTATCGCGCGTTTTCAGATATTCGGGGCCATCGCCTTTGCTTTTGTGCTGGTCTGGAACGAATTTCTGCTGGCGATGATGCTGACAACGTCTAATGCGAAAACCCTGCCGATCATCGCTTCGGAAATGTCGCAGCTTGGCATGAATGTGCCCTGGGGCATTCTGAACGCCGCCGTGGTCTTGCTGTCGCTGCCGCCGCTCATCCTTCTCGGATTGCTGGCCGGTGGTCTCAATGCCGCCTTCTCAAAAAAACAAAATCAGGACTGATCACATGAAAGCACTTGTTCTGGAGCGCGTCGGCGAACTCAATCTGCGCGATATCGATCTGCCCACTCAAATGGGCGCGGACGATGTGCGCATCAAACTGCACACGGTCGGCGTTTGCGGCAGTGACGTGCACTATTACACCCATGGTCGTATCGGCGATTTCGTGGTCAACGAGCCGATGGTGCTCGGCCATGAAGCCGCAGGAACGGTGAGCGAAGTGGGGGCCAATGTCACCCATCTGAAAGTTGGCGACCGTGTCTGCATGGAGCCGGGCATTCCTGATCCGCTCTCTCGGGCATCAAAACTCGGCATGTATAATGTCGACCCGTCAGTCCGCTTCTGGGCCACACCCCCGATCCATGGCGTTCTTTGTCCCGAAACTGTGCATCCGGCCAGTTTCACTTACAAGCTTCCGGACACTGTTTCCTTTGCCGAAGGCGCAATGGTTGAGCCTTTCGCCGTCGGCATGCAGGCGGCAACCCGTGCCCGCATCGCACCGGGTGACACGGCGGTGGTGACGGGATGCGGTACCATCGGCATCATGGTGGCGTTGGCCGCACTTGCCGGCGGATGCTCGCGCGTGCTGATCTCAGACCTGTCCGAAGACAAGCTGAAACTGGCCGAGACCTATGCGGGCATCAGCGGCATCAATCTGAATACAATCAATATCGTCGACGCCGTAAATGAAGCCACCGACGGCTGGGGCGCAGATATCGTATTTGAATGTTCAGGGGCTGCGGCGGCAATCCGCGATCTATTCAAAATCGTCCGCCCCGGTGGAGCAGTCGTTCTGGTCGGCCTGCCGCCGGAACCCGTGCCTTTTGATGTATCCGCCGCTACCGCACGCGAGTGTCGTATCGAAACGGTGTTCCGCTATGCAAATGTCTATGATCGCGCATTGGCGCTGATTGCTGCAGGCAAGGTGGATCTCAAGCCTCTGGTATCGGCGACTTTCACGTTCGACCAATCCATCGCCGCCTTTGAGCGCGCCGCCGAAGGCCGCCCGACAGATGTGAAACTCCAGATTCTTCTCGACGGGGAGGCTCAGTAATGGCGACTGTCGAATGCCGTTCCATCCGCAAGGTCTACGGCACCCAAGAAGTGATTCAAGACTTCGATCTGAATATCCGGGATCATGAATTCGTTGTTTTTTTAGGCCCGTCCGGCTGCGGTAAATCCACAATCCTGCGCATGATCGCGGGGCTTGAGGATATCACCGGAGGCGATCTACTAATCGGCGGAGAACGCGTGAATGAACGCGATCCAGGTGACCGCGGCATCGCTATGGTGTTCCAGAACTATGCGCTTTATCCACATATGGATGTGCGCGAAAACATCATCTTTGGACTGGAGCGCGCCCGGGTCGATAAAAAAGCGATCCATGAACGACTGGTGCCGGTCGTGGAATCTCTTGGCCTGCAGCCTTATCTGACGCGCAAGCCATTGGAATTGTCCGGCGGTCAACAGCAGCGTGTGGCGATTGCACGCGCGATGATCAAAACGCCTCAGGTGTTCCTTTTCGATGAACCGCTGTCAAACCTCGACGCCAAATTGCGCGGCAGTCTGCGCGTGGAGATCGCACGGCTGCACCGCAATCTCAAAACCACAAGCATTTATGTGACTCATGACCAGCTGGAAGCCATGACCCTGGCCGACCGGATTATCCTGATGAAGGATGGCCATATCGAGCAGATGGGAACGCCGGAAGAAATATACCATACCCCCGCCACCTTGTTTGCCGCAAGCTTCATCGGCACGCCGAATATGAACTTCCTGCCGATGCAGGTCAGCGACGGCAGACTTTCGAGTGATACTCTCAATATTGACGTTCCTTTTGCCATCGAGCCAAAGGATGTAACCGTCGGCATCCGCCCCGGTGCATTTCGCCTGAACGATACCGGGGGTGTTCTACGCGGGCAGGTCGAACGCAACGAGTTCCATGGCGAAACACGTCTGGTGACGCTGCGCGCAGGATCGCATGAGCTCAATATCTCCGTGCCGTCCACGGTAAAGCTTACCGATGGACAGAATGTTGGCGTCGATGTGGACCCGTCCGATCTGCACATCTTCGACAGTTCAAGCGGTCGGCGTATTGATAAAACGGTGCAGCCATAAGGCTGCACCTTCTCATTCCGCAGCCAGCTGGAACGGCACGGCAGAACGATTGAGCCTGTCGGCATACCAGTCGATAAACTGAATGACGCCGCTTTCCTGATTGGGTGAGTAAGGCCCTGGAATATAGGCGGGAGACAGAATCCCCTCCTGATTGGTTTCGACGATTTCCCGGTCCTCGTCGTTTGTGGCGATCCACACTTCAGTCAGACGGCTCAGATCATAGTCCACGCCTTCCACCGCATCCTTGTGGACGAGCCATGTGGTGGTCACTTCAGTTTCGTTGACACCGATCGGCGTGACGCGGAAAGTCAGCGAATGATCCGGCAGGAAGTGGTTCCATGTCGAGGGGTAATGAAATGCGAGCAGAGCGCCCGCATCAGGCAATGCAACCCGGCCCAGTTGCCGCGTCACGCCCGCCTTGCCATCCATCGTGTAGCTTACGGCTTTTTCCTGAAGCGGCATGCGCGCCAGACGATATTGCCCCTCGCCTTCCAGACGGAACCGCGCCGGTGCGCCTGACGCCTCGCAGCGATCGAAATGCGCCTGAAGTCGCGCCGATATTGATCCATCGGCACTCACACCCGCCACTTCCGGGTCAAGCGGAAACGACCGGCAAAGCGCGGGGTGGTTGCTGCTGCAATGATAGCATTCGCGGTTATTTTCCCACACCAGTTTCCAGTTGCCTTTTTCGACAATCGTCGAGGAATAAGCGATCTTGGCATTCTCCAGATCGTGGACCTCTAGATAAGGCCGTGCCATATCGGCAAAGGGCTCGAAAGGCGGCGGCGTCTCGGCAAGGCAGATATAGATCAGCCCGCAAAGGTTACGCAGGCTAACCGGTCTCAGGCCATGCGCGGACGGATCAAAATCCGGCCCCATATCATTGGCCCAGATAAGTCTGCCATCCAGCTCATAGGTCCATTGATGATAGGGGCAGACAAGTTTTGCCACCGTACCCTCGCGGGACTTGCAGATACGCGATCCGCGATGCCGACATGAATTATGGAAAGCCCGGATTTCATTATCACGGTCTTTAACGATCATAACCTCATAGGCACCGACGCGCAGCGTTGCATAGCTACCCGGTTTCTTCAGCTGACAGGAGGGAATGGCATAAAGCCACTCCTTATAGAAAATATGCTCAAGATCGAGATCGTAGATTTCCGGCGCGGTATAAAAAGGTTGTTCCAGCGCGTGGCCGGGCCGACGGTGTGCAAGCAACTCCTGAATGGAAAGCGGTGTGCCCATTTAACTCAGTTCCCTGTTCCAGTTTTGAACTTGTCTAAAAGTTTCGCGCCGCATCGCCACTTTCGCAATAGCACTTTTTTTCATCTTGATTTAGTTTTACTAATCTCAGACCTGACACAAAGGGCGACTTTGAAATAAGGAAATGATATGGCGAGACCTTATGATCTGCCCTCGGTTACCGCGCTCGTCTGTTTCGAAGCGGCAGCACGCAATCTAAGCTTCAAGCAGGCTGCGGGTGAACTCAACGTGACGCCTGCCGCGATAAGTCATCAGATAAAGGCGCTTGAAAACGACCTTTGCTGCGCCCTTTTTACAAGGCGCAGCAAAGGTGTCGAACTGACGCAAAACGGGGCTTTACTGTTCGTAGCCCTGCAGCGCGGGTTTGAAACAATTTCCGATGCTACAAGCCAGATACGCGACCATCCCCAAAAGGTGGACGTTACGATCCGTTCCACCTCGGCAGTCAGCGCGCTCTGGCTTACGCCAAGAATCTCGGCGTTCTGGAAAATCCATCCCGAAATCACCATCGCCCAGATCGTCAGCGATGTTCCCTCACCAGCCAGCCGCTGTGATCTCAGCATTCATTATGGTGAACCGCGGGCAGAGGACGGTGTTTACAGAACGCTTTTTCAGGACCGTATTATCGCCGCAGGCAGCCCGGAATTTGCATCACAACACGCCATCTCATCGCTTGCTGATCTGCTCAACGTGCCGCTCATTCACTCAAGCGGCGAAGGAAACAGCTGGACCCAATGGCCCGACTGGCTTGTGGCACTGCGGCAGCCATCGGGTAAAGGGCGGAATTTTTATGTCAGTAATTACATGATCGCCCTCCAGACCGCGCAGGACGATATCGGCGCGGTACTGGGATGGGACGGTCTCATCGCCAAACTGATCGAGGATGGAAAACTCGTGCAACTGGTACCCGATAGTATTTCTTCGCCTGCGGCTTTTCATCTGAAAATTCACCCAAGGGCGACCAAAAGGGCGCATGTGTTTGCAGATTGGCTGGTTGAAAGCATCGCGTGATCATATATCCTTGGCCAGTCTGAGACCGTCATAAATTGCGGCATGCGTATTGCGTGCAGCAACAGCATCGCCAATCCGAAACAGTTGAAAGCGACCATCAGGATTGCGCTTAACCGATTGCGGGTCCCCCGCAAGCAATTGATCGTATGAGGTTTCTCCGAGATTGACTGACAGGGGTTTGAGGTCGCAATAAAGTTCGTCGAGCGGGATCGTGCCGTGATTGATGATGACCTGATCGACTATGCGCTGCCTTGCAACGCCACCATAATCACTGCCAACTTTTGCCAGCAGATGATTTCCGCTTTTCTCGACCGCCTCCAGACGGAAAGTAACCGTGAATGTGACGTCATGCTTCTGCAATGATCGCATATAAGGCACAAGATTCATCGCCATGACTTCTGGGGCAAAAGAACGGTCAGGCGTCATGATCTCGACTTTAGCCCCACTTCTGGCAAGAATTTCTGCCGCCTGTAGCCCTGCATGGTCGCCTGCATCATCGAAGATCAGGACATTGGTTGCAGGCTTCACGTCGCCCGAGATGATGTCCCAGGCCGAAACGACCAGTTCGTTGCCTTGAGAGAGTATGTCCGTGTGCGGCAGCCCGCCGGTTGCAACGATAACCACATCCGGCTTTTCCGCTATGATCAGGTCCAGTTCGGCCCAGCTGTTGAAGCGAAACTGCACATCGTGTTTCTCACACTGCGCCATACGCCAGTCGATGATGCTTATCATTTCACGGCGGCGTTCGCTTTGCGCGGTCAGCCTGATCTGGCCGCCAGGCTGGCTTGCTGCCTCGAAGACAACGACATCATGTCCGCGCTCGCCAGCCACACGCGCAGCTTCAAGGCCAGCCGGACCGGCACCGACGATCACGACCTTTTTGCGATGCGGTGCCTTCGCAACACTATGCGGCATGGTTTCCTCACGCCCAGTTGCGGCGTTGTGGATACAGAAAGCCAGCCCCCCCTGATAGATGCGATCGAGGCAATAATTTGCGCCAACGCATGGCCGAATATCTTCCTCCCGCCGCTCGGTGATCTTGCGAATGATGTGCGGGTCCGCCATATGCGCGCGGGTCATGCCGATCATGTCCACCTTACCGCTCGCGATGGCATGACGCGCTGTCGCTACATCCTGGATCTTGGCGGCGTGAAACGTCGGGAAAGACGTTGCCTTACGGATATCACCCGCGAAATCGAGATGTGGCGCGCTGGCCATGCCCTGAATGGGAATGACATCCGTTAGGCCCGGATCGGTATCGATATGACCGCGAATGACATTAAGATAGTCGATAAGCCCGCTATCCCTGAGGCGGCGCGAAATTTCCAGACCTTCCGCCTTATCGGTACCACCTGAAAGGTTTTCATCGGCTGTATAACGAACGCCCAGAATAAACTCCTCGCCGACTCGCTTGCGGATGGCACGGAATACATCCAGACAAAAGCGCAACCGGTTATCGAGATCCCCTCCATAGGGGGCACTGAGCTCGTTGGTGAGCGGAGAAGTGAACTGGTCGATCAGATGACCATAGGCCTCAAGCTCGATGCCATCCATGCCCCCCGCCTGCATGCGCTCGGCCGCATCGGCAAAATCCCGGATGATCCGCTCAATGTCCCAATCCTCAATCTTTTTGGGAAAGGCGCGGTGCGCCGCCTCACGATGGTGCGAAGGGGCGACGACAGGAAGCCAGTCGCCCTTGTCCCAGCGTGTGCGCCGCCCGAGATGGGTCAACTGGATCATGATTGCCGCGCCCTCTTCGTGCACGGCATCCGTCATCTGCCTCACCCAGGGAACAATCTCGTCCTTGTAGGCAAGCAGATTATTGAAAACCGGTGGACTGTCCCGCGATACCGCCGCGGAGCCTGCGGTCATGGTCAGCGCCACCCCGCCCTTGGCACGCTCCACCGTATAGGTGCGGTAACGCTCCTTCGGCATGCCCTCCTCGGGATAGGCTGGCTCGTGCGCCGTCACCATGATGCGATTGCGCAAAGTTAGATGCTTGAGTTGATAGGGTTGAAGAAGCGGGTCGTTCGACACGTGCAGAGTTCCCATTTTCATTATTTTAAGTGACGCTAAGTCAAAATGTACATAAGTGTCAACTTCCAAAACATTATGGTGTGTTAATTTGACACATATGTACATTCTGCTTGCGCATGCCATTTCGCTCTGGTTAAAATCAGACCATGGATCAGCTTGTTCAGGAAAATGGTTGGCGGGGATCGGCTGAGGGATGGCTCGAGGCAGCGTATCAGTCGTTGTTGGAATCCGGCGTCGACTCCGTCAAAATTCTTCCGCTGGCAAAAAAACTCACCCTGTCGCGAACGAGCTTCTACTGGTTCTTCAAAGACCGCGACGAATTGCTCGACGGGCTGATGGCACGCTGGCGCGATAAAAATACCGGCGGCATTGTAAAGCAATCGGAGGCCTATGCGGAATCGCTCGCCGAAGCGATGCTCAATGTCTTCGATTGCTGGCTGAACAAGGACCTGTTCGATTCACAATTTGAATTCGCGGTCCGCAGTTGGGCGCTTCAGTCATCCAATATTCTTGATGAAGTACGGAAGGCTGATCAGCACCGCATCGAGGCGCTCAAGCGTATGTTCATGCGCTTTAGCCAATCCGAGATCAGCGCGGATGTACGCGCACGCACAACCTATCTGGTGCAGATCGGCTATATTTCGATGCAGTCTCAGGAAGACATCCAGACACGCATGAAGCGCATTCCAGAATATATCGCTATTTATACCGGTGAGGCTCCGCAGCAGCGTGAACTCGATCGTTTCTTCGCGCGGCACGGCTTTGCAAGAGACGAAGGAGAGCGCCATCCGTGAGCACATCGCTTAAAATCGGCATAGCGGGTGGAAGCGGATGGCTTGGGGGAGCCATCGCCAGCGCTATACTCGACACGGGCACCATCAAGCCCGCCGGTTTGGCAATGTCTTATCGCAGCAGGAGGCCGCATCATTTTGCGGATTGTTATTGGACGTCTGACAATCAGGAGCTTGCGGATCGTTGCGATATCATCATTCTTGCCGTTCGTCCGCATGACTGGCTTTCGCTTGAGATCAAGGCGCCGGACAAACTGCTCATTTCGGTTATGGCAGGCATTACGCTTGATCGGCTGAAAGAACGCCATCAAACACATCGGATCATCCGGGCAATGCCCAACGCCGCGGCTTCGGTACGGCAATCCTATACGCCATGGGTCGGTTCTTCCAAGGTTACGCCCGAAGATCGTTCGATTACACGTACGATTTTCGCGGCCTGTGGCCAACAAGATGAAATCGGAGCGGAAAATCATCTCGACTATCTCACGGGCTTGTGTGGGTCCGGCCCGGCATTGCCTGCCCTGCTTGGCTGCGCGATGATTGATGGGGCGGTGAATTACGGCATTCAACCTGACATCGCATTGCGTGCAGTTACAGCCGTTCTGGTGGGAACGGGATGCCTGTTGCAGCAAAAGGCGCAAACGCCACAGGAAATTGTCGCATCTTTCACAAGCTATGACGGAACGACGACAGCCGCGCTGCAAGCCATGAACGAAGCTCAATTTTACAGATGCATCGCCGCGGGGCTTTCGGCGGCATTGCTGAAGGCCGCCAATATGGAGTCGACGGCCTGAATATTAACTGAAGCGGGGGATGCGGCACCCCGCTCAGAAAAAACGCCGCTTAAGAGGGAACAAAAATGAAAAAAATACTTGCATCAAGCTGCCTCATTCTCGGCCTGACCGGGGCGACATCTCAGGCCTATTCTGCAGAATGCGGCAACCTAACCATCGCCAGTATGAATTGGCAGAGCGCCGAGGTTCTTTCCAACCTCGACAAGATCATATTGACCGAAGGTTATGGCTGCACCGCCGACATAATAGTTGGCGATACGGTACCGACCATCACCTCGATGGCTGAAAAGGGCCAGCCAGACATTGCTCCTGAAGCGTGGATCGATCTGCTCCCCGAAGCGGTCAGCAAAGGGACTGAGGAAGGAAAAATCGTTCAGGTCGGCTCTCCCCTTCCTGATGGCGGCATTCAGGGCTGGTATATTCCCGATTACACGGCGAAGGCTCACCCAGACATCAAGACAATCCCGGACTTGCTCAAGCATCCAGACCTCTTTCCTTCAGCGGACGACAGTTCGAAAGGTGCAATCCTCAACGGACCGCAAGGCTGGGGCGGCACCGTCACGACCGCGCAATTGTTTAAGGCGATGAAAGCGCAAGAAGCCAACTTCACGCTGGTGGATACAGGATCGGCCGCCGGACTGGATGGTGGCGTTTCCAAAGCCTATGAACGCAAACAAAATGTCGTCGCCTTCTATTGGGAACCGACCGCACTTTTGGGTAAATATCCGATGGTCAGGCTCGACCCCGGCGTCGAGCACGATGAGGCAGAGTGGAAACGCTGCAATACCATTGCTGATTGCCCAGATCCGAAGCCCAATGCCTTTCCCGTTGACCGTATCGTCTCGCTTGTAGCCAAATCATCGGTGGACAAGCTCGGTCCCGATGCCATGAGCTATCTCGAAAAGCGCTCATGGAGCAATGAAACCGTCAGTAAGCTGATGGCATGGATGACAGACAACCAAGCCTCCGGCGAGGAAGGAGCGAAACATTTCCTGAAGGAAAATCAGGATTTGTGGACCGAATGGGTCTCGCCAGAAGCTGCTGAAAAAATCAAGTCGTCACTTTAGGCATTGCAGGGCAAAGCTGTCCTTCATGTGAATACGTCTGTTTCTGCATCAGCTTGTTTCGTACGGCTTTCCTTTAATCGAAAGCCGTACGGGCCAATTTTCGGTCCCGCAAGCATGATGGCGCAAATCGCAAGGAACATGTGGCATTTTCAGCAAATTCACGAGGCGGCTGCGTCAAATAAGGCCGACGCAATGAGCTAGAGCGGCACTACCTTTGGCGACCCAATCGGTACCGCTCTTTTGGTTTTACTGGCCAATTTCGAACAAAGGGGAACGAAATGGACTGGTTCAAGAAATTTCCGCATATGAACGACGATGCTCTGAGACGGCTGAAGCAGATGATTGACGAGGGCTTTCGCTCATTCACGCGCAGCTATGGTGAAACAATCGAGAACCTGTTCCTGCCGCTCCAGAAGTTCCTGCTTTTTTCCGAGCGCTTCATGACGCAGACACCATGGCCAATCATTATTGTGATTATCCTTGCAATCGTCTGGCTGGGCAGCAGAAGCTTGAAAATCACGCTTGGCGCGCTCGTAACCCTGCTTGCCATCGGCTATCTCGACATGTGGGAAGACGCCATGCGCACGATCTCAATGATCTTCGTGTGCACGCTCATAGCGATCATAATCGGTTTGCCAGTCGGCATTTTCATGGCGCGTTCGCAAACCCTGCAGAGAATCATAACCCCTATACTCGATGTAATGCAGACAATGCCAAGTTTCGTTTATCTGATCCCTGTAGTGATGCTTTTGGGCATCGGCCGCGTACCCGGGCTGATTGCGGTGGTTATCTATGCCATTCCGCCGATAATCCGGCTAACCAATCTGGGTATCCGCCTCGTTGACAAGGATGTGCTGGAAGCTGCGGATGCCTTTGGCTCATCCAACGCGCAAAAACTCTTCAAGGTCCAGATACCCCTCGCCCTGCCAACCATCATGGCTGGCATCAACCAGACTATCATGATGGCGCTCGCAATGGTCGTCGTTGCCTCCATGATCGGCGTTCAGGGGCTTGGCCAACCCGTGCTCAAAGCCATCGCCAACCAGTATTTCACGCTTGGTATTTTCAACGGACTGGCAATCGTCGGAATTGCGATCATCTTCGACCGAGTGAGCCAGGCCTACGGCAAGAGACTGCAGAAGCATCAGGAGGTCTTCCATGGTTGAGAAAGATTTGGCTGAGGCAGACTTTTCTGGCATCAAAATATGCAATCTCTACAAGATATTCGGCCCCAATGCAGCCGCCCATGTCGATGCTGTCCGTGATGGTCTTTCAAAGGCCGAACTTAATGATCAATACGGCCACATTCTGGGGCTTAAAGATATCAACATCGAAATGCCTTCGGGTTGCATTCAGGTGATAATGGGTCTGTCGGGATCGGGCAAATCCACGCTTATCCGTCATATCAACCGTCTAATTGATCCGACGGCAGGGGAAATTCTGGTCAACGGAACTGACGTTGTGCAGATGACGGCAGATCGGTTGCGGGATTTCCGCAGGCATCAGACGGCGATGGTGTTTCAGAAGTTTGCGCTTCTGCCGCACCGAAATGTGCTCGACAACGCACTTTACGGTCTTGAAGTGCAAGGCATCGCCCGTTCGAAAGCCGTCAAAACCGCCATGCAATGGATTGAGCGCGTCGGCCTGCTCGGTTTCGAGAAGAAATATCCCAATCAATTGTCGGGGGGCATGCAACAGCGCGTCGGTCTTGCGCGCGCGCTCGCCAATGACGCGCCGGTGCTGTTGATGGACGAGGCTTATTCGGCGCTCGATCCGCTTATTCGCACAGACATGCAGACGGTGCTTCTCGATCTTCAAAAAGAGATCAGGAAGACAATCGTCTTCATCACCCACGATCTTGACGAGGCGCTGAGACTTGGCGACCAGATTGCCATTCTGCGCGATGGTGAAATCATCCAGCAGGGTAGCAGCCAGGATATCGTGCTGCGCCCCGCAGACGAATATGTGGCAAACTTCGTCAAGGAGGTAAACCGTGGCCGGGTCATCCACGTGGAAGCGATCATGGAGGACTTTGAGAGCCATATTGCAGGCGCACAAACCGTCAAAATCGGCACTACGATTGAGGACGCGATTGCCATTCTGATCCGAGGAGACGGCAAGGATATCATTGTCGTTGATGATAAAGACCAGCCGATCGGCAAAGTCGACCTCAGGAAGCTTGCTGCCGCAACCGTGACAACAAAGAGCGCAGATCAGGAATGAGCATGGTGTGGATTCATTTGTGACGGTGATGGTCTTTTGTTAGAATGCGCACGTTCGCACAATCGGCCTAAGCTGCTGCTATTTCCGATCGCGGCTTGTTATCACCTTTAACGCGCCAAAGTTTTCGAGAATGTTGTCGATCTCGGTTTTTTTCATCAGACTGAAGGCCGTTGCCCATGCATCTGCTCTGGCAGCGGTAGGTGCAACGACCGTCACACGACTATATAACGTTGGGGAATAGCCGGTCTTCGGATTGAGCAGATGATTGAAACGACCACTATCCTCGAACTGAAATCCTGACGCGCTCGTCGTCGCCAGAGCCTGATCGACAATATCGAGATAGTCGTACACATTCCGGTCCGTTTCCAGCTCTGAAAGTCCGATCTTCCAGGGCGTCCCATCAGGTTGTGGACCTATCGCGCGATATTCACCCATATCAACCAGAGCATGCATCACACCGGCATCACCGAGCAAAGCCACGACACGGTCCGTTATATAGCCTTGTGCGATGCCGTTCAACGTCAGCGCCATTCCGGGAATGGAAAAGGCAATGCGCGTCTTATCAAACAAGACATGCTGGAATCCGACTTTCCTGAGGGCTTCATTCCATTTCATGCGAGACGGCCCGTTAGGGTCTGCCCCAGATTGTGAAAAATGCTCGTACAAGCACAGCCAAAGAGGCTGCACGGTCGGGTCGAACATACCATTGCTCCCCTTCCAGCATTCCCCGCAAATTTCCAAAAGTTCGACGAGTTCCGGCGAAGGCATGGCCAGCGCACCGTTACGATTAAGTCGGACAAGTTCTGAATCAGAGCGGTAAAGACTAAAAATGTTTTCCAGTCTTTCCGCTTCCTGCACGGCTTTACGCAAAAGCCTTTTGCCCTCATCCATGTCGGAAAAATAAAGCGTGATCTGGGCCGGCGCTCCCAGCGTCTGTCCTCTCCAGAGAATTGGTTGATTGCCATCGCTCGCGCAAAGTGCTGGCGGAATATGTGCTAGCACCAAAGCGCCGACGCCTGCCGCCAGCAAGCGACGCCGATTAATGGTCATGAGCAGCCTCGGCGACAGGGGCCTGCTCGCCCAGGATATAATCCTGTGGCACATCCTCAAAACCAACGACCCTGCCTCCTTTTTCCGTGATGAATTGGTCAGCTGCTTCCCGTGTCGAAAATGGTACAGCCTCTTGAGCGCCCATACCGCCGACCGCGTTGCTTTCGATCACGAAAAACGCCTTGCGCGCATCGACCCAGTTTTCGGCGCCCGGTTCTTCCCATGACGGAGCCCTGGCCATATCGGACACGTAAATCGCAGCAATGCTCTTCGGCTCTTCCGGCAACATGGTGAAGGCAAGCGTGTCGCGTGCAGAGGAAAACCAGACCGGCTCGTTTGCGGGTGACAAAATGATCTGGCCCTTGGGACCCGGGTGTTCCAGTACATTCATGCCGCAATAACGGCCCATGGCGGAATCAGTGAGCGCAAAGGGCTCAACCACTTCCATCTTTTGCTCCTGCGAACAACCGACGAGAAACATCGCCACAGCGCCGAGAAAGAAAATCAAAGACCTTTTCATAGTTCTTTCCTCGAAAAGACCAGCATGGATAAAACAAGTGGTATCAATGTCCACAGACCCAGCGACAGCACCAACGTCAGTGGAGCGAGCGTTGCATTGCCAGCCATCCCGCCCATGCCGGTGAGCGCTCCGGCCTGCCCCGTGCCGAAATTAAGCAGCCGGTATGAGTCAGCCGGGTTAAACAGAAGAAGGCTATTGAGAACGGCTGTACCGATAGATTGCCCCTGATCAAAAACCAGAAGCGCCAGAAGGGCCGCATCATAGATCAGTACGAAGAACAGCCAAACGCCAATGGCAATGCCAGCCGCGGTGCTGCGCTCACGCACCAGAGCACTGGCCAGAAAACCGATAGCGATGAAAACCGCACCCAACAGGATCGACGACCCGACAAGGGTCGCAAAGGCGCGCCAGCTTTCGGCACCCGCTCCTGCTCCGGCAGCAATCAGGGCCAAAGCCGCAATGCCATAACCGAAGAAGGTGGCAAAAGCCAGAATGGCAAGCTGGCCAAAAAATTTTCCAAACACCACCTGTCCACGGCTCAATGGATAGCTCAGCAGCAAAAGCATGGTGCCACGCTCCATCTCACCGACAATAGCGTCATGTGAGATCAGAAGCGCGATCAGTGGAATGAGAAAGATGGTGAGGCTGGACAGGCTGACGATGACGACATCAAGTGCGCTTGCGCCAACCGAGCTTCCTGTCGGCGCACCTCCCAGAAACG
Organism: Brucella sp. BE17; assembly: GCF_039545455.1. Taxonomy (NCBI): domain Bacteria; kingdom Pseudomonadati; phylum Pseudomonadota; class Alphaproteobacteria; order Hyphomicrobiales; family Brucellaceae; genus Brucella; species Brucella sp. BE17. Next base: position 420,669 of record NZ_CP154468.1, on the reverse strand, counting down.
CCATGCTAAGCGCCAATGTTGCAAGCAAGAGAGTCGTTGCGAGCACCCAGCGATTGCGCATACCTTCCTGTATTTCCTTGAGCGCGATGATAGCTATGTTGTTCATTGCGCGGCCTCCTTCGCCAAGGCGTCACCCGCATTGAGAAAATGCGCATAAAGCTCATCAAGCGTTGGTGGGATCACATCGAGTTCGGTAAGATTGTCGTTTCCGGCAATCAGCCCCCTTATGAGTTCCATTTTGTCTTCAGCTGGAGCATCGACTTCAAAGGCGCCTGTATTGGATTTCCGCCAGTGCAATGCGGACTGGCCGATTTTTTCCGGAAGAACGGCAGTGGCATCGGTCTGTACACGGATGCGTAATGGCAATTTCGATATCCGGCGCAAGGCATCGATGGAGCCATCGGCAATGATGTGCCCCCGATTGGCAATAATGACGCGGCCAACCTTGCTTTCCAGCTCCGTCAAGGCGTGCGACGACATCAGGATGGTCGCCCCGTCCTGCCGCAAGTGCTCCAGAACATCGTAAAAGCTCTGCCGCAAGGCCGGATCAAGTCCTGTGGTGGGCTCGTCGAGCAGTAGAACGGAAGGTTTTCCCAGAAGCGCTTGTGCAAGGCCAAGCCTCTGGCGCATACCCTTGGAATATGTGCCAACACGCCTTTTGGCTGCATCAGAAAGCCCCACGCGATCCAAAAGCCCGGCAAGCTCGCCAGAGTCGACATGTTTAAGCCGCGCATAAAATGCCAGCGTTTCCATGCCCGTTAGCGCCAGATTGAACGAAACATGTTCGGGCAGATAACCAAGCCTGACGCGGGCCTCAAACGCTCCCGCAGCCGGGTCTTCGCCCAGCACGCGTACATTGCCTTGTGTGGGACGGATCAGTCCCAGCATCAGCTTGATCATCGTTGTCTTGCCAGCACCATTATGTCCGACCAGGGCAATGTTCTCGCTGGCATTCAATTGAAACGTTGCGTCTTTTATGGCGTGGAAATCGCCATAGGATTTGGTAACACGATCCAGAACCACGGTTTCCGTCATTGCGGTTTCCTTTCGCCAGGGGCCACTGACTCTACGCGAGGCTTCACAGGGGCTTTATAAGGGGATTTCATAAGGGGGTGGCTATCCACAACGCCGCCGGGCAGAAGCGCGGGAAACTGGGTCTGCGCCCATCGGATCGTCTGAACAGCTGGGCTATTGATGAGTATCTTGGCCTGTGGCGCGGTCCACAAAACCCTGTCGATCAAATCATTTGGACGATAGGGATTATCGGCAATACCATCGCCATCAAGATCAAAGGCCGGATTATCGCTCCAGAAATTGCCCCGCCCGTCATGCGACCAGTCGAGATTACGCGTACCGACATATTTGACCTGATTGCGGTTGTAGATGAAGGCATTGCCACTCATGGTATTGCCTTCGGAACCGGCTGTAAAATGAATGCCGATGCTGCAATTCTCAAAGCTGTTGCCTGTAAATTTGTTCTTGTTGGCGTTATAGATGAAGACGCATTTTTCCGGTCCAAGGCGCACGGTTTCACCAGAACTTGCCGCAGCCGTGTCTTCGCTTGGCAATCCGTGTTCGCCTTTCTGCACACCAGCATCCAGCCAACGGTCGATAGGCTGCATCCGCCCTATAACGCGATTGCCGGAGACGACCGAACTGTTGGCATAATTGAGCAGCAGGCCATGGTCACGATCGCCATCGGAGAGATTGTCCATCACCTTGAGGCGATTGGTATACATGATGGCAAAGCCGACCGAATTGTTGCGTGAAATATTTCCGATCACAGCACTACGGTCGGTATACATGTAATGAACAGCAAAACGGACATTCTCCATGAGATTATTCTGGAAAAGGTTGTTCCTGCTGGCATTGGTATAAATGCCGTCCCGACCATAACGTATTGTATTGCCGATCACCTTGGCACCGGGCGCATTCCAGATCGAGATGCCACTGCCGGTCTGCGCCATACGCACATTGCGCCGTCCGATAATTTCATTGTCCTGCGCGATAGAATCCGCAGCACCATGCAGATAGATACCATAAAGATTGTCGACAAGACGGTTATGTTCGACGCGCGCGCCCGTTGCGGTTTTTGCAACAAAGATACCGGCATTAAGATCAGGCATGTTGTCGCCCGAACCACGCACCTCAAGCCCTCGTACGACAGCATCGCGGGCCTCGATCAGAATGGTGTTTCCCGCTTTCTGTCCATCGATGATGGCACCGGGAGTGCCTGTCAGCACAATGGCCTTATCGATAACGACGGAACCTTTGTGAGTACCGGGGCCAAGCCGGACGATATCGCCCGGCCCAGCCTTTTCGATTGCCGCCTGCACGCTTTCACCTTCTGCGACATCGATCTGTGCCGCCGATGCGCCATTGCAGAACATGGCCGCCAGAAGGATGGTGAAACTGAAGGGAAGCCGCACGCGGGGGAACGTCATTGCTTCAGGCCTTCTTCGGTTCGACCAGCATGCGGCCCTTCATCTCCATGTGCATGGCATGGCAGAACCAAGAGCAGTAGTACCACCAGACACCAGCCTTGTTGGCTGTGAAGGTGACGGATGCAGTGGCCTGCGGGGCGACCTCCATGTTGATACCGTAGTTGATGATCGAAAAGCCGTGCGTCAAATCTTCGATTTCATCAATATTGGTGATGTAGATGGTGACTTCATCGCCCTGCCTGACTGTAAAGTCCTCTAGCCCGAAGGTAGGTGCCGCCGATGTCATGTAGACGCGAACCTTGTTGCCATCCCGAATGACCTCGGAATCCACCATCAGGTCGATGTTGTCTGCCTGAGCCTGCTTGACAGCATCAGCGAACATCGGGTCCTCCCGGCTCCAGAAATTGACCGGATTGATCTTGGAGCGATGAACGATGGTCGCGTCATGCGGCTCTGCAAAACTTGGACCATCATGTACGATCTCCATCTTGTCACCGGAAATATCGATCAGCTGATCGTTTTCAGGCTTGAGCGGACCGACATTAAGATAACGATCCTTAGAGAACTTGTTCAGTGAAATAAGCCACTTGCCATCGGCATCCTTGGTCTGTCCCATGGACGTATGGTTGTGGCCAGGCTGATAATGCACATCAAGCTTCTGGCGGATCGGGTCGACCTTCTCGCCCTTAAAGGCTTTGACCGCGTCTTCGATATTCCACTTGCAAATCTGGCTATCGATGAACAGCGTCGTATAGGCATTGCCGCGCCCGTCATAGGCGGTGTGCAAAGGCCCAAGTCCGAGTTCCGGCTCGGCCACAACCGCGTCACGCGGCTCGATCTTGTCGTCGAACAGCTCATCGAACTTGCGTACGTCGAAAACCGTTACGGTCGGCGAAAGCTTGCCGTTGGCGACGATGTGAATGCCGTCGGGAGCCGTATTGATGCCATGCGGGCTGTTGGCAACGGGAATGTAGCGGGTAAACTGCGAACCGTGGCGACCGTCGACAACCGGAACACCATTAATCACCTTGACCTCACCCTTGGCGACCGCATCCTCGATACGCTTGAGATTGAAGATGACGATCCAGTCCTGTTCGCTGCTCATCATCTCGGCAAGGTTGACGCCTTCCTCAGAATTGTAGCAGGTCGCAAAAGCATACTTGCCCTGATAGTCGCAATCGACATTATCGAGATTACCATCGACCATAACCTGCCAGGCAATGTTCATGCTTTCGCCGTCAACAGCAGTAAAGATCGCATGATATTGCTTGGTGTCCGTCAGATTGCTGCCGTCATTTGGGATCGGCACGCGGTCTTCACCGTTACAGAACACATAACCCGTCTTGGGATATTTCTGCACGCGCAGGCCGTGGACGGTGTGCTGGTTGGGAAGCTGGATAATCTTGTCGCATTTCATCACATCAAGACGGATGCGGCAGACGCGTGTATTGGCCTTGTCATTGGCGTAGAGATAACGCCCATCGTAGGTTCCGTCGGTAAATGATAAATGCGGGTGGTGGAGGTCGCCATTCTGAAACACACCGCCGCGATCTTTCATAAATTCACGGTCTTCGGGGAGCATCCCTTCAGTGAGGATTTTCAGACTTTCATTGGTCTGGCCCCAGCCTGTCGCACTGTCACGGTTAAAGACCGGAATACGCATCAATTCACGCATGGAAGGGAGGCCAACAATACGCACTTCACCAGTCTGACCGCTGGAGAAGAAAACGTAATATTCATCAAGCTCCCCAGGCTTGACCTCCGCACTCAGGCCAGATCCGGTTGCCGCAGCCATGGCAGGCGAACTCGTGCCGGCAAGCAAGCTGCCTGCAACACCGCTGGCACCCGCCGCCGCAACGAAGGCCGAGGTACCCAGCAGTTGTCTTCGGCTGAACTGATGCCTTTTCATTTCTTCAGACATGTCTTCTCTCCTTTGAAAGTTATACAGCCGGACCTGTACCGGAGGGCATATCAACCGGCTGGCCTTTGACTGAAATAACGGGTTTTGCCGGACCGCCGCCGCGTTGCGTAGCGGCTGCAAGAGGGGCATTGCGGGCGGCAAACTTTTCGCGCTTCACACGCACCTGAATCATGTGCGGGCAGCGCTGATCGTCGTGATAGAGTTCCTGACAATGCATGCAGTAGATGCATTCATTGACATTGATCTGGCCTTCAGGATGGATCGCCTCGACCGGGCATTCCTTGGCGCAGCGATGGCAGGGTGAACCGCATTCGGGCCAACGCTTCAGCCATTCGAACATGCGGATGCGTCCGGGAATAGCGAGTGCTGCCCCCAGCGGACACATGTAACGGCAATAGAACCGCTCGATGAAAAGGCCAGCCGTCAAAAGCGTCAGCGCATAAATGACGAACGGCCATTCGCGGGAGAACTTCAGGATAATGGAGGTTTTGAACGGTTCGACTTCCGAAAAGACTTCCGCAAGCGCCACCGAATAAAGCGACAGACCGAACAGGCCGAGGAAAATAATGTATTTTATCGGCCACAGACGTTCATGCAGCCCCCATGGCAGGGTGACTTGCGGTATTTTCAGCCATTTTGCCAGATTGTTGCTGAGTTCCTGTAAGGCTCCGAACGGACACAACCAGCCGCAGAAGGGTCCACGCCCCCAGAACAGAAGTCCTGCCGCAACCGACGCCCACAGGATAAAGATCAGCGGCGAGGTGAGGAAGAATTCCCAGTTGAAGCCGGTTATCAGCGAATTGGTGAAGGTCAGTACATTGACCACGGACAATTGCGCATTGTTGTAGAAACCGAGCCAAACAAGGATGAAGAGCAGATAGGAACGCCTGACCCAGGTAAAGGTGCGGGGATGACGGACCAGAATGTTCTGGAAAAAGAAGATGCCGACCAGAACCATGATCGCCAGTCCGGCAATTACCACATTGACGCGATTCATCTCCCACATCCGCACCCAGAGCGGATTGTCGTCCCCAAATATATCGGAGGCCGTGGCTTCTCCCACTGGCTGCGGCTGGCGCGGTGCCTCGCTGACGGTGGCGGTTGCTGCGGGTTCAGGCTTTGGCAGGAGGTAGTGTTCCGGCAGGCTATAGCCCAGATCGTAGCTGATATTGGCCTTGTCGCGGGCGTTGAACCCGCGCTGCACCAAAAGCTGCAAATCCCAAGGGCTTGTTACATCGAATTGAAAACCGTCGGGAATGCGGAACAGGGCGATTTCACGCAAATGTGGCGCACCATCCGCCATGATGTCGCCAATGCGCGTGTGGTTCTTGTCGCGGAAACGAACGCCCTGCCCATCCTGCAAAAGCTCGATGCGATCAAAAATACCGCCGCGCACATAGCCCGAGCCCTTGAAGGAATAGGCCCCGTCTCCTGCCACCAGAATAGCGCCCTGGCCCGGCTTTAACTGCTTTGCAAGCCGCTCATAGCCGTCTTTACCCAGCAGACTGATGCCGATGGACGGCACCGATACGGGAGCCGTATAAAGCTCGATGAAATTGTCGGCGGGATCGGATGTTTCAGGATTGTCAGCTGCCTGCTCCTGCTTAGCCGCATGGAAAGCGTCAGTAACTTCACCAACGCTCAATTGCAGGCTGCGTACTGATCCGTCACCGACCAGCGTCTGCCAGTCTTTTGTATCGCGAATGTCCATATTGACGGCGCGCGCAACATCAGCATGCTCAACCAGCACCGGAGTGTTGCCCAATCGTCCACTGCGGATAAGGCCAACAGCCGAGCGCACCACGCTGTCGCCCATGACAAGCACAGTGACGGTTGCACCACTGACAATCTCGACCTGCGGCGGCTTCGCCTTGCCTGCGGCAACGGCATTGAGATCACTGTTGACCAGTGAATTGAGTGCCGCAACAACCTTGGCTTCGGGGATACCGATCAGAACAATCGGTTCTTTATGGTCAACAAGCTTGATACCGCGGATGGTTCCCTTGGTATCGATGCCCACAAGAATGTGAATGGGTTTTCCTGAATAGCCGATGGAACTGGTGAAATCCGAATTCAGGTAAACATAGCCGACAACCGCGCCACTTTTCGTCAAAGGCGCAATGGGCGGCTCTCCCTGCGGAGCGCCAATGCCATCGGCATCAGGAAAGATGGTACTGATGTTGACTTCTGGCAGGTATTTCTGGAGATCGGCAGCGCTAGCAGCCCCTACCATCCATATCAGTGCCATGAACGAAATGGCGAACACCCGCAATAATTTCGGGATAATCAAGCGCCGTTTCAAGACAATATGGTTTCCCGTGCGTCCGGGGATTCTCATTCCGTACGCCCTGACCTGACGGTCGCTTATCATGATTTTCACTTCAACCTGTCTGCGCTCTCGCGGGAGAGCATGCTGTTGAAGTGAACTTAATAGTAGCGCAGCGTACCATCATTGTTTCAGATCAAACTGATCATGAGAATCGCAGGCTTTTCGGAAAATATTTGGTGTATGAATCGTAAGCGTCGCTAAACCGGTTCATCAGCATCGTCGATATGACGAAAGTCGTATCGTATTTGGGAAAGCCCGGCACTGTGATTAAGACCTCCTCATACGTGCGTTTGAAAGGCGAGTTCGATAACCAACGCACGGACGATGGCGACGCGCAACTGCATGCCGCCCGAAAGTTCGGAAGGGTATTTATCGAGGTCGTCAGGACCGTACAGGGCATATTCCAGTGGGCGCCGCCCCTGTCGACAACATGAACACGCTTTATGTCGATCCTTATGCGGTCGTCGATCTACGCACCGCGGCTACGATCAGGCGCTTGTCCTGCGTGGCGATAGGCGTGGCTTCTACGTGGGTTTGAAAGCAAAAATCCAGTCAGCGTTTTCCGGCAATGGCAGCAGAGAGGAGCGCGAGTGCGTCCTCTTTTGTCAGCTCGATCGGATTTCCGCCCGCGGTCGGATCGACAATTGCCATTTCGGCGATCAGCTCTCTGCGCGCCTCGTCCATCTGAAGTTCCTTTATCAGTTCGGGCAATGTGTCCGGCACGCAAAGGTCGCGGCGTAATTTGACGACTGTCTCAACGAAGCCGTCAAAACCACCTTCAATACCGAGATAAGCCGCAAGGCGTTCGATACGCTTTTCAATGGCAGCGCGGTTATGGTGGAGGACATAAGGCATGAAGACGGCATTGGTCATGCCGTGATGCGAATCGTAAAGCGCTCCGATCGGATGCGACAGGGAATGGATGGCACCGAGCCCTTTTTGAAACGCGGTTGCACCCATAGCAGCCGCAGCCATCATATTGGCGCGCGCTTCAATATTGGAACCATTCGCATAGGCTTCAGGCAAGTTCTCCAATACCAGACGAATGCCTTCAAGCGCGATACCATCGGCCATGGGATGAAAACCAGGCGCGCAATAGGCCTCCAGACAATGCGCCAGCGCGTCCATGCCGGTACCGGCTGTAATGAACGGCGGCATTCCAACGGAAAGCTGCGGATCTGCAATGACTGTAACGGGCAATATTTTCGGGTGGAATATGACTTTCTTGGTATGGGTTGCTTCATTGGTGAGCACACCCGCGCGCCCGACCTCGGACCCCGTTCCCGCAGTCGTTGGCACTGCAATGATCGGAGCAATCGCGTCGCTGTCGGCGCGGGTCCACCAGTCGCCTATATCCTCGAAATCCCAGACCGGTCGTGTCTGCCCAGATTGAAAGGCGATCAGCTTGCCAAGATCGAGCGCCGAGCCGCCGCCAAAAGCAATAACGCCATCATGTCCCCCACTCCTGAAAACCTCCACGCCTGCATGAAGATTGCTCTCGACCGGATTGGGTTTTACTTCCGAAAAGATTGCGTATTTCACGCCAGCTTCATCCAGTATGGCCAGTGTGTCCGCCACGACCGGCAGTTTTGCAAGGCCCGGATCGGTCACGAAAAGAGGGCGCTCGATGCCTGCCGATTTCAGACTGGCGGGCAGTTCCCTGATGCGCCCTGCTCCGAAAAGCACTGTGGTCGGGAAATTCCATTTGGCGGTTAAACTGGTCATGGGGTTCTTTCCGGGAGTTCAACTAGGTTCAGATATTCTCGCGCAGATGGAAGGATTTCGGCCGGGTCAGATGACCATAACCAAGGGACGAGAGAGCCGCCCCCCTACCCGTCTCTTTCACGCCCGTCCAGACCAGCGCCGGATCGAGATAATCGCAGCGGTTCATGAAAACCGTGCCGGTATCGATACAATCACCAAGTGCAGCTGCGCGGTCGCTATCCGTGGTCCAGATCGACGCTGTGAGGCCGTAGGCACTGTCATTCATTAGCGCCAGCGCTTCTTCGTCATTGCGCACTTTCATGATACCCACCACAGGGCCGAAACTTTCCTCGCGCATGATGCTCATCTGGTGATCAACATCGGTGAGCACTTCCGGCGCGATATAGGGGGAAGCTGCAATATCGCTTTCGATCTTCATATTGATATGCGCTTTGGCGCCCTTGCGTAGCGCCTCGGCTTTTTGTTCGCGGATGAGATCGGCAAAACGCGCCTGCGCCATGGGACCGAGCGTCGTTGCAGGATCAAGCGGATTACCGACGACATACTGCCGGGTCAGATCGGTAAACCCTTGCAGAAAGGCATCGTAGACGGCCTCATGCACATAAATGCGCTCTATGCCACAACAGCATTGGCCAGAATTGAAAAAGGCACCATCGACCAGATTGGCGACCGCGTGATCAAGGTTTACATCGGGCAACACATAAGCGGGATCCTTGCCGCCGAGTTCCAGTCCCAGTGACATGAACGTGCCAGCCGCGGCCTTTTCAATCCTGCGTCCGCCGCCGACGGATCCTGTAAAATTCACGTGGTCTATCAGCCCCGACGCGAGCAGCTTTTCAGTTGCGGCATGGTCGAGCACCACATTTTGAAAAACGCCATCCGGCAGGCCTGCCTTTTCAAAGGCTCGCACAAAACGCTCTCCGGTCAGAAGCGTCTGGGTTGCATGTTTAAGGATAACCGTGTTGCCCGCCATCAAAGCGGGGATGATCGTATTGACGGCGGTCAGATAAGGATAATTCCACGGCGCAATAACCATGACAATGCCAAGCGGCACGTGTTTTACATAGCGTCGAAAACCATTCGTCTGTGCAGGAACATATGGTTCAAGCGCCTCCTCGGCAATATCGATCATATAGCGGCCACGTTCCTGTACGCCGCCATTTTCTCCGCCGTATCGCGTTGGGCGTCCCATTTGCCAGGCAATTTCCGGGATGATCTCCTCCTGCATCGCTGTGAGCGCATCAAGGGCCGCACGGCAATAACCTGCACGCTCCGCAATAGTGAGCGCTGCCCAGCCAAGCTGCGCCCGCCGCGCCCGCGAGATGATTGCATTTATTTGCGCGTCACCCGCATAAGGGCGCTCAGCATAAACTGACCCATCAATGGGAGAAATGATCCGGGCCATATCGTTCATTTTAACGTTCCCTTTCCATGATCGTAGTTCGTGAACATCAACGGTCAATAGCGCTCGAAACCACGATGTCGTTCCCAGTCCGTGACGCGGCGGTCATATTCGCTCTGTTCCCAATGAGCGGTATGAACATAATGCCGGATGACATCCTCGCCGAAGGCTTGCTTGAGAAAATCTGAACCTTGAAGAGCCTGCGTCGCTTCGCGCAAGGTGTAGGGAATATCCTTGAGGGTCGCTGCACCATAGGCATCACCGATAAACGGCTGCTCGAGTTCAAGGTTTTCATCCACGCCCTTCAGGCCTGCCGCAATGAGTGCCGCAAAGGCGAGATAGGGATTGAGATCTGCACCCCCGATACGGCATTCGATACGAATGGCTTTGGTGCCTTCACCGCAAAGGCGAAAACCCGCCGTACGATTATCCGGGCTCCACATGATCTTGGTAGGGGCGAAAGTACCACTCTGGAAGCGTTTGTAGGAATTAATGTAAGGTGCGAGAAAATAGGTATAATCGGCTGCATATTTGAGCTGCCCCGCCACCCAGGACCGCATCAGTGGCGTCATGGTGTGGGGTTCTTTCGGGTCGAAAAACAACGGTTGCTTGCCGTCAGCGCTCCAGATGGAGTTATGCACATGGCTGGAACTTCCAGCCTTGCCGTAATCATATTTGGCCATGAACGTTATGCTCTTGCCATGTGCCTCGGCAATTTCCTTCATCGCATTCTTCATGATGGCGTGGCGATCCGCCATTTCGAGCGCTTCTGCGTAGCACACATTGAGTTCCTGCTGGCCGGGACCCCATTCTCCCTTGGAGTTTTCAACCGGAATACCGGCTGCTGCCAGATGATTGCGCATGGCGCGCAGAACAGGCTCCTCCTTGGTGGTCAGGTGAATGACATAGTCCTGAATGTAAGGCGAGGCGGTTTCAAGTTGGGTCCAGTGCTTTGCACGCGCACTTTTATAGGTTTCGTCAAAAATATAGAACTCCAGCTCAGATGCAAAATACGCGCAATAACCCCGTTCCTGAAGCCTTACGAGCTGCTTTTTCAGGATCGCACGCGGTGAATGCGCAAGATCGGCATGCGTGTTATGATCGAGCACGTCGCATAGCACGATCGCCGTTTTTTCGAGCCATGGCGCGAGACGCAAGGTGGAAAGATCCGGCTTGATGACGAAATCACCATAGCCCTTGTCCCAGCCAGCCGTCTCGTAGCCGACAACGGGCTCCATATCGATGTCGTCGGCCATAAGATAATTGCAACCATGCGTTTCTTCATGGCCGGACTGCACAAAGAATTCGCCGTAAAAACGCTTCCCGATGAGCCGACCCTGCATGTCCACGAAACAGGCAAGAACCGTGTCGACCGCACCTTCAGCGACCGCCTTTTTCAACGCATTCAAAGTCAGTTGACCTGCCATTTACGTTTGCTCCAGAAATTAGAAAATCGGGGCGCGACCATATCCGCCGCGCCCGACGCATCAGCTATAGCGATAGGGTGCGCCCGCATCACGCATGGTTTGTTGGTATTTCTTGAGAATTTCCACGACCTTGGCGTTGCGTGGACTCTTTGCGGCGATCTCGTCCCAGAAGGTCAGCGCCATGTCTTCGACAGGCTTCCACTCGTCTTCGGGAATGGTCGTGAGTTCGAGCTTGCCGCCGGTCGTGCGGTAATGCGCCTCGCCCCACCAGTACCAGTGCTGACGATAATAATGAGAGGAATCCATCGCAAGGCGGAACAGTTCCTTGAGATGATCGGGAACTGCGTTCCACTTGTCGGAATTGGCAAAGAACGAGCCTGACCAGGCACCGGAAATATTGTTGGTGAGATAGTATTTCGTAACATTTGCCCAACCGACCGTATAGGTTTCGGTCGCACCGCACCACGCAATGCCGTCGAGTTCGCCCGTTTGAAGCGCGACCTCGATGTCTTCCCACGGAAGGGTGACGGGCACCACCCCGAGACGCGAGATGAACTGCCCACCAGTTGGAAAGGTAAAGACCCGCAGCCCCTTGAGATCGTCCACGGACCGTATCGGCTTGGTGGTGGCGAAATTGCAAGGATCCCATGCGCCGGCACTCAGCCATGTTACACCCGGCACCTCTCCGTAAGCCTCTTCCCATATTTCCTTCAGCCCGTACCAGTTCCAGAGAACCGGCACATCAAGGCTGTAGCGCGAGGCAAAGGGGAAATAGGCTCCGAACACAGACACATCGACTGGTGACGCCATGGAATCGTCATCGCTTTGTGCCGCATCAATGGTGCCGGTCTGAACCGCCCGGAACAGCTCGCCCTGCGGAACGAGCTGATCGGCGGTATACATTTCGATGACCATTTCGCCATTGGCAGCCTTGTTGAAAGCGTCGATGGCCGGTTTACACACATGCTCCGCCAGGGCGGGCCCTGCATAGGTTTGCAAGCGCCATTTGATTGGCGTCTGCGCCCGCACATATGGTGCGGCCAATGTCGTCGCTCCCACGGCGCCCACGCCGGTAAGGACCGATTTTCTTAGAAAATCACGTTTGCTGATCGATTTGTTCTCTGACATCAAAACTCTCCCAAAGACAGAATAACAATGTTAGCTCCCCAGCGAGCAGTCGGCATTTTCCCGTGTATGATGCGGTTCTGTGCGCCGCATTGATTTATAAGATATTCCGTTATTGCATTGTTCTTGTTGTTATTATCTCTATCGCTTACCCATGTAGACATCAGGCAGCCACATCGCGATATCCGGGAAGATCATGATGATGATCATGGTCAGAACCATCATAAAAAAGAAGGGTATGATGGAGCGATAGATATCGATGATGGTGATTTCTGGCGGTGCCATAGCGCGCATCAAAAACAGATTGTACCCGAACGGGGGAACGATATAGGCGATCTGGCAGGTAATGGTATAAAGAATGCCGAACCAGATCAGGTCGAACCCCAGCACCTTGACCAGCGGAATATAAAGCGGGGCGACGATGACGAGCATTGCAGTGTCATCGAGAAACATACCAAGGATGATGAAGGAAAACAGCATCATCCCCAAGATGCCCCATGGGCTCAGTTCCCATGTATGCAACAGCAGGTTTTCGATCGCCTTGATAGCACCAAGCCCATCGTAAACGGCACTGAAACACAGAGCACCCAGAATGATCCAAAGGAACATCGCTGAGACGGCAAGTGTCTTACGCGTCGTTGCCTCCAATACCGGCCATGTCAGCCTACCGGTAAACCACGCGGACAGAAGAGCGAGCAGCGCTCCCACCATGGAGGTTTCGACCAGACTGGTCGTCCCAGTCAGAAACAGGCTCATGATCGCGGCAAACAGACCGAACGGCAGAAGACCAGCGCGCAAAAGGACCAGTTTCTCGCGCAAGGTAATTTTCGCGCGTTCTTCAGCAGGCAGGGCAGGCCCGAGCGAAGGCTGGAAATAGCAGCGCAGATAAATATAGAGCGTGAAGATAATGGCCATCAGGATAAACGGGCCAATTCCCGCCAACCATAATTGCAGCACGGGCTGGCGCGCGATCATGGCATAAAGGATCAGGACGACACTGGGTGGCCCCATGATGCCCAGCGACGATCCCCCCTGAATGACACCGGTGATCATGACCTTGTCATAGCCGCGGCGCAGCAGTTCCGGGAGCGCCACAGTCGCGCCAATCGCCATACCCGCAACCGAAAGCCCGTTGACCATGGAAATAATGATCATCAGGCCCATGGTGCCCATTGCAAGGCCGCCTCTTATCGAACCAAACCAGACGTGGAACATGCGGTAAAGATTGTTTGCGATACCCGATTCAGACAGCATGTATCCCATGAAGACAAAGAATGGCACGGTGATCAGCGGATACCAGTTGAGGACCTGAAAAGCCGCATTGAATGGCATTTCCGCAGCGCCATTGCCCCAAAGACATAGTGCGGCAGCCGCACCCACGGCACCGATAACGCCGAAGACGCGCTGACCGGTTGCCATGAGAAGCAGCATCGAAGCAAACATGAAAATTGTAATGAGTTCCGAGCTCATGTCAGCGGCTTCCCCCGTGCTTCCGCGACATCCTTGAAGAACGTCGAAATGGTTTGCAGCAGCATCAGGAAAATCCCAAACGTCATGATCGCTTTGACCGGCCACAAGAGCGGTGCCCAGGCTGTATAGTTTTTCTGGCTATAGGTGATGGAATATTCCGTCGACGAAAATCCCGCCCGAAACAGAATGGCCAAATAGAAGATGACCGCGATAATCGTAATCGAATCCATGACGGCGCGACGCCGCGGCGACATCATGCCGTAAAACAGATCCATACGCACATGCGCATCCAGCTGCATGGAATAAGCGCCGCCCAGCAGATAATACGCCGACAACATGAACTGCGACATCTCCATGACCCAGTTCACCGGATAACCGAAAATAACGCGCATGACCGTCGAATAAAGCAATATTCCGCCCATGGGGAAAATGAGGAACATGGCGAAGCGACCCACATAATAGTTGATCGCATCGACGTATTTGACGAACAGTCTGATCGGCTTCATCATGCTACGCTCCCTGCCCCACGCCATATCCTTGCGTTTGAAGTTCAGGCTTGGTCTCGATCATCCTGAAGATCGGCACGAGACGCTCGGCCCACCGCGCCTGTTCCGGATCGGTCAGGATTTCGTCATTGCGAATTTCGATCATCACGCAGGGCATATGATACGGACGGGCATGCCGCTCCAGTGTGTAATAAACCCTGTCTGCTGGTGAATAGGGCTGGTTGACCCCAACATTGATATCGTCGTGCTCTGAAAGCGCTGCAATCAACGGTTTTGCAACGCGGTCGTCTTCATCGTGGATAATCCCGATCTGCCAAGGGCGAGAAACGCCGCGATAAACCGGGGTGAAAGAATGGATGGTGACAATCCACGACGGCAGGCCTCGTGCTGAGCGCGCCAATACAATATCCTCGATACGTGCGTGAAATGGCTCATGCGAAAGTTCGACCCGCGCCATGCGCTCGATGGCACTCAATCCGTGATTACCCGGGATTATCGTGGTTTCGCTAATTTCAGGAATAAGATCGGAGGCATCCAGCGGCCGGTTGCAATCAATCAGGAGACGCGACAGTCCCGCTTCGAGCAAAGGCGCGCCCAGCATCTTACTCAGTCGACGCGCTACCCCGGCAGCACCTGGATCCCATGCGATATGCGTCTGCAGTTCCGATGAACCAAGACCAAGACCAAGGAAAGCATCAGGCATGAAATTGGACGCATGTTCACAAACAAGCAGCCAAGGACTGTCGCCATCCTCGTTTGAAACAATAACAGGCGCGCACGAAGCCGTGCGATATTCTCGCTTCTCCGCCATTCTGTTGGTTCCCCGCGCTGTAACTTATGTTACGTTTTTTTCATAATGCGCTATTATGGATTATCTGATACGCTCCACATCGCTTTGTCAAACACAATTTGAACAAATTTGAGAAGCGACTGTTTTGACTGGAAATACTTCGCAAATGAACGCCACGATTGCAGAGTTGATCAATGAACGGATCGACAGTATGCCTGCGGGTGAACGCAGTGCTGCGCAGACATTGATCGCCAACTATCCTATTCTAGGTTTGAAAACGGTCGCGGAATTCTCCGCGCAAGTCGGCGTCAGTTCGCCGACGATACTGCGTTTCGTGAACCGTCTGGGTTTTCAGAGCTATCCGGACTTTCAGGCCCGCTTGCAGGAAGAGCTGGCAGCCCAGCTGCAATCTCCTCATCATCGCAATGAGCGAGCCGACAGGGGTCGGGATCAAGCCTATCCGGCAGTGGAGCATACTCTCGTTAACATCCGGGAAAGCTTCAGGCATTTGGGGCAAAAGCAGCTTAAACAAGCTGTTGCTGCACTCAGTCACGCCAAAGGCAATGTCTATCTGATCGGGGGGCGTTTTACCGACCCGATCGCCCAGTACATGGCGGCACACATAGCCATCATACGTCCCAACACCTTTCATCTGAATGGGCAAGAAAGCGTCTGGCGTGACCGTCTTCTGGATATGGGAAAGCGCGACGTCTTAGTGGTTTTCGATATTCGACGTTATCAGGATAGTCTGCTACAATTAGCGGAAAAAGCGCGAGGGCGTGGCGTCGACATCGTTCTCATCACCGATCAATGGCTTTCACCTATTGCCCGGGTGGCACGACATGTTCTGGCTGGCCGAACTGCGGTGCCATCTGCCTGGGATTCATCGGCGGCGCTGTTTGTCCTCGCCGAAACGATTATACGTGAGATGACGCTCTCACTTGAGAAAGACGCCGCTCTACGCATCGCTGAACTGGAAGCGCTGCGGCCTGAACCGGGCCGTTTCGCGTTATAACCGAAACCTCAAAGTAGGTGGATGATTATCCATGAAGACTGTTGCCATTGTCGGTGCCGGCCCCACTGGTATTTACACTTTTTTCTCGCTGATTAAAGCTAATGAGCCAATCTCGATTTCGATTTATGAACAGGCGAAACAAGCCGGCATTGGCATGCCCTATAATGATGACGAGAACAGCCGCATGATGCTGGCCAACATCGCCAGCATAGAGATACCGCCACTCACTGCAACCTATCTGGACTGGCTGCGCGACCAGAAAGAGCAACGTTTGGCCCGATACGGCGTCGACAAAACCACGCTCCACGAACGACAGTTCCTGCCACGGATTTTGCTGGGCGAATATTTCCGCGATCAGTTTCTGGCGCTTGTCGACATTGCCCGGAATAACGGGTTTGACATTGCGGTACATGAATCTTGTGAGGTCACCAACCTCGAAGCCACCGTTAAGGGCGTGAAGCTCTGGGCAGATGGCGAGCCTGTTTTAAAACTCTTCGATCTCGCGGTCATTGCAACGGGTCATGTCTGGCCCGAAGAAGATAAAGCGAGCCGCACCTATTTTCCCAGCCCGTGGTCGGGATTGATCGACACCAGGATACCGCCATCGAGGGTGGGCATTATGGGCACATCGCTCAGCGCGATTGATGCAGCCATGGCAGTCGTTGCACAACATGGCTCATTCATCGAAGAAGATGACGAGACGCTGCGCTTCGATCTTGCGCCACAAAACGACGGACTGACGATCACATTGATGTCACGCTCAGGCATTCTACCGGAGGCAGATTTTTATTGCCCGATCCCATATCAGCCATTGAAGATTGCGACAGAACAGGCAATCGAGCAGGAGGTCCAGGCAGGCTCATCGGGATTGCTTGACAGGATATTTGCTCTGATCGCTGGTGAAATCGGCGAAGCCGATCCAGCCTGGAGCAAGCGCATATCGCTCTCAACACTCAATGCCGACAGCTTCGCCACCGCCTATTTTTCTGACCGGCAGAAGCATGATGCATTCCACTGGGCGCAGTACAATCTAAAAGAAGTTGAGCGTAACAAGCGCGACAAGCACACCATTCCCTGGCGCTATGCAATCCTTCGCCTGCATGAGGCGATCCATGAAATTGTCCCTCATCTCAACGAACAGGATCGCGAACGGTTCAATGGCGGCTTGTGCAAGGTGTTCGTGGACAACTACGCCGCCATTCCTTCGCAATCAATTCGCAGACTGTTGGCGCTGCGCAAAGCCGGCCTGATAGACTTGCTGGAATTGGGTTGCGACTATGAAATGGACATCAAGTATAACCACACTGACATCACCATGGGCGGTGACAAATGGACTTTTGACGTCTTCATCGATGCGCGCGGTCAGAAGCCGCTTAAGACCAAGGATCTGCCGTTCCCCACCTTGCGGCAACAACTCCTGTCCTGCGGCGATGATATTCCCGATGTCGGAGATGACTATACTTTACAGGCGCCTGAAGTGGCGCGTGGCAAGATTGCGTTCGGCGCACTGCCCTATCTCATGCATGATCGTCCCTTCGTGCAGGGGATCACGGCCAGTGCTGACATCGGAGCGGCTATAGCCAAAGCGACCAAAGGTTCGGCACACCAAATGCGCAGACGACTGCCTTTTATCGATCTTTTCTGACCTTCGATATGTTTAGGGTCAGGCAGATACGCCCATCCGGGCCGCTTTGCTCATATCCGAGATCAATTCATACCTTGCTCGTTCGCTCGCGACGCTGTCAGTTAACCGCAAGATATAGGAGGGATGCCAGGAAACCAGCACCGGCCCACCATGCACACCTGTTTCCACCTGACCGCGCCGTGAAGTCATTGGAGCAGCGTTATTGGTTAGAGCGAAGGCCGCAGAAGCTCCTAACGCCACTACCATGCGCGGGCGAATAAAAGCCAGCTCTAACCCAAGCCACCAGCGGCACTGTATAATTTCGTCCCGATCAGGATTTTGGTGCAGGCGGCGTTTACCGCGCGGCGTGAACTTGAAATGCTTGACTGCATTTGTCATCCAGACCCGTTTGGCTTCGACTTCTGCCGTAACCATGGCGTCGCGCAAAAGACGTCCTGCGGGACCAACGAAGGGGCGGCCTTCCAAATCCTCGCGATCACCCGGCTGCTCTCCTACAAACATGAGATCAGCGTTTTGCGAACCTTCCCCCCAAACCGTTTGGGTCGCAGCTTGGCAAAGCCCGCATCGGCGGCAATGCACAGCAGCTGCTTGCGCCTCAGCCAGCGTCTGGGAATGTTCGGGTATCTGCGGCATGGTCGCCCTGTAACGCGTCGAAATTGCCGCTGAACCCGATCTGGGTAACGTCTCTTGGGCCGCGCGCATTCGCTCCACCCGCGCCTCGGCATCGCGGAGCATGTCCGGGATCAAGCGTGTCTCGGGCAGGTTTTTCCAGTATTTCTTGGGCATTTCCGAACGCATTGCATTCAACTTTACCCGTGCCGGATTGAATATGTTGGTAAAATAAGTAGCCCAAAGCGTCTCTGTGGCATCGCTCGGCACATCCGGACGAGCACTACCGGGGTGAAAGCTAAGTCTGCCATCTTCAAAACGAGCGGTAAGCCGTGGCGTGGCAATCGCCCAATCCATATCGGTAAAACGCTTTGCGAAAAAAGAGCTGGCGGGTTCGACAATGTTGTGTTCCGGCTCAAACCAGGCTGCGAAACGCCGACGTCGTCCGCTCTCTGGCAATTCGCGAAAGCGTACGAAAGCATGCATCTTATGAATATCACGACCAACCGATTTTGCCATCAGATGCAACCGACGCCCAAGGGGATCGGCCTGGCTCAAAGGCTCCCCTACGCTTCTATCAAGCCGCCACAATGCCTGATAAAGCAGTGCAAATCGTTCCGGCTTTGAATGCCAGATGACCGAGCGCGCAAGTTGCAGAAACGCCTTCGGCACACGGATCTGATGCTCGCCAGGTGTGGTAGGTAAAGCCGCCCTCTCGAACAATCCATCCCCTGCTCTCCAATCTATATCGGCAGGCTCAATACCATGCGATATGGCAATCCGCGCCATTGCCCGCCAGGCATCAAAGGTATCGCGCTCTGGTAGATCGACGGCATAGATCATAACAGCCGCAATTGTTCGGAAGGAGGCGCAAACCGAGCGCGCAAATCGGCATTATCGATGAGTCGTCCCGGCGACCAGCCCTGCACGACGATAAAGGGACGCGCTTTGTTCACGTTGCCTCCCATTCGCACCAAATCTTCGTATCGCAAGCTGTGGTTGCGACGGGCAACAATGATACGATGCACTGTGCGTGTACCGAAACCGGGAACGCGCAGCAGCAGTTCCCGGCTTGCACGATTCACATCCAGAGGAAAAAGCCCGCGATGCTGCAAGGCCCAGGCGAGTTTCGGGTCCAGTTCCAGATCGAGATGCCCGGTCTTCGTACCGGTGGCTATCTCCTCTGCGGTGAAACCATAAAAACGCAGAAGCCAATCTGCCTGATATAGGCGATGTTCACGCAGAAGCGGCGGTCGAATGAGAGGCAAAGCTGAAGAGGCGTCTGGGATCGGGGAGAAAGCAGAATAATAAACCCGACGAAGCTTGTAACCCGTATAAAGCCGTGTCGACATTTCAAGGATAGTCACGTCGTTTGCGCCATCCGCGCCGATAATCATCTGCGTGCTTTGCCCAGCAGGCGCGAACCGACGCGGATTACGACCGGTATGGCTTTTATCCTTTGCCGCCTCGCCCTCCAGACGCACCTGCGCCATCGCGCCGCGGATTGTCTCGGGCCGCTTCTCCGGGGCAAATTTACGAACGCTCGCATCCTCCGGCAACTCGACATTGATCGATAGTCGGTCAGCCCACAGCCCCGCCTCGCGGATCAGGTCAGGACTGGCATCAGGAATGGTCTTCAAATGAATATAGCCGCGAAAGCCGTGGTCTTGCCGCAATGTCCGTGCGATACGCACCATGTCGCCCATGGTCTGGTCGGGTGAGCGAATAATCCCCGAAGACAGAAACAGTCCTTCGATATAGTTGCGTCGATAGAACTCGAGCGTAAGCGATACGACCTCCTCAACCGAAAAGCGCGCCCGTTCCACATTCGAGCTGACCCGATTGATACAATAAGCGCAATCGAAGATGCAGAAATTGGTCATAAGAATTTTCAGCAGACTGATGCAGCGCCCATCCGGGGTATAGGCATGGCAAATGCCCGTCCCTCCCGACGATCCAACTCCGCCCTTGCGGGCGTCACGCTTCTCGCCTCCACTGGAGGCGCAGGAAGCATCGTATTTTGCCGCATCCGAGAGGATGGCCAATTTGTCTTGAAGGCTCTTTTTCACCATAGGCGGCAGCGTACATGTTCATGGTTTGTTCGTCAACAAGCCCGTTTCTTGGTAAAGCGCATGCAACATCCCTTCGGCTTTCCGTTAGAGTGCGTTTCGATCTGATTGAATCAGATCCGCGCTCCAACGTCTTTTATTGTAAGCATAATCTTATCGATCCTCGTTTCACTCCGGTCGGATTATGCTCTAATCAACAAATGCCGATACAAAAATGTGAGCGCTTAGAAGGCATGTCTACACCATGCAATTGAACTTACGCGGATGCAAATTCCAAGGCAGGCAACGGGCTTTTTACTCTGAAAGCAGGTGATGGGCCGATGTGTTTTCGGGCACACGACCCGTGAAAATAAAACAGGCGACATCACCCTATTGTTGCAAAGTTTCCCGCATATGCTCGCATCATCATTGGCATTCTTAGTGATGGTAAGCAGAAGGGAGACGGGCCGAAATGGCAGCGAGACGATTATTTTACATCTAAGAATAAATTAACTTCATCGCTATTTACGCCGCAATTACGAACAACGTCTTTTATTACTTTCACCAAGCGCTCGTCATGCTCAGGGGAGATTTGATATCGCTCAGGCCAATCGGAAGGGTTCAAGCTATGAACAGATGAAAGCATTATATCTTCATCCTGCAACGCCTGATAAACGGCCAGAATAAACCCTACCCCGTCCCAAAGACCATCCTTGAAGATGAGTTGACCATCAGTATACGTTTCCTCAAGCATACTTTTTGGCAAAATGTGTGAAGCAAAGGGATTTCTGCAACTTTTGATAAGCGCGCTCCAGAACAAATTAGCAGTATTTCTCGTCGGGGCCTCGATCAAATCCGATTTCAGCTCGCGCGATGAACTTGGGAGCGAATAGTGCGGCAATTTATTTTCATAGAGACCGCCTCTTCGGAGGGCGTATTCGGCCCACTTAGCCGTGGGCTCATTGATCCATGAACGCTTGAATTGCGTAAGCCCATATTGAAACAGATGAAACATCTCGTGGCCGACAACGAACCAGTGCTTCGTGAAGACAGGTTGTACGCGTTTGTCCACAGGTCCGCGCAAGCCGGTTTCAAGTTGGTTAGAGATGTCAATTCTAAGCGTACAAGCCAATCCGCGCTCTGGTGCATCCGGATAGACAAGCGCAGCGTCATACGCAAGCCCATTATACTTCATCTTCAAAATGTTGATGTCGATGAACTCAACACCTTGATATCTTGGCGCATCAAGAGGATCGGGAAAGCCAGCCGCAATATAAGCGCGTCGCGCGGCATCGGCCTGAATTGCAATATTCTCAATCAAATCCGGTATGCCACTATGATTAAGGTCGACAGCAGATTGCTTGGGCAGACGATGATCAGCGCCGGATCGCGGTGGTAGTTCGGTCCAGAAAACACGGATGCCTTTGTAAACATGGACTCTCTCAAGCCTGTTCAATGCACGGCTTTTCTGCTCGATACAGGATGCGGCCTGTGTAGATGAAGTTGCAAAAGCAACAGCCCAAAGCCCCCATAAACATAAGAAAAGACAACGCATCAAAACTTGTGAACCTACTCTTTCCAGCCATCGCCGCATATGGTTCAATCATAACCCTCTTGTTGAGTGTTACGCGCTTGCCATATTTAAAGATTTTTTATCTTGGACGCCCTTGCTCCATTTCGAAAAAAACGGATATTCGACCTCACTTTTCTCGGCCACCGTTTCCTTCTTATCTCACATCCGCCACGTCCACCCGACGCGTCGCGTTCACCGGCGACCGGTCTGCACCCTTGAAAGGCTCAACTCTGCTCGCACCCTCAAGCACGAGCATATCCATATCGATCAGCGATTTCCTGATTGTAATCTCATCTGTCCCTTTTGCCAAAAGAGCTGCAGCTTTTCGACCATGAGCACCAAGATTATGGTGCCTGGGCGCTTCTGCATGAGCGAAAATATGCCTGGGTGCCAATCCCTCCATTTGGAGTTTTTTCAAATATCGTATCTGGGATTGAAGGGAAATTACGCTGTCGCGGGGATCTGAAATGATGAAAATCTGCGGTTTTGGATTGCGGGAAATCCGTTCCACTTCGAGCGACGGATCATAAAGAGATGCGACGGGATAAACGGCTCCGCCAGGGACAGGCCTTGTGCGCCGCCAGCGCCGAACTGTGTCATGAACGCTCAAAAGCGCCGCGGTCATGACGGCGGCAATTATATCGTTACGCCGGTTTAATAAGGCCGCGGCGATCTGACCACCGCCGGATTGACCCACAACGATAAAATTTTCAATCTGGTGACGCTGCTTGATGCGATCGAGAGCAACGTTCATCAGATCGATTTCGTAGGGCTGTCGGCGTTTCTCATGATCGCCCGATGAACCAAAAATCCCCGGCCGCCCCATATAGATCGCCGGAACACCGGCGTCAAAGGCCCACGTGTTCATAAGCTCGAGCAACTGGTTCGGGGTCTTCTGCGCATAGGATTTTCCGACCAGGCGTACACCTCTTGCAGTACGCAGGATCACATCTCCAGGAATATACAGGAGCGCCGTTGGATTGGCTCCATCGCTTAAACCTGCAGGATAATAACGCAGACACTCCGCGGCTTCGTCAGTCTCCGCCCAAACAGCGTATGGAACCTCTACACTTTGTGATGGAGAACCATATGAACCGTGCAGGGCATCATGCGGATCAAAAGGATCATCTCCAAGCGGCACTGCCATCAGTTTAGGCGACGCCTTGCCATAAGCAGGGCGGCGACCCTGCTTCAATATTTTCTTATCCCCTATGCCTAGACGGGCAAGAATATCGATGAAATGCCAGCGTATTTTTTTCTTGATAACTCGAATGATACGCATCAGTCGAACAGGCTTTCGAGAAGAGCGCCAGCAACATCACGCCCGATCCCAGCGGAAGGAGAATGATGCAAGCTGAAATCCGGATTCACTTTGGTACCACTGACAACCCATCTCTGTTGTTCAGGCGCACTTGCTATATCTTCAGCGACAATATCGATACCGGCATGGAAAGGATTAAAAATTGCCTTCCGGGCACGAACGGCGATATCGGCCCATGCAGGATGCACGAGTTCAGTCACATCGCTCGATTGCGTCTCTCCCACATGCGATGCTTGCGCGTTCCAAGCCACGTCATCGCCCGAACTGCTCTGGGCAGAACGATTTGCAACCGCAACCAGACGGTTTTCTATCACAAAAAGCCTGAATATTTTGCCCGAATAAAGCCGCTCTACGGTCACGCCTTGCGCGCCTTCGGCAATAGCCGCATTCCATGCAATTTCAAACTCAGATCGGGCGCGAATAATGTGACGAGTCGCGGAGTTGCCGGGGTTCTGGGTTGGGCGCACCAACACAGGCGCCCCAGTTTCACGCGCAAAGTGCCAGCCCTGCTCGATGCCATGCGTCGCAAATGACTTATGCTCGGGAACCGGCAGACTCGCTTGTTGCATAAGACGGCTGTTCCATGCAGCGTCCCTGCTCGCACGCCGGGCAGCCGTGGGCGTTCTATCAGACATGCCCAGCCAAAATAGACATCGCTTTTCACCTCGCGATACAACTGTCATATCGCTGGATAGCGTTCGCACATCAAAACCGCCCCGCTTGGCAGCGTCGCGTAACACATGCGTTTGCGTGCGTGGATGATCGGCATGGCTCCCGCCGTTGACACTTTCCTCAAGCAGGCGTGCAGGTTTTATGACAGATTCTGCCGGTAAACTGTCTTCGCGGCGCTCTTTTCGTTTCTCGACATAATCAAGCAGCCTGACAGCGATCTGCGATGCAGGCGGGCCGTAAGCTGCAAAGCAGGGCGTCCCTATGGCCGGATCGCTGTTCACTTCGATGATTGTTGCATTGTCTTCAAATGCATCAGCTCCAAAACCCTTGGCAATCACGTCGAGTCCCAATTGAGTCGCACCCGGCAAAGCATCAAATGCTCTTCGTGCAAGATCAAGGAAAGAAGGATGCAAGACATCCACCAGACTGACGGCCTCACCGCCAAGCCCGACATTGGAAACGGTAGAAAGGCGTATAAACTGACCATCTCTCGGAACAAAATCGAGCCCTAACTCCAGCTCATTTTCGAGATAGTCAAATTGGCGGATGGGATAAAGGCGCATCAACGGATTGGCTTTACGCCGCTCGTTCTTTAGTTCCACCAGTTTTGCAACGGAATGAACACCATCGCCGACGGCGTAAGCAGGCATGCGGCAAACCGCGGCAACGGTCTCGCCGCCAAGAACGATCAGCCGTAGCTCATCGCCCTTGAAGAAGTCTTCGACCAAAACCCTTCTTTTGCCACGTGCCGCCCTCTCCCAGGCTTTTTGAAATTGTTCTTCTGTGCTGACATTCGTTGTAACCCCAATGCCACCATATCCACGGATGGGCTTGACCACCTGTGGCCGATCCCTTTGCAGCAGATATTTCAATGCGGCATCATAATTGCTGAAAGTGCTTCCCAGCGGGGTCGGCAAGCCTGCCTCACGCAAAATCACCTTGGTGAGCTTTTTGCTCGATGCCACTTCGCGTGATACGCAGGATAAGTTCGGCGAGTTGGGAGAGAATACCGCCACAACGCCTTCATCGCCGAGAATTTCCAGATGTGTACTGTTGACGATCCTGCTCTTGTAGCCGCGGCGGCGAGCCTCTTTTCTGATCAATGCGTAAGCGGGGTTGCCTATTCCCCGCCTGAGGAATGGTGATCGCGAGAAATCATTTTCACCGCCTGCCATGACCTTTCGCAAGAGTGCCTGATTTGCAGCGGTCTCAGCTTCCACGGCAACCGGCACTTGCGTTTTCGCAACACCCCGAACCCTTGGCAATGGCAGTTCCGGCTCAAACGCACTCAGGTAGCTAACAGAATTGATCGGCAGCCCCTCACCATCCTTGCGCAATGACCGCGATATCGTCTTAGTGTAAGCTGCCTTGTGATTGGTCGCACTTTCAAGACACCCCTTGATACCGGGATAAGAATTGACCTCGAACAAATAGGCTCGGCCCTCAACAATGCCGAAATCACAGCCAAGAGCATCTATGATGAAGGGGTAATGGCTTTGCAGGCATTCGGCGATCTGCCGCGCAGCGCGCTCCAACTGCTCAACAAGATGCCTTGCTTTTTCTTCGCCGTAAATTGCACCAAGAAAAGGAATTGCATCATGGCTGCTTCCGCCCGTCGCCAGATTAGACGTAATATCGCCGGAACCAAGCCTGGAATAGATACGCGCCGTTCGCCATCGGCCTCCATCTGCGCGAAAAACCGGAACGCGTATATCGAAGGCACGTCCCGCGCCATCCACCGATGCTATATATTTCTGTAACATCCATCGCGCATTTGCGCGCTCTGTTACAAAGGATTGAAACGCATCGGAATCCAAAGTCGTGACGGATTGGTTTGTTCGTATTGAAACGGTGCCGCTCTCGCCCTTTTGCAGAAGATACACGCCGCGTCCGCGGTTGGATCGGTAAGGTTTGATGATGACTGTTCCATCCGTGTTCAGGGCCTGCTCGATATTTTCCATATCAAGGGCCTGGGAAGGGATAAGCCATTGACTTGTCAGCGGATCAGTTTGCAGAAGCCCCAATGTTTTCTGCTTGCCACCAAGTTTTTGACAGCACAGAAAACTTGTATCCGTCAGCCGATTGAAGAGTTTAACTTCAGCAGCCTTTCGCGGTGGGGCATTGTCTATGATGGCAGGAATATCGAATTCAGCTTTTTCCCACCGTCCTTTTATAAAAGCAAATCCGTTAATCTTGCCGTCCGTGATATGCGCAGTTTTATAGGACATATAAAACACCCGCAGTCCCTGCCGCGCGGATTTCTCAGCCAACATCCTTATTTCTGGAAACCCTTGCGGACTTTCAGGATACATCAGAAAGCCAAGGCTTTCCGGATCGATTGCTCTGGCCGACTTCAATTCCTGCTGCGCGCCTTCATAAGCCCATTCCGGCGTCCCTCCGCGTAGAAGGAATTTGCGATAAGCAATGAAACCGGACAGATAGTGTTCGACATCGTCGATGCGGACCCTGAATGCGTGATGACGAATGAAGAACGACCCGACAATCCTGTCAGGATTACGATAATACATCGCGATTTCAGGCCAGAAATGGCCATTAAGAAGATAATGCGCGCGAACGTTTAATGCCCGATAGAACTTGCCGAGATCGATCTCGTCGAGAAGATGGTGATAGTCAGGCTGCTCGCGAATGCGCGTTATCATCGCCTCGGCCGCCATCATCAGTTCCAGCAAGGTTGGAAATGTAGTGATACGTTCAAGGACGAAATCGAGATAGGTTGCGAAATTCCGTATGCCGAAGCTGTAATAGCGCGGGTCAGGTCGGTAGCGTGTCAGTTCATTGACACAATAACTCAACCAGTGGTCATGATGCTGCCAATGATCATTGGCGATAAAATGCTCGAATGCCTTTTCTACTGCCGCGATCAGAACCGGGTTCCGCGTAATCTCATAAAGCCGCATCAAACCGAAGGCGGCTTCACCCTCGTAATAGATCGTCCGAAACCGCTCCTTGACCGTGAGGTCGGGGTAATTGATCACATGGCTGAATGAGCCATCCGCCTCATCCTGCATGAACAGGATGCCAGTCGCCAGTTTTTCCGCAAGCGAAATGTATTCTTGCGAGCCCGTCACGGCGCTGTGTTTGGTGAGTGCCAGTATAGCGACCGCATTTGCTCCCAGCTTGATTTCATCACCGATATCGACAAGAAATGCGGCTTGCTGCCCGGACGGCAAGCTGACTTCGCGAATGAGCGTACCCGTGAGATAATCCAGAGAACGGGTTATCGCTGCCATGAGGTCATCGTCGCGCGTCACGTCCCAGGCCTCGATCATCGAATAGGTCGTGCTGGCATGTCGCAAGGTATTATAGGTATTAATCCGCCGGTCAAAACACGGGTGATACCCATAAACGAAAGAGCCATCGGCATTGACTTGCCGCGCGAGATAGTCGGACGAATCCCCGATCAGAGAGAGGACTGCATCTGGATCGAGGCTTTTTATATGCCTGCGCCCGGCATCGAGACCAGAGCCATTCAGTTCAAACAGCGTCCCCTCTTCATCACAGAAAACACCTTGTGTTGAAAGAACAAAAACTTTGTTCTCGTTCTCGAATGATAGAGTTGTCAGCTCAGGATACTTCTTGCGCGCGTAAATCGAGAAGTTGTTCTCATTGAGCGCAGCATGAGCAATCGAGTTACCACCGTAAAGCATGGCGTTGGCATTGAGTTCCTGCTCGCTAAAGGCAAACTGCAGCCTTTCATCCAGCGCGATGCCAAACCGGAAATAGTTGCGCTTGATCCGAGAAAATGCGGTGCGCAAAGCCTGCCATGTGGCTGGCTCGACCTTCTCGACCCAGTCAATACGAAGCCAGCGCCCATAAAGATGATTTGCCGCCATCATTTCTGTAACGGCGCTAACGCCTTTTTCCCACGCATCATCGAAAGAATGACCATGAACATTCGCTACGCTCGCTCGGCTACCGCCATCGGACACGGAAAAGAACAGCGTAACGCCTGATACCGAAAGGCGGGATTGTTGTAATCTGGAATGCACAAGTGTCTTGATGCGGGACAGTTTTTCATCGATCTTGCTGCATGTTTTCAACATTCAATTCTCCCGACCATCCGAGGGAGTGCCTAACGCTCCCTCAGGGCCTCCTGTGCTCTGTTGAACGGCTTGATGAGATATTCGAAAACAGTCTTGCTGCCGGTATGGATGTCGGCTGTTGCGATCATGCCGGGAACAATCGGAAAAAGTTTACCCGCATGGTTCACCAAGGCGTCGGAACTGGTCTGGATAAACACCCGATAGTAATAGATTTCTGGATTGGTTTCGTCCTGGATCGTATCAGCGGAAATCGACGTTACACTTCCCTCCAGCCCACCATAGACGGCATAGTCGTAGGCGGTGATCTTGACACTGGCGCGCTGTCCGGGATGGATGAAAGCGATGTCACGCGGTGAAATCCGCGCTTCGATGAGCAATTGATCATCGAGCGGCACGATATCCATGAGCTTGCCATTCGGCGGTATGACGCCGTTGATGGTCGACACTTCAATATTCTTAACGATACCGCGCACGGGTGAACGCAAAGTCAGACGTGTCAGGGAGTCAGCCCTTCCCCGCACCACCGACGACAAAGCTTGCACCTCCGAATTCGCCTTGGCGAGTTCTTCGCGCGCCAGCACGATATATTGGGAACGGACTTCAACCTGCTTGAGTTGCAATTCAACCAATTGCCGTTTCAGCCGGATGACCTCGACGTTACTCGCAGCTCCTATATTGCTAAGCTGCTCATTGATCTGCAACTCCTTACGCACCAGCTCGACCGACTCTGCGATAAAGCGCAGAGACTCTTCGAGGCTTTGCTTACGCGCCTGATAAAGCTCGGTTTCAGCCTTGACCAAATCCGGGTAGTCGTTCAATTCAACAGGGAAGGTAAGCGGTGTCTGGTTAACCTCTGCCTGCAATCTTGCCGAACTTGCAAGTGCGGCACGATATTTTGCAGCGCTCTCCCCGACATTGGATTCCGTCTTTGTCGGATCCAGTCTGGCGAGAATCTGCCCCGGCTCGACAATATCATCCTGACGCACGTCGAGTTCGGCAAGAATACCGCCTTCAAGTGACTGGATCACCTGCTCGCGCATGGTAGGAACCACACGCCCACTTCCGGTCGAGACTTCGTCGAGTGTGGCAAAATAGGCCCATATCAGGCCGGTCGCAAAAAGTGCTGCGAATATCCAGATGATACGTGTCGAGCGCACTAGACGGGCATCGTCAGCCTCTCCGAAGCCCCACGTCGGTTCGGCTTCAGCTCTCAGATGCGCCATGATCACTTCCTCCAGACGGATGACCCATCATCTCGCCACCGTTGTCTTTGCCGGACGCTGGGGCTTGACGTGAGCAAGGCCACGCAAGACCAAGAGTGCTTTTTCCTTGCTGTCGTCGAGCGCAACCAAGCCATTTTCGATAACGATAATGCGATCAACCAGTTCGAGCACGCGCATACGATGTGTTGCAACGATGACCGTTCGATTCTTGCTCCAGGCACCAAAATGCTGGATAAACTGCCTCTCCGTGGCCTCATCCATGGAGGCCGTTGGCTCATCGAGCAGCAATATCTTTGGCTGTCGCACCAAAAGTCTCGCCAGTAATATAGCCTGTTTCTGACCGCCGGAGAGCCCGTGTCCACCCTCCAGAACCATATGATCGAGACCCTTGGTAAGTTTACGGATAAACTCGGCGGCACCGACCATAGACAGGGCGCCAAGCAGCTCATCTCTGGATGCGTTTGGCGTCCCCATCAGGATATTGTCGCGCAGCGTTCCGTAAAACAGACGCGCATGCTGGGTCAGGAGGCCGATATCCCGGCGAACATCTGCCGGATCGATCTGCTGTAACGCCAGATCATCAAGCAGAACCTCGCCCGATGCCGGTTCCAGAAGACCCGACAGAGCTTGCAAGAGTGTGGACTTTCCTGCACCATTCTTGCCCAGAATGGCAATTTTCTCACCGGGTTTTATGCGCAGATCCCGTATCAGCAGGGCCGGAGGCGAGTTTTCATCGCCATATTGAAACAGCGCCGATTTCAGATCAAACTTTCCCTTGATCTGCGGGCAGTGAATCCGGCTTTCCTGCTGGGGATGATCAATCGGCATTTTCATAATCTGGTTCAGGCTGTTGGTCGCAACGCGTGCGTGCTGCACCCGGCTCATCAACTGCGCAATATGCGCTAACGGCGACATCATGCGCGAACTCAGGATGGAAGCCGCAACAAGTGCACCCGTTGTCATGTCTCCCGCCATGACCATCGGTGCACCGCAAAACACGACCACCGCGAATACACCCATCTGCACATTATGGGTCCAGGTGTTGAGACTGTTTGTCAGGCCGCGCAACTTGATCTGCGCTTCGCCAGTCACCGCATTGAGATGGTTCCATTGCTGCTGGAACCGATCTTCTGCCTGCAGCGTCTTGATGTCCTCAATCCCCTGAACAGCTTCCACCAGCATAGCATTGCGCAGCGATGCCTCGCGCATGGCTTCCTGCGCAAAGGCGCGAAGCTTGCGTTGCGCCAGCACTGCCGGAAGGATCATTAACACGCCTGCTGCAATCGGGATCAGAACCAGAATACCGGCGATATAAAAGAAGATAGCCAGAAAGAGCAGGAAGAACGGCATGTCGGCAAGCGCCGTCACCGTCGTTGATGTCAACATCTCGCGAACCTGCTCAAGATCACGGATCTGGGCGATGAATGTACCGGTCGATGCAGGGCGGGCTCGATTTTTAACCCTGAGTGCATGTCCCATGACGCGGTCAGACATGCGCAGATCCGCGCGCTTGCCAAGCTGGTCAACGATGCTGGTGCGTGTGCGCCGCATGATGAAGTCGAAGACAATTGCGAGCAGGACACCACTGAACAGAACATAGAGGGTTGGGAAGGATTCTGCGGGAACCACACGGTCATAGACCTGCATGGAGAACAAGATACCAGCAAGCCCCAGGCAATTGGCGACCAACGAGGCGATCATAACATGCCCGTAGGGCCTGACGTCGCGAAGAACGATGCGCCGCAGCCAGTTTTCTTCATAAGGTTGTATGTAAGTATCGACGCGCGCATCAGGCACGGAGCGCGCCGGACGAGCAATCAGCACAAGACGAACATGGTCGAAAAGCTCATTGGCCGGCAGCGGTGTTTCAAGTCCTTTGTCGCCGTAAAAAATGATACCCGCCTCGCCATTCGCACCGAGCGAAGTGACGATACCCACCTGATCATTATGAAGCTGTACAATTACCGGTAATTGCCAACTCGTGATTGCTGAAGCTGACGGCTCCGTAAACTTGACATTGAGACCCGTCGCACGTGCAAGCTCACGGATCTGCTCCCGGAAGTCTGTAAGCGTTGACCATGTGGCGTTGAGGCGTGCAGCTTCCACCGACATCGAAAGACGATAGTGCTGCCCAACCCATCGCAGGGATTCAATCCAGGGCTCGAGATCACGCTGCTCCACCGGCTGTTCTGTGTCCTGGAGCGTCTCGGGCACCTCGTTTGCGACCGGAAGTTCGTTTGTCATAACCGCAACTCCATGCCTCTGACTTTCATATCCTCAAGAGCAAACAGCTCTCTTGAGCGACCGGAATTGAACATGCATTCCACACCCAGCTTGCGCAGGTCATGCGTGGAATTTGCCGCATCGAAAGCCGCCTGATGAAGCTCCTGTTCGGCATTGAGCAGATCGAGCAGAGTGCGGGTTCCAAGCTCCACATATTGTTGGCGATAAAGATCTCGCGTCTGGCTCATCATTCTGCTGCGGGTTTTCAGAGAACCGAGCAATTGTTGAATACTGCTTGTCTGGGAGCGCGCCTGCGTCAAGGAACTGCTGATTTCAAGGCGGCTGTTTCTGATCGCTGCTTCCGCCGCTGTCAGCCCATAATTGGCAGCGTTCCGGTTAGCGATGGTCGCGCCGCCATTATAGAGGTTTCCGGAAATATTCAGGCCAACTTTAAGACTAGGGTCGTCGGAAGACCTGTTCCTGCTGGAGCCTTGATTAAAATCATAGCCGGAACTGGCATCAAGCGAGAGCGTGGGAAACACTTCGGCCCGCGCGACTTTCAGTTTTGCAATAGCTTCCTCTTTCTGGGCCTGCGCTCGTAAGACCCCAGGCGCTTTCGTCCAGTCAGGTTCTGCGGCAGAGCAAGTCTTCTCGAGCCATTGCGGAACGTTGGAGGCAACATTGATGGCACCGGGTCGACCAAGAAGATCGGCAAGCGTGCTTTCCCAGCGTTTCAGCTGACCCGAAATTTCCAGTATGGTCGACTCCGCTGCCACGACACGGGCCTCAGCCTGCACCTGGTCGGATTTTGTGCTTGCGCCCTTGTCACTGCGCTCGCCGACCAGACTGGCAATCGCCTTTACACCGCGATGCTGTTCGCGTGCCACGGCAAGCAAAGCCTGATAACGCTGAATTTCTATAACCGCCGTGGCCGTCTCCCGGATCAGGATATCCACGCCCATCAGGAGCTGGGCACGACTGACATTTGTGGCCGCAGTCCGGGCATCGACGGAACCCGAAACCTTGCCAAAATCATAAACCATTTGTGAAGCTGAAACATTGAGCCGAGGTTGCCACTCTCCGCTATACTCGCTGCTGTAGGATGAACCGATGCCACCCTTTACCTTGGGATAATAACCTGCTCGCGCCACGCCGATCTCAGCGGTGTTCTGATTGATATTACCCACTGCCTCGTCAATCGAAGGATGCCAGTTGACCGCGATTTGTACCGCTTGCTCAAGCGTGAGAGCGTTGCTGTTTACCGCCTTAACGTCTTTTGGAACAGAAAAAGCCGCTGTTATAGGCGTGCTTTGCGTGGCAGAAGAAGCAGACTGGTCTTGAGCGGTGCCCGCTGAAGCCGATGCGGTGTTTTCAAACGATGAATCGGTTGTTGTACAGGATGATAGAAGCAAGGCGGCCAGTGCCGTCGCTACGCATTTCCGTCTCAGCCCAATGCCTCTGCTCATACGATTTCCTGCTAACAGGCTCGGATGGATGACGCCTGTTGATTTTGAAAAACTGGAGGGCGTAAAACGCCGGGCCCCAAACAAAGGGCCCGGCGTTCTACAGGAGCAAAGTCGCGACTACATCGCAGTCTGGTGCGTCGAGAGCGAATGCTCTGGATCGTCAACAGAACTGATCTGCAGATATGCGAGCGGGTCGACATCCACCTCGGGGGCAGAGGGGTCGGACGGCGATTCCGCCTCCTGAGAGCTGCGGCTGGCGAAGAAGTCTTCGTCTTCCGCCGAAGGCTCGGCTTGGCTAAGCAGACCTTCGAACGGCACCGAAAGGTCGGTTTCCCCACCATCATCGAGAAGGATATCCTCACTCAGTGACGGTTCAGGGAAATCATGGTCGCCAGCATCGACATCACTGTCACCGTGATCGATGTGATCAAGAGCAATCACATCATCGGCAAAGTCGTCACTCATAGACAACAGCATCGACTCAGCCGGCGGCACGTAAGGACCGTCACCATGTTCGACGGAAACCGACAGCGTCGCATCCTTGATC
This sequence comes from Brucella sp. BE17, assembly GCF_039545455.1. Taxonomy (NCBI): domain Bacteria; kingdom Pseudomonadati; phylum Pseudomonadota; class Alphaproteobacteria; order Hyphomicrobiales; family Brucellaceae; genus Brucella; species Brucella sp. BE17. Next base: position 387,124 of record NZ_CP154468.1, on the reverse strand, counting down.
GTCCCGTTCGGATGTTCGAGACGATACGAGAACGTATCCGTTGCGCCGATATCCAGAAGGTCTGGATTTGCCGCATAGGAGTAGCTGCCGTCGGCATTGATGGTCAGCTTGCCATACTGGCCGTCAATTTCCGTACCATCGCTCACCCTGACGAAGTTTCCGTCCCCGATGTCGATCTTGAACACCGTGTAGGTTGAGCCAAGCGTATCGTCACTCAGCACATTCCCTTCTGCGGGGTCTGTATCGGCCACGACGAACTCATCAAGATGGGTAATGCTCACTGTTTCATAGGAAAGAGTGAGTTGACCTCCAAGAAGAGCTACACCATTTGGCCGCTGATAAGTTGCAGTGACCGTATAGGTGCCGGCTTCCAGATTGCTGAGCAACTGGCTCAACCCCAGATCGCCCAGCCCCAGGAAATCGCCTGTGCCATTGAACGTTTCAGAATAGCCGTCCGGTCCCGTAATCGTTACCACGAGCGTATCATTTATACCCGTGGTATCCGGCGCCGTCGAAATGATGCGAACATTCGCCAGGTCATTATCATCGATGGTAAATGTCGTCGAAGTCGTCCGAGACAAATTACCACCAAGCGGATTGACGTTGGCAGGAACGCTTTGATTAGCCGCCGCGCCGCTCGGCCCGCCACTCTCGACAAGATATGCACTGTCGATGACGGCAGTACCGCTATCGCTATTTGCAACCATGTCGATTTCTGCCGGTTGTGACTGGTCATCCGGCCACACGAGCCCCTGCCCTTCACTGTCGATGCGGACATAGAGCGTGGCAGTGCTGACGTTGCCATCGGCGTCAGTGATCGTGTATTCAAACGCGTCCACTTTACCAATACCGAGTCCATCATCATTCGGAGTGTAACTATAGTTACCCTGAGCATCGATGGTCAGGGTTCCATATTCACCCTCGATTACCGTGGTTCCGGCATCGCCAACCGCTGTGCCATTGACTTCCGAGACTTCTGTCGTATCGGTGACAGTGTCATTTTCGTCAATCACATTGCCACTGACCGTACCGGGTTCATAACCACCCACGGTGGTGTGATCATATAGATCGACATTGGTCGAAACCGAAGTATTGGTGAGGAAATTGACACCGGTCGCTCTACCCACCACCCGATATTCGCCAGCAGGCAAGTCATCGAGTGAGATAGTGGCAGAGTTAGCACCTATCGCCCAGATAAGGTCGATAATACCACTTTGACCAACCGATGTGACATCCTGCCATTCGCCCGATTCGTTCAGAAACTGAATACGAGCCTGACCACCAGATACCACCCCTAGAGCAGAGCTAGCTCCAACTGTGATCTCCGCATTTCCTGTATGCCCTTGCGGAATTTCAAAGTTAGCAACCGGATAAGTATCGAACAACCATTGGCCAATTCCGCCAACGTCACCAAGTATTGTCCTGCTATCTGAATCGGAAACTTCGCCGGCATAAGCTGGGACAATATCAATATTCACACTCGCGTAATCGTCGACTGCCTCAATATCACTATCAGCATCAGCGTCAGCGTCAGCATCCGCATCGGCATCCGCGTCAGCGTCAGCATCCGCATCCGCATCGGCATCGGCGTCGGCATCAGCGTCCGCATCAGCGTCAGCATCAGCGTCGGCATCAGCATCCGCGTCGGCATCCGCATCCGCATCGGCATCCGCATCCGCATCGGCATCCGCATCGGCATCAGCGTCGGCGTCAGCATCAGCATCGGCATCAGCGTCCGCATCAGCGTCCGCATCCGCATCAGCGTCGGCGTCGGCGTCAGCATCAGCGTCGGCGTCGGCGTCAGCATCCGCATCGGCATCGGCGTCTGCATCCGCATCGGCATCAGCATCGGCATCCGCATCCGCGTCAGCGTCGGCGTCAGCATCGGCGTCAGCATCGGCATCAGCATCCGCGTCGGCATCAGCATCCGCATCAGCGTCCGCATCAGCATCGGCATCTGCATCTGCATCTGCATCGGCATCGGCATCAGCATCGGCGTCAGCATCGGCATCAGCGTCGGCGTCCGCATCCGCATCAGCATCCGCATCGGCATCGGCATCAGCATCTGCATCCGCATCGGCGTCAGCATCAGCGTCGGCGTCGGCGTCAGCATCCGCATCGGCATCAGCGTCGGCATCGGCATCAGCATCAGCATCGGCATCAGCATCCGCATCGGCGTCAGCATCAGCGTCAGCATCCGCATCAGCGTCAGCATCCGCATCGGCATCCGCGTCAGCGTCAGCATCCGCATCGGCATCGGCGTCGGCATCAGCGTCCGCATCAGCGTCAGCGTCGGCATCAGCGTCGGCATCGGCATCAGCATCCGCGTCGGCATCAGCATCGGCATCGGCATCCGCATCAGCATCCGCGTCGGCATCCGCATCCGCATCGGCGTCCGCATCCGCATCGGCATCCGCATCCGCATCGGCATCAGCGTCGGCGTCAGCATCAGCATCCGCATCGGCATCAGCGTCCGCATCAGCGTCCGCATCCGCATCAGCGTCGGCGTCAGCATCAGCGTCGGCGTCGGCGTCAGCATCCGCATCGGCATCAGCGTCGGCGTCTGCATCCGCATCGGCGTCAGCATCGGCATCGGCATCAGCATCGGCATCGGCATCCGCATCCGCATCCGCGTCAGCGTCGGCATCAGCATCGGCGTCAGCGTCGGCATCAGCGTCGGCGTCAGCATCCGCATCGGCATCAGCATCCGCATCGGCATCAGCGTCCGCATCAGCGTCCGCATCCGCATCAGCGTCGGCGTCAGCATCAGCGTCGGCGTCGGCGTCAGCATCCGCATCGGCATCAGCGTCGGCGTCTGCATCCGCATCGGCGTCAGCATCGGCATCGGCATCAGCATCGGCATCGGCATCCGCATCCGCATCCGCGTCAGCGTCGGCATCAGCATCGGCGTCAGCGTCGGCATCAGCGTCGGCGTCAGCATCCGCATCGGCATCAGCATCCGCATCGGCATCAGCGTCCGCATCAGCGTCCGCATCCGCATCAGCGTCGGCGTCAGCATCAGCGTCGGCGTCGGCGTCAGCATCCGCATCGGCATCAGCGTCGGCGTCTGCATCCGCATCGGCGTCAGCATCGGCATCGGCATCAGCATCGGCATCGGCATCCGCATCCGCATCCGCGTCAGCGTCGGCATCAGCATCGGCGTCAGCGTCGGCATCAGCGTCGGCGTCAGCATCCGCATCGGCATCAGCATCCGCATCGGCATCAGCATCCGCGTCGGCATCTGCATCAGCATCGGCATCGGCATCGGCATCCGCGTCGGCGTCAGCATCCGCGTCAGCATCCGCATCGGCATCAGCATCCGCATCGGCATCGGCATCAGCGTCGGCGTCGGCATCGGCATCAGCATCCGCGTCGGCATCGGCATCAGCATCCGCGTCGGCATCGGCATCGGCATCAGCGTCAGCGTCAGCATCGGCATCAGCGTCCGCATCAGCATCCGCGTCGGCATCGGCATCAGCGTCGGCATCGGCATCAGCGTCAGCGTCAGCGTCGGCATCGGCATCAGCATCCGCGTCAGCATCCGCATCAGCGTCAGCATCGGCGTCAGCATCGGCATCGGCATCGGCATCAGCGTCGGCGTCCGCATCCGCATCAGCATCAGCGTCCGCATCCGCATCGGCGTCAGCATCGGCATCGGCATCCGCATCGGCGTCCGCATCAGCATCGGCATCCGCATCCGCATCAGCATCCGCGTCGGCATCAGCATCCGCGTCGGCATCAGCGTCCGCATCGGCATCAGCATCGGCATCGGCGTCAGCATCCGCATCAGCGTCAGCGTCAGCATCAGCGTCGGCATCGGCATCAGCATCAGCGTCGGCATCGGCATCGGCATCAGCATCAGCATCCGCGTCTGCATCGGCGTCAGCATCCGCGTCAGCATCCGCATCGGCATCAGCATCCGCATCGGCATCGGCATCAGCGTCGGCGTCGGCATCGGCATCAGCATCCGCGTCGGCATCGGCATCAGCATCCGCGTCGGCATCGGCATCGGCATCAGCGTCAGCGTCAGCATCGGCATCAGCGTCCGCATCAGCATCCGCGTCGGCATCGGCATCAGCGTCGGCATCGGCATCAGCGTCAGCGTCAGCGTCGGCATCGGCATCAGCATCCGCGTCAGCATCCGCATCAGCGTCAGCATCGGCGTCAGCATCGGCATCGGCATCGGCATCAGCGTCGGCGTCCGCATCCGCATCAGCATCAGCGTCCGCATCCGCATCGGCGTCAGCATCGGCATCGGCATCCGCATCGGCGTCCGCATCAGCATCGGCATCCGCATCCGCATCAGCATCCGCGTCGGCATCAGCATCCGCGTCGGCATCAGCGTCCGCATCGGCATCAGCATCGGCATCGGCGTCAGCATCCGCATCAGCGTCAGCGTCAGCATCAGCGTCGGCATCGGCATCAGCATCAGCGTCGGCATCGGCATCGGCATCAGCATCAGCATCCGCGTCTGCATCGGCGTCGGCATCGGCGTCAGCATCAGCATCAGCGTCAGCATCGGCATCGGCGTCAGCATCGGCATCGGCATCGGCGTCAGCATCCGCATCCGCATCCGCATCGGCATCCGCGTCGGCGTCAGCATCCGCATCGGCATCAGCGTCGGCGTCCGCATCGGCGTCTGCGTCGGCATCAGCATCGGCGTCAGCATCCGCGTCGGCATCAGCGTCAGCGTCCGCATCGGCATCAGCGTCGGCATCCGCGTCGGCGTCAGCATCGGCATCTGCATCGGCATCGGCATCAGCGTCGGCGTCGGCGTCGGCGTCAGCATCGGCATCAGCGTCGGCGTCGGCGTCGGCGTCAGCATCGGCATCGGCATCAGCGTCGGCATCCGCGTCGGCGTCAGCATCGGCATCCGCATCCGCGTCGGCGTCAGCATCAGCGTCAGCATCCGCGTCGGCATCCGCATCAGCGTCAGCATCCGCGTCGGCGTCAGCATCGGCATCGGCATCGGCATCAGCATCGGCGTCGGCATCTGCATCTGCATCTGCATCTGCATCCGCATCTGCGTCAGCATCTGCGTCAGCGTCGGCATCCGCATCCGCATCCGCATCGGCATCAGCGTCAGAATCCGCGTCGGAATCGGAGTCGCCGTCACCGTCACCGTCGCCATCACCATCGCCGTCGCCGTCGCCATCACCGTCGCCGTCGCCATCACCGTCGCCGTCGCCATCACCGTCGGCGTCAGCATCGGCATCGGCATCCGCGTCAGCATCGGCGTCGCCATCATCATCGCTGTCATTACGAGATGCAGCCGCGGCGATGATACCGCCTCCGCCCAACAACCCTAAACCGAGTAGCAGAGGCGACAAGCCTGCACCGGCTCCAACGAGTTGGTCCACGGAAGAAATTTCAGCAAACTGGAAATCGGCCAGCCCCTGACTATGTTCTCCCAGCCAGAGCTTTCCGTCTTCATCTTCAAGAACAAGCTGGCTTTCGAGACCATTTTTAACTTCATAGAAGTTCTGAATGCGAATGACCTGCCCGTTTTTGGTGTAAACAAGCAAATCCATGCCCTGGCGCTGATATGAAGCGATATCACGCGGGTGATAATTCAATTTCACTACGCTTGGAGCATTCAATTCTATTGTATTTGATGGGGCTGTTGTTACGGAGCCATCCGCTTTATTCGTAATTGTTGCTGCCATACCCTCTCTCCGGAATAGCTGTTTGCGATAAAGTTGATTAATTCAAGCATCGCCCACAGCAATCGCGGGCATTGATCATCGACGGGCTGGGAATCCGAACAGATATTTGCAGTCTCCAGACACCTCGAAGACATCGTTGCCTCGCGAAGAACCATCGCAAAGCCAGAAAGGGCCAGCGTCGATACGACAGCCGGAAACATCAAGCAGCCGCGCTTACCAGGCTGCATATCATATGAAAAAAAGAAATCTGGATGGGTAAATGAGTTTCTGAGCGATCGAAGAAACGCATACATAGAATTTAGTCTGCTAAACAACAGCAAACGAATACAAAGAACAATTAAAAATTGAACAAGCGCATTACTAGTGCATGAGCTCGACTTACCCCCACCAGACCGACGCACTCGCCGGACGTACACCCACCCCCCCGAATACATCAAGGGTCCCCTTTCGCCTATCCCGATCCCAACAGACTATTAGCGTACCAATTGTGACAAAATCGTCAGTTATTAAAGTTAATTCGCTCCTCAATTCTGATTACCACAAGGGGACCCTTATTGTCAACAATGTGGCGCCCAGAAAATTAGCTAACACTGATGTAACAGGAAGACGGCAAGACTCAGCGCCCTGGAAAGGAGGGAAAACCGGAGTATTTCGTCGACCGCAGGAAGTACCAAAGATGAAAATAGGATATGCGCGCGTTTCGACTGAAGAACAGAAAATGGACCTTCAGATGGATGCTTTGAAACGAGCTGGTTGTACGCACATTTTTGAAGATCATGGTGTGTCTGGCAAATCGTTCGACAGACGAGGCCTCGATGCGGCTTTAGCGACGCTCAAAAAAGGCGATATGTTGGTTGTTTGGCGCCTTGATAGGCTAGGCCGTTCTCTATCCAAGCTCATTGAATTCATGGAAGCGCTTGGGCACAGGGGTATTGAATTTCGCTCACTCAGCGAAAATATTGATACAAGCTCATCAGGGGGCAGGCTTCTATTTCATATGATGGCTGCCCTCGCCGAATTCGAACGTTCCCTTATCAGTGAACGGACCAGAGCTGGTATGCAGGCAGCAAAATTACAGGGCCGTCATCTTGGACGCCCACCCTCGCTAACCACCCCTCAAGTTGATGAGGCAATAATAGCACTGGTACAACATGGGGAATATTTAACAGAAATAGCGCGTCGTTTTGATGTTTCTCCACGCAGCTTGAGACGCCTCATTAGGTTGAGACAAGAGGAAATAAATTCGGTGACCAGTCGCGTTTAGTATCATACCTCATTAGGAAACAATTCAAACAGGGTAAGTCGAGGATCGATAGTCGTCATAAAATGGTTTAATTTTGAGCTGCACAGCGGGTGGCTTTCCCAATATTCGTCCGATCGTTCAGTTTCAAGGTACAACGTAAAAATTATTAATAATTCTCACGGATGATGTTTTCTCAACAAGCTCCAATGGATAGATATCAACGGACGGCGGGCTCGATAGTCCGCCGCACTGCTAACATCCGTTAATTGTCATCAAACATTGCAATACTAAGAAGCTTCAAGTGAGATGCTCGTTCGGGGTGTATCTTTGTCCAATTGTCATCGTTCTGTTATCAAGCGCCGTCAAAGGTCTTCTGGATTAACCTTCCGATCCAAGGGACTTCCCATGAAAATACGTTCGCTTACGCTCGGCCTTTTGGCAGCGCTCTCCGCCTCAGGGGCATTCTCCGCATCGGCAGAGCCTTTATTCAACCGTATTGCAAGTTTCCCTGTGGCCGACAATCTTCCGAAGGATGCCGACAGGTCCCAGCCGACATCTTCTGAAATCATTACGGTTTCGCAGGACGGCAACACGTTGATTTATTCGGACAGCCCCTATGGCGCTATTGGCTTTGTCGATATCACCGATCCGGCGGCTCCCAAGGCTGGCGGCATGATCAAGGTCGACGGCGAGCCGACATCGGTCGCAGTAGAAGGTTCTCGTATCTTCGCTGGTGTCAACACATCGGAAAGTTACAAGAACCCGTCGGGCCGCCTCGATATCATCAACGTCGCCTCGAAAAAAATCGAGCAGAGCTGTGACCTCGGTGGCCAGCCAGACTCGGTTGCCGTTTCGTCTGACGGGAAATTCATTGCTATCGCCATCGAGAATGAGCGTGACGAAGATCTTAACGACGGTGAGCTGCCGCAACTGCCCGCAGGCAATCTGAAGATTTTGGAACTGAAGGGCGAAGTCGTTGATTGCGCTGCCATCAAGACAGTGGACCTGACCGGCATTGCCGAAATTGCACCCGAAGACCCGGAGCCGGAATTCGTCTCATTCAACAGCCAGAACGAGATCGCCGTCACTTTGCAGGAAAACAACCACATCGCTATCGTTGATGCCACAACGGCTAAAGTCGTTTCGCATTTTTCGGCCGGCTTCGTCGACCTCGACAGGATCGACACGAAGAAAGACGGCGTAATCGCTTTCAACGGCGAGATGAAAAATGTGGCCCGCGAACCGGATACTGTGAAATGGATTGATGATGATCGCATCGTCATCGCCAATGAAGGTGATTACAAAGGCGGCTCGCGCGGCTTCTCCTTTTTCTCCAAGAACGGCAAGTTGCTTTACGAGTCAGGCAACACGCTCGAACACCGCATCGCTGCCGCTGGTCATTATCCCGACAAACGTAACAAAAAAGGCATCGAGCCGGAAGGCGCGGAAACCGCGACCTTCGGCGACACGAGATACGTCTTTGTCGCCAGCGAACGCGGCTCTATGGTCGGCGTTTACAAGGATACGGGCAATGAACCGGAGTTCGTTCAGTTGCTGCCGTCGGGCATGGGGCCGGAGGGTCTGCTGGCTATCCCATCACGCAAGCTTTTCGTGACCGCCAACGAAACTGATCTGGTCGAAGACGGCGGCGCGCGGTCGCATGTTATGATCTATGAATTGCAGGATAAGCCCGCCGACTACCCGCAGATTGTTTCCGACCTGAAAGAGGACGGCACGCCCATCGCCTGGGGTGCGCTTTCCGGTCTCGTTGCAGACGATAAGAAGGATGGCACTCTCTACGCCGTATCTGACTCGGTTTATTACGCCGCGCCCACCATCTACACCATCGATGCCAGCCAGAAACCTGCAAAGATTACTGGAGCACTCCTCGTCAAGCGCGGTAACGACGCCGCGCAGAAGATTGATCTTGAGGGCATCACTACGGACGGTGAAGGCGGTTTCTGGCTCGCGAATGAGGGTGACCAGAACAAACTCGTCCCGCATGCTATTTTAAACGTCGATGAAAAGGGTGTCATCAAGAAGGAGATCGCCCTTCCTGCTGATCTGCTCAAGCATCAGACCCGCTACGGGCTCGAAGGCATCACCCGCGTTGGTGAAGGCGATGATGCAGTCCTCTGGATGGTCGTGCAGCACGCATGGGGCGATGACGACAAGGGGCAGACCAAGCTTCTCGCCTACAATATCAAAGAAAATAGCTGGAAGGCCGTAGCCTATCCGCTGGATGCCGCAGATAAAGGCTGGGTCGGTTTGTCGGAAATCACTGCCTATGGCGGCGATCTCTACATTATCGAACGCGACAACCTGATTGGATCGGAAGCGGTCAACAAGCGTCTTTACAAGGTAACGCTTGCCGATCTGAAGCCGGTTGAGATCGGCGAAAAGCTGCCGATGGTAAAAAAGACACTGGTTCGCGACTTCATCCCCGACTTGAAGAAGCTCAACGGCTTCGTACCTGACAAGCTGGAAGGTTTTGCAATCACCAAGTCCGGCGAAGCCTATGCTGTCACCGACAATGACGGCGTCGACGACAGCAATGGCGAAACGCAGTTCTTCACCATCGGCAACATCCATAAGTGAATAACTAAAACACTCCAATATGGAGGTCGCTCTGTCAGGAGCGGCCTCTTATCGTTTATGAAAAGTTTCTTGCCTTAAATTTTTCAAATATCGTTCCGTGGTTCAATGCGGAAACGATCATGCGATAGCCCTTGATCCAATGTTATCGGGTAAGCTGGCCCAGAAGAATTTTCATACGATCAGTAATCTGCTCCAGCAGAGCAATTCGTTGATTGCCTGAAGGCCGGATGGCAAAATAAGAAATTTCAATATCCGGCTCGAATGGAATGGCAACCACTTCGCATCCTGCAGAGGCCAGACTTGTTCTGTCCACGATCCCCACCCCCATGCCCGCGGCTGCAAAATGACAACAGTTCAACATCGATGTTTCCATGGTACTGGCCGGCTGGTGCTCATCATGGGAAAAGACGCGGTCGAGCGCAAGGCGAAGGGGTGAGTTGCGTCCGGGAATGAGAACCCTCTCACCGACGAGATCGACCAGCGTTATTATCTGTCGGTTCGTGAGAGGATGGTTGGGTGCCATCGCCGCGACGGCTTTGGCGCGATGAAGCGCCACCGCGCTTTTGTCTGTCATACGCGGAGAGGCGTATACAAAGCCGAGATCATAACGGTTCTTGTCCACCATATCCCAGATATGTCGGCTGTTTTCCACATCGATCACCAGAGGAACATCGAGACGGTTGCCCACGACATCGAGAATGGCCTGTTGCAAATAGGGACGCACAAGCGACGTCACACTGGCAATCCGCAAGACGGTATTCTTGTGCTGGCGGATATCGCGTGCGGCCTGCGCCATATGGTCAAGCCCGAGGTAAAGCCGTTCCACCTCACGATAAAACTGTGTCGCTTCGGCTGTCGGCACGAGACGCGCCCCCACTCTCTCAAAGAGCGGCATTTCGACGATCTCTTCAAGATCGCGGATAAGACGACTGACCGCAGGTTGCGTGATATTCATCGCTTCAGCGGCGGCGGTGATGCCGCCGGTCATCATAACGGCCCTGAATGCTTCAATCTGTCGTGGCTTCATGCGCATGGTCAATCCTTCTCCATAACATTTAGGCATGACTTGTGCACAAAATGCAATTTTTCTTTCTATCCAGAAGGCGTTAACTACTCCTCGCCCGCAAGGAGAGTGCGGATCGGATCATCAGGAGGATTCCAATTATGAAGTTTTCTGCTTTCGCAGCTGTTCTGGCGGGCTCGGTTCTCATAGTGCCGTTCGCAAGCCAGGCCAAAGATCTCACAATCGGCCTTGCTGCCTCGACCACATCCATGGACCCGCAGTTTTATGTGGTCGGCCCGAACAGCGCCATGGCGCGCAATATTTTCGACGGCCTGGTCAATCAGAATGAAAAGCAGCAGATAGAACCTGCTTTGGCCGTTTCGTGGAAAACCATTGACGATACGACATGGGAATTCAAGCTGCGCGAAAACGTCAAGTTTCACGATGGCAGCGACTTTGATGCCGAGGATGTCGTTGCCAGCATCAAGCGCATTCCGCTGGCCTCGACCAACTCTCCCAGTTCATTTGCAGCCTATGTCAAGGCAATCACCGATGTGACGGCGGTCGACCCACTGACCGTTCGGATTACGACCGATGGCCCGACGCCGCTTCTTCTCAACAATCTGAGCCGTATCGCCATTCTTCCGGCTGAAATGGAGAAAACCACCACCGAAGACATGAACAAGGGCAAAGGTGTGATCGGCACCGGCCCGTTCAAATTCGTGTCCTGGTCGCCAGATGACCATGTGGTCCTTGCCCGCAATGATACCTATTGGGGCGAAAAGGCTGCATGGGACAAGGTAACGTTCCGCGTTTTCAAGAACAGCAGCGCCCGTGTTGCAGCAATGCTTTCGGGCGACGTCGACATGATCGAAAGCATTCCAACCGCGGATACCCGCCGGATGGAAGCTGCCGACAAACTCAACGTGGTCAACGTCGCGGGCAACCGTATCATGTACCTGCATATGGATCAGGTACGCGAAGAATCACCTTTTTCTAAAGATGCAGACGGCAAGAACCCGCTTCTAAAGGTGCAAGTCCGGCGCGCCATGTCGCTATCGATAAACCGCAAGGCAATCGTGGACCGCATCATGGACGGTCAGGGTGTTCCCGCCGGTCAGGTCGTGCCGGAAGGCTATTTCGGCTATGATTCAGCGATCAAGATCGATGCTTACGATCCAAACAAGGCCAAGCAGTTGCTGGCTGACGCCGGATACCCGGAAGGATTCAATCTGACCTTCCATGCATCCAATGACCGTTATCCCAACGATTCCAAGGTAGCACAGGCCCTGGGCCAGTTTTTCAGCCGTATCGGCATCAAGACGGAAGTCGCAACACTTCCGGGCAGCGTCTATTTCACCCGCGCCTCCAATCAGGAATTCAGTCTGATCATGGGCGGTGCGGCGGTTGAAACCGGCGAAGCCTCCGGCGTTCTGGGTCCTATCCTCGAAACCTATGGTGATAAGGCTGGTCAGGGCAATCGTGGTCGCTATTCCAATGCGGAATTCGACAAGGCGCTGAGCGAGGCGCGTGCAACGCTCGACGATGCCAAGCGCGAAGATTTGCTCAAGAAGGCAACAGAAACAGCCATGCATGATCTTGGCGTCATTCCGCTGTTTTATCTCGCCAACACATGGGCGCTGAAGCAGGACCTAAGCTTCGCCGGTCGTTCAGACGGCTATACATTGCCCTATTATGTAAAACCAAACTGATCGGACAAGGAGCTTCCGACATGTCCTTTCACGGTGTTTATCCCTATCTCGCCTCTCCGGTTGATGAAACCGGAGAGATCAGACAAACGGTTCTTACGCAACTGGTAGAGCATCTGATCGATGCCGGTGTGCATGGTTTGACACCGCTCGGCAGTACAGGTGAGTTCGCCTATCTCTCGCTTGCGCAAAAGCGCAAGGTCGTTGACACCGTGATTGCCGCCAATCGCGGGCGCGTGCCGGTGATTGCAGGTGTTGCCTCGACATCAATTGCCGACGCGGTTATGCAGACGCAAAATATGGTCGAGGCTGGTGCCGATGGCATTCTGGCAGTGCTTGAAGCCTATTTCCCGGTTTCCGAACAAGGCGTGGAAGACTATTTCACAGCCATTGCCAAGGCCGCCAAGGGGCGCCCGGTGGTACTTTACACCAACCCACAGTTCCAGCGTTCGGATATCACACTGCCGGTTATCGAACGGCTGAGCCATATCGAGAATATCCGCTATATCAAGGACGCGTCGACCAATACCGGGCGGCTTTTAAGCATTATCGAACGCACAGAAGGACGGATGAAGGTTTTTGCCGCATCGGCGCATATTCCCGCCTGCGTGATGATGATCGGCGGTGTCGGCTGGATGGCTGGTCCCGCCTGCATCGTGCCTAAACAAAGCATTGCGCTTTATGAGGCCGCGAAAGCCGGTGAGTGGGCCAAGGCCATGGAGTTGCAGCGCCCGCTTTGGCGCGTCAACGAGATATTTGCCAAATATTCGATTGCCGCCTGCATCAAGGCTGCTCTCGAGCTGCAAGGCTTTGCCGTTGGTGATCCTGTAGCGCCGCAGCGGCCACTCGATGAGGCAGCGCGCGCGGAAATCGCGAGCGTATTGCGCGGCGTTGGCGCGCTTTGACTGCTTATCCCCTATTTTGAAGGCACCATCTATGAAGCCTACCCCTGTTATCGTCGATTGCGACCCCGGTATTGACGACACGATTGCTCTGCTCACTGCCTTCGTTTCGCCGGAACTCGATATTCTCGGTATTACACCCGTCTGTGGAAACCAGCCGTTAGAACGCACGGTACGCAATGCATTGCAGGTCTGCGAGCTGGGCGGACGAACTGATATTCCTGTTTATGCTGGCTGTTTTCGCCCTATGTTGCGCGATCCGATCTACGGCCAGTTCCACGGCAAGACAGGGCTTGGAAACACCACCTTGCCTGCCCCGATCAAGCAAGCCGAGCCCTTGTCGGCCGTGGATTTTTTAATTGATGCGCTTTCCAAAGCCGCCCAAAACGGCGAACGCATCACAATCTGCTGCCTTGGCCCAATGACCAATTTGGCGGTTGCCCTGCGCATCAAACCGCAGATCGCCGCGGGTGTGGAACGCATCGTTATGATGGGTGGTGCCTATCGTGAATCCGGCAACCGCACCATGACTGCAGAATTCAACATGCTTGCCGATCCGCACGCAGCGCACGTCGTCTTTTCCAGCGGAATTTCTATCGTCGCGCTTGCGCTCGATGCCACGCATCAGGTCATGCTCAAGCCAGAACATGTGAGTGAGTTCGCCCGTGTCAGCGGTCGTATTTCAGAAACAATTGCCGAGCTGATGGCATTCTGGGACCGCAATGATGTGTTGCGCTATGGTTCGCGCGGAGGCCCCCTGCATGACCCGTTGGTGATGGCCTATCTTCTGGCACCACACCTGTTTGAAACGCAGAAAGCCCGTATTTTCGTGGAACATGAAAGCGAATTGTGCATGGGCCAGACCATTGCCGACTGGTATGGCAAAAGCGGGCTTGAACCCAATGCCGAGATTGTCACCAAGGTCAATGCGCAGGGCGTGATCGATTTCTTCCTTGAGCGACTTTCGCGCTATGCGCAAAAGGTGTCAGCATGAAGAAACAGCGCATTATCATCGATTCCGATCCTGGCGTCGACGATGCAGCCGCCATTTTGATGGCGCTGGCGTCACCCGAGCTTGACGTACTTGGCCTTTCCATCGTTGCGGGAAACGTGCCGCTTGAAGCAACCCTCGCCAATGCCTGCAAGATCGTTTCCATTAGTGGGCGGCGCGACGTACCTGTTCATGCAGGAGCCCAAGGCCCGCTGGTCCGTGAGCAGGTTTATGGCAAATATGCCAGGATCGGCGCGTTCAACGATACACTCATCGAGGCGAGCAATATTAAGCCTGCGCAAGAGACTTCTATTCAGTTTATCGTGCGTTGTGCGCGCGAGGCTGCACAAACAGGCGATCTGATAACCATCTGTGCCATTGGCCCGCTGACCAATATTGCACTGGCTCTCATCCAGCATCCCGATGTCGCCAAAGGTATCAGGCAGGTCGTGGCGATGGGCGGTGCCTTCACAGCTCTTGGTCATCGCACCCCATGGGCCGAGTTCAACATCTATGCCGATCCGCATGCCGCCGAAATCACTTTCCAGTCCGGTGTTCCGATTGTGCTGATGCCGCTCGACATGACGTTTCAGGCACTCTTCACAAAAGACCATTTTGAGCAATTCAGGGCGGGCGGTAAGCCTGGCGAGGCTCTTTACAATCTGTTTTCGACCTTTGATCGTTCAGATCCCAAGCGCTATGGTCGTCCTGGCGGCCCCATTCATGATGCCACGACTATCGCGTGGCTGATCCGGCCTGACCTGTTCGTGAGCCGTGATGCCTTTATCGGCGTCGAGGTCACCGGCCTGACAATGGGTTATACCTATGCCGACTTTTACAACAAGATGGAGCGTGCGGCCAATGCTACCGTCGCCACTGACGTCGATGAGGCCGGTTTCATTGCCCTGCTGATCGAGCGCATTGCTCGCTATGGCGCGAAGTCGGAGAGCAAAAATCTGATGGGAGAATTACAATCATGAGCGGATATCTCCTGAGCCGTTCGATCCAGACCGTCCTGACCCTTCTGGTCATGTCGGTTCTGGTCTTCATCGGGCTTTATCTCGTCGGCAACCCTGTCGATGTGCTGCTGAGTTCGACCGCAACGCCCGCCGAGCGTTTGCAGGTCATACAGTCCTTCGGCCTCGACAAGCCGGTATGGGAGCAATATTGGCTGTTCCTGACAAAAGCTTTGTCTGGTGATCTTGGCAATTCCTTTGTCTTCAACCAGCCTGCGCTGACGCTGATCCTCAACCGTATGCCGGCCACGCTGGAGCTCGCCTTTGTGGCGCTCATGATGGCGCTTGTCATCGGCATCCCGCTCGGTGTTTATGCCGGTTTGAAGCCCAAAGGCCTGATTTCCAAATCGATCATGACCTTTTCCATCCTTGGCTTCAGCCTGCCGACCTTCTGGATCGGTCTTGTCATGATCATGATTTGCAGCGTTTATCTTGGATGGCTTCCGGCATCGGGGCGCGGCGACACGGTGAACGTGCTGGGCATGCCGTTGAGCCTTTTCACGCTCGATGGCCTCTCACACCTCATTTTACCTGCCTTCAATCTGGCTTTGTTCAAGATATCGCTGGTGATCCGCCTCACACGTGCCGGTGTCATGGAAACCATGCAGCTTGATTTCGTGCGCTTTGCACGCGCCAAAGGCCTGACGGAACGCCGTATCGTCACTGTGCATGTGCTCAAAAACACGCTGATCCCCCTCATAACGGTTATCGGCCTTGAATTGGGTTCTCTGATCGCTTTTGCCGTTGTCACCGAAACGATTTTTGCATGGCCGGGAATGGGCAAGCTGATCATCGATGCAATCAGCGTTCTCGATCGTCCGGTCATCCTCGCCTATCTGATGATCACGGTGGTGATGTTCAGCGTCATCAATCTTTTGGTCGATATCCTTTATTCTATCGTAGACCCGCGCGTTCGTCTTGAAGGGAACTCGTGATGAGCCAGGAAAAACCCACATCCGTTTCCGTTCACGCAGGAACCGGCACCGAAGCCACTCCGGCATCACGTGCGCCTTTCTGGCAAGTCGTCTCGGCACTTCTGCATGACAAGCTTGCCCTCACCGGCCTTATTCTGGTTTCGATCTTTCTGATCGCCGCCATTTTCGCGCCATGGATTGCGCCGCAAAATCCTTACGATCTGGCGCAGCTCGATATTCTTGATGGCAGGCTTGCGCCGGGTTCGGAAAGCATGACCGGCATGGTCTATCTGATCGGCACCGACGATCAGGGCCGAGATCTTTTGAGCGCAATCCTCTATGGCCTTCGCACAAGCATCCTGGTCGGAGTTTCCAGTGCAGCGATTGCGCTCGTCATCGGAGCATCTATCGGGCTTGCCAGTGCCTATATCGGCGGGCGCGTCGATGCCGTATTGATGCGCATTGTCGATATTCAACTGAGCTTTCCGGCTATCCTGATTGCGCTGATCTTTCTCGCCATTCTCGGACAGGGCGTGGACAAGATCATTTTGGCGCTGGTTGTCACACAATGGGCCTATTATGCCCGCACCATTCGTGGTTCCGCACTGGTTGAGCGCAAGCGTGCCTATGTCGATGCGGCCCGCTCCATGGCGCTTGCCGATCGGCGCATATTGTTCCGGCATATTCTGCCCAACTGTCTACCGCCGCTTATCATCGTCGCGACCATGCGCGTTGCCTACGGTATCATGCTCGAGGCAACGCTGTCGTTCCTCGGGATCGGACTGCCGGTGACCGAACCCTCGCTCGGCCTGCTCATCTCCAACGGCTTCGACTATATGCTCTCCGGTGACTACTGGATCAGCTTCTATCCGGGTATCGCACTTCTCTTGCTGATCGTTGCGATCAATCTGATCGGCGATGCGCTGCGCGACATTCTCAATCCGCGTCGGGAAGGCTAAGCCATGAAGCAAACCATGACCCAATCCATCACTACATCTATGCCCGATCCGATCCTTTCGATATCCAGTCTCAACACAGCCTTTCGTGTCGGCGGTCAATGGCGCAATGTTGTTAACGATGTGAGCTTTGACATCCATGCCAAGGAAACCGTCGCTGTTGTGGGCGAATCCGGTTCCGGCAAGAGTGTCACCGCCATGTCGATCATGCGGCTTCTCTCGCCTGCCAATTCGCGTGTCACTGGCAAAATCGACTTTGAAGGTCGGGATCTGCTGTCGTTACCGCTTGACGCCATGCAGGCCATTCGCGGAAATCGCATCGGCATGATCTTTCAGGAGCCGATGACTTCGCTCAATCCAGTGCTCAAAATCGGACAACAGATCACCGAGGTTCTCATCCAGCATCGCGGCATGACACATGCGCAAGCGGAAGCCGAAGCAGCCCACCTTCTGGAGAAAGTACGCATTCCATCAGCCAGGTCGCGGCTTAACGAATATCCGATGAATTTTTCAGGCGGGATGCGTCAGCGCGTGGTCATTGCGATTGCTCTGGCCTGCGATCCAACACTGCTGATCGCAGATGAACCGACGACGGCGCTGGATGTGACAATTCAGGCGCAGATTCTGGAACTCATCAAGACGCTTCAGGAAGAAGAGGGGCTGTCAGTCCTCTTCATCACCCATGACATGGGTGTGGTGGCGGAAATCTCTGACCGCACCGTTGTCATGTATCGCGGTGAGCAGGTCGAGACCGGCACCACCCATGATCTCTTTGCTGGTGCCAAACATCCTTATACCCGCGCCCTCCTCTCTGCCGTCCCGCAATTGGGTTCTATGACCGGCAAAGACCGGCCGCTCCGCTTTCCCCATGTCGATATGCAGACAGGCGAAATAGCGCCGCCCAAACCAACGGAAGACACCGTCAACCGTGACGAACCGCCAGTGCTCAAAGTCGATCATCTGGTCACGCGTTTTGATGTGAAAAAAGGGTTTCTGCGCAAAACCGTGGGCCGCGTCCATGCGGTCGAGGACGTATCGCTGGAATTGCGCCGCGGTGAAACACTGTCGCTGGTGGGCGAGTCTGGTTGCGGAAAATCCACCACAGGTCGTTCGATCATCCGCCTCACCGATACGGTATCGGGCGACGTGACGATTGATGGAAAAAATGTACTCAAGGCCCGAAAATCCGAGCTTGCGGATATTCGTCGCCAGGCGCAGATGATTTTTCAGGACCCGTATGAAAGCCTTAATCCGCGCATCCGCATCGGAGAAGCCATCGCAGAGCCGATCATTGCGCATGGCTTGGCGCGGGCGAATGAAGCGCGGACACGCGTTGGAGAGCTTCTCGAACGTGTCGGCCTTTCCGCTTCGATGATGGATCGTTTTCCGCATGAGTTTTCTGGTGGTCAGCGTCAGCGCGTGTGTATTGCGCGTGCTCTGGCGCTCGAACCCAAACTGCTCATTGCCGACGAATCCGTTTCAGCGCTTGATGTCTCGGTAAAAGCGCAGGTCATAAACTTGATGTTAGACTTGCAGGAAAAATATGGTCTTGGCTATCTGTTCATCAGCCATGACATGGCGGTGGTCGAGCGCATCAGCCATAGGGTTGCTGTGATGTATCTTGGGGAGTTAGTCGAAATCGGTCCACGACAGGCAGTCTTTGAAAATCCGCAGCATGACTATACAAAGCGTTTGATGGCTGCAGTGCCAATCGCCGATCCCGCGCGTCGAAAGATTAGACGGATCAGCAATGACGAGATCAGAAGCCCGCTCAGGGCAGCTGATTATGTGCCGCCAAAACGCGTTTACCAAGAAGCCGGTGAAGGCCATTT
The DNA here is from genome assembly GCF_039545455.1 of Brucella sp. BE17. Classification (NCBI taxonomy): domain Bacteria; kingdom Pseudomonadati; phylum Pseudomonadota; class Alphaproteobacteria; order Hyphomicrobiales; family Brucellaceae; genus Brucella; species Brucella sp. BE17. Next base: position 368,294 of record NZ_CP154468.1, on the reverse strand, counting down.
CGTTCAGGTTGCATAGGAAAGAGATACCGTGATCATCAATTTTGGCTCCATTAATGTCGACTTCGTCTTCGAGCTTGCCGAAATGCCCCAACCTGGGCAAACATTACTTGCCAAAAATATGCGCACGGAGGCTGGTGGCAAAGGCGCCAATCAGGCAATTGCCGCCGCCCGTGACGGCGCGGATGTTATGATGGTCGGTGCAGTTGGTGACGATGCGCTTTCCGAAATAGGCTTAAGCCAGCTTAAAGATGTGGCTGATATTACGCGCGTTTCCCGACTGGCGCAGCCAACCGGCTGTGCTTCAATCTATATTGACATGGCTGGCCGCAATATGATCGCTGTGGCATCTGGCGCCAACCTGGCAGCATCATCGGATGCCGTGGAGGATGAGCTTCTGCATAAAGCCAACATCGTTCTCATGCAGATGGAAAACGACATAGATCAAGTGGAGAAACTCATTCGTCGCACCCATGCGACAAAAGCTCTGTCCGTACTCAACCTCGCTCCCGCCTTCCCATTGAAGGCGGAGGTGCTGTCACTGTGCGACCTGATCGTGGTCAATGAGGATGAGGCCGAAGCGCTCGCAGGCTGGCTCGGTTGCGACGCCTCTGCACGCTCGCTTTCAGAACATCTGCAAACCGGAATATTGCGCACACTGGGCGGAGATGGCGCCGAGGCTTTCGTTAAGGGCGAAGGCTTCCGGGTCGACGCGATGTCTATCGACGTCAAAGACACCACAGCCGCCGGTGATTGTTTCGTTGGCGTTCTGGCTTCGGCACTTGATCGGGGATTGTCTCTGGAAGCGGCCATGCAGCGCGCATCCATAGCTGCAGGTCTGGCCTGCTCGCGTTTTGGTAGCCAGATAAGTATTCCCAAAAGTCCACAGACGGATTCTCATATCAAAAGCAGTTCATCGCAAAGGGCTGAAGCGCTTCGCATTTCATAAGCTTATCGGGGGATATACCGATCATGGGGCGGCAGATGCTTTCTTGGAGCGCCCGACCTCCATTCGGGTGCCCGGCGCTCCAAACTGTTAAATCTGGGCACAGCGCTTTCTAAAATTGAGCCCATGCGGTAGTGGCGCATTTATCCTGCGCCACCAAACGGGATGGACGTTCAGCCGAACAGCGAAAGACTGCTTTTGACGGTGCCCCACACGCCCCAGAGAAGCGGAATACCGACTGCGGCCCAGGCAAGAGCTGCCTTGGCGTCCAGCCCACCACGCCCGATGCCGAAGGAGCCTGTCGGACCAGCATTGGCGGCAGCGGTCTTCGCCTGAAGCGCCGCCACTTCCGCATCTGCCATGAACCATTTGTCCGATAGCGGTCGCACCAGCGCATTGGCTATGAGACCGATCGCCAGCATACCGGCCAGAATATACATGGTGCTTGAATAGAGCGCAGGTCCAGGTGCGGCACCCGCCGCGATCTGTGCCTCGCGGATATAGTTGACGACGACCGGCCCGGCGATACCCGCCGTCGCCCATGCCGTCAGCAGGCGGCCGTGAATAGCACCCACGAACTGCGTACCAAAAATATCTGCGAGATAGGCCGGAATAGTCGCAAAACCACCGCCATACATGGACAGGATGATACAGAGCGCCACTACAAATAAAGTCTTGGACCCCATCATTGCAAGCGTCGGCACCGCCGCATAAAGGAGGATACCAAGAATGAAGAAGCAGAAATAAGTGTTTTTTCGGCCAATCCTGTCGGACATCGATGCCCAGAAGAAACGCCCGCCGATGTTGAACAGCGAAAGCAGGCCGGTGAAACCGGCGGCAATAGCTGCGATCTGTCCCTTCTGCCCCGTATCAAGCTCGGCAAAGCCAATCCCCGGCAAGCCGATGAGCGACCCCGCGAAGATTTCCTGCAACATGGGTGACGCCATACCGATGACGCCGATACCGGCTGACACGTTCAGGCAAAGGACCACCCAGATCAGCCAAAACTGCGGTGTCTTGTGCGCGTCGCGCAGGTGTACGTGGCGGTGGGTAATCATTGTGCTTTTGGCAGCCGGTGCGGTCCAGCCCTCTGGACGCCAGCCCGCAGGCGGAATACGATACCCGAAGGCACCGGCCATCATGAAGACGAAGTAGATCAGTGCCATAACGACAAAGGTCTGCCAGACACCGACGGATGTTTCGGTCTTGAAAGCGTTCATCAACAAATCGGCAAGCGGCGCGCCGATCATCGCACCGCCGCCAAAGCCCATGATGGCCATGCCTGTCGCCATACCGCGGCGATCCGGAAACCATTTGATCAATGTCGATACAGGCGAAATATAACCAAGACCCAGACCGATACCGCCGATCACACCCGCACCCAGCCACATCAGCCACAGCTGATGCGTCATGACGCCGAGCGCTGCGACGAGAATACCACCGCACCAGCAGCAGGCGGAGACGAAACCGGCTTTGCGCGGCCCGACTCTTTCCAACCAGCCGCCCCATATCGCTGCGGAGCAACCCAGAAGCACGAAGAAAAGCGTATAAATCCAGCCGAGATCCGCCACGCGCCAGTTACACTGCGTGGTAAACAGCGCACCCATGAGGGTCAGACTGGAACAACTTGGGTCAGTCGTCTGCAGCGCTCTGGAGAGTGGCAACCAGAAAACACTAAATCCATAGGCCATACCGATGCATAGATGAATTGCCAGAGCCGCAGGCGGAACCAGCCAGCGGTTAAAACCGGGTTTCGCGATTATTCGCTCACGGTCCAGAAGCCCGGTCTGCGCCACCTCTCCCGCCGTTATGCCTGCTACTACCATCGACATTACCTCCCTCATCGATGTCTGGACACGTCAGGTTCGCTCCGGCTCTACTCTGCCGAGCGAACATCATTGCCGCCGCGTTCCCCATGCGGCGAAAGCACTTTCCCGGTCGTGCGGTTTACGCCCGACCGCTTTCCGCCACATGGCCTTTTGACAAGCCTTGGTCAGCGACCGGCTCTACGGGCCGATTGATTTTCGCTGCCGCAGCAAGAACAAGTGGCAAAAAATTTCCCGCCCCGGCATCCACAATCTCGAAGAAACGGCGGCGCATGCGCGGTTCCCAGAATTTGTTGATATGGACAGCCACGCCTTCGATGCGGCTATCTTCCGGCTGGGAAAGGAAAAACGTCGCGATCTGGTTCGCCATCCTCACCAGCTTTTCGTCCGTGTGATTGAGCAACATGACCTTCTCCCCACGTCGGTTTCCCGCCGACGCCTCAATGTCTTGATGAAGCCAGACTTGCCCGGCCCCAATTATTCTGCAGCTTCCATTTTACCGACGATCCGCCGCGCACGGCGACCGAGCTCATCATATTCCTCCTGCCATTCGGTCGGCCCGTTGGAGTGCGATATCTGTACAGCCGTCACCTTGTATTCAGGACAGTTGGTCGCCCAGTCGGAAAAGTCGGTGGTGATGACGTTCGCCTGCGTTCCGGGATGGTGAAACGTTGTATAGACCACACCCGGCGCCACACGGTCGGTGATCAGCGCTCTCAGCGTCGTGTCTCCCGACCGGCTGGCGAGCTTGACCCAGTCGCCATCCTTCACGCCGCGCTGTTCGGCATCATGCGGATGGATTTCCAGACGATCCTCCTCGTGCCAGACGACGTTGTCGGTGCGCCGCGTCTGTGCGCCGACATTATATTGTGACAGGATACGCCCGGTTGTGAGCAGGAGCGGAAAGCGCGGACCGGTCCGTTCGTCCGTCGCCACATATTCGGTGCGGATGAACTTGCCCTTGCCGCGCACGAAGCCATCCACATGCATGATGGGAGACCCTTGCGGAAAGGTTTCGTTGCAGGGCCACTGCACAGAACCGTTGCGCTCTAGATAGTCGTAGGAAACATTGGCGAAACTCGGTGTCGTTGCCGCGATCTCATCCATGATTTCCGATGGATGCGTATAGTTCCAGCCAAGCCCCATAGCCTGCGCAAGCTTCTGGGTCACCTCCCAGTCGGCATAACCGTTTTTCGGTGACATCACCCTGCGCACACGGTTGATGCGCCGCTCGGCATTGGTGAAGGTTCCATCCTTTTCAAGGAAAGTGGAACCGGGCAGGAAGACATGGGCATAATTCGCCGTTTCATTCAGGAACAGGTCATGCACGACGACACATTCCATTGCCGCGAGACCAGCAGAAACATGCTTTGTATCCGGGTCGGACTGGAGAATATCCTCACCCTGAATGTAGATGCCCTTGAAGCTCCCCTCCACGGCGGCGTCGAGCATGTTGGGAATACGCAGCCCCGGTTCGTTATTGAGCTTGACGCCCCAAAGCTTTTCGAAAATGTCACGTGTGGCGTCATCGGAAATATGCCGGTAACCGGGCAGTTCATGCGGGAAAGAGCCCATATCGCAGGAACCCTGCACATTGTTTTGTCCGCGAAGCGGATTGACGCCCACACCGGGGCGGCCAATATTGCCGGTGGCCATGGCGAGATTGGCAATAGCCATCACCGTAGTCGACCCCTGGCTGTGTTCGGTCACTCCAAGGCCATAATAGATCGCGCCATCGCCGCCCTTGGCATAAAGACGTGCAGCCCCGCGCAGGTCTTCTGCCGGAACGCCAGTGAAACTTTCGGTTTCTTCCGGGCTGTGCGCAAGTTCTGAAACGAAAGCGGCCCAGTCCTCGAATTCCGACCAGTCGCAGCGCTCGCGGATAAAGGCTTCGTTGAACAGTCCTTCCGTGACGATCACATGCGCAAGTGCGGTGAGCACCGCCACGTTGGTACCGGGTTTCAGCGGCAGGTGGAAGGACGCCTCCACATGCGGGCTGCGCACCAGATCGATGCGACGAGGATCAATAACAATGAGTTTTGCACCCTGTCGCAGCCGCTTTTTCAGCCGGGAACCGAAAACCGGGTGACCATCCGTCGGATTGGCACCAATGACCACGACGACGTCAGAATGTTCCACGCTGTCGAAATTCTGTGTGCCGGCGGACGTGCCGAATGCCTGACCAAGGCCATAGCCGGTCGGCGAATGACAGACACGGGCGCAAGTGTCGACATTGTTGTTGCCGAAACCAGCGCGAATAAGTTTCTGCACCAGAAAGGTCTCTTCATTGGTGCAGCGCGAAGAGGTAATGCCGCCGATGGCTTCGCGGCCATATTGACCCTGGATACGACGAAATTCCGACGCAGTATGGGAAAGCGCCTCCTCCCAGCTGACTTCCCGCCATGGATCGCTGATCTTTTCGCGGATCATCGGATTGAGAATGCGGTCCCTGTGGGTGGCATAACCATAGGCGAAGCGGCCCTTGACGCAGGAGTGGCCACGATTGGCCTGCCCATCCTTCCAAGGCACCATGCGCACCAGTTCTTCGCCGCGCATTTCTGCCTTGAAAGAACAGCCCACCCCACAATAGGCGCAGGTCGTGACCAGAGAATGTTCCGGCTGGCCGATCTCAATCACCGATTTTTCCGTCAGCGTCGCAGTCGGACAGGCCTGAACACAGGCACCACAGGAGACGCAGTCGGAATCAAGGAATGATTGATGCGCACCGGGCGACACGCGGCTTTCGAAACCGATCCCCTCGATCGTCAGTGCGAATGTGCCTTGCACTTCCTCGCAGGCACGCACGCAGCGCGAACAGACAATGCATTTGGAAGGATCATAGGTGAAGTAGGGATTGCTCTCGTCTTTCGGCATCCAGCGGGCATTGACATCGCCATCGCCGGTACGCGCCCTGACATGATTGTCGCCTTCATAACCGTAGCGCACATCACGCAGACCCACGGCGCCAGCCATGTCCTGCAATTCGCAATCGCCGTTGGCAGCGCAGGTAAGGCAGTCGAGCGGATGATCGGAAATATAAAGCTCCATCACACCCTTGCGGATCTGCTTTAGCCGCTCCGTTTGTGTGTGCACGACCAAACCGGGCGCAACCGGTGTGGTACAGGAGGCAGGGGTGCCGTTGCGGCCCTCCACCTCAATAAGACAAAGCCTGCAGGAGCCGAAAGCGTCCACCATATCGGTGGCGCAAAGTTTGGGAACATCGATACCCGCTTCGCGTGAAGCACGCATGATCGACGTTCCCGCAGGTACACTTACCTGACGACCGTCGATGGTGAGCGTCACCATGTCCGTTGCGCGGGATTTCGGGGTTCCATAGTCGAATTCAGAAACAAGGGCCATGGTCTTACTCCGCCGCTTCAACACGTGGGGTGGGGGCAAAATCATCAGGAAAATGCCGGAGAGCGCTCATGACGGGATAGGGCGTAAAGCCGCCAAGCGCACAAAGCGAACCGAACTTCATGGTTTCGCAAAGGTCTTCGAGCAGTTCTGTATTTTTCTCCCGCTCGATGCCGAGCGCGATCTTGTCCACCGTCTCGACGCCGCGCGTCGAGCCGATACGACAGGGCGTACACTTGCCGCAGCTTTCCACCGCACAAAATTCAAGCGCGAACCGGGCCTGCCGGAGCATGTCCGCGGTTTCGTCGAACACCACGATACCCGCATGTCCGATAAGGCCGCCCGCAGCCGTAAAAGCTTCATAGTCGAAAACCGTATCGAACAACGAGACCGGAAAATAGGCACCAAGTGGACCGCCCACCTGCACAGCCTTGACGGGACGACCGGTAATCGTACCGCCACCTATATCGTTGACCAGCTGACCGAGCGGCAGACCGAAGGCGGTCTCGTAAAGCCCGCCATGTTTGATGTTTCCGGCGAGTTGGATAGGGATCGTGCCATGCGAACGCCCGACACCGAAATCGCGATAAAAGGCTGCGCCCCGATCCATGATGACCGGGATGGACGCCAGGGAAATTACATTGTTGACGACGGTGGGTTTTCCGAACAGTCCTTCCAGTGCAGGCAGTGGCGGCTTGGCACGCACGGTTCCGCGCTTGCCTTCCAGACTGTTGAGAAGCGATGTTTCTTCACCGCAAACATAGGCGCCAGCCCCCATGCGCACTTCGAGATCGAAGGCGCGCCCGGAACCGAGAACGGAGCTTCCGATTATGCCTTCGCGCCTGGCGATGGCGATCGCCTGCTCCATGGCCTTGATGGCGTACGGATATTCCGAGCGGGTATAGATAAAGCCTTTCGTTGCACCGACGGCAAGACCGGCAATCGCCATGCCCTCGATCAGCACGAAGGGATCGCCTTCCATGATCATGCGGTCGGCAAAGGTGCCGCTATCACCCTCATCCGCATTGCAAACGATATATTTCTGCTCGGCTACAGCATCCGCGACGGTCTTCCATTTTATCCCCGTGGGGAACCCCGCGCCACCACGCCCGCGCAGGCCGCTTTCGGTCACCTGCGCAATGATATCGGCTGGTGCCATTGCAACAGCCTTCTCAAGCCCCTTCATACCTTGATAGGCGCGATAGTCCTTAACTGACAGCGGGTCTGTAACGCCGCAGCGGGCAAATGTCAGGCGCGTCTGGCTTTTGAGGAAGGGGATCTCCTTTGTCCGCCCTAGACAGAGAGGATGCTCGTCACCGGTGAGAAAACCCGCATCGAAAAGCGACGCAACGTCGCCAGGTTTGACCGGCCCATAGGCGATACGACCTTGCTCGGTGCGCACTTCCACGAGCACTTCAAGCCAGAGCATGCCGCGCGAGCCATTGCGAACGATCTGGACATCAAGGTCGCGACTGGCCGCTTCGCGCTCGATGGCTTCTACAACACGGTCTGCTCCGACTGCCAGTGCAGCAGAGTCACAGGGAACGAAGATTTTGACCGTCATCGCTGCACCTCAGCCAGAATGTTGCCAAGAGCGTTTTCATCCAGACGTGCATGCACCTCGCCGTCCAGCATCAAGGCCGGTGCCTGTGCACAAAGGCCAAGGCAGAAGACCGGCTCCAGTGTGACGGACCCGTCTGGCGCGGTTTCGTGCCAGTCAAGCCCGAGACGGCTCCTGATGGTTTGGGCAAGCGGTTCACCACCCATCGACTGGCAAGCTTCGGCGCGACACAGTTTGAGCACGTGGCGGCCAGAGGGTTGATCGCGAAAATCGGCATAAAAGGTTACGACGCCATGCACCTCCGCCCGCGACACATTCAGGGCAGAGGCGATGATCTGCTTGGCACTTTCGGGAATATAGCCGAATTCCTCCTGAACCGCGTGCAGCATGGGCAGCAACGGCCCTTCCAAATGAAGAAAATCGTCAATGACCGCAGAAACACGCGCCGCCTCATCTGCGGCGACCGTCTGAATACTCATAAGCCAGTCCTCCCAACCGCCATGAGCAAAGCTGGGGAGCGGGACTTTTCAGTCCATTCACAACCTTGCGATGACCTGGAGAATGGCGAAAAGGACAGTATCAGGTCAATAAGGGGTTTCCGTCGCTCGATAGAATTTTCCTATCAAAATCGCGTTCTGCGGCACGTTGCCGCGCCTCATGTAGCAGCGCCGAAACCAGTGGTGTGTGAGGCTCACGGTAAGTCGCAATCAATCCCACCAGATGCTCGGCATCGGGCTCAACAATCGGGATCATTTTTATCTGTTTTTGATAACTGAACGATTCCAATATATTAGGGGGCATTATCGAAGCCCAGTGCCCGGTTCGAATATGTGAGAACAGCACGATCATCGAATTGGATTCGAGCGTTGGCTTCACCTCCACGCCAGCTTCTGCCATGTGCTTGTTGATGATACGGCGGTTTTGCATGTCCGAAGTCAATAGGCATAGCCTAAGACCGGAAACCTGTTTCCAGGTCACGCTTTCCTGATCGGCGAGAGGTGTTCCGGCTGCAGTAATCAGGTGATACCGCTCCGAATAAAGCGGCACCGTCGTCACCCGCCCCAGCGGCTCGTTGTCGAGATAGGTGATTCCCGCATCGATTTCGAGATTCTCGATCTGGCTCAACACCTGAAGCGAGGTGCGCGATGTCACCGAAAATGTCACATCAGGGTGTCGTGCTTGAAACGATTCCGTCAAGCGCGGCACCATGGCAAGTGCTGTGGGAATGACGGCAAGCCGAATATGGCCCGCCAGCCCCTTGCGTGCGGCCCGCATTTCCTCGCGCATGGTGCGCGTATCGGCAACGATACGGCGCGCCCATTCGAGAACTCGCTGCCCTTCAGGCGTCAACCCTTGGTATCGGGCTGCACGTACCACCAGAACGACGCCAAGTTGATCCTCCAGTTGCCGGATCGCGGCCGAAAGACTTGGCTGTGAAATACCGCACTCCTCCGCAGCCCGCCCGAAATGCTTTGCGCGAGTCAATGCGATGAAAAATTCCAGCTTGTCGATCATGCTTTCTCCCAGAGGTACGCCCCTTGTAGCGATGGCGCATGGGAGAACACTAAATCGAAGAAGACAAGCCCGTAAATGGTTGCAACTATTTCCATAGAAAACGTCGGACGGAGTGCTTGAAGCGCCTCGAGCAATCGTGGGCTGCCACAGGCAGCGCAATGAAAGAACGATAAAGCCAAGCAAAACAACCGCTTTCACTGGCTGAATTTTATAGCCCTAAACATGCGCGATGAAGGTCCGTCCGAGCCAGAACTGGCGCGCGTTACGACGTCTGCAAAATTCCCCTACTGTTTCAAAAATTTTCAGCTATAGTGAGCGCGTAAAATTGCAGTCGGTAGATAGGGCCCGGGGGGGATTATGTCCGATACGCGAAATAATCTGCAAAGATTCGATCTTTGTCTTTCTCTGTCTGAAATGGCGATCAATAGTCAGCTTGCCGAAGCCTGGCGGGTTTGGGCGAAAACACGCTCACGTGAGAGGCATGTTATCGTCAGGCACGATGAAACAGGCAGCGACATTAAATTGACGGCCAGGCTGGATGTACCCTCTTTATCCTTGATCGCATCGCCCCATGACAGCGGCAAAGTGTTGGTATCCTTGCCAATCAAGAACGGGGAAGCAATCATAGTCGCAACCGGCGAAAAAACCGATCTTGGTTCTTGTTCGCTGTCCTTTCTATCCACTCTGGAAAGAAAACCCGTCTCGCTAAAGGAAATTTCACGGCTCGACCCGGACATTGGTGAAGACGTGGGCGAAACAGTACACAACAACCCGCAGAAAGACTCGACCGAACGGCATTTTGCTATTCAGGCGCTATATCTCAATTTGATCGTTTCTGAGCACGATTTTTCGGATTTTCGCCTGCTCGACGCACTCGGTAGAACTTTTGACAGTCCTCATTTGGACCGGATCCGGGAAGTGCTCCTGAATGCCCTGCGAGGGCTTGGCAGCGGGCAGCTCCTAATGGGAACCATCGTCTATCCCAAAGAGAATACCAAGCGTGCGACAACACTCGCACCGTTGGATTTTCGGCACAATATTCGCACCAATGATATCGACCATCGAGGAAGTTCAATCGACTATTTCGGTGTTTTCGAAGGCTCCTGTGAAGGGCGCTCCATTGAGAACGAATATCAGGCCAGCGCAACATGGCTCGACATCGAAAAAATTACAGGCAATGGAGTGACAGCGGGCATAATGGCGATCAAAGGACGTCAGTTCTCGAAGCTGATCGCGCAGAAAATCGCTTACGTACTGGGTGTTCAGGCCCCTGTGGCCGATGGCGATGGATGGCTCATCCTCTCGCGCTCAGATAACGAAGTAAAAAGAGACGGCAATATCTTTCAATATGATCTGAAGAGGCTGAGCAATCAACAGACACTGATCAGGATATTCCCAGTGCCGACCAAAAATATGCTCGAACTCAGCATCCATGTAGCAGTTGCCGAGCAAATTTGGCTGACGTCGAAAATTGCATCGAATTTCGAGGGGAAATGGTCCAAAACCGCCGCGGCCTATCTGCAGATCATTATGGAAGATACATTTGGCGTCGACGAGCCTTCGATCAAACTTCGGCTTTCCCAGAGAAAGCCCGATTTTTCTATTTCGCCGCTCGCCTATGACGAAATCGAACACAGCTGGACACGTGACGTCGACCGGAAAATTGGTTCTGCCACAGGCGGGTCAGTCGAGGAAAGCTGTGAACGCGCTGTCGAGAATAATATCCAATGGATAACCCAAGCGCTGCAAACTGCCTTCACCGGCTTCTCCGTCAGCCTCGACAATTTCGATTTCGTTCCTCCCGGTGAGCAGGATTTCATTTTTACAACCCCGCGTTTCTCACCCGAGCTCGATCTCCTTTTTGATGTGAATTTTAAAAGTCCGGTCATAAGGGGCCAAAACTAACGCGTACCGTAGAAAATTTGAAATACCTTCTGCAGAAATTCAAAACAAACATTTGCGACTGATCAACCGTTTCTGTCAAGGCAGAACCCGTTCAAATCCGTCGATCCAAACGTTCAAAAGCATGCATATGGAGTTTAAACACCAACGCCCCGACGGTTGAGGATTGGCAGCCCGCCGGTAGCGGAAAAGTCCGGGAGGACAGGATCATGACCACACCAAACTTCGTCCGATTTGACCTTGCCCGTAGCGACGGCAAGCGCGACTATTTTACCTCTTCTACCGACATCATTGACTATTTTGAGCCTGCCCGCACCTTCGGCGAGAGTGAACTCGCTTCCGAGAGCCAGATATCGCAATACCAAAACAGGGTGCTCGCCGTTCCAGACCACCGCCCTAATGCGTTATGCCCTATGGTTTTTACACTGGGAACCAAAGGCGCATTGCACCTCGTGCGCAAAACACAGGAAGCCACGGCCGGATGGGAACGGATCGATCTTAACCACGCATTTGCGATGATGAGCGGCAAGGAAATGCAAGTCGCGGCATTTGATATCGATTGGGATGCGGAGGGCAAAATATCCATCATTGTTGCAACCAGAAATGCCGAAAACAAAGATCGCTGCCAGATCTATATTGCACCCAGTTTGGACAGTGAAACCAGCGACTTTTCGACAATTGACTGGGAAGATTGGAGCGGGCGGGATTTTGACGTGCGTGCCGTCAAGATCGCACGGAAGGAAGACGGGGCGTGGCAAGCGATTATTTCCGGGCGGGATGGCCCTGCTGGCAGGACCTATCTTCTCGACAGCCGCCTGCCAGCAAAGTCTTTTTCTCAGGCAATCCAGTTGAACACAGGTGTATCATTGTCGCAGGTCGATAGTTTCGATCTGGGCTCACTCGGTGATGACGAGCAGGCTATACACTGTCTGGGGCGGGATGCACGCGGTGCGACAGGACTGCAAAGCCGTGCGATTCCGCGCCTTGACGCACAAGGACGAATACAATCCACGCCACCTATACGACTGTGGTCGTGTCCTGCAGGCGCGCGCGTTCTAGCGCTGGGCTTCCCCACCGACGATGGTGCCAACCTTTATATTGGTGGCGATGGTATTCACACCATCGCAGCCGATAGCTTTGATGATGGCCGTGCCGCGCCTTGCAAGACAGTCATGGACCCCGCATTCGTCAAGGGGATCGCGCGTCTTGTTGTGGCTGAAGGTCCCGACGGGGATGCAACCATCTGGGCTATCGACGGTGTAAACCGCCTTTGGACGACAACACGCGATAATGCTGATGATGACTGGAGCCCACCGCTGTGTATCCGAAAAGGCGTCACCGAAGTCGCGCCCGTGCGGGCCGATAATCATCATACGACAGCGGTTATTCTCGTCTACAGGCGTGGTGAAGCCAGCTACCTTTGGCGGGATGCTCAACAGCAAGGTATCTGGCAAGAAGCGCCGATTCGCGTCGCAGATCCCGATTCAGGTTCCAAGGTGGCCTGTTTTGGCACGAATTTCAGGGTTCTCACGAAAAACAGAACACCTCGAGCCCAGGTTCCTATTCAGCTAACCGCTTCAGTTCTTTCCAATCTCGTCGTGAATGGCGAGAGCGTGCTGGTTGGGCCGGACCTGCCGCTTGAGATTACCACAAAGGAAGATGGCTCGATTGGAATTTTTAATCGGGCCGACACATTCACTCCAGCGAGCTATCGACTGCATTTGCCTGGACATGACAATGCTATCGAAATCATGCCTTCCGCTGGTATATTTGAACGTTTTCGGACTCTTTCCGCGAAAAACCTGCATGACGCCAAGCTTGACGACGGCAGTCCCCTTCTTTCACCGGCAATACGGCAACCAGATAGCGCAGGCCAGGTCGAGGCTTTTGCTAATGCCCTCAACAATGCCGCCCTCCTTTCTCCGCGCAGCAATAGCGGCGTCAACGGCATCAGTTTCGTCAAGCCAGATGCGCCTTTCGTGACCGCGATTGACCCCATGAACTTGCCGCAGAACTATGGTCTCAGTGTTAAAGCGGCGGACGGGGGTATTCAGGTCTCTGTCGGCATCGACAGACCCTCGCACCGTGAAACAGGTGGCTTCCTGAAGGGGATAGGTGAAACACTTTCGGATGCACTTGAAAGCATATGGACAGCGCTGGATAATGGTGTTTCTTACGTGATCAAGAAGGTGGGTGACGGCATTCGTTTCGTATGCGAGATCGCTGGCAAGGTAAAAGACTTCGTCATCAACACCCTTGAGGAGATCGGCGGCTTTTTCTCCAATCTCTGGGACAGCGTGGTCGATGCTGCAGGAAAAGTCTGGGAATACCTTAAATTCCTGTTCGACTGGGATGATGTGCTGATCGTACGAAACATCATATCAAATGGCATCGAACAGCGTCTTAAATCGGCTCGCCAGGATACGAAAGCCGGTAAGCGCGTTGTCTCCACTGCCATCGATAGCCTGCGAGACAACATCGCCTCCTTCGCTCACGATCTCGGCATTCGCGATTACAAGAAACTTCCGGCCCCCAAGGCGGGAAAATCAGGAACAACAGTCGCCGGCAACGCAGCGCCAAACACCAAGATGGAAGCGGCGCAGAATAATGGCGTTTCCTCCTGGCTGGCGGACAATCTTAATGCGATCTTCTCGAAAATTATCCAGATCGAGACCCCGGAGCCTGAGGGTGAAGAAGAACCCGAGATGGAAACAGGGATGATTCTCGAGACGGTGAAGGAAGGCTGGGATGCACTTAAGGATGATATCCAATCGATCGTCGGCCCCGATTTCGACATTGGTGATCTCACGCTCGATACAATCCAGCGCGTCCTTGCGGTCATTGCATTACGGCTGGCAGAGACGGCGCTCGGTTCTGTCGAGGTAATAATCATCAAGCTGCTTGAAGTGGCCGATAAGTTGCTCGGGCTGCTCCATGACATTTTATTCTCGAAAATTCGGCTGCCTTTCATCGAAACGTTGATTGAGATGGTCTCAGGCAAAAAGATCGATACGAGTTTCCGTCTGATCGATGTCCTCTCACTCATTGTCGCCATCCCGACCACGCTTATCTACAAGATCGCCACCGGCAAACGACCGCCGCGCGAACTCGAGGCGTGGAACGGTGACAATGCCGTGTTCGTCCAATCGGGCGGCGAAGACCGCCCTGCCCAGCAGCGAACATGGGACAGGTTGATGGCAATTGCTGCGCCTGTATTTGGAACAGTTTATCTTGCCTATAGCGCCTTCTCCGCCAACAAAGTTGTCGCAGCAGGGGCCACAGGCATGGAAAATAGCACTTATGGCAGGCTGATGAAGGCCAAAGACGCAGTCGGCGCGCTCATGCTGTTCGGTAGCAATGTGCTTGGTGAAACCATAACCGCAACAAAAAATCTTTCTAGCAAGGAAACACTTTTGCAGGCCCTGCTGGTTTCGGTCGGTCTGTGTCAAGTCGCCTGGAAGGGTATCAGCATCATCAAGCGATCAAACCAGTTCTCTACCGCGATCGCACAAGGCAATTACCGCATTTCCGGGGCGGACAGGTATAAGGATACGATTGCTGGGTCAGCTGTCGACCTTATATTCGGTGTCATGAATACACTCCTCAAGACGCTCAGGTTCATGTCATCGTCCAAAAGCGGGGTAGACACATGGTCGGAATTCCTTGCGGGCCTGACCAAGTATCTCGGTCAGATAGTGCTGTCATTGGGTACCTGGTCGCGTAACCCCAAAATTCTTCTTGCAGCGCTTGTAATAGGAGCCACGTCCATCGTGGCCGGTACTGTCCAAGCTATTGCCATGAAGGACGAAGCAGCAGTTTGATATGCCTTTTCAGGTAGAGTTTCGTAAATTGCTACGGGAAACAGTCCACGTCCATCCTTGATCATCAAGGATGGACGTGGAATCCTCAACCAGTTTCGAGACAAGTTCGGCCACAGAAGCTTCCGGCGCTTGCGTTCTTAACAGTGCAAGTCGCGCGGAAATGACGGCTGACGCGCCACTCGTCCCTGAAGTCTCATCACACACGGCAAAAATACTTGTCCGGCAAGGAGTATCGGCACTCGGTGCGAGCCGCTGCGAGGAGGGAAGGATTTTAATGGCATTTTCATGGTCAAATGCCGCCCCAACACTTACAACCTCCCGCAATATCGCCGGCCACGCCATACCTTGATTTGGATAGTTCCGGCCCCAATTGCCTGCCGCAGCAACGGTGGCAATGCCGACATCGCGAAGATGCGATACATATTTCTGCGCCGGCGTAAACCTGTAAACCTCATCATTCTCATTGTGGCTCATATCGGCAAGCGGTACGCAAACTACGGAAATTTTTAGGCTTTCTGCATTTCGGCAGATCCAATCGAACGCCTCAATCACAATCCCCACATTGCTGGTTAGGCCAGCAGCAGCCACGATCTTAACGACAAAGATGCGGCATTTCGGATATGTTTTCAGGATAGACAGGCAAGTCAGGGTTGCATGCGTTTGCTTCTCCTCACGCCATCCGTCCGGCCCGTCTGGATCGGTCAGGTCTATGCCTGCAATATTTGCATCTGCTGGTAAAGAGGCAAGGTGAACGCCAGTATCGATGATACAAATAAGAGGCGTGAGGGAAGCCATTGGCATATGTGTCACGAACCGAGCTGCTTGGGGGCTTAAAATGAGAGCCTATTAATTTGGTGAATATGACAACAGCTGAAACTGCACCAGAAATTGGCTTGATCAATCGGACCGAAACACTTGCATTCTTGCGTTATGTCCCGGAGGAAACCACGCCATATGGATCATCGGCGGTTGTGACTGTACAATCTCAAAACCAAGCCGCTGATAAATGGGAAAACCGTTGGAACCAAACATGGGAGTCGAGAGCGTTAAGGCGATATTTGCCTTCGTGGCAGCAACCTGCAATCCTTCTATAACACTGGAACCGATACCTTTTCCCCTTGCCAGTTTCAGGATTTGAAGTTCTGAAATCCGCCAGTCTGTAAATCCCAGATCAATGATGGCACGCCCTACGGGCGACCCCAACCGTTCGATGATAAAATCAAAATGATCGGGATAAACACTTTCAAGGCCCGTACGCAGGGCTTTGAACTGTTGCTCATAGAGAGCGCGAATAAAATCCTTATTACCTTCCGCCCATGACAGCCATGGGCGCGTCTCCAAGAAAAGCTGGAAAATGAAATCCTGATCGCTCGTCCCAACAAGCCGCAGCGTCAGGTTTTCTCCAAATACAAAAGAACCGGCGAAACCATTCATAAGCGTTGAGGGCCAATCTATCCTTGAGCGTGTTGAATATCCGCACCTTATCCGAAGTGCTTGCCTCCTGAAAATCCGTGCCATAACTGCAAAATTGCCGCGATGTCTTAACGCCACGGTATTCTTTAATTGAAGACGATCTCGAGACAAATAATGCCAGTTTCAAAGCTGAGCACACGCTCTATATAAACAGGACCGATCGGACCAAGACCGTCGCAAACAATGATGTAATGGCCCCCTGTCACCTCAGAAAAACTATCCTGCCGAACGGATAAAATAAGACTGAAAGCACCTCGCACAGCGTTTGGTGCCGCGGTTTTTGGGTGGTGCACAATCTCTTTCAATACAGCCTCGACCGGATCATCATCGCCGGTCAAAGCAATCGTCATCCCAATAAAGGGAGCAAAGTTTTCAGCGGTCAGTCGGGAAAGCATCATGGCCTGTACGGGTATATGCCGGCTATGCAGAAGATGAAATTAATTGCAAGGTAGGGTGGCCGCGCATCAATGGGAGCGCTTGCGCCTGTAACACCGACGGAAACATTTCCACCTGTAATCGCATTGGTTTGCACAGTCTGCGCGGCCGTAGGTGCATCTCCAGAGAGAGTTACGCTACTATTATGAAGATCAACCTGATCGCTGGCTGCGGTACCATAAAACCGAACCGATGCTGAACCGCCACCGGCGAGAACCGAACCTGTCGTTGGATTTTGAAGTGTACCAGCCGTCCCGTTCGCTTTTAATGTTGCAGTCTGAGATCCTGACTGCGCCGGAATATTGAATGTGGCCGTTCCTGTGGGTGTGAATGTCGCAACATGTGCGTGGGCCGGAAGCTGGTTCTGCGTCAATTGAATAACGTCATTACCGCCTTTACTTGCTATGGGATAATTCACCCCTGACGGCCGTTGCCCATAGCCGATCGGAAACGTTCCACGTAAATCTGGGATATTGAAATTGGTCCGGCCATCCCCGCCATATCTTGATCCTATAAGCGCGAAAACGGCCTCAGATTGCGATACAGGCAATGATTGCCCATTGCATTGAAGCCAGCCTTGAGGCGCCCAATCAAAAGCAATCGGCAAAATTGTCGTAAGGTACGCGTCCATGAAATCCCCCCTTTTGAAATACCCCAGATTTTGCTGCGATATGACTTGCTGATCATGACAAATAAACGCGCTTTTGCAACTAGAAAAAATAAAACGAATCGTCTTTCTGCGCAGAAAGAAATTCCATTCGATGTGCAGCGGACGTATTTTACGAGACCGACATTATGGCAACATAGTGTATAAAATCGCGACAATGTCCTCGCTTAGGCCATAATAATATATTGCAGCAGAACCCTTCATCGAATAATGGTTAGCTCCTGATTGCAATCTAACGGGGGACAGCCTGTAGTTGCGGCCCTACAGTTCTGATCGATGCCCAAATTGATTAAGCATGGCCGCCTAGCGTGACTTTAGCGGGGGCAAGCATGCGCAGTGATATCTCTTTTTGGGATAAGATTTTTCGTGCCGTTTCAGAACACGTTTTCGGAATCAGTCTGAAACAGAGGTGTATTGCTTTTTTTCCTGCTTTCGCAGGCTTTCTGATTCTCATTTGCAGCAGCCTGGGCAACATTACCGACGCGCATGCAGCGCTCTCCGCGGCGTGTAGCCAGATTAATACAGATTATGGTGCTGGACGTTTTCTTTCGGGTTCGGATGTCGAAGAGAAAGACTATCAGGGATTGACTGCGGGCGAATATATTTCATGGTCAGGTTCGACGACAGGGACTTCGAACGGCGCCGCAGCATCCTACACCATAATAATCGACAACTTTAATGAAATTATTGATGATGCCAGCAATCTAAACGGAAACATAAACCGGTCTGGTAACTTCACAGCCACGAGCGAACACGATAATCTACAAATAATTCTTTTAGTAACCCAAGATATCAACCCGCCGAGCAATAACACCCTCACCTTTACTGCAAGCTGCTCAGCAGGAACACCCGCCTCTCCTCCCACAGTCACCGGAGTTTCCCCTGAAACTGGTTCCGCAAGCGGTGGCGATAGCGTCACCATTAACGGCACGAATTTAAGCGACACCAGCGGTGTGACCTTTGGCGGCAATGCTGCAACCAACATCAGCAATGTTTCCGCGACGCAAATCACTGCCACAACGCCATCACATACGGCAGGGGTGGTCGATGTGATTGTCACCACTCCCGGAGGGAGCGTGACGGCGACAGGGGCCTATACTTACAAGACGAGCCAGACCATAATCTTCAACAATCCCGGCGCTCAGAATTTCGGGACAGCGCCGACGGTGTCCGCAACCGTCAGTTCCGGGCTGACGCCCACTTTCAGCTCTTCGACCACTGGCGTCTGCACCACCACCCCCGAAGGAACACTCACTTTTCTGGCGACTGGCAGCTGTACCATCAATGCCGATCAGTCTGGCGATAGCACCTATCTGCCGGCAGAAACAGTCAGCCGGAGTTTCAACGTCCTTGCGGTTGCGCCCGGTGCTCCAACCATCGGCTCGGCTTCAGCAGAAGACGGGGCAGCTGTCATCAGCTTTACCTCGCCAGCCTTCAATGGCGGTGCTGACGTGACAGACTATACCGTGACCTCCAGTCCGGGTGGTATCACCGCAACCAATTCGGCAAGCCCGATCACCATCCCCGGACTGACAAATGGCACTCCTTATACCTTCACCGTCACCGCCACCAACAGCGCAGGAACCAGTAACGCCTCTGCCGCATCCAATTCGGTGACGCCCAAAGGCAACCAGACCATAAGTTTCAGCAATCCGGGTGCTCAGAATTTCGGAACATCGCCGACGCTGACAGCGTCCGCCAGCTCGGGCCTGACACCCATATTCAGCTCTGCTACCGCTGGTGTCTGCACCATCACCCCCGAGGGAACACTCACTTTTCTGGCGGCTGGCGAGTGTACCATCAATGCAGATCAGGCGGGTGACAACGCCTATCACGCAGCAACCACAGTCGGCCAGACATTCACGGTCCATGCGGTTGCGCCTGGTGCTCCAACCATCGGCTCGGCTTCCACAGGAGACGGGGAAGCCATCGTCAGCTTTACTCCGCCAGCCAGCAATGGCGGTGTTGAGGTGACAGACTATACCGTTACCTCCAGTCCGGGAGGCATCACCGCAACGGGTTCGGCAAGCCCAATCACCATCACCGGGCTGACCAACGGTACCAGCTACACCTTCACCGTCACCGCCACCAATAGTGCGGGAATCAGCGGCGCCTCGGCCGCATCCAATACGGTGACACCAACTGCGGCATTACCTGCTCCAGTTGCGAACCCGGTTAGTGTGACGGTTCAAGCCAATTCCACGAATAATCCAATTACATTGAACATCAGTGGCGGATTGGCAGACTCTGTAGCGGTCGCCACGCCAGCCAGTCATGGCGCACCATCCGCATCCGGCACGGCGATCACCTATACTCCTACGTCGGGCTTTTGGGGTCCCGACAGCTTTACCTACACCGCCACCAATGCCACGGGCACCTCGGCACCAGCCCAGATTAGCGTCACTGTTACGGCACCCACTTTCACCTTTACGCCGACCGGCGGCAATCTTACCGGTGGCTCGTTGAACACAGCCTATACCCAGTCCATTGTTGCTTCTGGCGGAAACGCACCCTATGGCTATGCAATCACTGGCGGTGTATTGCCTGCAGGCTTGATGCTCGACGCTTTGAGCGGAACGATCTCCGGCACACCCACCGTTAACGGCACGTACAATTTCACCATCACCGCCACCGATAGGTATGATGCCACCGGATCGGCGAGTTACAGCCTTCGCGTGACCACGTCACCGGTGACGCTTGCCTTCTCACCGGATTCGGGTGCTCTGGCTGCAGCCAATGTGGGAGAGACCTATAACCGATCCGTGACGATCACGAATGGAACGGCTCCCTATACCTATTCAGCAACAGGGCTGCCGTCTGGCCTCTCGATCGAACCAAAAAGCGGCGCTATTACCGGCTCACCAACCACGGCAGGCAATTATACCGTGGTCGTTAACGCCAGTGATAATGCCTCACCGGCCAATACGGGCTCTGCAACCTATACGCTGACAGTCAACGCAGCACCGAGCTTCATCTTTACTCCAGCAGCAGGCAGCCTGCCTGCTGCCAATGTGGGAGAAACCTATAGCCGGTCCGTGACAGTCACGAATGGAACGGCTCCCTATACCTATTCGGCAGCAAGGCTGCCGTCTGGCCTCTCGATCGAACCAAAAAGCGGCGCTATTACCGGAACACCAACCACGGCAGGCAATTATACCGTGGTTGTTAACGCCACTGATAGTGCCTCACCGGCCAATACGGGCTCTGCAACCTATACGCTGAAGGTCAACGCAGCACCAAGCTTCATCTTTACTCCAGCAGCAGGCAGCCTGCCTGCGGCCATGGCGGGTGAGGATTACAGCCAGCAGATATCGGCCAAGGGCGGAACGGGCGCTTTGGTCTACAGCCTCGCTTCCGGTTCCCTTCCTCCCGGCATGATCCTCAACATCTCCACTGGTGCGCTTAATGGTCCTCTGGCAGCGGATGCAGCGGCGAAGGAGTACAGCTTCACCATCGAGGTACGAGATAATAACGGGGCGACGGCAAGAGCGGCCTATACACTGCCCGTCAAGGAACGCGCTGTGAGCGTAACCGACAAATTTATTGATGTTCCCGCTGGATCGACACCAAGCAACGTTGATCTGACGAGAGGCGCAACCGGGGGGCCGTTCAGCGCGGCCGCTATTGTTGCGGTACAACCAGCCAATGCTGGGACCGCCTCGATCGTCAATGGTGAATTCGCGCAGGCAAGCGGTGCTACACCAATAGGCTGGTACCTGAAATTTATACCGAACAAAGCCTATTCAGGGAAGGTGATGGTGCAGTTCCGCCTTACAAGCACCTTGGGTACATCCAACACGGGAACAGTCACCTATAGTCTTGGCTATGATGCAGCTGAGGTGACGTCCGAGATTGACGGGCTGGTGCATGGCTTTGTTCGCTCACGCCAGAATATGATTGTCTCGACTATCGAGGTACCTGGATTGCTGGAACGCCGCCAACTGGCCAACGTCAACGATCCACTCACCGCGCGCATGTCACCGTCTGCCAACGGTCTCACCACCTCTTTCTCTACAAGCCTCCTTCAGATGGAAGCTGCAGAAAACTACGCCAATGGTTTGGGTGCGGTCGGATTGTCTGCGTTCAATATATGGATCGACGGCACATTCATGATGCACAATCGCGATGAGAACGGCAGCAAATGGGGTAATTTTGGCATGATCTCCTCTGGCGCAGACTATCTGCTTTCAGACCGCGCGCTCATCGGTGTCAGTCTCCATTATGATCGGATGACCGATCCGACCGATAAAGATGCAGAGCTCAAAGGCAATGGCTGGCTTGCAGGACCCTACGCATCGTTCGAAATCGGCCGGGGCGTCTTCTGGGATACGAGCCTGCTTTATGGAGGCTCGTCCAACAGCATCGACACCGCCTTCTGGGATGGCTCATTCGATACAACTCGCTGGCTGTTCGACACCTCCATCAAGGGACAATGGAACCTGGACGAAACCACCACGCTCGTCCCAAAGCTGCGCGCCGTCTACTTTTCGGAAAAAGTCGATGATTATGCGGTCGAAAATGACAATGGCGATACAATCGACATGCGCGGGTTTACAGAAGAACAGTTTCGCGTCAGCTTTGGCGCGGAGATCACTCGTCAATTCAAGCTCGAAAACCATGCTGTTCTTAGACCGAAGCTCGGTCTGACAGGCGGTTTTTCCGGCCTTGACGGTTCCGGTGCTTTTGGTCAGGTCTCTGCCGGCTTCGCTCTACAAACGGAGAATGCGTGGAATATCGACGTTGGGCTGCTGTTTAATATCGAAGGCGACGGCGAGACTTCGGCAGGTGCCAAAATGGGGGTTGGCGCAAGGTTTTAAAGTGAAGACATCGTGCTCGGGAGCGAGGAATATCAGAAAAGCTCTCAACGCGCGTTGCAGTGGATCTGATCCAGGGGCTACCGTTCAATGATGACATTGCCCCGCCAAGCTCCTTTATCATCCATAGGGATGGTGAACCCTGATCCTTGCTGAGATGCCCGGCGCGCCATAGCGAGCCGGCGTTTCTCCGATCGTCTGAATGCAGAATAACGTCTCCATCATGACCGACGGTTGCCACGATAAAATGCGGCGGCGAGCGAGAAATTGCCTTTGATATCAGCTCCATTGGGACCTCCGAAGCATGGCACCCGATAATTTAAAAGCCCTTGCACATCGGCGACAACCACAGACGTAGCTAAAGCATCTCTTCCACCCGCGGAAACCCTTTTTTGGATAAAAACATTTTAAAAGCAGAAACCTAAAGCGCTCTCTCTGACTATGTCAAAATGCAACACGCTTTAGGTCTGCCCATCGCGAACGAACGGCATCTGTCTGATCCGTTTGCCGGTCAACCCGAAGACCGCATTTGCAACGGCACCACCGGTCATAGGCACTCCAATCTCACCCGCCCCGGTCGGTGCCGCCTTTGAAGTGACCACGCCGACAGTGATTATGGGCATGTCAGTCATGCGCAACACATCATAGTCATAAAAATTCGACTGCTCCACCATGCCACCTTTCACCGTAATCCTTTCGCGTAAAAGGCCGGAAAGGCCGAAGATCACGCCCCCTTCGATCTGAGCGCGTAGATTTTCGGGGTGAATGACCAAGCCGACATCTGCCACGGCCCAAAATTTGTGCACCCGGATTTGGCCGGTATCCTCATCCACCGAGACCTCTGCCACACCAGCGCCACGGCTCTCCTTGTACCCGGCAAAGGCGAGGCCATGCGCACGTCCCTCGGGAGCGTTGCCATAATCGGACAACCGCAGAACCTCTTCGAGCACAGCAAGGCCGCGTGGGCTTTTAGCCAACAGGCGGCGGCGGTAATTGACAGGATCACTGCCGACGCTATTCGCTATCTCGTCTATGAAACATTCTCGCGCAAAACAGACCTGGCCTGCGCCGATGCCGCGCCATGCAGCCACACGGATCTGTCGCGGCACGATGACATGTTCCGCGACGAGGTTCGGAATGTCGTAATCGGTACTTTCGCTGCCTTCCATTACCAGTAGGTCTCGTTTGTCCCCGCTTTCCCACATGGCAGGCTGCGCAAATTCGACAATTGACGGCGACGCTATACGATGCCGCATCCCGATAAGGTCTCCCGCATCGTTCAGCAGACCACTGAAATGATGCGCCCCGGCAGGGCGGAACCAGCCATTCTTCACATCATCCTCGCGGGTCCAGATGAGTTTTACCGCGCGCCGTAGGCCGGCAGAGAGCAAAAGGGCGTCGCGCAGCTGCTCACGTGCAAAAACTGTGCGTCGTCCGAACCCGCCCCCCATCTGCATCGAATGGAAGCGAATACGATCAGGAGTCGTCTTCAGAACCCCAGCCGCAACCATAATCGTCACCGATTGGCTTTGAGTTCCAAGCCAGACTTCGGCGCCTTTCCCATCCTCATCGACATTGGCGAGCGCGCAAAGCGGCTCCATCTGGGCATGATAGACCGGCTCCGTCGCATAGGTCGCGGTGAACGTTTTGATGCTCTGCGGGATGGTCGCGTCCAGATCACCACGCTTGTGCCACGTAACGGCGGGCAGCGCCTCATCGCCCGCGCTGGTGATTAACGCGTCCAGCATGGTCTCGCTGTCTGCGCTGCGGAAAGGAGAAACGTTGGTCCATTCAACTCGGACCAGATCGCGCGCCGCAAGCGCGGCCTCAAGGCTTTCCGCCAGTACGTTGACGCGGTTTTCCAGCGCGACAATATCGACCACACCGGGCAGGCTCCGGGCCACGGCATCGTCGATCACCTGCGGGGTCTCGCCTTCCACTGGCGCAAGAATCTGCACTGCATAGGCCATACCCGGCACCCGGACATCAAGTGAATAGCGGGTTTCTCCGCGTGATTTAGCCGATATATCGAGGCGCGGAACATTCTGGCCGATGATCCGCCATGACGCGGGCGATTTATAGTCATCTTCGTTAACTTCAGGCAGAGCCCTTTCGGGAAGCGGCAGTTGCGCGACCTCGCCATAGGGCATCATCCGCCCGGATGCGTGGTGCAACACCTGGCCTGCACGGGTGTCAAGGCTGTCCGGCGAAACCTCCAGCTGAGCTGCAGCCATATGGATCAAAACCTGGCGAACCGTCGCGCCAGCCCGACGCATCGTATCAAAGTATCCCTCGATCGACGTGCTGCCCGCAGTATAGAGAATGCCGCCAATCTTCGGGTTGCCGTAGACGTCAGGTGCCCCGCCCGAGACCTGTTCGGTCTCCACCGTTTGCCAGTCTGCATCCATCTCTTCGGCTAGGATCATCGGCAGAGCCGTTGATATCCCCTGACCCATTTCGGTAGCGGCACATCGGATCGTGATCCGGCCATCAGCCGCAATGCGTACCCAGGGTCCAAAGTCCACATCCACGCTGTCCTGTGCCTGAGCAGCGCCGCGTGAAATATCAAGCCGTCCGCCTGCGAGAAAAGCGATACAGAGTGCACCGGAACCCGTCAGCAGCCGACGACGGGAAAACATTAGGCCGTCTTTCATGGATCATCCCTCCTGTGCGACGCGTTCGATGGCGTGAATAATGCGGCTATAGGTCCCGCAACGGCAGATATTCCCGGCCATGGCGTCGATGATCTCTTGCCGGTCCGGCTGCGGATTGTGTTGCAGCAGAGCTGCCGCCTGCATGATCTGACCTGACTGGCAATAGCCACATTGGGGAACCTGCTCGTCGATCCACGCCCGTTGCAGCGGATGCGCGCCATCGGGGGACAGGCCTTCGATGGTGGTGATCGCCCCACCCTCGATATCTTGCAGCGTTAGTTGGCAGGCAAAGGTCGCAAAGCTGTCGAGATGAATCGTGCAAGCGCCGCATTGCCCGGCTCCGCAGCCAAATTTCGTGCCTGTAAGGCCAAGATGTTCTCGTAGCACCCACAGAAGGCTCGTTTCGGGTGGGGCGTCCACCCGCATATCGGTGCCGTTCACGCTCAGGGTAATCATGGGTGTCTCCATTGTGCTGGATCGGGGGGGCCCGGGGTTTAGAGGAGTGGTCAGGGCCTGTCGCTCAGGAATTCGATGATACTGCTGCGTTCTTCGGCGTTGCGGACGGACGCGGCCATCGAGGTGCCGGGAACAACCGAACGCGGGGCTTCAAGGAAGGCGTCGAGGCTGGCTTTGTCCCAGATGAAATCCGCGTCGCGCATGGCTGACGAGTAACGCGCGCCCTCGAGCGTTCCTGCCGTGCGGCCGAAGATATTGGCCAGCGACGGCCCGGTGCGGTTGACGCCTTCTTCAAGCGCGTGGCAACTGGCACAGCGTCGGCGAAAGGCTGCATCAACATCCTGCGCAATGGCCTCGCCAGCGCTCGAAAGCATAAAGAAAGCCAGCGCAACATGTCTGGTCTGTGGGATTTTCATTTGATCCTCGTGTTTCTCCCCCCACAGGGGGTACCTTCAAAAGCCGAGGTCCGAACCTAGGGTATCGTGGGTTTCCTGAACAACCCAGGCCATTCGGGATATAGAATCCGAAAATCACGAATTGTCATAACAGCGAGTAGCGATTAATATGCGAGAGCAAATTGGGCTGATTGCCCCCAAACAGGGAGCACCGGATGGACCGGATCGAGGCAATGCGCATTTTCGCCCGGATTGTGGAAACCCGTAGTTTCAGTCAGGCCGCACGTGATCTGGGCATTCCTGCATCCACAGCCAGCGACGCGGTTAAACGGATCGAACGCAAGCTCGGCGTGCGACTGATAGACCGCTCCACAAGGCTTGTTGTTCCGACGGAGGATGGCGAGGCGTGGTATGCAAGATGTCTTGCACTGGTCGCGGGCATGGAGGATGCAGAGGCGGCATTTTCAGGCCAAAAGGCCGAGGGCCGGCTGCATGTGAATGCCCATGGCACGCTTGCCCGCAACTTCATCTTGCCGGGGCTTCCGGCATTTCTGGAACAATATCCCGCACTTGATCTGGTTTTGTCTGAGGGCGACGCGCTGGTTGATTTGCTCAAGGCGGGAGTGGACTGCGTTGTCAGGGTCGGGATACCCGCCGACAGCGAGCTGTTCTCCCGTCGGCTCGGTGAACTGGAGGAAGTAACGCTTGCTTCCCCTGCCTATCTTGAGCGTTACGGAGTGCCTAAATCGCCCGACGATCTGGCAGGGCACCGGATGGTAGCATTCCGATCCTCCGCGACCGGCGTGCCGTTTCCGCTGGAGTTCTGCGTCGACGGCAAGTTTATCGAACGCCGTCCGAAGATTGCACTGACAGTGACTGCGGCTGACACCCTGGCCGCCGCCGCTCGACAGGGGCTAGGGATCATCCAAGCACCGCGCTACCGATTTATCCGCGATCTTGCAGAGAAGCGGCTGGTCGAAATTCTCCCTGATATGCCTCCAGCGCCCATGCCGGTTTCGGCACTCTATCCGCGTGACCGGCAGCTTTCCCCGCGCGTCCGGGTCTTCCTGGACTGGCTGGGGAAGATCGACTTCAGTAAAGAGCCGCCCCGCCATTATTTGTGATTTTCGGATAGTAAGAGCGAAAAACCCACCATTATACGGCACTCAGATTTGGTCTATCTATTCTTCAAAGCGTGATTTTACCACGCAACAGGAGAACATATCATGTCACAGTCAGTTAAAACCGCAATCGTCACTGGTGCATCTCGCGGAATAGGCGCGGCAATCGCCCGTCGCCTTGCCCAAGATGGGCTTGCCGTCATCGTAAACTATGCCGGAAGCACCGAAGCCGCCACGAGCTTTGTCCGCGATATCACAATTCAGGGTGGCAAAGCGATTGCCCTTCAAGCTGATGTCTCCGACGCCGCGCAGGTCAAAATGCTGTTCGATGCTGCCGAGGCCGAATTCGGCGGTATCGATGTGCTCGTCAACAATGCAGGTGTGATGGTGTTATCTTCCCTAGCCAACGTGGAGGATGAAACCATTGATCGCCAGATCGATATCAACCTTAAGGGAACGATCAACACCCTGCGTCAGGCGGCCAATCGGCTGCGCAGCGGCGGGCGGGTCGTCAATCTATCGACATCGGTGGTGGGGCTGAAGCTGGAAAGCTATGGAGTGTATGCGGCCACCAAGGCGGCCGTCGAGGCTTTGACAGGCATTATGGCCAAAGAGATGCGGGGCCGTAATATCACGGTCAATGCGGTCGCCCCTGGCCCGACTGCCACCGACTTGTTTATCAACGGAAAATCTGATGAGCTGATTGCCCGGTTGGCGCAGATGAACCCGCTGGAACGGCTGGGCACACCTGAGGATATTGCTGCGGCGGTGTCGTTCCTTTCAGGCCCCGATGGAGCGTGGATCAACGGTCAGGTGCTGCGCGCCAACGGTGGTATGGTCTGAATACGCGCCGGGCGATCCGTCTGCCTGGCCCTCATGGTCGGGCAACGGCGGCGCGATGATAAGCCGATGGTGTAGTATCGGAAGGCAGTTTGCGCAAAGGCGCTTTGAGCCAGGTAGCCTTTTGCTGGCAAACAGCCGGAATACCCGTGACAGGACGATCAGAGATTGAAGTAGTGGCCCAGTTTAAGATCAGAGATCAGGTCGGGCTGCCCCGGTTCCCATCCAAGCTGAGCACATGTCCAGACATTTGATGCCCTGACATCCATCCTAGCGAAATGTGAAAACCAGTCGAAATGTGCTGCCGCCTCTTCTAGGGTCTTGCTGACGACCGGAATACTAAGCCCATCACCGATGGCTGTCGCGATATCACGAAAAGCAACACCGTCTTCGGCCACGGCGTGATAGCGCGCGCCTGCAAAACCCTTTTCCAATGCCAGCCGGTAGAGCCGCGCCGCATCCAGCCTGTGGACGGTGGGCCAGAGGTTACGTCCCTCACCCTCATAAGCGGAAACACCCGTTTCACGCGCCAAGCGGATCAGCGTCGGCACAAAGGCATGATCGCCCTCACCATGAACCGAAGGGGCCAGCCGGATCACTGACACTAATCCACCGCGGTCAACAATACGTCGTGCAGCCTCTTCCGAGGCAGAGCGAGGATTTGCCGCGCTGCCTTCTACGGGATCGGTTTCTTCGGTCACGGTCCCGCCCTTGGGTAAAACCCCGATGGCGGATGTAATGATCAGCGGTCGGTCAGAGCCTGCAAGTTCGTCACCGAACAACCCAATCACACTCCGGTCGGCTTCACAACTCTCCCTGAACTGCGAGAAGTCATGGTTGAATGCCGTATGGATAACAGCATCTGCCCGCTGAATACCCTGTCGCAGGCTTTCAAAGTCGTCGAGATCACCGGCATGGGCCTCAGCCCCCATTGCCGTCAGCATTCCGGCGGCAGCCGCCGACCGGGCGAGGCCCGATACGCGATATCCGGCATTGACCAGTTCACGAACAACAGCAGTGCCAACAAATCCTGTCGCCCCAGTAACAAACACGCGCATGTTCCAAATCCTCAATGGCTCTCCGCTGTCTCATCTTGCGGATAGAGGCCCAGCATAGATCAGCTGCGCCATACGATGAATGCCCTCAAGTCCTAACATTGTTTGCGATCGTACAATCCCCCGCGCTGATGCTTCTGCTTTTCAATCAGCAGTCAGATCAGACCGGTCGTGCGCGGTAGAGGGGGGTGTCTGTCTGACCCGCCATATGGCTGCGATTTCAGCCAATATGGACAAAGCGAGCATCGAAGCGTCGCGCATTGAGGGAATCAATCCGACCGGACCGTGAATTCGCATGATCTGTTCCGCACGGACCCCCTCCGCAATCAGTCTCTCCCGGCGGCGGGTCTGTGTCCGTTTGCTGCCGACCGCACCAATAAAGAAGGCTGGCCCCGTCAGCGCCTGCTTCAACAAGGCATCCTCCCATTCGGAATCATGGAAAGCTAAGACGAAAGCGGTCCATGGGTCATCTGGCACCGGCGGCAGCGCGTTGGGCGAAACGAGCGGCACCGCAACGCCACCGCTGGCATCACCGCCCGCCGGCAGATCAGGCACACGCATCTGCAGCTCTGTCTCAATCCCACTGGCCTGCGCCAGGCGCGCGAGAGCAAGCACATCAGCGCCACGCCCAGCGATACGCAGTCGCATTTTCGGGGCGTGATGAAAGGTAAATTCTGCCCCTAGGGGGGCATCCGCAAATACGTCGCCCGAGGCCATGAATGCAATGGTCGCCATTTGCCTGGCCGCCAACTGGTCATGCCATGAACGCAATATCTCCGCATCAGCGGCAGGCAGGATGGTTACCTCAATCGCCCCGCCGCAGGGCAATGGCAAATCGACGAAGGGAGAACCCGCGCCGTAGCGCAATTTACGTGGCAAGCCGTCCGAGATTGAAGCCTGCGCTTGCAAGGCAACATCGGCATCAAGGCAACCGCCCGATATGTAGCCCGACCGGTCGCCGCCCGCTGACACGGCCATCATCGCACCGGCCGCCCGAACGCCCCCACCATCGACCGCCGTCACCACGACAAGGGCCGCGCCGCCTCTTTGCTCCCATTCCAGCCATGCAGCCAGAACGTCTTGAACATGTTCGGAAAACCGGACCACCAAGGCGATCTAGCTCAGCGACCAAGCGCCAGGAGCACGCGCTCCGGCACAAAAGGCATATGCCTGAGCCGCGTCCCTCCCGTCAGACGCGCAATAGCATTGGCAATTGCCGGTGCAACCGGAGGAAGGCCTACCTCTCCAATCCCGGAAGGAGGATTTTCCGTGGACTGGATGATCTGGATATGGATTTCCGGTGCCTCAGACATCCGCATCACGCGGTATGTGTCGAAGTTTGCTTCCTGAACTTCGCCATTCGAAATTCCGATCTGTTCAAACAGGGCATGGCTGGCCCCGTGAATGATCGCGCCCATGATCTGGGCCTCGATATTTCGTGGCTGCACCGCAACGCCGGCATCGACCGCGCACCACACATTATGAACCCGGATTTCCCCAGTCTCCTGGTCAAGGGAAACCTCGGCAACCTGAGCGCAATGTGCCCATACATCGGAATAGGCAAGACCAAGCGCACGCCCGTCCAGCTCCCGTCCCCAGCCCGCCATCTCTCTTACGGTCTCTATGACGCGCCGGGCGCGGGGCTCCGCAGCCAGCAATTCAAGCCGGTAGTCGAGCGGGTCTTTGTCGATCGTCGCGGCAATCTCGTCGATGACCGTTTCCACAGCAAATCTGGTATAGCCGACCCCGACGCCGCGCCAGAAACCAACATCCTGGCCGCTGTCTTGCCGGAGATATTGAATCTGGCTGGCGGCAATTGCGTAATTGAGATGGGCGCCTTCGATCACAACACTGTCCATACCACCCGCATTCTCAAGCACCACCGGAACGGTTCTGGCAAAAATGGAATCGGCTACGATCCTGTGCTGCCAGCCTGTGATATGACCGGTATCATCCACTCCCACTCGGATATGCTGCGCCACCAGAGGACGGAATTTGCAGTGCCGGACATCCTCCTCTCGGCTCCAGATCACCTTGACCGCGCGGCCCTGAACTTCACGAGCCAGCAAAACGGCGTCCGTGATGAAGTCGCCCTCTGCCTTGCGCCCGAAACCGCCGCCGATCAGGGTCGTATGAACATTGACCTTGTCAGGTGTGGTATTGGCTGCCCTTGCTGCGAAATCCCGTGTAGCAACGGGTCCCTGAGTCGGTGCCCATACCTCGACCATGTCGCCATTGACAATCGCTGTGGCGGTCATCGGCTCCATAGTTGCATGATAGACATGCTCGTTCCTAAATTCGGCTGAAATGACGGTTGACGCCCCGGATATGGCCGTTGCCACCTCATTGCCGCTAGGCTGTTCCACTCCGGATTGCGCAAGGTCGCGACCGATAACAGCATAGTTCTCCAGTGCCTCATCCGTTGAATAGTCGCGCATGCGCGAACCGTTCGACCACGTGACCCGCAGCATATCCCGCGCCTGCATCGCGGCCTCAAAGGTTTCGGCGATGACACCGATACCGTAGTCGAGCGTTACGATCCGCACTACACCGGTGATATCCATCGCCTCCGCCGCATCAAGGTCTTCCGGTATTTCACCCGCCACCGGCGCGCGTAAGATCGTCCCAAAGAGCATATCCGGAAGTTGCACGTCGATGCCGAAAACGGCAGAGCCATCGACCTTTGCCGGGATATCAACCCGCGAAATTCCTTCAATCCCGATATAGCGACAGCTCGCAATTGGCTTCAGGTCAGCAGGTGTGACCTGCGGCAACTCATCTGGAATGGATCCCGATGCTGCAATTTCACCGTAGCCGAGGGTGCGCCCGCTTGCGCTGTGAACTACAATGTGGGCGGTGGTGGTCAGCTCGCGGGCCGGAACACCCATCAGAACCGCAGCGCTTTGGAGAATGGCAAGACGTGCCTGCGCGCCCACAAGACGCAGGAACTCGTAATAGCCCGTCACCGTCTCGCTGCCGCCGGTGAGCTGTCTGCCACCCCTGCCGGGATTACCGTAAATACCTGCATCTGCTGGGGCCTGAATGATCTTGACCCTGTCCCAGTCAGCATCCATATCCTCTGCGATCAACAGTGGGAGCACTGTCATCGCCCCTTGCCCCATCTCAGACGCTGGGCAAACGATCGTCACCGTCCCGTCACCCGCAATCGAGACCCATGCATTCGGCCGAAAACCCGCAGTGTCGGACGCTGCATTTTGCGCTTGAGACAGGCCCACGGGTAAAGAACCGAAACTGACAGCGACCCCTATTGCTCCTGCTGAGATAAGAAACGACCGGCGTGACAGTTTCCGGCTGCTAATTGACGTATGCTGCACGGTTTCAGCCCTTCAGTTTGATGTGGAATGGCACTTGCATTTCGCGAGGAGTGCGGCGGCATTATGAGATATATAACTTCATGGGACCGGAGATTGCTCGGAGGTGAGCGTTCTCGGGTTCAACTCAGAAAGTGTCGTTGATTAGTCTGACAACGCAGCGAGCACCCGTTCCGGCAGAAAAGGCATGTGCCGCAACCGCACGCCATCGGTCAGGCGAGCAACCGCGTTGGCGATGGCCGGCGCGACCGGAGGCAATCCCACCTCACCGATACCGGAGGGCGGATTGTCTGTCGCAATGACACGCACATGGACATCGGGTATCTCCGACATACGTAGCACGCGATACGTGTCGAGATTGCTCTCCTTCACTTCGCCATCCACGAAGTTGATCTGTTCATGAAGTGCTGTCCCGACACCCTGGATAATGCCCCCCATGATCTGCGCTTCAATATTGACGGGCTGGATTGCAATGCCGGGATCGACGGCACACCAGACCTGATGAACGCTCACAACACCCGTCTGGCGATCAAGGGAGACCTCTGCCACCTGCGCGCAATGGGTTCCCCAGGCTTTCGAGTAAGCCAATCCAAGGGCACGATCCTCACGCGCCCGGCCCCAATCCGCCATTTCGGCTGCGGCGCGCAGCACCGCCGCCGCCCGCACATCATGGGCCAACAGCTCAAGGCGGAACTGCAACGGATCACTTTGCGCTGCTGCCGCCGCTTCGTCGACCATGCATTCGACACCGAATTTCGTGTAACCCTCGGCTGTGGCGCGTGAGAAACCAACTGCGACACCGCCATCCTGCCGAAGATATTCCACGCGATGTGCAGGCAGGTCGTAGCCATTTTCCAACCCGCCATAAACGGTGTCATCAAGGCCCTTCAGCTCTTCAAACGCATCGGGATACCAGCGCGCATAGATCGAATCCGCAGCCAGCCGTTGATGCCAGCCGACAATCTTTCCCGCCGCATCCAGCCCAATCCGGGCGTAATGGGCGACAAGAGGGCGGTATTTGCCGTGGCGGACATCATCTTCGCGCGTCCAGATCACTTTCAACGGACGGCCCTCGACCTCGCGCGCCAAAAGCACGGCGTCCGAGATAAAATCATCCTCGGCCTTGCGCCCCAGACCACCGCCCGCAAGCGTGGTTGTCAGCGTCACATTTTTGGAGTCGATCTCCAAGAGGCCAGCCGTCGCCCAGACCGTCAGCGACTGAGCTTGGGTGGGAGCCCAGACATGAGCGTGGTCGCCGTCAAAACGGGCGGTCGCGGTCATCGGCTCCATCGTCGCGTGATGGATATGGTCATTCAGGTAATCTGCTGTGAGGATCGTCGTCGCGCCTTCAATCGCAAGCAGAGCATTGCCCTCATCCAGAGCGACACCTCCGGTGATGGTCAGATCACTGGCAATATCGCGATAACGTTGCAACATCGCCTCGCTGGAATAGCCGCGGGCACGCGAGGTCGAACTCCAAGTTACAGTGAGTAGGTCGCGCGCCCGGACCAGCGCATCGCGCTCCGTACCGATAAGCCCTACACCATAGGGCAGGGTGACGATCCGCAGCACACCGGGGATAGCCGCCGCCTCTGCGTCATCAACCGCTTCAGGCGTCTCGCCTTGCACTGGACTACGCAGCACCAGACCATGCAGCAAACCGGCCTGATCCACATCCACCCCGTAGACCGCACTGCCGTTCACCTTGGCCGGCACGTCGATCCGACCCAGCGAAGACCCTCCGATATAACGAAACCGGGAGGCTGGCTTCAGATCGGCCTCGGTGACAAGCGGCAGCGGATCGGGCAATGCGCCGGATGCCGCAATCTCGCCGAAACCAAGGGACCGGCCCGATGCGTCATCGATAATACGGTGCTGTTCGGCTCGCAGACTTTGAACAGATACGCCAAGTAATCCGGCGGCCATGCTGGTCAGCACCAGCCGCGCCTCTGCTCCAGCAAGGCGCAGCGCGTTATAATAGGCCCGCGTTGTCGTGCTGCCACCAGTCAGCTGCACGCCGCCGAATTCCGCGTTGCCGTAAGCCATATCGGCGGGTGCCTGGACGACGCGGATCCTGTTCCAGTCCGCCTCCATGTCTTCGGCGATCAGAAGCGGTACAGAAGTCAGCACCCCCTGCCCCATCTCGGCACTCGGTGAAACCAGCGTGACCGTGCCTTCAGTGTCAATCTTGACCCAGATATTCGGCTCCAGCCCCTCGCCACGGTTTTCAGCGATCCCCGCAGCAAAGGTGCGGGCGGGCGCCGCGCCCAGCCCGATCGACAGACCGGCAGCCCCCAGCGATACCAAAAAGCTGCGACGTGACAGCGTGACTCCAACGGGACGGATCATTCTGTTCATCGCTCACCCCTCCTGTGCGGCACGCTGGATGGCCCGGATGATTTTCGGATACGTGCCACAGCGGCAGATATTGCCGTCCATGTGCGCGATAATCTCCTCCCGGCTCGGATCGGGGTTGATCTGTAAAAGACCTGCGGCCTGCATAATCTGTCCCGACTGGCAGTAGCCGCATTGCGGCACCTGTTCGGCGATCCAGGCCTTTTGCAGCGGATGCGAAGCATCGGACGACAGCCCTTCGATGGTTGTCACCGCACGCCCCTCAACATCTTCGAGCCATGTCTGGCAGGAGCGTACCGGCTCACCGTCGACATGAACCGTGCAGGCACCGCATTGCGCGATGCCACAGCCAAACTTGGTACCCTTAAGCTGCAGGTGATCGCGGATCACCCACAGAAGCGGAGTGTCCGGTTCTGCCGTGACACTGACCGCCTGGCCATTGATCGTGAAAGCCGTCATGGCAGATCTCCTTCTTCAGACGAGAGGTTTTGCAGGTAGCCAATGATCGCTGCCCGCTCGTTTTTGTTCGGGATGGCGTTCCGCATCCGTGTACCCGGCACCATCTGTACAGGCGCGCTGAGAAAGGTCTCCAGCGTCTCTGCCGACCAGATAATCGACGCATTCCTCATGGCATCCGAATAGCGCGCTCCCTCAACACTGCCAGCCTCGCGGCCGATAACAGTATCGAGACGCGGGCCGGCTGCGCTGCGCCCGCTTTCCAGACTGTGACATCCCGCGCAGCGCTGGCGGAAAAGGCGCTGGCCGTCGAGGTCCTGAGCCGAGCCAGCGGCAGGCGAGAATACGCCCGCCATGAAAAGCCCAATCACGGTGGCACCACGGCAACGGCCTAGACCCGGCTGCTGGTCAGCAGCGTCAGCTGTGCATCCTCTCTTGGGGCCAGAGATCGACCGGGATTTCTCTTGAGACCGTACGACATTCATCGGCCGGCTCATGCACCGTTCAGCATGGCATAGACATGCTGGTAGTCGCGGCTTGCCTCCGCCATGCGCAGCATCTTCACGCGCTCGACGAGAATTTCGCCGTTTTCGGGGTAACCAGCCCCGATCAGATCCATGACCTCGGCGATATATTCGGTCAGCGGCATGGCATGAGGGTCTGATGCCTGTTCCGGTCCGTGAAGCTCGGTCTGCACATAGGGCGGCGCGAGTTCTAGCACCTCCACGGAGGTCGCCCGCAATTGCGTGCGCAACGACTGAAGCCAGGAGTGGAGAAACGCCTTGCTTGCACAGTAGGTGGGATAATTGGCGAGCGGCACGAAAGCCAACCCGGAAGTGGTCGTTATGATCGTCGCCGCCTGCTGGCTTTGCAAAACCGGCAGCAGGGCAGCCGTGATATGCAGGACCCCGGTGATATTGGTTCTGATGATCGCCTCGGAGAGGGATATGTCCGCGCTACCCGAGACCAGGTCCTGTGTCTTCGTGATGCCGGCATTGTTGATCAACGTGTTGAGGTCAGGAAAGGTCTCGCGGATATGCGATGCCAGAGCCGCGATATTCTCGGGGTCCTCGACATCAAGCCTGATGCCGATCATGCCCGGATGCTCCGTCGTGATCTCGTTTAGCAGCCCCTCCCGGCGACCGGTAATGATGACCCGGTTGCCGCGCTGGTGGAACTGCGATGCCAGCGCGCGTCCGATGCCACTCGTGCCGCCGGTGACGAGAATAGTGTTACCTGTGAGGTTCATGTACCGTCTCCGTTCGAAATTGGATCAATGTTCTGAGTATTGGGGCGCTACGCTTGTGCTGGGATCAGCCTTGCCGCACGCGTTCGATGATCTGCGCCGCGAGGGCGTGTAGACTGTCCCGATCCGCTATGGTGGTAGGCCGCGGGGTGTCATCCGATGTCATGACTACGCTCAGGCCGAGTCGGCGCACGATGTAGAGCATCTGGCCTCCATAGCCCCAGGCATAGCGCATCTCTTCGCCTGCCATATTGCGCAGAAACCAGCCGTAGCCATAACCATCGCCGCTCCAACGGGAGGTTGTGCGCGTGGTCCATGCATGTTCGACCCAAGACGCCGACAGATGCCTTGCGCCGTTCTGATCTAGACCGCCGCGCCGCCAGAGCTCGCCGAAGGCGAGCAGGGAGCGTGAGCTCATCGCCATCTCATTCCCGCCCAGATAGATGCCCTGCGGATCGCGCTCCCATCCCGCGATCGAAAAACCCTCGATACCGCCCAGCCAGTCCCGCGCATTGGCCAAGCTGGAACGGCCGGTCACTCCGGTCAGAATCGCAGAAAGAAGATGCGTCGATCCGGTGGAATAAAGCATCCTTCCCCCTGGATCGTCTTCGAATGGCTGTGCGAGAGCGCCCCGCACCCAGTTCCGGCTCGCAACCCACTGCCCATAGACCGGCCCGGATGTAGGACGCAGACCAGACTGCATGCTCAGGAGATCACCAACCGTAATATCTTCAATACGCGGGTCGGCGTCGGCGGGGACGTCGTTCCGCAGCAAAGGCGCAATCCGCTGCTCGACGCCTTTCAGGATACCTCGATCGATTGCGATCCCAATGAGCGTGGCCATAACGGATTTGGAGGCGGACTTGATATTGGTGGGCGCAGAGGTCGCATGCCCTCGAAATCCGCGTTCGACGAGAATCTCGCCGTCACGTGCGATGATCATGGTCTTC
Organism: Brucella sp. BE17; assembly: GCF_039545455.1. Classification (NCBI taxonomy): domain Bacteria; kingdom Pseudomonadati; phylum Pseudomonadota; class Alphaproteobacteria; order Hyphomicrobiales; family Brucellaceae; genus Brucella; species Brucella sp. BE17. Next base: position 331,120 of record NZ_CP154468.1, on the reverse strand, counting down.
AGAGGTGTCAGACCCGCTGCAATATCCAGAAGATCAGCGAATCCCGTGTCCTGCGCACCAACCGGGCGTGCCAAAGCACCAAAAAAAGGACACGCCAGAACGATGGTCGCGCCGCTTCGCAAAAGATCGCGCCGGGAAAACGCAGGAAATGGGTCGGTCATCAGGGCCTCACAATCGGACAAGGTCGACACGCCGCCAGAGCAATGATTGACGGCCGGATTACGGGATGCCCAGCGCTCCCGGGCCGCTGACTGACCGACAAGGAGCCGGGCGTGATATGTCGTCAGTCAAGGTAGTCCGCCAGCTTCTCGCGGCACGCGCTATGATCGTGATGCGCCATTGCCGGCACGGCCCACATTGCAAAACTTGATCCACAGGCGCGGGCCAGAGTGCGGTAGCGAGACCAGCGGGTACCACATCATTGAACGAGTGGTGATCCAATATATTCTTTCCCTTCCATGCAGCGACCGGGCATCAGAACGTTCGGGTTGAAAGGATTTGTAAAACGGTTGTCTGCAAACGATCCATACTCTATGGTCCGCAACATCTTTGCAAACGTCCAGGAAAACCCCATGGATCCCCTTTCTGAAGTGCTGTCCCTTCTCAAACCACGCAGCTACCTGTCTTCAGGTTTTGATGCCGGCGGGGACTGGTCGCTGCATTTCCCGCTCAGAAATGATGTTATCAAATGCTATGCCGTGATCTCTGGAGAAGGCTGGTTGACGGTCGAAGGTCAGGCAGCGCCTGTACAAATCTCGGCAGGCGATTGCTTTGTACTTCCGAGCGGGCGGCCCTTCATTCTCGCGAGCGATCCGTCCATCACACCGCAGGACGCAAGGACGGCTTTTCCGCCTGCCTGCCCAGGCGGCATGGTAACACTCAATGGCGGCGGCGGGCTCTTTCTGGTCGGCAGTCGCTTTGCGGTCTCGGGAAGCCATGCCGGATTGCTGCTGAGGATGCTGCCTGCCATCGTCCACATCGACAAAGAGACAGAGCAGGCCGCGCTGCGCTGGTCTATCGAGAGGATGCGGGATGAGCTGCGCGACGGGCAGCCCGGCGGCTATCTGATCGCCCAGCATCTTGCCCATATGATGTTGGTCCAAGCCTTGCGGCTGCATCTTGCTGAAGGCCGGAATGGCACCGTCGGATGGTTCGCCGCTTTGGCCGACAGACAGATGTGCTTGGCAATCAGTGCGATGCATTCGGACCCAGCCAGACGCTGGACTTTACAGGATCTGGCGTCCCACGTGGGCATGTCACGCTCGGCATTTTCCCAACGCTTCAAGGAAACTGCGGGAGAAACACCGATGGACTATCTGGCACGCTGGCGGATGCTTCTTGCCGTCGACAGGCTTGAAACATCCGGCGATCCGATATCGGTGATCGCCCCATCCCTCGGTTATGAATCCGAGAGTGCCTTTAGCACCGCCTTCAAGCGCGTCATGGGCGGCTCGCCGCGCCAGTTCGGGCGTATGCAAAGACCGCCGTCTGCCGGTTCTCAGCCCGATCGACCTTCGTTCAATCGCACTAACCTGTGACCACGAGCGAAAGCCTTCTGGACTTCTCCTTCAAAGGCAGAGTTCTGCTGTTAGATAAGACCTGACAGGAAACCTAAAATTGAACTAACTGGATTTTACAGGAGAAGCGCTTCAAACGGGCGACACCCTCTGTCATCTTGAATGCGTTCCTTTGTCTTGGTGTACCTCTGCAGCTTATAGGGAGCACCCGATGACCAGAATGCCGGAGCCAGCATAAAACTTGCCTGTTCCTGCAAATGGCGATAGTACGAAAACCCGAAGACCGAGTCCTGGTTCTGGTCTGGCAGCCAAAAGGAGGTTCGGGTGTCATCATCGCTTCTTGCCACAATTAACGCCTATGCAGACCAGCAGGGCGGCGGTCAGGGACTGTTTCCAACGCCCCTCGCCGACGTAAATGTCGTCCGCTCCTGGCAGACCATGATGCCGATGCGGCAAATCTACCGCCCATCGCTCTGCGTCGTGGTGCAAGGCGCGAAGGAGATATTTTTCGGCGAGGAGAGGCTTGAGTATCGCGCAATGGAGTGCTTGTTGGTCAGCGTGGAAGTGCCCGCAAGCGGGCGGATCATCGAAGCTTCAACGGACGCGCCCTATGTTGGCGTCATGATCGAGCTCGACGTCACTGTGCTGCGAGCGGTCGTGGAGCAACTCGAAGAGCCGCCTGTTCCACCTTCCGGCCCTGGCCCGTGTATGTTCGTGAGTCCGGTTGATGAACCACTGGCGGATTGTGTTCTGCGACTCATCAGGATGTTCGGCACACCTAAGGCCATCCCGGTCCTCTATCCATCCGTCATGCGCGAAATCTATTTCTGGCTTCTGAGCAGCCCTCATGGTGGCGAGCTTTACAAGCTGGCCCTGCCGGAATCGAATATCGAGCGTGTCGTGAAAGCCATCTCCCTGATGCAGGCTAACTTCGCTAAGACACTGCGTGTGGAACAACTGGCGGAAACAGCGCGCATGAGCCCTTCGTCGTTCCATCAACACTTTAAAGCACTCACCTCCATGACTCCGCTTCAGTTCCAGAAGCAGCTTCGTCTTCTGGAGGCGCGGCGGCTCATGGTAGCGGATAGCGCAAACGTGACCAAAGCTGCCCATCAGGTTGGCTATGAGAGCGCATCACAATTTAGTCGCGAATATTGCCGGATGTTCGGCGTTGCACCAAAACGGGACGCCATGAACCAGCAGCGTCTGTATAGCGAGTATGCCAGCCGCACGTTTCGCACAGAATAGGTCATGTACTTCGATACCGTCCCTCGCCTCCCCTATGAGAGTGGTATTCGAGACTGGCTATCAGAGCGCCCACTCGTTCGACCTCTTCCTCTTTCATTACAACGGTTCGGGCAAAGCTCTTTTGGCATTTGCTGATGTCCTCAATCACTTCCGACATTGGAAAATCATTGAGCTCAACCTCTTCCCCAATAACGGTTCGTAGGAACAGGCAAGTTTTTTGAGAGTTTCGGCATGGAGATTCGCAGCGGAAATCGCACATTCATGAACAAGGTAGAAAACGGCCTATCGAGATGACCTTCTCATGAAGTCACGCTCATCGCTCTGAAAGCAAGGATCAACATGACTAAGTGGACAGCTCAGAACATACCATCCCAACGCGGTCGTTCGGCTGTCGTGACCGGCACTGGCGGGCTGGGATTCGAAGATGCGCTTGCACTGGCCGGCGCCGGCGCGAGCGTGGTGATTGCTGGCCGAAATGCCAAAAAAGGGGCAGAAGCCGTAGCAGCAATCAGGAGCGCATTCCCCTCCTCCCAAGTTCGGTTCGGCCAGCTGAACCTTGCGGACCTTGCGTCCATTAAAGCCTTTGGTACACAGCTCGCTCAGGAACAGGATAATCTTGATCTTCTGATCAACAATGCCGGAGTGATGGCCCCGCCCGAGCGTCGGGTCACCAGCGATGAATTCGAGCTGCAATTCGGCACGAATTATCTTGGCCATTTTGCACTTACCGCACACCTGCTGCCGCTTTTGAAAAAGGGGCAGAATGCGCGCGTTGTGACCGTGAGCAGCATCGCAGACAGGCAAGGCGCAATCAACTTCGACGACCTTCAAGCCCGTCATAGCTACAAACCGATGCAGGTCTATGCGCAGTCGAAACTCGCTTGTCTCATGTTCGCCCTTGAGCTGAGCCGGCGGAGCAAGGCCGCCGGATGGGGGGTCGAGAGTCTTGCAGCGCATCCCGGCGTCTCCCGCACCGATTTGATCCCCAATGGTGCCGGCCGGTCGAGCGTCAACGGAATGCTGCGCCGTTTGCTGTGGTTCACTTTCCAGCCTGCAGCGCAGGGTGCGCTGCCGACGCTTTATGCCGCAACCAATCCGACCGCAAGGGGCGGTGGATATTATGGACCCAATAGGATGGGCGGAGTGCGTGGATACCCAACCGAGGCAAAACTTCCGCATAAAGCGCTGGACACAGAAGTAGCGGAACGCCTCTGGGAAGCCTCCCAGCAATTGACCGGCGTGAGCTTCGACTGACGCAAGTCTCGCCGAAAAAGACAATCGAGCTCTATCAGCAATCAGATGTCCGGACCGCCCGATCAAGCGCATCATGCAGAAAGGCTGCCCAGTCGCAGTCGGTCGCACATGCCTCGTGGTGCTGGTAAGAGCAATGTCAGAGGTCCTCTTTCCAGCTCATAAACCGTCTGCGATACAAAAAATTGGCCACCTCCAGTGAAGCTTCCTGTATCCGCAACAGCAATCAGCATTTTCTGGGCTGGCAGGTGCCCCCTACCCCTTCACATTTTAGAAGAGGCCCCAAAAGGGCCCCTTCGATTTGTTTGCTGCTGGATTATGCGTTCAGCTACGTGTTCCAAGGCCCATGGAAATCGCCATCCTTGTCGATGCGTTTGAAGCCATGCGAACCGAAGAAATCGCGCTGGCCCTGAATGAGATTGGCAGTACCGAGCGGCTGGGTATAGCTGTCGAAATAATTAAGCGCCGAGGCAAGCGCTGGAACCGGCAGTCCGGCAAGGGCTGCCTTGGCAACCACATCGCGCAGGCCCTGCGAAGCCTTACCCATGCGATCAATAAAGGCAGGCGCCAGCAGCAGGTTACGGTTTTCATTGCCTTCGAAAGCATGGGCGATGTCATCGAGCAATTCCGAGCGGATGATGCAACCGGCGCGCCAGATGCGTGCCGTTGTGGCCAGCGGTATATCCCAGCCATGCTCTTCTGAAGCGGCCTGCATCACGGCAAAGCCTTGCGCATAAGCCGCGATTTTACCTGCCAGCAGAGCTTGTTCCAGATCGGCAAGGAATTTTGTATTATCGCTGATATCAAGCGTACGCGGAGCAGGATTATAGGCTTTTGCCGCTTCCGCGCGCTCGCCTTTGAGCGAAGACAGGGAACGGGCCGCAACCGCAGCTTCAATCGCCGTGGCCGGAACGCCCAGCGTTTCGGCTTCAATCGCCGCCCAACGCCCGGTGCCCTTCTGGCCCGCTTCATCGAGAATAATGTCAACCAGTGCCTTGCCGCTTTCGGCGTCAGTGGTTTTGAGCACTGCGGCGGTAATCTCGATCAGATAGGAATCGAGCGGGCCACTGTTCCACTTCTCGAAAACATCGCCGATGGCCGGAGCCGACAAGCCAAGCCCGTCGCGCAGGATGCCGTAGATTTCGGCAATCATCTGCATGTCGGCATATTCGATACCATTATGAATGGTCTTGACGAAATGACCGGCACCATCGGGACCAACCAATGCGCAGCAAGGCTCATCCTTGTATTTGGCGGCAGCCGCCAGCAGCACCGGAGCGATGCGCTCATAAGCTTCAGGCGTGCCACCGACCATCATCGAAGGGCCGTGACGCGCACCTTCGGCACCGCCGGAAACGCCCATACCCACAAATGTCGGATCATTGGGTCCGAGTGCTTTGAGACGACGCACCGTATCGCGATAATCGGAATTGCCGGCATCGATCATGATGTCGCCCTTCTCAAGAAGGGCTTTAAGACGGGTGGTTTCGGCATCGACCGGTGCACCGGCCTTGATGAGGAAAATGAACGGACGCGGCTTGCGGATATTGTCGGCCAGCTCCTCGAACGTGGCGCAGGGGATAATCTTATCGATAAGATCGCCAGCCTTTTCGAGAAAGGCTTTCAGGATAGGCTCGTCGCGGTCATAAACGGCTACTTTATAGCCTTTTTCGGCAATATTGAGCGCAAGGTTCGACCCCATGACGCCCAGACCGACCATTCCGATATCTGCTTTTTCCATTTTATACCTTTCAACAAATGCAACCAGCGGCCTTTTAGACAATACACGTTGCGACTTGTGTCGCGGCATACAGCCGTTGCAAGACCCGACAGGTTTCAGCTGACACATTTATAGAGTGACAGCGGCTGACACGCTCTTATCGTATGACGCAATGATCTAGGACAAATGACATCAAGTTCATAGCCCCTTCCTATCGCAATTCAACCGTCCACACCCAGAATAAAAGCAGAAAGGCAGGCTTTAAATCAAAGCCTGCCTTTCCCACCATCATCTATATTATTGGCGATTAAAACGCCCAGTCCTCATCTTCGGTCGCAACCGCCTTGCCGATCACATAGGACGACCCAGAACCTGAAAAGAAGTCGTGGTTCTCATCGGCATTGGGAGACAGTGCTGACAAGATCGCCGGATTGACCTTGCAGGATTCAGCCGGAAATAGCGCCTCATATCCCAGATTCATCAAAGCCTTGTTGGCATTGTAATGCAGGAATTTCTTGACGTCTTCAGTGAGGCCGACACCATCATAAAGCGCTTCGGTGTAGCGCACTTCATTGTCATAAAGCTCCAGCAGAAGATCGAAGGAAAAATCCTTGATTTCCTGCTTCTCAGCTTCCCCAAGCCCCTCTAACGCACGCTGATATTTATAACCAATATAATAGCCATGCACCGCCTCGTCGCGAATGATCAGCCGGATAAGATCTGCGGTATTCGTGAGCTTCGCCCGGCTCGACCAATACATCGGCAGATAAAAGCCCGAATAAAACAGAAAGCTTTCCAGAAACACGCTGGCGATCTTTTTCTTCAGTGGATCACCGGCATGATAATTCTCCAGAATGAGCTGTGCTTTGCGTTGCAGAAACTCGTTTTCCTCCGACCAGCGATAGGCGTCGTCGACATCCGGTGTCAGGCACAGTGTCGAGAAGATCGAGGAATAGGAACGCGCATGCACGGCTTCCATAAAGGAAATGTTCGACAAAACCGCTTCTTCATGCGGCGTCGCGGCATCGTCCATCAACTTGACTGCGCCGACCGCATTCTGGATCGTATCGAGAAGCGTGAGGCCGGTAAAAACGCGGATGGTGAGCTGCTTTTCTTCCGCCTTCAGCGTTTCCCATGACTGGATATCGTTGGAGAGCGGAACTTTCTCCGGCAGCCAGAAGTTGCCCGTCAACCGGTTCCAGACCTCGAGATCCTTGTCGTCTTCGATACGGTTCCAGTTGATGGCCCGAACGGATGCGACTGGCTTTGGCGCTTTGGTTTTCACTTGGATGTTCATTTTCTAAACCTGTTGTCACAACGCGCAGGAAACACAGCCCTGCACTTCCGTGCCGGACAGCGCCATCTGGCGCAGGCGGATATAATAGATGGTCTTGATGCCCTTTTTCCACGCATAGATCTGCGCACGATTGATGTCGCGTGTGGTCGCGGTATCGCGGAAGAACAGCGTGAGCGACAGGCCCTGATCAACATGCTGCGTTGCAGCCGCATAGGTATCGATGATCTTCTCCGGGCCAATCTCGTAGGCATCTTGATAATAATCGAGATTGTCGTTGGTCATGAAAGCCGCCGGATAATAGACGCGACCGATCTTGCCTTCTTTACGGATTTCAATCTTTGAGACGATTGGATGGATCGAGGAGGTCGAATGGTTGATATAGGAGATCGAGCCGGTCGGCGGCACGGCCTGCAGGTTCTGGTTATAAAGCCCGCCCTCCATTACGGATTCTTTGAGCGCGGCCCAATCTTCTTGCGTCGGAATGGTAATGCCGGCAGTCTCAAAGATCTCACGTACTTTTTCGGTCGTTGGTTCCCAGAGCTGATCGGTATATTTGTCGAAATAGTCGCCCGTTGCATATTTCGACTTCTCAAATCCCTTGAAGCTGCGACCCGTTTCGATCGCAAGGCGATTGGAGGCGCGGATGGCGTGATAGGTCACCGTATAAAAATAGATATTGGTGAAATCGACGCCTTCTTCCGAACCATAGAAAATCCGTTCGCGGGCAAGATAGCCGTGCAGGTTCATCTGCCCAAGACCAATGGCATGGCTTTCGTCATTGCCACGCGCAACCGATGGAACAGAGCCGATATAGCTCATATCGGAAACGGCGGTCAGTGCGCGGATCGAGGTTTCGATGGTCTTGCCGAAGTCAGGGCTGTCCATCGCAGCTGCAATATTGAGCGAGCCGAGATTACAGGAAATGTCCTTGCCCAAATATTCATAGGAAAGGTCATCGTTGAAACGGCTTTCTTCACTGACCTGCAGGATTTCCGAGCAGAGATTGCTCATTGTGACACGCCCGTCAATCGGGTTGGCGCGGTTCACAGTGTCTTCGAACATGATGTAGGGATAGCCGGATTCAAACTGGATTTCGGCCAATATCTGAAAGAACTCGCGAGCTTTGATCTTCTTTTTGTGAATACGCGCGTCATCGACCATCTCGCGATATTTTTCCGTAACCGAAATCTCGGTCAACGGCACACCATAGACCCGTTCTACGTCATAAGGCGAGAACAGGTACATATCCTCGTCATTTTTCGCGAGTTCAAAGGTAATATCGGGGATCACTACGCCGAGTGAAAGCGTCTTGATACGGATTTTCTCATCCGCGTTCTCGCGCTTAGTATCAAGAAAACGCATGATGTCGGGGTGATGCGCATGCAGATAAACTGCGCCCGCGCCCTGACGTGCACCAAGCTGGTTAGCATATGAAAAACTGTCTTCGAGAAGCTTCATCACCGGGATGATGCCCGAGGACTGGTTCTGGATCTGCTTGATGGGAGCGCCCGCTTCGCGGATATTGGTGAGGCTCAACGCCACGCCACCACCGCGCTTGGAGAGTTGCAAGGCAGAATTGATCGAACGACCAATGGATTCCATATTGTCTTCGACGCGCAGCAGAAAACAGGACACCAGTTCGCCGCGCTGTTTCTTGCCGGCATTGAGGAAAGTCGGCGTCGCGGGCTGATAGCGGCCTGAAATAATCTCATCGACCATCTCGCGCGCATGTTGCTCATTGCCGCGCGCAAGCGTCAGCGCCACCATGCAGACACGATCCTCGTAGCGCTCCAGATAGCGCTTTCCGTCGAACGTTTTCAGCGTATAGCTGGTGTAATATTTGAACGCGCCAAGGAAGGTCGGGAAGCGAAATTTCTTCGCATAAGCCTCATCGAACAGGTCGCGCACGAAATTGAAGGAATACTGGTCCAGCACCTCCGTTTCGTAATAGTTTTCACTTACCAGATAATCGAGCTTCTCACGTAGATTGTGAAAGAACACCGTGTTCTGGTTGACGTGCTGGAGAAAATATTGACGTGCGGCCTGCCGGTCGCAATCGAGTTGAATTTTCCCCTCATCGTCATAGAGGTTCAGCATTGCGTTGAGCGCGTGATAATCCATTCCCTCGAAGGATTGTATCGGCTTGCTGCTGCGCGTGGATGCGGGTTCCGGCGCATCAAGCGCCAATGGCTCCGCCTCGTGCTCGCGGATCAGGGTTGTATCTGCCGTGTCCAAAATCGTTCCATCCCGTTTCTGACATTGCCAAGGTCCTCGTCTGTTCCCAGAAGCTCAAAGCGATAGAGATAGGGAACCTGACATTTGGCGGAAATAATGTTGCCAGCGATGCCAAAAGCCGCGCCGAAATTGCTGTTGCCCGCGGCGATCACGCCGCGAATGAGAGAGCGATTGCCCACATCGTTCAAAAAACGAATGACAGGCTTGGGTACTGCGCCCTTGGTGCCACCGCCACCATAAGTCGGCGTGACAAGCACAAAAGGCTCATTCACGTTCAAAGCGCTCGCCACCTCCATTGGAATGCGGTCGGTCCGCATCCCAAGCCGCTCCACAAAGCGATGCGTGTTGCCGGATCGGCTGGAGAAATAGACGAGCAGGCTCATGAGCATGTCTCTCAGGCGAGCGCGCTGATCATGTCGGGTCGGAAACCAGCCCAATGCGCTTCACCGGCAACGACGACCGGAACCTGCCGGTAGCCCATACCGTGTACGAGATCGAAAGCGTCTGCATCAACGGAGATATCGACAACTTCATAATCGACACCCTGACGATCAAGCGCGCGCGTGGTAGCAGTGCACTGGACGCAGGCGGGCTTGCTGTAGACGGTGATATTCATTTTTTCCTCACTGATTTGGACGGCACACAAAGGATCGTTCGCGCAGCTTGACGATGCGCGGCAAGAGACATGCAATGGGGGATCGATCAACGCAGGTCAGACCTGCGCGATGAACAAATACTATTCCCTGATGGAAAAGCCGTAACGACTGAAACTGAACTGTCTGAACATGGACTTCACCCCGAAGCTGTGAGCGGGAAATCGGGGCTGCAACCGGCAAGGAACCTTGCCATAAAATTGCGCGCCAGCCGGACACCCCGCCCGTGGACGTACTTGTAAGAGGCAGGTCTCCTGGCTTGCGGATCAACGTTCTCGCCCGTCTTCCCGGCTTTCGCCAGTGACATGATGGACAGAACTCACCGCTTACAGTTGCGGGGGCAGCTTCGGCTTTGCTTCACCCTGACAGATGAAACGCACCGAATTCCCGTCTTAGCCCTCGATTGCGAATCGAGAGAACCTCATACACAAGATATGGTAGACGAAGTTAAAAACTCGTCAATAGATGGATTTGGGGATAGATCGGAAAAAAGCGAAAATGAGCGATAGATTTTATAATCCCTGTGGAATAGCAGGACATACGGAATGTGAAAAAACTGGGGAATAGCTGATTGCTCCTTTTTACACAGTTCAAATCATTTGTTTCCAGCATAGCGAGCATCGAAATTGACGCGCATAAACTGCATTCCGCCATCAGAATTGACTGGTCCGCATCTTGTCGCGGAATATCGTGAACTGCCGCGGGTTTTCGCACTGGTGCGCGCGGCCATTGCCCGTGGCGAAACGCCGGACGATTCCCGCAATCCTTCCGCTTATACGCTTGGAACTGGCCATGTGCGCTTTTTCTACCCACGCCTTGGCTACTTGGCGAAAAGGCAGGCTGCACTGGTGGCAGAAATGAGAGCCAGAGGATACGCGCCACAGTTCACAATGACGCACGAACTCCTCCTCGGCTTTGCGCCGGAGTGGTGTTGTGATTGGGAACCTTCAAAGGAGGCCATGGCAGTCAACAGGACGCGGATCGCTGAACGCCTCGGCGGATAAGGAACACTCTGCAACTGGCTACGAGATAACAAACTGTTTTTTAAAGAATTTAACTGAAACACATGTCCTTAAAATCCACACATCATGCCGATGTTGCGAATTTAACATAGTGTGGATTTTTCCATCAAAAGCTGTAACGGGTATATTTTCTCGCGTCAGACTTATGCTATTAGAGATCATATCTCGCCATTGGGGGCTTTGGCGACGATTTACCGCCTCAGCGCGTTCAACCGCTGCTGAGGCGGCTTTATTTTCCGCTTTGCAAATTGTGCATATCTCGGTTGCAGGATCGTCTGTTGTAATCACAATGCAGCGATCCTATTTACAACTCGTCCGGTTTACTCCTCCTCCCAAAAACCGGACGCAAAGCGCGGCACTCCTCCTCCCAGTCGCGCTTTATCAATCCGCCCGCAGCGAACTCCTCCTCCCATCGCTGCGGGCGTTTTGCTGTCTGCAATTCCGTTTTAAAATAAAACCTATCGCGGTTCGGCCAGCATCCCACCGCTCATCGGTGCGGGCACCCCCGTCGTGCTTGGAAAACTGATCGGCAGCCCCCGCAAAGCCCGCACGGCAAGAAACGCAAAACATTCAGCTTCAACTGCATCCCCTCGCCAACCCAGCGATTCGACCGGCACCAGTTCCACACCGGCGCGCTCGACCAGCATGCGCATGATTGTCGGATTATGGCGCCCGCCGCCAGATACGGCGAGCCGCTTGGGGCGTTTTGGTAAAAGGTCGAGTGCCTTGCCTACGGCTGCGGTTGTGAATGCCGTCAATGTTGCCGCACCATCTTCTGCATTCAGCCCATCTGCCATCGCGGCGGTAAAATCGAAACGGTCAAGGGATTTGGGGAATGGGGCCGTCATATAGGGATGGGTTAACAGCTCAGCGAGACGCGCCTCATCGACAGTTCCGCGTGCGGCCAGCGCCCCATCAAGGTCCATCTCGCCCAGACCTTGCGCTTTGACAAAATCATTAATCGGCGCGTTGGCCGGTCCAGTATCGAATGCGACGAGCAAATCGGAACCATCCCACCATGTGATATTGCCAACGCCACCGAGATTGAGAATGGCGGTGTCGCCACTTGCGTCGGCGCTGCGCAACAGAGCAGCATGATAGATTGCAGCCAAAGGCGCGCCCTGCCCGCCAGCACGAATATCGGCTGTGCGAAAGTCATAGACGACCCTTGTGCCAAGCAGCTGGCTCATTAAATTACCGTCACCAAGCTGGCGTGTGTCACCGAATTTTCCCGGTTGAGGACCACGATGCAGTACCGTCTGCCCGTGAAAACCGACAATACCGATATCCTCCATTGTAAGCCCGCTCTCCGCCACCAGTTCCATAACAGCGACAGATTGCGCTTCGGTGAGCGCTTGTTCGGCTTTAGCGAATATTTCAGGCTCCTGGCCTTCGAAATTCCATATCCGCGCCTCAGCCTGCGCCTGCTGTAACAATTCAAGCACACCATAAGGGTAGGGCTTGAGCGCATAGGTTCCAAAAATATCGACCGTCTCGCCATCGGTTTTCACAAGCGCGACATCGATATTCCCATCAAGAACGGTCCCGGTCATCAAACCAACGGCCCAGATCGGCTGCATTCATTGCTCCTGAAACAATAGCTGTCTACGTTGGATGTTAGAACATTTCACAGCTGAATGAAAATCGCATATCTTATCGCTCAAAATGAGCGTTTCATCTTTTCGTCTAATTGCCATATCGGCCTTGCGCTGGCAGAAAAACCTGGTGTGTTCCCTTGATAAGAAAGCTTGCCGTCACATTTTGTTGGAAGCCAAGGCTTTGATCTCGACAATAGAAAAGATGCAAATTAGGTTTTCCGCATGAATCAGTCGGTCCAGCGGCGTGCCGTTTTTTTTATTGGCGGATATGACCCGAAAACGCCCGAGGCGTTTTTCAGTCGTTTAAGCAAAGAAATATCCCGCTTCGATACGGTATGGAGCACAAAATCCGTGGTTCTTCCGGTCAAGGAAAATCCCGATAATAATATCGGTTGCGCCCTGATCGAAACAGACTGCGAGAGTGAAGGCTGGAAAACGACGACGGACTTCAACTTCCTTGCTCTCGACAGTATCGTCTTGTCCGATTTTTCGCGTCCGCTTGCCGTCAGACTCGGAAAATATCTCCTCGCCTTCGGTGATTTCATCGTCTCAGGCCCCGCTTTTCAGTTTTTCGCACATGCGTGGCGGTTCGGGCTCTATTTCCTCTATCCGTTTTTGACGCTTGTCCTTTTCGCGCTCGCTAGCATTGGCGTCGGCCGGCTGCTTTCACCTTGGCTCGGTCTTTTCAGCCCTTTGGTGGGTTTGGGCGTTTTTGCTCTGGCGCTGGCAGTGCTCGGCAAAAAATGGCCGATCAATCATCTGATGGATCTGTGGTCCTTTTCGCTCAATTTCATGCGCGGCAGACGCCCCGACGCCGAAGCCCTGATGCAGCATTTTGCGCAGACAATCGTCCGGCGTGTTGGCGAAGGTCGCTATGACGAGGTTATCCTGATCGGTCACAGCACCGGCGGCATGTTGATGCTCGACGTAGCGGCGCGGTGTATCGCGCTTGACGGCGCCTTTTCAACACGAGCATCAAATGTTTCGGTTCTGACGCTTGGCTCCACCGCGCTCAAGGCCGGTTATCATCCGGCAGCACAGAATTTTCGTGACGGCGTGCAGCGCCTGACCGATGATGGCAGGTTTGAATGGGTCGAAATTCAGTGCCTCACTGATGTCATCAATTTCTACAAGACCGACCCTGTCGCCGAAATGAAGCTGCAACGCGCCAAGGGGCGGGATTTCCCCATTGTGCGAACCGTGCGAATAAGAGATATGCTGCAGCCTGAAACCTATAAGCGTGTGAAACGAAATCTTTTCCGCGTGCATTACCAATATGTCTTCGGCAATACGAAGCGTTACTGGTATGATTTTTTTCAAGTTTGCTGCGGTCCGATTTCTCTGGTCGACCGTGCAAAGAATCAAATTATGGGCGGGCTGCCGTCCAAAGAGGGAATTGCTGAATGACGCCGACACTGGCCATTATCATTTGGACGGTCGGGCTTGTCGCCTGGGTTGCCATCCGAATTCCACACCAGCGGCGCGCACGCAAGATAAAGGTGGTGGGCGATGCCCGTTCGCTCACTGACCGCCTGGCGCTCGGCACAGCAACGGTCGGCCTCTCGCTGATCCCGATAATCTATGGCGCGACAGGTTTTCCCGCAGGCGCTGATTACGCCTTCCAGCCGTGGCTCGGCTGGCTCGGACTGCTTTTCGAATTGGCTTTTTTGTGGGTCTTCTACGCAAGCCATCGGCAACTGGGTAAAAACTGGTCGGTAACGCTGGAAATCCGTAACGAACACAAACTCGTGACGGAGGGGCTCTATAAATATGTCCGCCATCCGATGTATCTATCGTTCTGGCTTTGGGCAATAGCGCAGTTTCTGCTCTTGCCCAACTGGTTCGCTGGGCTGGCTGGCCTCGTGGGGGTAGGTATTCTTTATTTCCACCGGGTGGGCCAAGAAGAAGCCATGATGCGCAAGGCGTTCGGAGCTTCCTATGATGAATATGCCAAGCGCACTGGAAGGATTATTCCCAAACCTTGGTGAAATTCAATGACCGAAAAATTAATTACCGTTTCAAGAAGTCTCATCAATCGTCGTTCGCTTCTGGCCTCGGCTCTGGCTCTGGCTTCTCTACCCGCTTATGCCCGCAGCAAAGCCGATCGCCCATTTGATGAGGATTCTTCGTCAGCTCAAGCGATTGCGGCACGGGACAAACGGCCCAATGTCTATTTGCTGCGTGGTTTCGGGGATATTTTTTCCACCGGCATTGATGAGATCGGTGCATCGCTGCAAGCCTCCGGCGTCGATGCGCAGGTCAAGAGCCATACGGCATGGCGTTTCATCGCAAACCGGATTGTTTCAGACCGTGCGAAATATGGCCCCCAGGCCACCGTTCTCATCGGTCATTCCCTGGGTGCCAATGCCATCATTTCAACTGCCGAAGTGCTGGAAAAGAAAGATATTCGCGTGGATTACATAGCGTCCTTTGCCGCAACAGCCCCCGATCCGTTGCCCGGAAACATCAGATGGGCGGTGAATTTTTATTTCTCGCAGGACGGGTGGGGGCGAGCGCTGGAGCCTGGCCCGCGCTTCAATGGTAAGCTCGACAATCGCGACTTTTCGGATGTCAAGGATGTCGGTCATTTCAACATCGAAAAGCAGCGCCCGCTACAGGCCGAAGTGGTACGTAACGTGCTGAGCATCGTAAAGTAACGTCAGCCAGAGCCGCTGACGAGCTTGAAGGCGATGCCCCACATCGTCAGCGCGATGACGCCATCCAGTATCCGCCAGGACATGGGCTTTGCAAAGAGCGGCCGCAGCCAGCGCGCGCCGAAGCCAAGCGCAAAGAAAAACAGAAACGATGCGGTAACGGCACCGGCTGCGAACGACATTTCGAAACCGGGAAACTGCGTGGAAATTGTGCCAAGAAGCACGACCGTATCGAGATAGACATGTGGATTGAGCCAGGTCAAAGCCAGACAAATGGCAATCGTTCGTGCCAGCCCGGTGACATTTTCACCTGACGTGGTGAGCGAATCCGTCGAGGTAAACGCCGAATACAAACTTCTGATGCCATAATAAGCGAGAAATGCCGCCCCACCGTAACGCATCAAGGGTTCGAGCGCGGGCATCAAAGCGGTAATCCTGCGAAAGCTCGTCACTCCAAGAACGATCAGCAGTGCGTCCGAGAGCGCACAGACCAGACTAACTGCAAAGACATGCTCGTTACGCAGACCTTGCCGCAGCACGAAAGCGTTTTGCGCCCCGATGGCGAGGATGAGGCTCAATCCTATGGAAAAGCCAGTCATATAGGTGGTCGGATTCATTTAATTCACTTCGATCAATATCAATGGAACACATTTCGAAGCACTTGGATAAGTGCTTTTTATCAATTAAAACAATTAAATCTTCTAAATGATATTAAGAGATTCTAATGATCGACTACCCTGCCTTGAAGGCACTCGCCATGGTGGTGCAGACTGGCAGTTTCGAAAAAGCTGCCCGGATGCTGAATGTAACGCCTTCCGCCATATCGCAACGGGTGAAGAACCTCGAAGAACGGCTGGGCGTAGTGCTCGTTTCACGGGGTAATCCATGCCTGGCCACAGACAAGGGCGAATGGCTCTGCCGCCACATCGAACAGGTCGGCATGCTCGAACGTGAACTCCTGGCAGAACTACCGGCTTTAGCGCCTCACAATACGGAGCGCGCGCAAGTGACGCTGCATATCGCCACCAACGCCGACAGCCTTGGCACATGGTTCATAAAGGCGATTTCCGGCTTTACACGCGAGACCGATTATCTTGTCAATATTGCCGTTGACGATCAGGACCACACGGCTGAATGGCTGCAACATGGTCGGGTTCTGGCAGCGGTCACCGCACTCTCCAAACCTGTGCAGGGATGCCGCGTCGTTCCGCTTGGTGCTTTGCGATACAAGGCAACCGCGTCACCAGATTTCATGACCCGGTTTTTCCCGCAAGGCCTCACCAAGCTGGCTCTAAGCGAGGCTCCGATGCTGACATTCAACCAGAAAGACCGGTTGCAGGAGCGTTGGATCAAGCAAAACCTCAAGGCGGATATCGTCTGCCCGACACATTGGCTGCCTTCCACACAAAGCTTTATCGATGCGAGCCTGGAAGGCATGGGCTGGGGTATGAACCCCGACATGCTGGTCGATGAACACATCGCCCATGGTCGCCTGATCGAACTCATTCCCGATACCGCGCTGGTGGTTCCGCTCTACTGGCAGGTCAACCGCCTCGCCGCAGACCGCCTCGCGTCACTGTCGGCGCATGTGACGGCAGCAGCAAGACGTTCGCTTTTTCAGCCCCCTTCCTGAAGTGCCCGATCACCAGGAATTTTATTGAATGTGAACGGCAAATGCGCGAAGCCTTATGCATGAAAATTTTGGCTCTCATTGCAGCGGCAATCGCACTCCTGTTTCTAGGCTGCTATTTGCAGATGCACTTTGTGACGCCGTGAGAGCGACCGTTGTGCATGCGAGAAAATACACGGCGCTCTATGGCGCTTCGCAGCTTTCCGGCACACTTTTTTCCAGATCGAGCGGCGATTTTGTCAGCGAACCTGTCATGATCTGCATCGGTTTGAAAGGCGGTTCTTCCTGCATGGAAGGATTGGTGAGATGGATCGTATAACAACCGCTGAAAATTTCCTTCTTGCCGTCCTCCTGCTCGGCCTCGATTGCCAGCGGCAAGCTCCAGTAAATCTGCCCTGCACCCGGATCGGGTTCTGTCTTGCGTAGCGCGACCTTCACGCTTTTGGTCGTCTCATAGCCCTTTACAAAGGTCTTGAAATCTGGCTCACGCCCTTCTTCGGAATAATAGCCGTAGGCGCGCGTATATTCCTTGCGGTTGATGGCATTGTAATAGGATTCGATCAGCGCTTGCGGCGTGGAGCGGTCATCGCGATATTCAGGCACGATCAAGCCACCGTCTGCGTCCTGCGTCTGCTCAGAAGGTTTCGTCTCTTCGATATTTTCCTTGCCATCCTTCGCCTCCGCCGGCTTTTGACCCGGCTTGGCTGGCGCCTGCGTTTCCTGCGCTGCAGGTGGTTGCGTTTCCTGCGCATGAACCTGTGACACAGCCAGCGCGCTGGCGAAAACAGTCAGTAACAGAGACTTCATTCGATCAGTCGACATTAGCAGCTCCTCTTTATAAGTTCGATCAGCGGACCCACGCTCTCGATTTGGTGTCTTGCGGTAATGATGTTACAACACTAACTATAGTGAAAACGTGGCAGTGCGCGTAAATGGCACCAACTCGCTGAAAGCTCTTGTAGAAAGTCTGGACGATTCCCCGCTTCTTTGCCAGAGCTTCCAGCATTCAGGCCAAGCGTGAAAGCCGCATTCAAAACGTGTCATTCGAACTGGATGGCATATGGTGTGCTTCATTACCGGAAGAGAAAACAATGGGCCGTTTTGCAGTCATGACGCTAACCGAAGCAGCCACAGCTCGTTTGCACGAGATCGTGGAGGCACGCGAAGGTGCGCTTGGTATTCGCGTCAGCGTCAAAAAGGGCGGTTGTGCTGGTATGGAATATACGATCGATCTTGCCACCGAAGCCAAGGTCGGCGACGACGTGGTGGAGGCGGACGGTGCCAAGGTGTTTATCGCACCCGAAGCGGTTCTGTTCCTGCTCGGCACCCGCATGGATTTTGAAACAACCACCCTGCGAACAGGCTTTGTCTTTAACAACCCTAACCAGACATCGGCCTGCGGTTGCGGCGAATCCGTAGAACTTCAAGCCGCATCGCCCGAAAGCCTGCGCCAGATGCAGGATACCGTCTGATCCGGCGCCAATCCAGGTTTTTTAATGGACGACGAAACGCTTCGCGATCTTTTGCAGGATTTTGGGCCTATAAGTATCCGCCGTATGTTCGGAGGCAAGGGGCTCTACCATCAGGGCATCATTTTTGCGCTGGTCTATCGTGACGACCTGCTGTTCAAGGCCGACGAACAAACGACACCATTTTTCATCGAAGCCGGATCGACCCAGTGGACCTATGAAGGCCGCAAAGGCGGCAATCCCATTGCCATGCCCTATTGGAACGTTCCGGGGGAAGCCTTTGACGATCCCGAAGTCATGGGCCATTGGGCGCGCCGTGCCTATGAAGCAGCAATGCGCAGCGAGAAAACCAAACCATCAAAGAAACCGGCTGCCAGGCGTTTGCCCGCAGCCGAATAATTCTCAACATTGTTTAATTGTGCTGTTCCGAAGGGTCACATGCCCGTCGGGATCAGCATAAAGGCCGGAATATCATTGCCGAAACCAACCGGAACCGGGCCGTCATCGTCACGCTCGCGGCGGCGCCTGTTATGCTCTGGCTGCGGTCTGCCGCGACGATCGTCATTTGCGTTGCGAATAAAATCGCGGCGGTCGTGATTTGCGACGATCGGCTGCGGCTGTTCTGCGGGATCCAACACTTCGGCCACAGGTGCTTTTGCCTTTTCCGCAGATGCTTCCTTGGCCTTGACGTCCTTGCCCCTGCCGCGTGCCGACCGACCCTTGCGCGGCTGCTCGTCAGCCTCATCGGAAGGCGCGAGTGTCGTCAGGTCACCATCACGCCATTCGATCTTCTCGCCGATCATGTTTTCGATCGCAGCGAGATATTTGGTATCCGAAGGGGTGACAATGGTAAACGCCTTGCCAGAACGTCCGGCCCGACCGGTACGACCGATACGGTGGACGTAATCTTCCGCATGGATGGGAACATCAAAATTGAAAACGTGGCTGACATCGGGAATATCAAGACCACGTGCCGCCACATCGGATGCGACGAGAAGGCGAAGCTTGCCTTCCTTGAAATTCGCCAGCATCGTCATGCGTGCGCGCTGATCCATGTCGCCATGCAGCGCGCCGGCATCGAATTCATGCTTTACCAGCGAACGGAAAAGCTCTGACACGTCCTTCTTGCGATTGCAGAAGATAATGGCATTCTTGAGCGTGTCGCCTTCTTCGCGAATAATGTCGCGCAAAACAGCGCGCTTGTCCCAGTCCTTTTTGCCCGATTTGATGAGGCGCTGCGTCACCGTCTTTGCGGTGGAAGAGGCTTTGGCGACTTCGACACGAACGGGAGAATGCAGGAACTGCTCTGTCAGCTTGGTGATTTCGGGTGGCATAGTCGCTGAGAAAAACAGCGTCTGACGCGTGAATGGGATCAGCTTACAGATACGCTCGATATCGGGAATGAAACCCATGTCGAGCATGCGGTCGGCCTCGTCAATCACCAGAATCTCGACGCCGGTCAGGAGCAGCTTGCCGCGCTCGAAATGATCAAGCATACGACCAGGCGTTGCGATCAGCACGTCGGCACCGCGCTCCAGCTTGCGCTCCTGTTCCTCGAACGAAACGCCGCCGATCAACAATGCAACATTCAGGCGATGATTGATGCCGTACTTGACGAAATTTTCCTCAACCTGCGCGGCCAGTTCCCGCGTTGGCTCAAGAATGAGCGTGCGCGGCATACGGGCGCGCGCCCTGCCCTTTTCGAGCATGGTGAGCATGGGCAGAACGAAAGACGCGGTTTTACCCGTTCCGGTCTGGGCGATGCCAAGCACGTCCTTGCGCTCAAGCGCAGGTGGAATGGCACCAGCCTGGATAGGTGTAGGTGCGGTGTAGCCAGCCGCTTCAACAGCAGCAGTCACTTTCGGGGAAAGTCCGAGTTCGGCAAATGTCGTCAATGGAGGCGCAGCTCTCTGGTTCGGAAACGTGATCCGCCCTTCCTGATTGAGCCGCGTCATATCGGGCGCAGGAACCAAGGCAGAAAAGGCATCTGCAACGCATAAAGCGTTTTATGCAGCATCGCCTACGTCCCCAGCGTGCAAAAGTCAACCAAAATACTACCGCATAGCGCCAATTTGCTTTAATAGCTCCGCCAAACAGCCAATCATCTGCAATCAAATCGAATGAATTCATTCCAGTATGGCCACAAATACATTTGCAAGATGAAACCTTGCGAATGTAACAAATTGATCCTTTCTCCTAAGGCTCAATGACGAAATTGTTCGGTCAGTATCCGCTCGTCCCAGGAATGGTTTTTATCGAAAAGAATGGCAACTTCGCTATCTGGCGCTTCACGAACCGTAACTGATTTCACAGATTTGACTTCATGATTGTCGGCAACCGCATTGACCGGACGCTTTTCGGTTTCTAGCAAATCCATGCGCACGGTGACCTGCTTGGGCAAAAGCGCGCCACCCCAACGGCGAGGGCGATAGGGACTGACGGGTGTGAGGGCTAGCAAGGGTGCCTTGAGCGGAAGAATCGGTCCTTGTGCAGAAAGATTATAGGCGGTCGAGCCCGCAGGCGTTGCCACCATCACGCCGTCACAGATCAGCTCTTCCAGCCGGACCTGACCGTCAATGGTAATACGCACCTTCGCGGCCTGATAGGATTGCCGGAACAATGAGACTTCGTTGATCGCCAGCGCTTCGAACAGCGGCGCGTCTGGATTGTTCGTCTCAGCCACCATCTTGAGTGGGCGAATGGTTTCCTTGCGCGCGGCATCGATACGCTCCGGCAAGCTGTCGATGCTGAATTCGTTCATGAGAAAACCGACAGAACCACGATTCATGCCGTAGATCGGCGTACCACTGTTCATAAAGTCACGCAGTGCCTGAAGCATGGTGCCATCGCCACCAAGCGCCACGATGATATCGGCGTCTTCGGCTGCGACATGCCCATAGCGTTCAACCAGCTCTTTCTGCGCAGCAAGCGATTCTTCCGTCCCTGATGAAACAAAATGCAACGCAAGCGATTTGTCTTTCATGCCAACGGCCTCGTTCTTGACGCTTCTGCGACTCATCCACCTATATTTGCTGAACACCCTCTCGCAGGAGGGGCCACTTAAAGCGGAATAGGAACAAGCGCTGCAATTAATTGTTTTTACGCCTCTCTAAACGCAAAAACGTTTCGCCATAACGGCTTGAAATGCTCTATCATATGAAAAAGCAGCATGCCATGGCCTCGGCGGGCTGAATTTTCATTTTACATACGCATCATTTGTGCTAATTGGGCTTCAAATCTTTCGGCAGTCGAACGGCTTGCAAAAAGATTACACCTCTTCGGAGGCGTAAATTTGTGAATGCCCTTATAGCTCAGTTGGTAGAGCACCTGATTTGTAATCAGGGGGTCGCGCGTTCGAGTCGTGCTGGGGGCACCAAATTTATTACACTACGTGGCAGGGCATTAAATACCCTTTCCACCGCGATAGATATTGACGCCCAACTCGCGGATCTTCTTACGGAGCGTATTGCGGTTCAGCCCCAACAGATCGGCAGCCTTGATCTGGTTGCCGCGCGTAGCCGTCAAACACGCCAGAATAAGCGGATATTCCAGTTCGGCCAAAACACGATGATAGAGACCTGGTGGCGGCAGATCATCACCGAAGGACGCGAAATAGCGCTGCATGTTCTGCTCGACCGCCTGCGCGATCGTCACGCTCTCGGGATTGCCGATGCTGGCAACAAGTGCCTCCGGCTTGTCCATATCGGATTTCAATTCGTTTTCGATGATTTCCGGCGAGATTTCTTCCTGCGGATAGAGGGCGGCAAGCCTGCGCACCAGATTTTCCAGTTCGCGCACATTGCCCGGCCAGGGATAGCGGCGCATCAGTTCCAGGCCTGAATTGGTGATGCGTTTTTCCGGCAACCCCTCTTCCACGGCCCGCTTGAAGAAATGGCGTACAAGATCAGCAACATCTTCGCTGCGCTCGCGCAAGGGCGGCAGGCGCAGGGGGACGACATTGAGTCGGTAATAAAGGTCTTCGCGAAATAGACCCTGCGCAATCAGTTGCCGCAAATCCTTGTTGGTTGCCGCAACAATGCGCACATCTGTACGGATCGGCGTACGTCCGCCGACCGTCATATATTCGCCCTGCTGCAATACGCGCAAAAGCCGTGTTTGCGCTTCCATCGGCATGTCGCCGATTTCATCAAGGAACAATGTACCTCCATTGGCCTGCTCGAAGCGACCGCTGGAGCGGTTCTGCGCGCCGGTGAAGGCCCCTTTCTCATGGCCAAAAAGTTCCGATTCGATCAGATCGCGCGGAATTGCCGCCATATTGATTGCCACGAACGGCCCCTTGCGGCGGCGACCATATTCATGCAGCGCGCGGGCGACCAGTTCCTTGCCGGTGCCTGATTCACCTGTGATCATCATCGTGAGGTCGGTCTGCATCATGCGCGCCAGCACACGGTAGATTTCCTGCATCGCCGGCGAACGTCCGACCAGCGGCATGTTTTCACCCGGCTCATCCAGAGACGTGGATGCCGGTTTGTGCTTGGGTTCTGACAGGGCGCGACCGACAATATTGATAAGTTCGGTCAGATCGAAAGGTTTTGGCAAATATTCATAGGCGCCCGCTTCCGAGGCGCGGATGGCTGTCATGAACGTATTTTGCGCACTCATGACGACAATCGGCAGATCGGGACGCATTTTCCGGATGCGCGGCAAGAGATCGAAGGCATTCTCGTCCGGCATGTTGACGTCGGTAATGACCAGATCACCGTCGCCTGCTGCAATCCAGCGCCAGAGGGCAGCCGCATTCGATGACACGCGCACATCGTAACCGGCCCGCGAGAGCGCCTGATTAAGCACGGTACGGATGGCTGCATCATCATCGGCCACCAGTACGGTTCCGGTGGGGCGTCCTGTTATCATGCGTCATCTCCGGTATTCACGGCGTCTTGCTCGCCTGCAGCTGTTTCAGGATTTTTCCAGGCCGGCATGAGAATGCGGAATATCGTCTTGGACGGATGACTGTCGCATTCAATAATACCACCATGATCGCCAATGATTTTCGCCACCAGCGCCAGCCCGAGCCCCGATCCATTGGTCTTGGTGGTAACGAACGGATCGAAAAGATGCGGCAGCATATCCTGTGGCACACCCGGCCCGTTGTCATGCACGCAGAATTCCAGCGGCAGCGCCACACGGTCGCGTGCGCCGGGAACCTGAAGCCGGATACCGGGTCGATAGGCCGTGGAAAGGGTGATTTCGCCGCCTTCACGCCCGCCCACGGCTTCCGTCGCATTTTTCACCAGATTGAGAAAAATCTGCACCAACTGATCACGATTGGCAAAAACCGGTGGCAATGACGGGTCATAATCCTCCGAAAAGCGAATATGCTTGGCAAAACCGTTACGGGCGATAGCCTTCACATGATCGAGAACGGCATGAATATTAACCGCCGAACGCTCGATGGGGCGTTCATCGGAAAAGACTTCCATCCGGTCGACCAGCGAGACAATGCGGTCCGTCTCGTCGGTGATGAGCCGTGCAAGAGCACGATCCTCGTCGCCGACCACCTGTTCCAGCAATTGCGCAGCGCCGCGAATGCCAGAGAGCGGGTTCTTGATCTCATGTGCCAGCATGGAGGCGAGCCCCGTGACAGACCGTGCAGCACCGCGATGGGTCATCTGGCGGTCAATCTTTTCCGCCATGGTCTTTTCCTTGAACAGAATAACCACCGCACCCGGCATTTCCGCAACCGGCGCAACATAGAGATCGACGATACGCTCGGCACCAAGGCGCGGCGAGGAAATATCGACCCGATATTCATTGATCGGAACTTGACTTGCGCGCACCTGATCGACCAACGCCAGAAGCGGACTACCAAAGGGCAGAAAACTATCGAGCCGGTTGCGTGACAGAATGGACGAGCCTGAACGGAAAAACTGCTCACCATCCAGATTGGCATAAACGATATGATCGTCGGCACCTACCATGATAACCGGCTGGTTGATGGCATCCAGAATAATGGACGGGATATTGCCCCTGTCTTTATTGCCGTGCATCAGGCAACCTTTCTCAGCAGAGAACCGCTGGTCGACCCGCTGGCAAATATACCGCGCAAGGCCTCAATGACTTTGGCGGGGTCAGTCATCGTCATCACCGCAGCCTTATCATTGGAAATTGAAGCCTCGCCAGCATGACGGTCGAGATACCAACCCAGATGCTTACGGGCATGACGTATCCCCGTCTTGTCACCGTAATGCACAAGCATGTCCTCGTAATGCGCTACGATATAATCGAACATATCCTGCGGCGCTGGCATGTAATCGCCGGCAATCGCACCCGGCAACCATGGTTGTCCGTAGGAAGCACGCCCCACCATCAGCGCATCGGCACCGGAACGGCGAAGAATTTCCTCGGCATCAGTACGCGACGCCACATCGCCATTGGCGACAAGCGGAATTTTGACCGCATCGCGCACGGCCAGAATGGCATCCCAGTCGGCTTTGCCTTCATAAAACTGGCAGCGTGTGCGCCCGTGCACTGTCACCATCGCGACACCGGCATCTTCGGCACGCTTTGCAAGTTCCGGGGCATTGATGCTGTTCTCATCCCAGCCAAGCCGCATTTTCAGCGTTACCGGTACATTGACGGCATTCACCGTGGCCTCGACCAGCGTCATGGCATGATTGAGATCGCGCATGAGAGCTGAACCGGAATAGCCACCAGTCACCTTCTTGGCCGGGCAGCCCATGTTGATGTCTATGATATCCGCGCCTTCACCTTCAGCGATAATGGCAGCCTCGCCCATCCAGTGCGCCTCCCGGCCTGCAAGCTGGACGACATGCGTGCCCAAACCCTCGCCGGACAAACGCAGCAGACTTTCCTTGTGGCGGCTGCAGAGTTCAGCGCTTGCGACCATTTCGGAGACGACCATGCCTGCACCCGCCGCAGCAGCACGTTTGCGAAAAGGCAGATCGGAAACGCCTGACATTGGCGCAAGAAATACACGGTTTGCAAGCGCAACACCGCGTATAGTGAGAGGCTGGTCGAGGAAAGTCACCAAATATGCCTATTTCATGTGCAGAAGTACTAACGCTCATACTTTAATCACCATCCAGTCTCAAACGCAAGGAAAAGCACAAAGACGAGGCGATAAAACAATTGGCATCTGGCCTTTCTCGGCACAAAATACTATTCCGCATCCATCGTGCGTTTTTAATGAAGGCGAAGACCATTTCCAGAATAGCAGCGGTCATTGTAGCAGCCGGACGAGGCGAACGGGCTGGCCAGAGCGTCGAAGGCCCCAAGCAGTTCAGGCGGATTGGCGGAGAAGCCGTGCTGGCAAAAACCCTGCGCGCCTTTATGGATTGCCCAAGGATCGGCAAAATCGTCGTCGTCATTCATCCCGACGATCATGAGCTCTATAAAGCGGTCAGGCCCGAAAACCATCCCGCCATCCTCGTCGTGAATGGCGGTACTACCCGGCAGGATTCAACCCGCCTCGGCCTTCTTGCGCTGAAAGCATATGAACCGGCTTACGTCATGATCCATGACGGCGTGCGGCCTTTCATCGGGCAAAAACTGCTTGAACGCATCGCAAATTGCCTCACGCCGCAAGAAGGCATCCTTCCGGCCCTTGCCGTTTCCGATACGCTTAAAAAGGCGTCAAAGGATGGAACAATTTCCGCCACGGTCTCCCGCGACGGCCTTTATGCGGCGCAGACGCCACAGGCCTTTCCCTTTAAGATCATTCTCGATGCGCATGAAAAGGCATATACCGCCAAGCGCATGGATTTTACCGACGATGCGGCGATTGCCGAATGGCAGGGCCTTAAAGTACGCATCATCGAAGGATCGGCAGACAACACAAAGCTTACCTGGGCAAAGGATATAGAAATGGCAGACAAGCGCCTGCGGCAAGACCACGCTGCATTTCCAGACATTCGAACAGGCAATGGCTATGATGTGCATTCGTTCGAACCCGGCGATCATGTGACGTTGTGCGGCGTAAAAATCCCGCATGAAGCCAAACTCAACGGTCACTCCGATGCCGATGTCGCCCTTCATGCACTGACAGATGCACTGCTTGCAACGCGCGGCGCGGGCGATATCGGCACACATTTTCCACCATCCGACCCGCAATGGAAAGGAGCCGCCTCGCATATATTTGTCGAATATGCGGCAAAAATCGTGCGTGAGGCAGAGGGGCGCATCGCCAATGTCGATATAACCCTTATCAGCGAAGCGCCAAAAATCGGCCCGCATCGCGAAGCCATGACAAGATCGCTTTGCGATATGCTCGCCATTGCTCCCGACCGGGTTTCAGTCAAGGCGACGACCAATGAGAAGCTGGGCTTTGTCGGGCGACGCGAAGGCATTGCGGCCATTGCCACCGCAACCGTGATCTATCCGGGCGAGGTGCCGTAATGATTGCAGAAGAAAAAGCCCTCGCCGTGCTCGACGCCTGCCGCAAGCAAGGCTTGATGATCGCAACGGCAGAATCGTGCACCGGCGGCCTGATTGCCAGTGCACTCACCGACATTGCAGGCTCATCCGACGTAGTGGACCGCGGTTTTGTCACTTATTCCAACGAAGCCAAGAACGAGATGATCGGTGTTCCGATGGAATTGATCCAGCGCGCCGGCGCCGTCTCAAAAGACGTGGCCATCGCAATGGCTGAAGGTGCGCTGGCGCATTCACGCGCTGGCGTCACGATAGCTGTTACCGGCATTGCCGGGCCGGGAGGTGGTTCGGATGAAAAGCCGGTCGGGATTGTGCATATCGCATCAGCACGCAAAGGATACCAAACCCTGCACCGCGAATGCCGCTTTGGCGCAAAGAGCCGGGCTGAAATCCGGCAGGCAACGGTTGTCGCGGCACTCGATCTGTTACTGGAAAACCTTCGGCAGGATTAGAAGATTAGCGCAACGCTTCGACAATCGCCGTATCAAGATCTCGTACCTTATAGCCAAGCCGCCAAGGTGTTAATCCGAGCCGCACCACCGCAAGCCGCATGGATGGCACCACCATAATACTCTGTCCATCATGGCCTGACATCCAGAATGTATCTTCGGGAAGCGCACCCTTGCCGCCGGCCACTTGCAACCAGACCTGCCCTGAACCATACCGCCCCCCCGATGACGCGGCGGGCTTTCGCATCAAATCGACAAAACCTGTCGGCAAGATTTGCTTGCCATGCAAGCTGCCGCCGTCCGCAAGAAAACTGCCAAGACGCGCCCAATCCCGCGCCGTCGCATACATATAGGACGAGCCAACAAGTCCACCCGACGCATCGGTCTCCATGATGGCGCTGTTCATGCCAAGCGGCCCGAACAGTTCATCCGAAGGATAGGAGAGCGCCTGCTCAGGGCTGTCGAAACTCATCATGAACAGTTTCGACAAGATATTTGCCGTGCCACTCGAATAGCTGAACGTGGTGCCGGGCGCAGCCTCGAGAGGAAGCGACGCAGCGTACCCGGCCATGTCCTGCTCAAGAAACAACATGCGCGTGACATCACTGACCAAACCGTAATTCTCCTCGAATTTCAGTCCACTTTCCATGGCCATGAGATTGGCAAGCGAGATTTTCGAACGCCCATCACCCTCCCATTCTGGAAAAAGGTTGCTATCCGCCATATCCATCCGATTTTCAGCAATACGCATTCCGATCAGTATGGCCCTGACCGATTTGGTCGCTGACCAGCCGAGCAGCGGCGTATCGGCGGAAAACCCGTCTGCGTAGGTTTCGGCGACCAACCTGCCATTATGCATAACCGCAATCGCTCGCATACCTGGCCCCGCCAATTGGGGGGTCGTGATCAATCGTTGCAGCTCCGGATAAGATTCGACATCTAAAGACTGCGGCGCATGGCTGTTCGTTCTGCCCCAAGCGGGCCGCGCGTCGACTGTATGGACATTCGCACAGCCGAAACCGGGGCGAAAAATGGCCTTGCTCGGCGCAAAGAAACCGAAAATGCGGGCGGTTACAACACCGGTGTTTTCCTCGACGGAAACATTCAGAAATTTAAGCAGCGGATTGCCGGGGGCCTGAACGTCTACGGCAAGAACGTCATCCGCATCGCGTCCGGCAATGAAGACATTGGAACAGACGATCTTTGCCGCATAGCCCGTACCGACACGCAGGAGTTCTGGCGGACACACGCCTAGCCAGAGAATGGCAATCGCGACGAAAAGGAGGAAAGATCCTGCGATGAATTTCACAATACGCTTCATGGTTCTCCTACCCGCCGTAATCCGGCTGAAGCGCTACGTGATCATGATGTATAAATCTGATCGGCGCGCTTTTCAAAAGCTTCCGAAAATTTCTTGAAAGCGAGATCGAACATAGCGCCCATCAAAAGCCCAAGCGTCCGGCTTTTGAATTCATAATCGATGAAGAATTCAACATCGGACTGGCTGCCTTCCTCAACAGGCTTAAAAGTCCAGCGATTATCGAGATAGCGGAAAGGACCATCGAGATATTTGACATCGATCACATTCTCGTCCGGCTTTAGCAGAACCTGACTGGTAAATGTTTCGCGAATGAGCTTGTAGCCGACCGTCATGTCGGCGATCAGCAATGTCTTGCCGTCACGCTCATTACGGGAGCGGACGGAAAGCGCTTCGCACATCGGCAGAAATTGCGGGTATTTCTCGACATCCGCAACAAGCGCGAACATCTGTTCAGGCCGATGGTGAACCCGTCTGACGGTCGTAAATTGCGGCATGTCTCAGAACGTCCGGCTGGCCATTTGCGCTTCACGCGCAGCCTTGAGCTTTGCAAAATCATCTCCGGCATGATGCGACGAGCGCGTCAGCGGGCTTGACGCCACAAGCAGGAAGCCCTTGGTCTTGCCGATGGTGGCAAAGGATTTGAATTCGTCGGGTGTTATAAAGCGCACCACCGGATGATGCTTGCGGGTCGGCTGAAGATATTGACCAATCGTCATGAAGTCCACATCGGCTGAGCGCAGATCGTCCATAAGCTGGAGGATTTCATTACGCTCTTCACCAAAGCCAACCATGATGCCCGACTTGGTGAAAATGGTCGGGTCCAGTTCCTTCACGCGCTGCAACAGGCGAATGGAGTGGAAATAGCGCGCACCGGGGCGCACTTTGAGATATTTCGACGGCACCGTTTCGAGATTGTGGTTGAATACATCGGGACGTGCCTTGACCACAATTTCCAATGCGCCTTCCTTGCGCAGGAAGTCAGGTGTGAGAATTTCAATGGTCGTAGCAGGTGCGGCTTCACGGATGGCACGGATGACTTCCGCAAAATGATGCGCACCGCCGTCGGCCAGATCGTCGCGGTCAACCGAGGTAATGACCACATGGGTCAAGCCCATTTGCTTTACCGCCTTGGCAACGTTTTCCGGCTCATTGGGATCAAGCGCTGTCGGAATACCGGTGGAAATATTGCAGAACGCACAGGCGCGCGTGCAAATCTCGCCCATGATCATGAAGGTTGCGTGCTTCTTTTCCCAGCACTCACCAATATTCGGGCAGCCCGCTTCCTCGCAGACGGTCACCAGCTTGTTGGAGCGCACGATATCGCGCGTTTCGGAATAGCCGCGCGAAACAGGGGCCTTGACGCGAATCCAGTCCGGCTTCTTCAGAACTTCATTATCCGGACGATGTGCCTTTTCTGGATGACGAACACGTTTCTGGTTCACCAGATCGAGAACTGTAACCATGCTGTTTCCTGCCTATCCGAAACATTCAAGCCAGCGAACATTTCTTAATTGGGTCAGGTCCTATTCTCAGGGCCCGATCATGTCAACTTGCGCGCTTTGCTACGCATTGCCGCTGTTTAACGCCGCGCTGCAAGTCCCAAAGCCCGAAATACCAAGGCCCATATCAGGCCGAATACAAGACCGGCAAAGCCGAGCGCCAGTGCCACTGTCCAGACGCCATACCAGCCCGCAACTGCCATTCCATTGATCGATATGGTGTTTCCACCGAGCAGACTCAAGCAGCCCGTCAGAAAGCCAAGCGCCAGCCCGACCACGGTGGACCATTTGACCATAGGCCATGCGGCACGCCGCCATGGCCCTCCATTGTCGATCAGTGGAATAAGACCACCTCCTGTTTAAGCATTCAATACTCGGCCATAGGCATCCAAAACACTCTCCTTCATCATTTCAGAAAGGGTCGGATGCGGGAAGACCGAATGCATCAGCTCTTCTTCGGTTGTTTCAAGGTTCATAGCAATGACAAAGCCCTGTATCAGCTCCGTCACTTCCGCACCCACCATATGAGCACCCAGAAGCTGGCCTGTCTTCTTGTCGAAGACGGTCTTGACCATGCCTTGATCCTCGCCAAGCGCAATAGCCTTGCCATTGGCCGCGAACGAATAGCGCCCGACCCGAATATCCAGACCTTGTTCCTTGGCCTTGGCTTCGGTGAGACCAACGGAGGCCACCTGCGGGTTACAATAGGTGCAGCCCGGAATCATGCTCTTATCTAAGGAGTGAACGTTTGGCAGACCAGCGATCTTTTCGACGCAGATCGTGCCTTCATGCTCGGCCTTGTGCGCCAGCATAGGTGGCCCTGCCACATCGCCGATGGCATAAATGCCCTCGACATTGGTCTTACCGTAACCGTCAATGACGACGCAGCCGCGATCAGTCTTCACACCCAGCGTTTCAAGGCCAAGATTTTCGATATTGCCCTGTACGCCAACCGCTGAAATCATACGATCAACCGTCAATTTCTCAACCTTGCCGTCCTTGGTTTCGATATGGGCGGTAACGTTATTCGCGCCCTTCTCGACCTTGGAAACTTTTGCCTCGGTAATGATTTTCAGACCGCGCTTTTCAAGCTGCTTGCGAGCGATTGCCGAGATTTCCGCATCTTCCACCGGCATGATCTGCGACAGCAATTCCACAACCGTCACATCGACGCCCATGTCGTTATAGAAAGACGCGAATTCGATACCGATGGCACCCGATCCCATGACCAGCATGGATTTCGGCAATTCCTGCGGCACCATGGCCTCGAAATAGGTCCAGATCAGCTTGCCGTCCGGCTCGATGCCGGGCAGCGAACGCGGACGCGCGCCAGTTGCAACGATAATATGCTTGGCCTTGTAGCTGCCTTCACCCAACACGCCTTTCGGCACCGGGTTTTGCGGCTGGTGCGGCTCTTTCGAGGATTTGCCGACCGAAATTTCCGCAGGATTTTGACCGGACGCACCTTTAACGAGTTTTGCCTCGCCCCAGATCACGTCGATCTTGTTCTTTTTCATCAAAAAGCCGACGCCGCCGTTCAGTCGCGCCGAAACACCGCGCGAACGTTGCACCACCGCCTTGACGTCCGGCGTGATCTTACCTTCGAGCTTAAGACCATAATCCTTGGCATGTTCGCCAAGATGCAGAACGTCAGCCGAGCGCAGCAACGCCTTGGTCGGGATACAGCCCCAGTTGAGGCAGATGCCGCCCAGATGCTCACGCTCGACGATAGCTATCTTGAGCCCAAGCTGCGCCGCACGAATGGCGGTGACGTAGCCACCGGGACCCGAACCAATGATAATAACGTCGTAGATGTTGTCGGCCATGTTATCCTGCCTTTAAATCATCTGAAAATGGAAGCCGCATCATACGCAAGAAATCGTGCGGAGCGCATTCCCGGATTACCGAAACTGTCGGCATGCAAAAAGGAAACGCCGCGTGTTTCGCTCACACGCGGCGTTATCAAATCAGACCAGCATACCCATCGGGTTTTCGATGTGACGCTTGAACACCTGCGCCAATTCCGCAGCCAATGCACCATCAACCGCACGGTGGTCGGTGGAAAGCGTAACCGACATGACGGTTGCAACCTTGATCTCGCCATTCTTGACGACGGCACGCTGTTCGCCCGCGCCGATTGCAAAAATGGTCGCATGCGGCGGGTTGATGATCGCGGCAAAGTCCTTGACGCCGAACATGCCCAGATTGGAGACCGAGGTCGAGCCGCCCTGATATTCCTCAGGCTTCAGCTTGCGGTCGCGGGCACGGCGGGCCAAGTCCTTCATCTCGTTGGAGATGGCCGACAGCGTCTTGGTTTCCGCATTGCGCACGATCGGCGTAATCAATCCGCCTGGAATAGAGACAGCGACGCCGACATCCGCCCGCTTGTGCTTGATCATGCCACCATCGGTCCACGAAACGTTGGCATCCGGGATATCACGCAACGCCAGGGCAGTTGCCTTGATCACCAGATCATTGACCGAAAGCTTATAGGCTGGAACCTCGCCCTTCTCGGTCTTGATCAGCGGTGCAGCCGCGTTGATCTGCGAACGCAAGGCCAGAAGCGCATCGAGTTCGCAATCAATCGTCAGGTAGAAATGCGGAACAGTTTGCTTGGATTCCACCAGACGACGAGCAATGGTCTTGCGCATGCCGTCATGCGGTACGATCTCGTAAGAGCCTTCCTCAAACAGCTTGAGAACAGAATCATCCGAAACGGCTTTTGGCGCAGAGGCCGCAGCCTGCGGTGCAGAAGCCTGAGCGCCGCCAGACTTGATCGCAGCTTCAACGTCGCGCTGCACGATGCGGCCATGCGGGCCAGAGCCCTTCACAGAACCAACATCAACGCCAGCTTCCTTGGCGATACGACGTGCCAGCGGGGATGCAAAAACGCGATTGCCCTTATCCGCGGACGGCTGCTCAGCCTTTGCAGGGGTGGAAGCAGCAGGGGCTGTTTCCTTCTTGTCTTCGGGCTTGTCTTCGGGCTTGTCTTCAGGTTTTGGCTCGTCTTTTGGAGTCTCTTCCTTGGGCGCTTCCGCTTTCGGCGCAGCATCGCCGCCTTTCGCGGCTTCGGCCACGTCTTCACCGTCTTCGGCAAGGATAGCAATCAGGGAGTTGACCTTGACGCCCTGCGTGCCCTCAGTGACGACGATTTTAGCAACCGTTCCTTCATCCACGGCTTCGACTTCCATCGTCGCCTTGTCGGTTTCGATTTCGGCTATCACATCGCCGGAGGAAACCTTGTCGCCTTCCTTGACCAGCCATTTGGCGAGGTTTCCCTCTTCCATGGTCGGCGAAAGGGCGGGCATGGTAATTTTAATAGGCATGTCCAGTCCCTCCTTAGGCCGTGTAGGTCACGGCTTTCACCGCTTCCACCACTTCTGCCACGGTTGGTAGCGCCAGCTTTTCGAGATTGGCCGCATAAGGCATCGGCACATCCTTGCCAGCAACGGTCAGGATCGGCGCATCGAGATAGTCGAAAGCCTGCTGCATGACGCGGGTGGCAATCTCAGTGCCGACCGACGATTGCGGAAAGCCTTCCTCCACAGTCACCAGACGACCCGTCTTCTTCACCGATTCAACAACGGTCGGAATATCCATCGGACGAATGGTACGCAGATCGATGATTTCGACGTCGATACCAAGGCCCGCCAGTTCTTCCGCAGCCTTGATTGCATAGGTCATGCCGATGCCGAACGAAACGATGGTCGCATCCTTGCCCTGCTTGTGGATACGCGCTTTGCCAATCGGCAGCACGAAATCATCGAGCTTCGGCACATCGAAATGATGGCCATAAAGGATTTCGTTTTCAAGGAAGATCACCGGATTGGGATCGCGGATTGCGGCCTTGAGCAAGCCCTTGGCGTCAGCTGCCGTATAGGGCATGACGACTTTCAGACCGGGAATATGGCTGTACCACGCAGCGTAGCACTGCGAATGCTGTGCAGCCACGCGCGCTGCCGCACCCGAAGGCCCGCGGAACACCATCGGCGCACCCATCTGACCACCCGACATATAAAGTGTCTTGGCAGCGGAATTCACGATCTGGTCAACCGCCTGCATGGCGAAGTTGAACGTCATGAATTCGACGATCGGCTTGAGGCCCGCCATGGCCGCACCCACACCAACACCGGCAAAACCGTGCTCGGTAATCGGGGTATCAACGACGCGGCGCGGACCGAACTCGTCAAGAAGTCCCTGCGTGATCTTGTAGGCGCCCTGATATTCGGCAACTTCCTCGCCCATGACGAAGACGTCTTCATCGCGGCGCATTTCCTCAGCCATGGCGTCGCGCAGTGCTTCACGCACCGTGGTCGATACCATTTCAGTTCCAGCCGGAATATCGGGATCAGCGGCCACTTCCACCTTCGGTGCGGCAGGAACGCTATCAGCCTTCTTCTCTTCAGGCTTTTCCTGTTCGGCCTTGGGCTCTTCCTTGGCTTCTTCCTTCGAGGCTTCGGCCTTGGCAGCAGGCGCAATATCCGAAGCGCTTTCGCCCTCGGCAAGCAGCACGGCAATCGGTGTATTGACCTTGACGCCTTCGGCACCTTCTTCGATCAATAATTTGCCGATGGTGCCTTCATCCACGGCTTCGACTTCCATCGTCGCCTTATCGGTTTCGATTTCGGCGATCACATCACCGGAAGTGACATTGTCGCCTTCCTTGACCAGCCATTTGGATAGTTTGCCCTCTTCCATAGTCGGCGAAAGGGCGGGCATGAGAATTTCTACAGACATGACAACACCTTTCCAGATCAGAGCAGAATATCCGTGTAGAGCTCGGAAACATCCGGCTCCGGATCATTTTGAGCGAATTCGGCAGCTTCAGCGACAATATCGCGTACCTGCTTGTCAACTTCCTTCAGCTCTTCCTCGGTGGCCCAGCCTTTCTCGATCACGCGGCTTTTAACCTGCTCAATCGGATCGTGCTCGGAGCGCATTTTCTGCACTTCTTCCTTGGTGCGGTATTTCGCCGGATCGGACATGGAGTGTCCACGATAGCGATAGGTCTGCATTTCGAGAATGAGCGGCCCTTTACCCGAACGCGCCCAATCGGCTGCGAATTCGGCAGCGGCCGCGACGGCACGCACATCCATGCCATCAACCTTGATGCCTGGGATATTGAACGATGCGCCACGCTTGGAAAAATCAGTCTCAGCGGAAGAGCGCGAAACCGACGTCCCCATCGCATAACGATTGTTTTCGATCACATAAAGCACCGGCAGCTTCCAGAGTGCTGCCATATTGAAGCTTTCATAGACCTGGCCTTGATTGGCAGCGCCATCGCCGAAATAGGTCACGGAAAGATTGTCATTGCCGCGATAGGTGTTGGCAAAAGCAAGCCCGGTTCCAAGAGGAACCTGCGCACCCACGATGCCATGGCCGCCGTAAAAGCCCTTCTCTTTCGAGAACATATGCATGGAGCCGCCCTTGCCCTTGGAGTAGCCTCCACGGCGCCCGGTCAGTTCGGCCATCACGCCGCGCGCTTCCATGCCGGTTGCGAGCATATGGCCATGATCACGATAAGACGTGATGATCTGATCGCCGGACTTCAACGCCGTTTGCATACCGACGACGACAGCTTCCTGTCCGATGTAAAGGTGGCAGAAACCGCCAATAAAGCCCATGCCATAAAGCTGACCAGCTTTTTCTTCGAAACGCCTTATCAACAGCATCTCGCGATAGGCGTGCAATTCCTGCTCTTTGCTGTAATCAGCAGGCGCAGGTGCCTTGGGGTTGGTCACAGAAGAGGTCTGCGTTTTGCCAGCAGACGCTCTTTTAGCCCTCGGTGCCATATCTCGCTCCCTAAGATTGTTGTTCTATTGTGACGTTATACAGGCATATTTCAAGATACAATATGCACGTAGAGCATAGCTGCTATGCGAGCAAGCTCTTAAAAACATATCACAAAAACGGTATTAACCTGATTTCGGTTAATTCGTGTTGTCTTCCTTCGAAATGATTATCGTCACTTCATCGGGATGGGAGAGATTAAGCGCCCTGCGCGCCTGCTCGTCAAGCATATCCTTTTCGATAGAGCCATCGCGCAAAAGCGACACGCGCTTTTCCAACGATTCACGGTCGGCTGTGATTGCCGCGAGTTGCTTGGTCAGCACGGCTTTCTGCTCTTCGAGCTGGATGCGGGAGTAAAGACCATATTCGCCATGATAGGCGTGAAAACCGAAATAGCTCAAAAACGCAACCGTCAGCACAGGCAATACGAATCGCCCGCGAATAGATTTACGTTTCTGCTTGGTCCACATTTCGGCTTCCTTCCCGGACGATTCTGATGCGTTCGGCACTTGGCCCGCGAAGCATCGATCCGATTTCCCCCATCAAGCATTATTTTGCTTAACAGAGATTTACCATAAGCCTATCTCAGCGCCCCCAGGGGCAAATTATTTGGATGTAGGTACACGCACCTTGCCCGAATCAAAAACGGCGGCTTATAAGGCCGCCGTTTTTATCCTAAAAGAACTATAAGCTTAGAGGAATTTCAAAGCGCTGCGGCCGGCATAACGCGCCTGCGAGCCGAGTTCTTCCTCGATACGGATCAACTGGTTGTATTTTGCGGTACGGTCGGAACGGGCCAGCGAACCGGTCTTGATCTGTCCGCAATTGGTGGCAACAGCGAGATCGGAAATCGTTGAATCCTCGGTTTCCCCCGAACGATGCGACATGACGGCGGTGTAACCCGCCTTGTGGGCTGTTTCGACAGCGTCAAGTGTTTCAGACAGCGAGCCGATCTGGTTGACCTTGACGAGGATCGAATTGGCCACACCCATTTGGATACCGTCTCTGAGACGCGCCGAATTGGTCACGAACAGATCGTCGCCCACGAGCTGGCACTTATCGCCGACAAGATCGGTCAGGATTTTCCAGCCCTCCCAATCGTCTTCCGCCATGCCGTCCTCGATAGTGACAATTGGATAATCGCCGACCAGCTTGGCGAGATACTTGGCCTGGGTCTTGGGATCACGGGTTTTCTTCTCGCCCTCGTAGACGTAATTACCATCCTTGAAGAATTCGGTCGAGGCGCAATCAAGACCGAGCGCAATGTCCTCGCCTGGCTTGAAACCTGCCTGTTCGATGGATTCGACGATGAAATCGAGCGCTGCCTGGGCATTCTTGAGGTTTGGCGCAAAACCGCCCTCATCACCGACATTGGTGTTGTGACCGGCTTTCTGCAAGCGTTTTTTGAGTGTGTGAAACACTTCCGAACCATAACGCACGGCTTCGCGCATCGACGAAGCACCAACCGGCAGGATCATGAACTCCTGAAAATCGATTGGATTGTCGGCATGCGCGCCGCCGTTGATGATATTCATCATCGGCACCGGCAGGACATGGGCATTGGCACCACCGACATAGCGGTAAAGCGGCAGACCGCTTGCCTGTGCGGCAGCCTTGGCGACGGCCAGCGACACACCCAGAATGGCGTTGGCACCGAGATTGGCCTTGTTGGCCGATCCGTCGAGATCGATCATGGTCTGGTCGATCAAGAGCTGGTTTTCAGCGTCCAGTCCGGCGACCGCATCGAAAATCTTGCCATTGACAGCTTCAACGGCCTTTTCAACGCCCTTGCCTAGGTAACGGCTGCCGCCATCGCGCAACTCGACGGCTTCATGCGCGCCGGTCGACGCACCCGAAGGAACCGCTGCACGGCCAAAAGAGCCATCTTCTAGCACCACGTCCACTTCGACGGTCGGATTGCCACGGCTGTCGAGAATTTCGCGGCCAACGATGTCGATAATTGCAGTCATTGAAGACAGTCCTTCCCTATAGATCGCTTTGCTTCAAGCAAAGCATATTGAAGAAATCCGATGCGATCTCATTACAGACAGAAAGCGCAGAGGAAAATCCCCATCATGTTAAATTTTCTGCGACGTTTTTTTTAAAGCCCCTTGGCAATGCGGTCAAAAGCCATAAGCTTTTCAAGGAGCGCAGGCATTTTGTCGATGGGCACCATGTTCGGTCCATCCGAAGGCGCGTTGTCTGGGTCCTGATGGGTTTCGATGAAAACGCCTGCGACACCGACAGCGATGGCCGCCCGCGCCAAGGTTTCGACAAATTCGCGCTGCCCGCCCGAAGAGGCGCCCTGCCCGCCCGGCTGCTGCACCGAATGGGTCGCGTCAAAAATGACCGGCGCACCAAAACCCGCCATGATTGGCAGCGAGCGCATATCCGACACCAGCGTATTATAGCCGAACGAAACGCCGCGCTCGGTCGCAAGCACATTGGGATTGCCGTTTTCTGTGATCTTGGCCAGAACGTTCTTCATGTCCCAGGGTGCTAGAAACTGGCCCTTCTTAACGTTGATGACGCGTCCAGTCTTTGCCGCCGCAATCAGGAGATCGGTCTGGCGGCATAAAAACGCCGGGATTTGCAGCACATCGACGACTGGAGCGACCTCAGCGCATTGCTCCTCAGTATGGATATCGGTCAAAACCGGAAAGCCGAATTCCTTTTTCAGATCGCTGAAAACCTCCAGCGCCTTTTCAAGCCCAATGCCGCGTTCGGCTTTCAGTGACGTACGATTGGCCTTATCGAAACTCGACTTGTAGACAAGGCCGATCCCCAGCCTGTCGGTGATTTCCTTGAGCCGCCCCGCCATCTCGAAAGCGTGCTCGCGCGTTTCCATCTGGCAGGGACCTGCAATCAGCGAAAACGGCGCATCGTTGGAAAAAGTAACATTCCCGGCTTTAACGGCAGAACTGGCGGTCGTCATGGCTTTAAACCTTTGGATAAGATTGCTGCCCCGCAAGTAACGTGCAAATCTGTCGCGAACAAGGGGCAGAAACAAAACACGCCCCATGAGAAGGGCGTGTAAGCATTTTAAACAAGCCTGCTTTGATCAATCGCCGCCTCGATGAACGAGGCGAAGAGGGGATGCGGCTCAAATGGCCGTGATTTCAACTCAGGGTGATACTGCACCCCGATAAACCACGGATGATCGGGATATTCGACTGTTTCCGGAAGAACGCCGTCGGGCGACATACCCGCAAATTCAAGACCCGCTTTTTCAAGGCGATCCTTGTAGTCGATATTGACTTCATAGCGATGGCGATGACGCTCGGCAATCTCGGTCGAACCATAGATTTCCGCTATTTTCGAGCCCGGCTTCAACGCCGCATCGTAAGCGCCCAGACGCATGGTGCCACCCAGGTCACCTGCCGCCGCACGCTTTTCAAGCATGTTGCCCTTCAGCCATTCGGTCATCAAGCCGACGACCGGCTCCTTGGTCGGACCGAACTCGGTCGAGGACGCATCCTCAATGCCAACCAGATTGCGTGCTGCTTCAAGGCATGCCATCTGCATACCAAAACAGATACCGAAATAAGGCACCTTGCGCTCGCGAGCGAATTTTGCGGCCAGTATCTTGCCTTCCGCTCCCCGTTCACCAAAGCCGCCCGGTACCAGAATGCCGTGCACTTTTTCCAGATAAGGCGACGGATCTTCGCTTTCAAAGACTTCCGCCTCGATCCAGTCGAGATTGACCTTCACCTTGTTTGCAAGCCCGCCGTGATAGAGCGCCTCGATCAGCGACTTATATGCGTCTTTCAAGCCGGTATATTTACCAACAATGGCGATGGTGACTTCACCTTCGGGATTGTGCAGACGGTTGGAAACTTCCTGCCAGCGCTCCATGCGCGGCTTGGGGGCAGGTTCGATGCCAAAGGCTGCCAGAACTTCCGTGTCGAGGCCTTCCTTGTGATAGGCAATTGGCACATCATAGATGGTTGCGACATCAAGAGCCTGAATAACCGCGCTCTCGCGCACATTACAGAACAGCGAAAGCTTGCGACGTTCGGATTCAGGAATTTCGCGGTCGGCACGCACTAGAAGAATATCCGGTGCAATACCGATGGAACGCAGCTCTTTGACCGAATGCTGCGTCGGCTTGGTCTTCAATTCGCCTGCCGCCGGAATATAGGGCATCAATGTCAAATGGATATAGACCGCATTGCCCCGTGGCAATTCATTGCCAAGCTGGCGAATGGCTTCGAGAAACGGCATCGCTTCAATATCACCGACCGTGCCGCCGATTTCGCAGAGCACGAAATCATAATCCTCATTGCCTTCCAGGACGAAATTCTTGATCTCGTCGGTGACATGCGGAATAACCTGAACCGTCGCACCAAGATAATCGCCGCGGCGTTCTTTTTCGATGATGTTACGGTAGATACGACCGGTGGTGATATTATCCTGCTTGTTGGCAGGACGGCCGGTGAACCGCTCGTAATGACCAAGATCGAGATCGGTTTCGGCACCATCGTCAGTGACGAAAACCTCACCATGCTGGTAAGGCGACATCGTGCCAGGATCGACATTCAGATAAGGGTCGAGTTTACGGATACGCACGCGGTAACCACGTGCCTGAAGGAGTGCAGCCAATGCTGCTGCGGCAATGCCTTTTCCGAGGGAAGAAACCACGCCGCCAGTGATGAATACATATCGCGCCATGGGCTTATCTCGTTAGACTTTCCTGATTGATTCCGCCACTAAAAAATGCGCTCAAGCGCGTTTTTTCTGCAAAAAGAGCGAAATCGCCGTTAAACATCGGGCATATTACCCCAAGCGAAAGCTGTGCACGACGACCAAGGTCGAACACGACATCCCCTCTCTTAATCGCCATGCACCGTCTTTACCATGGCGAAGGACGTAATCCACAGCTTCCGTCAAACGACAAAAAAATGCATCACAAAAAAGCCGGGACAGAGCCCGGCTTTTTCAAATAAATTTTGGAAAGATTAGAGAACCACGACTTCAGTGCCAAGACCAACGCGCTCATAGAGATCCATGACGTCCTCATTGACCATGCGGAAACAACCGTTGGAAGCGGAGCTGCCAATCGTCCACGGCTGCACCGTGCCGTGAATACGGATATAGGTGTCCTTGTTGCCCTGGAAGAGATAGAGCGCACGTGAACCAAGCGGATTGCCCGGGCCGCCATCCATGCCGTTCTTGAAGCGGCCATATTGCGAAGGATTACGCTCGATCATTTCCTTGGTCGGAATCCAGCGCGGCCATTCGCGCTTGGCATTGATCTTAGCGGTGCCCTTGAACTCAAGGCCCTGCCTGCCCACTGCAATGCCATAGCGGCGCGCTGTCGTCGATGTTTCGACGAGATAGAGGAAGCGCTGCTGCGGATCGATCACGATGGTGCCGGGCTTGTAGCCGCTGAAAGCGACATCCTGTGCACGGAATTTTGGATCTATATTGTAACGATTGAGCGTAACACCTTTGGGTGCGCTCTGCTTTTTTTCAGCCTTTTTTGATTTCTTCGGCTTGGCGCGTGCATCAGCCGTCGCAGCAACCTGCTGCACATTCGTGGTTACGGCTTTGTCCAATCCCGTATCGGAATTGAGTGGAGAGGCTGCAAAAGCCGGAACAGAAACTGCGGCGCAAAGGCTTACAAAGCCAGCCATAATAAGACGACGTGAAAACATGATCGGTTCCCGAAAATTCAAGCCAAACAACTGCCGTAAGTTTTTACGGGTCAGCTTTAGCCTTCCATACTGTGAATGACGGCCATATTCAATTCACAGCAGCCGCACGCCAATGCGAATAGCAGCAGCTATGGCTCGCTTGCAACACTCAACGTTTTCCACGTTTAAAAAAAGAAACCAGCCCCAAAACGAATTGGGACTGGTTTCTGATTTCGGAATATAGGGGCCGCTTTTACTGCGAGTCAGGAACCGGATTGGCCGGTGCCTGCGGAGTACCATCACCGCTGGGCGCCGGTGCGCCTGCGTCTGGAGCGGTCTGATTATTGCGCGATGATTCTCCACCGAGCTGATCAAGGATGCCGCCGCCGCCCGCACCGCCCGCCGGAGCCGTCTGGCTACCGGTCGCTGCGGGAATACGGTCGAGGATATCGGTGGGGCGTTCACCGTAGCGGGCCATAATACCAAGGGTCAGCGAGGTCGCGAAAAAGCCAACCGCCAGAATGGCCGTGGTACGGGTCAGTGCGTTGGCCGCACCACGTGCCGTCATAAAGCCAGAACCGCCGCCGATACCCAAACCACCACCTTCAGAGCGCTGGATGAGTACAACGCCGACAAGCGCCAGCACGATCAACAAATGAATGACAATAACTACGGTATCCATGGGTAACGGTCTTTACGTCCCTGATCTTTAAAGCAGCGTCGAACACATATTTGATGGCTTTGTCCAGCCCGCGTGGCCTAGTCTGCGTGATAAATAGATGCGGCTCTTTACACGCTATTACGCGACAATCCAAGCCCCGCGCTTGCGATAGATCGCATAAAGCGCAAAAGCATCAGAAATTGCGATAGATCTCGCATATGGCGAGGAAATCGGTGGCTTTCAAGCTGGCACCGCCAACAAGTGCGCCATCGACATCTGCAATACCCAGCAGTTCAGCCGCATTGGATGGCTTAACCGAGCCACCGTAGAGAAGGCGAAGATGTGCGCCCTTGGCACCGAAACGCTCGACAAGCTGCTCACGCATGAACGCGTGCGCGGCACGAACATCCTGCACAGTCGGCGTCAGGCCCGTACCGATCGCCCATACCGGTTCGTAAGCAACGATCGTATTTTCCGCGTTCACGCCATCGGGCAGCGAGTCGGCGAGTTGAGCTCCAATCACATCGAGCGTACGTTCCGAGCGGCGCTCATCCTCAGTCTCACCAACACAGACAATTGTTACCAGACCAGCCGCCCATGCGGCTTCGGTCTTCGACTTCACGATGTCGTTGGTTTCGCGGTGATCGGTGCGTCGTTCGGAATGACCGATAATGACGTGGCTGGCACCCGCCTCTTTCAGCATCTCAGCCGAAATATCGCCGGTATGCGCGCCAGACACATTGAAATGACTATCCTGTCCGCCAAGACCGACCGTCGTTTCGCCCGACAATGTTTGCCAGGCACGCGAAAGCAACGTGGCCGGAACGCAGATCACCGCATCCAGCTTTCGCCCCAGATCGGAACTGAGGCCAGCGGCAATGGCGCGCAATTCGGTCAGGGATTCACCGGTCCCATTCATCTTCCAGTTGCCAGCGACCAGTGGACGGATACCCGGGGTCATCGTATTCTCCTCGTTTTTTCAAGGACGGACACACACGCCGAACGGGGCGCGTTTGCGCTAAAAATCGCATCTGACTAAGCATATTCGTGCCGCAATGCAAATGTTCTTGGCCCCGAATGCGCATGAGAGCTTGCAAAAAAGCCTTGCTTGAGGTTATCCCCTGACAAGCTCACTGCAAATCCAAACCGAGCTTTGCTTATTTACCAAAGGGTTTTCCCATGCTCGACAGCCTGCGCTCTGCCACCAAATCCTGGATCGTCAAGCTTTTGCTTGGCCTGCTTGTGCTGAGCTTCGGCGCCTGGGGAATTTCCGATGCCTTCCGTACCAACCTGACAGGCAGTGCCGCAGTGACGGCTGGCGGCTCTGAAGTGAGTGGCAGCGAATATCGCTTTGCCTATGAGCAGCAGCTCATGCGCCTTTCACAGCAGTTCCGCCAGCGCCTAACACGCGAACAGGCGAAATCCATCGGCCTGGAAAATCAGGTTCTGGCACAAGTGGCAGCGGGTGTTGTGCTGGACGAAAGCGCGCGCAACATGAACCTTGGGCTTTCCAAGGACGGCATCGCCCGTCTTACCGCCGAAGATCCGGCGTTTCAGGATTCAAGCGGCAATTTCAACCGCACCCAGTTCGACGCCGTCTTGCGCCAGTCCAATATCCGCCCCCAGGATTACCTCGATAATCGCGCCAAGGACGCCCGCCGTCAGCAAATTGTGGAAGCGGCCACCGACGGCCTGAAGCTTCCCGATACCATGCTCAAGGCGCTCAGCCTTTATCAGGATGAAAGCCGCAGCGTCGACTATATCACGATACCCGCCGAAGCTGCCGATGCAGTGCCTGCACCGTCCGATGATGTGCTCAAATCCTATTTCGAAGCACATAAGGATGATTATAAAGCGCCAGAATACCGAAAGTTCACCTATGTGAAGCTGGAACCTGCCGATATTGCCGATCCGGCTGCCGTCACGCAGGACGAGATCAACGACTATTACGAGAACAACAAGGCCCGCTTTGGTTCCGTCGAAAAACGCACAATTGAGCAGCTGACATTCGCCGATGAAACCGCTGCCCAAGCAGCTCAGGCCAAAATTGCTGCCGGAACGGATTTCCTCGAAGTCGCCAAAGAGCAGGGCAAAAGCGAAAACGACCTCCGGCTCGGCACGTTTGAAAAGAGCGCCATTCCCGATGAGGCTATTGCCGATGCAGCTTTTGCGCTTTCTGAAAACGGTGTCAGCCCGGTGGTCAAGGGCAGTTTCGGCCCTGTGATCCTGCGTGTGAGCGCAATCGAACCGGCTCATGCCAAAGCACTTGGCGAAGTCGAAGGCGAAATCCGCAACACGCTTGCAACCAATATCGCGATCAGCAGCATCACCGGCATTCACGATTCCTACGAGCAGCAGCGTTCGGAGGGCTCTACGATGGCAGAGGCCGCAAAAACCCTCAGCCTTAAGACAGTGACGGTCGACGCAATCGATAGCGATGGCAACGACGCTTCCGGCAATCCTGTTGAGGTACCCAATGCCGAAGCGCTTCTCACCGCCCTGTTCCAAGCAGACCAGGGTTTTGACAATGATGCGCTGACACTCGGCAATAACGGTTATCTCTGGTATCAGGTCGATGGCATTACCCCCCCCCGTGAGCGTTCGCTCGATGAGATCAAGGATCAGCT
Source organism: Brucella sp. BE17 (assembly GCF_039545455.1). Taxonomy (NCBI): domain Bacteria; kingdom Pseudomonadati; phylum Pseudomonadota; class Alphaproteobacteria; order Hyphomicrobiales; family Brucellaceae; genus Brucella; species Brucella sp. BE17. The sequence goes on along the minus strand of NZ_CP154468.1, from coordinate 286,425 downwards.
TGTAACTGCCTGGAAGGCCGAGGAGGCTGTCAAGCGCCTTAACCAGCGTGTGGAAGAGTTGAAGACACGTCTCGACGGCGGAACGACGCTCGACACGATTGCGTCTGAGGTCGGCCTCGAAAAACAGACCAAGCACGGTGTCAACCGCAACACCAATGATGCCGATATTGGCAGCGCCGCGGCGGCGCAGATTTTCCGCGGTCCAAACGGCTTTACCGGCACCGCTGCAGCCCCTTCCGGCGACGGACAGATCGTGTTTAAGGTCACGGAAGTAACCGAACCGGCTGCAACCGGCGCCGATGCTGTGCCTCAGCAGCAGCGCGATTATCTTGCTAATGCGCTGTCCGGCGATTTGCTCGATCAGTTGGTTGGCGAATTGCAGAAGCAATATCCGGTCAAGGTCAATCAGGCGGTCATCAACGAAGCCCTTGCGCAGTAAATGGTGGGCAGCTGAAAGGAAACTATCATGGCTGATCTGAAACCCTTTATTGCGAAAGCAGCTACCGGCGAAGCCCTGAGCCAGGATGAAGCCATGGCGGCTTTCGATGTCATGATGTCGGGTCAGGCAACACCGTCGCAGATCGGCGGGTTTTTAATGGCCTTGCGTGTGCGCGGCGAAACGGTTGCGGAAATTGCCGGGGCGGTGGCTTCCATGCGCTCGCGCATGCTGCCCGTCAAAGCCCCCGCCGATGCCATTGATATTGTGGGGACGGGCGGCGATCAGTCCGGGTCCTACAATGTGTCCTCCTGTTCGGCTTTTGTCGTGGCTGGCGCAGGAGTCCCTGTCGCCAAGCACGGCAATCGTGCACTGTCGTCCCGCTCCGGTGCCGCAGATACACTGGCAGCGCTCGGCGTCAATATCGAAGCCGACGCACAAACCATTGGCCGCAGCATTAGTGAGGCTGGCCTCGGCTTCATGTTTGCCCCCATGCATCATTCCGCGATGCGCCATGTCGGGCCCTCGCGCGTAGAACTGGGAACACGCACGATTTTCAATCTGCTCGGACCACTGGCCAATCCGGCAAGCGTAAAGCGCCAGCTTGTCGGTGTCTTTTCCGCTCAGTGGCTTGAGCCACTGGCTCATGTGCTACGTGAACTCGGCACCGAAACGGCGTGGGTCGTATATGGCGATGGTCTTGACGAGATGACAACGGCAGGAACAACGCAGATTGCAGCGCTTGAAAACGGCAAAGTGCGGACATTCGAAATCACGCCGGAAGAGGTGGGCCTGCGTCGCGCCTCGCCAAACGAGCTAAAAGGTGGCGATGCGGCGTTAAATGCCAAGGCACTGCGCGCTGTTCTGGACGGCGAAGCGGGTGCTTATCGCGATATCGTTTTGCTAAATTCCGGCGCAGCACTGGCCATTGCAGGCAAGGCTCATGACCTCAAAGAGGGCATTGCCAAAGCCGCACAGGCAATCGACAGCGGTGCCGCACTGACCGTTCTACAAAGAGTGGTTGCCATCTCAAATGATGAAGCAGCCTGACGGGGAAGAAACACCATGTCCACCGACATTCTGCGCAAGATCGAAGTCTACAAGCGCGAGGAAATAGCGAGCGCCAAGACGCGCCATACACTCGACGACCTGAAAGCCCACATTGCGGATCAGTCGGCACCACGCGGATTTCTCAAGTCGCTGGAAGCAAGGCGCTGCGCCGGAGAGTTCGCTCTTATTGCCGAAATCAAGAAAGCCAGCCCTTCGAAGGGTCTGATCCGGCCTGATTTCGCCCCCCCTGCGCTTGCGAAAGCCTATGAAAAAGGCGGCGCCGCCTGTCTTTCGGTTTTGACCGATGCGCCTTCCTTTCAGGGCGCGCCTGAGTTTTTGGCGCAGGCGCGTGAGGCTTGCACTCTACCGGCACTGCGCAAGGATTTTCTATTCGACACCTATCAGGTCTATGAGGCCCGTAGCTGGGGGGCCGATTGCATCCTGATCATTATGGCAAGCGTCGATGACGATCTCGCGAAGGCATTGGAAGAGACCGCATTTGAGCTTGGCATGGACGCCCTTATCGAAGTGCATGACGAAGAGGAAATGGAACGCGCGCTAAAACTTTCCTCGCGTCTGCTCGGCGTCAACAACCGCAATCTGCGCAATTTCGAAGTCGATCTCGCTGTCTCGGAACGTTTGTCGAAGATGGTGCACGACGACCGCGTCCTGGTGGGTGAAAGCGGTATTTTCACCCATAACGATTGCTTGCGGCTACAAAAGTCCGGCATTGGCACCTTCCTGATCGGCGAAAGTCTGATGCGTAAGGACGACGTGGAAACTGCAACCCGTGAACTCCTGACAGGCAAGGCTTGAAATCATGCCGTCAAAAACCCGCGAGTTAACGCATCTTGATCTTACGGGTGCCGCCCATATGGTGGATGTCGGTGCCAAGGATGAGACGGAGCGTCAGGCCGTTGCCGAAGGATGTGTGCGCATGCGTAAAGAGACGCTGGCACTTATTCTGGCCGGGGACGCCGCCAAGGGCGATGTGATCGGCACAGCACGTCTGGCTGGAATCATGGCCGCGAAAAAAACCGCCGATCTTATTCCGCTCTGTCACCCTTTGATGCTGACCAAGGTATCGGTCGAGATCGAACCCGATGATACCCTGCCCGGCCTTCGCGTGCGCGCAACCGCAAAACTAAAGGGCCGAACCGGTGTAGAGATGGAGGCGTTGACCGCAGTTTCTGTCACCTGCCTCACCATTTATGATATGGCCAAGGCCGTGGACCGTCTCATGGAAATAGGCAATATCCGGGTTCTGGAAAAGACCGGCGGCAAATCAGGCGACTGGAAAGCCTGACAGAAATCCGGCAAATAATTTGAAAGGAAGCGTCATGGCCCTTCTCCCTGTTGAGCAAGCATTGCAACGCATCCTGCATTCAGCCAATACCGATGGATATGAAACCGTTTCATTGAGCGAAGCCGGCGGTCGCATTGTTGCCCACCCGGTTCAAGCGCAGCTCATGCAGCCGCCCTTCGATTGCTCGGCAATGGATGGCTATGCGCTGATTGCGCCCGCAGACATCACTTATCCGCTGCCTCTGAAAGTGATTGGCGAATCCGCTGCCGGAAAACGCTTTAACGGCAGTTTGCGACCCGGCGAAGCCGTTCGCATCTTTACTGGCGCCCCCCTGCCCGACAATGCCGACACGATCGTCATTCAGGAACATACAGACCGTAAAGGTGACCAACTGACAATATTGGAGGGTATCGACAAAGGTCGCCATATTCGCCGCGCTGGGCTGGATTTTGCGCCGGACAAAACGGTTCTCGAGGCGGGACGCGAGTTGGATGCAGCAGCGCTGTCGCTGGCTGCGGCAAGCGGCAATGCAGCCTTGGATGTCTTTCGCAGGCCCCGCATTGCCATTCTCGCCACAGGTGACGAACTCGTCCCTCCAGGCACCGCGCCGGGACCTGACCAGATCGTCGCGTCCAACAGTCTCGGCGTTGCAGAAATCATTCGCCGTGCGGGTGGCATGTCTCAGGATCTGGGCATCATCCCCGATAATCCTGCAAAAATCGAAGCGGCCATCGCGCAGGCGCTGGAGAGCGGCATCGATGTGCTGGTGACAGTTGGTGGCGCCTCGGTTGGCGACCGCGATTTTATCCATGTCGCCTTGCGCAATTGCGGCGTAGATCTCGACTTCTGGAAAATTGCCATGCGCCCAGGCAAGCCGCTGATGTATGGTCGCAAAATAGTCGGAAGCAAAACCGTGCATGTGATCGGCCTGCCGGGCAATCCTGTTTCCAGCCTCGTGTGCAGCCTCGTCTTTCTGCGTCCACTGGTCGCAAAGCTGGGCGGTACAAACCTGGACACCGATATCCGGCCCGCCATTCTTGGACAGCCAATGGCCGCCAACGATCATCGCCGCGATTTTGTACGCGCGACAATCGAAACACGAGGCGACGGCACGCTTGTTGCGACACCTTATTCGCTGCAAGATTCTTCCATGCTCTCGGCACTGGTCAACTCCGACGCGCTTTTAATCCGGGACGAAAACGCAACTGCGACTGCCAATGGCGAGCCATGCCGCATCCTCATGTTGTGATCATTTCGCGATAATTCGCCAAGCATACCCGTCTTCGCCTGAACATTAATTATTTAAAAACCATTGCAGAACAAGACTGGAACATATAGTGTTCGTTCTGGTTTTGTTTTTCTCTTATCTGTTCTAGGCCGGAGGGTGTCGCCAATGTTGACCCGCAAACAGCATGAACTTTTGCTGTTCATTCATGAGCGTCTGAAAGAAACCGGCATTCCCCCTTCTTTCGACGAAATGAAGGAAGCGTTGGATCTCGCTTCCAAGTCGGGCATTCATCGGCTGATTACAGCACTTGAAGAACGCGGTTTTATCCGCCGGCTACCCAACCGGGCGCGCGCGTTGGAAGTGCTGCGCCTACCGGATTCGATCGCGCCGGGGCTGAACAGTCAAAGAAAATTTTCGCCAAGCGTCATCGAAGGCAGCCTCGGCAAAGCGCCTGCAGCACAGCAGGCGGCGCGCCCCGCGTCCGTCACCACCAATGATGCCGTTTCTGCCACCGTTTCCGTGCCCGTTATGGGTCGCATCGCGGCAGGCGTACCGATTTCCGCCATCCAGAACCAGACACATTCACTGAGCCTTCCGCCGGAAATGCTGGGGGCGGGAGAGCATTACGCGCTTGAAGTGCGAGGCGATTCGATGGTTGAAGCTGGTATTTTTGACGGTGACACCGTCATCATCCGGCGTGGCGAGACGGCTAGCCCCGGCGAAATTATTGTGGCCCTCGTCGATGATGAGGAAGCAACGCTAAAGCGCTTCCGCCGCAAGGGCGCTTCGATTGCTCTTGAAGCTGCCAATCCCGCTTATGAGACGCGTATTTTCGGACCGGATCGGGTTCGCGTACAGGGAAAACTCATCGGGTTGATCCGTCGCTACTGACATTAAAGCGCGTTGCACCGGTGAGCGGGTTTGCAGCAACGTTCATGATCGGCTAATCCGGGGACCTTCCGTCATGACAGCGGAAGGTACTTTGGAAGGGTTAGGCTGTTTTTGGCGGTCGTAACGCGAACGCACAGACGGCTGAGACAATTGCCATCAGCACCATGTAAAGAACAGTGGGCATGACAGTGTCTGAATATTCCGCCGGGAGCGTCGTCGCGATAAGTGGTGAAACGCCGCCGCCCAGGATCGGACCAATCTGCTGAACCAGAGACAGGCCGCTATAGCGAATTCTGGCCGGGAACAATTCAGAACAAAATGCGCCCTGCAAGGCAATCGACGTTTTGATATTGGCGTGCCAGTTGTCTGCAAAGACCGTGTTCCAGAAACGCAGGAGCTCTTCATGGATTTCCTTGGCGCGGACATGATCTCCGCGTTACACGGCATTCCAAAGTGCAATGCACACCCCGGTAGGCCGTGATCCAGATTGCAAACAACATATCAGAAGCTCTGGGCGAATAGAGAGACGCAAACCGAGAGCTCAGATCAGACCAGATTTACTCCGTGCTCTAATATTCACCAAGCTTGATGTCAGATGTGTAATCGACACCATCCACTTCCTTCACGACTGGCTGTCCGCATTGCATGACGCCGGTTGCCGCGTTGAAAGCATAGGTTGGCGAGCCATAAAGTTGCCAGCCCTTGTTAAGCGCTGCCGTCACGCGGTGGCAAAAAGCGGAATCGTCCGGCCCGGTTATAAAGCGATAGAGTTTCATGGTCTGTCCTTTCTTAAATCCGGCCTAGAAGCCCGCTCTGGCAAGCAGGCGTTCGGCCATGGAAAGATGCAGCCGTTCGACCATCTTTCCCTCAAGCGAAATCACGCCCTTATCGGCATTTTCGGCCAGCGCGAACGCCGCGACCACCGCGCGGGCATGCGCAACCTCTCCCTCATCGGGCGAGAAGGCGCGGTTAGCAGCGCCGATCTGGTTTGGATGAATGAGCGTTTTGCCGTCAAAACCCATCGCGGCTCCTTGTGCGCATTCATCCGCAAAACCTGTTTCGTTGCGGAAATCATTATAGACTCCGTCAAGCACAGTCAGCCCGCCAGCACGAGCCGCCAGCAGAATCTGCATTAGCCACGGCACCAGATAGGTGCGCGCCCCATCAAGACGCACGCCCGTTTGCTGTGCGAGATCGTTGGAACCGACCACAAAAGCGGCAAGCCGTGCCGCTGAACGATTGCCAAGCGTCGCGATCTCGTCGGCATTGAGGATACCGCGCGCCGTCTCGATCATCGCCCATATAGCCATTTCTGGCTCAGCGTCATGGTGATCGAGCCGGTTTGCCGCATCGATCACATCCTGCGGGCGCTCAACCTTTGGCAGAAGAATGGCGTCAGCACCGATTCCAGCGGCAATGGTAACATCCTCCTTACCCCAAGGCGTCTCGGCACCATTGACCCGCACGATACGCTCGAAATTGGCTGAAGGGTGCGCGGCAAAATGCGCTTCAAGTGCTGCACGCGCCGATGCTTTTGCCTCGGGCGCAACCGAATCCTCCAGATCATAGATGATGCACTCGGCATCAAGCGTCAGAGTCTTTTCCAGAGCGCGAGCATTAACGGCGGGAACGAACAGGACCGAGCGGCGGGGACGGGCGATTGTCTTCATGGCCGATTTGTGCACCGAACGACAATGAAGCGCAAGCATGCGAGTGCTTGAAATACGGCCTTCGCCAGCTTATCTTTTCTGTTTGGTTGCGACCTATTCAGCACTTGGGGCCCGAAACCGGGTCTTAACGTTGACTCTACGCAGTGCTGATGTAAATCAGTCTGAAACTTTTCTACCGACAGGCGCAGAACATGGATAAATTCACCAAGCTTACCGGCGTTGCGGCCCCTCTGCCGATCGTCAATATCGACACGGACATGATCATCCCCAAGGATTACCTTAAGACGATCAAGCGTACCGGGCTTGGGACCGGCCTTTTTGCCGAAATGCGCTTTAATGAGGATGGCAGCGAAAACCCCGACTTTGTGCTTAACAAGCCGGCCTATCGCAATGCGCAGATTCTGGTTGCCGGCGATAATTTTGGCTGTGGCTCTTCGCGCGAACACGCGCCGTGGGCGCTGCTTGATTTCGGCATCCGCTGCGTGATCTCCACCTCCTTTGCCGATATCTTCTACAACAATTGCTTTAAGAACGGCATCCTGCCCATCAAGGTGAGCCAGGAAGATCTAGACAAGCTGATGGACGACGCTTCGCGCGGCGCCAACGCAACGCTCACCGTCGATCTGGACGCTCTGGAGATCCATGGCCCCGATGGCGGCTCGATTTCTTTCGATGTCGACGAATTCAAGCGCCACTGTCTTTTGAACGGTCTCGACGATATCGGCCTGACCATGGAAAAGGCTGCCAACATCGACGTGTTCGAGGCCAAACGCGCCGAACTGCGTCCCTGGGCTTAATAGCGGTATGCATAAAACGACCGGCTTGAACATCTGTGGCCTGAACAATTGAATAGGACACGATTGGCTCATATGGCCAGAGAAGATCAAAGCGGGGGATGGGCAGCACGTCTTTCTCCCTCACTGGACGAAATCGAATCGATTGCGATCGAAGCTCTTGCGCATCTCCCGCAGGAGTTTCGTCAGCTATGCGGCGACATCATCATCCAGATATCCGATTTTCCAGACGAACAGATCGTCGAGGATATGGGACTGGATACGCCTTTCGACCTGCTCGGCCTTTTCGAGGGCCACGGCATCGGTGAACGGTTTAGCATGCAAACAGGTGATGGGCCGAACCGCATCACGCTTTTCCGCCGTGCCGTCATTGATTACTGGGCCGAGCACGAGGAGACGCTGGGCGACATCATTACCCATGTTCTCATTCATGAGATCGGGCACCATTTTGGACTGTCCGACGAAGACATGGAAGAACTCGAAGCGCAGGCCGAATGATATCTGTCCTGTAAGCTCGCTTGCTTTCTGAAATAATTTGAAAGACCGTCTGAAGTTATTGCAAGGGATGGATGCTATAGATTTATCCTGATGCAGTTCGAGTAGTGATCATGAGTATAGATTTCTTCCAGGGGCTTTCCGCTTTTCCACTGACACCGATTGATGTTTCAGGAAATGTTGACGCGGCTATTCTGACACGTTTTCTGGATCGCATTCAGATGGCGGGAGCGGATTCCGTCGGTCTTTTGGGCAGCACTGGCAGCTATGCTTATCTCTCGCGCTCACAGCGCCAACAAGCAGTTCAGATAGCCGTTCATGCCGTGGGCGGGAAAACACCCCTCATTGTGGGTGTCGGCGCGCTTCGCGCCGATGAAGCTGTGATACTGGCGCGCGATGCTGAAGAGGCCGGAGCGGATGCGCTTCTGCTGGCTCCCGTGTCATACACACCGCTCACCGATGAGGAAGTGTATCAGCATTTTCGGACCGTTGCCGAAGCGACGTCCCTGCCTCTTTGCATCTACAACAATCCCGGAACGACCAGATTTATCTTCGCTCATGAACTAATTGTTCGCTTGGCAAAGCTTAAAAATATCAAGGCAATCAAAATGCCACTGCCTGCGAATGATGCTTTCAAAGTAGAATTGTCAAAGCTCCGTTCAGAGACAAAAGAAGATTTTTCCATTGGTTATAGCGGCGACTGGGGCGCTGCCGACGCGCTGCTTGCCGGATGTGATTGCTGGTATAGCGTGATTGCAGGGCTTCTGCCTGTTCCTGCGCTGTCGCTTGCTCGCGCGGCCCAAGCCGCCAACAGAGCCGAAGCCGAAAGGATCAATCTGGCTTTTCAACCTTTATGGGAACTGTTCAAGCGTTTTGGAAGTTTCCGCGTCATGTATGTGATTGCCGATCTGCTCGGCCTTGCACAGATTGAGCCGCCACGTCCAATCCTACCTTTAGCTCCGCCTGTTAGAGCAAAGGTCGAGCAAGCCCTCGAAAGCTTGGATAGTCTGGAATTATCGCGGGAATGAAAGACACCTTATAAGAGGCGTCTTTCATACTTGCATTCAGGCAACGCTCAGACGTACATCGAGATTGCCGCGCGTGGCATGCGAATAAGGACAAACGATGTGAGCCGCATCGACCAATGCCTGGGCGTTGTCTTTTTCAACACCGGGAAGCGCTATTTCCAACGCCACATCAAGGCCAAAACCACCACCATCTTCGCGCGGTCCGATACCAACGGTCGCCGTGACCGTGCTATCCGGTGAAATCGAAACCTTTTCCTTCGCAGCCACAAATTTGAGTGCACCGAGGAAGCAGGCCGCATAACCAGACGCAAAAAGCTGTTCAGGATTGGTGCCTTCGCCACCCTGCCCGCCCAGTTCCTTTGGCGTGTCGAGAACGACGCTCAGGCGTCCATCGGCGGTCTTCGCGCTGCCCGTGCGGCCACCAGTTGCTGTCGATTGAGTGGTATAGAGAATAGCCATTTGGTTGCTCCTTGCTAGATTAATCATTCTCAAAACCAACGTAGCGCATTTTAAATTGTGGACAATCTAATTTTGCGTAATTGATTACACAATTAAGTGATGCGCAATTCAATTGCATGTGCGGTATAAAGTGCGAATCTTCGGAAATTGAAGGCAGACATTGATGGCACAGGATTTCCCGCTCAAACTTTCCGATATGGTCTGCTTTGCGATCTATTCAAGCGCGAATGCTTTGGCACGGGCCTATCAGCCGATCCTGACGAGGGTTGATCTCACCTATCCGCAGTTTCTGGTGATGCTGGTTCTTTGGGAAAACAATGATCAGACGGTATCGCAGATCGGCTCGAAACTTGGTCTTGATTCTGGCACACTGACCCCGCTTTTAAAGCGTCTCGAGGCAGCTGGCCGCATTCAGCGCTGCCGCGACGCCCAGGACGAACGTCAGGTACGCATCACGCTTACAGAGGCGGGATGGGCGTTGCGGCATGCGGCTGCGGATGTGCCGGAAGCAATCATCTGTGCGCTTGGCCAGCCACTCGATGAGTTGATCGATATGCGCCAGCGCCTTTTCAATATCCGCGATAATCTCGTCGCCGCCCGCACCAAATAAAAAGCGCCGGTCAACCGGCGCACAAACATCAGTCAGATAAAGCCTCTCACTGAGAATGGCCGTTATAATGCTTGTCATACCATAGCCACCCGAAAACAGCAGCCGCTACAATCAGTGGGAAAACATACCAGAAGAACACTTCCGAAGTCATGGCTTCAGCCTCCCTAGAATTCGTCTTGCTGCTAAATGTAATCCAATTGCCGCGAGAATCCAAGAGCCAAGGACCAGCACGGAGACGAACAGCCCGCCATCCGGCGTGAAATTAAACGTCTTTCCGAGCACGCCAACCGCCAGAAAGGCCGTAGACAGGCGATCGAGATTATTCGCCAGAAGTTTTATGCGCTCGTTATATATCAGGCTCATCTATAGCCCCGTTTCGCTTTCCTCTCCTACATATCCAATACAGGAAGTAACTTCCAGTCCTCAAAGAAAAAGCGCCGGTTTCCCGGCGCCTCTGTCTTTCCAGTCTGAAAAAGCGATCAGGCAGCAAGTGCCTTGGGCGTAATCAGCCCGCGCGCAATCAGCAACTCTGCAATCTGAATGGTGTTGAGGGCAGCCCCCTTGCGCAGATTGTCGGAAACGACCCATATGGCCAGACCGTTCTCGACGGTAATATCCTCACGGATACGGCTGATATAGGTTGCATCTTCACCAGCCGATTCATAAGGCGTGATGTAGCCGCCGTCCTCGTGCTTGTCGATCACCTGACAGCCCGGCGCTTCGCGCAGAACTTCACGGGCTTCCTCGGCAGAAATCGGGTTCTCAAATTCCAGATTGACCGCTTCCGAATGCCCGATGAACACGGGAACACGCACAGCGGTTGCCGTCACCTTGATCTTGGGATCAAGCATCTTCTTGGTTTCGGCGACGAGCTTCCATTCTTCCTTGGTATAGCCGTCTTCCATGAACACATCGATATGCGGGATGACATTAAAGGCAATGCGCTTGGTGAATTTCTTCGTGGAGATCGGATCTGCGACGAAAACCGCGCGAGACTGTTCAAACAGCTCGTCCATGCCTTCCTTGCCCGCACCCGAAACCGACTGGTAAGTGGAGACAACGACGCGCTTGATTTTTGCGGCATCATGAAGCGGCTTCAGCGCGACAACCAACTGCGCCGTCGAGCAATTCGGATTAGCGATGATGTTCTTCTTACGAAAGCCTTCAATCGCATCCGGATTCACTTCCGGCACGATCAGCGGCACCGCAGCATCATAGCGCCAGGCCGACGAATTATCGATCACCACACAGCCCTGCTGGCCAATCTTCGGCGACCATTCCTGCGAAATCGAACCACCAGCAGACATCAGGCAGATGTCGGTGTCGGAAAAATCATAGGTGTCGAGCGCGCGTACCTTCAGCGTCTTGTCGCCAAAGGACACCTCCGTGCCCTGACTGCGACGCGAGGCGAGTGCCACGACCTCGTCTACGGGAAAACCGCGCTCCTCGAGAATATTGAGCATTTCGCGCCCAACATTGCCCGTAGCGCCGACAACTGCAACCTTGAAACCCATTTTCGTCTCCTGTCCCTCTCCGCTTCGATATTCAGAACCCCCGCAGGCCACGCGGATGTTCCGCCCCCGGGCCGAACCCGGAGAGAGGGCGAGCAGGCCAAGGGATCAGACCGTTTTGGTGGTCGTTTTGGTAATGGCCATAGTTTTTTTGGAAATTGAAGACATACACGCTTGCCCGGTAAAAATACCGGCGCTTTCTGACAAAGCTGACGCTATGATGACGCGTTCCACGCGAGTTCTCCTTCGTTCGAGTTTGCTTTTACGCGCTTTATGCAGGGAGTCAATTATCAGCGATCGCAAGAAGCATATTTTTTGCTAGTTTCATAAAGAAAGCGGCATTCCGGCACTGTCAAACCTGTCTCATACTAAAGACTTACTCCCCGAATCTGCATTTTCAGTTCATCATGCAAGTGTGTAGAGAGCGTTGTTCGCTGAGAGGAAAGCGGTGCGGCGCATTGGACGGATCTCATTTGCTCAATATTTCTCTTGTCGGGTATTTCCCCCATCAGGAACGAAATGAGAAGTCCGTTTTATATAGTTCTGTTTGGGAGGACAGATTAATGGCAGTTTCTTCAAGTGCCGATTCCGGTACAAAAAAAATGACACGCGAAGAGCGCAAGGTTATCTTTGCATCATCGCTTGGAACTGTTTTTGAATGGTATGATTTTTATCTGTATGGAACACTCGCTGCCTTCATCGGCGCAGCGTTCTTCAATGAATATCCAGAAACAACACGAAACATCTTTGTCTTACTGGCTTTTGCTGCAGGTTTTCTGGTGCGCCCGTTTGGTGCACTTTTCTTTGGCCGCATCGGTGACCTTGTGGGCAGAAAATATACTTTTCTCATCACCATCGTCATCATGGGCGCATCGACATTCCTTGTCGGCATTCTTCCTGGTTCGGCCACATTGGGCATCATCGCACCGACAATCCTGATCATTCTGCGCATGTTGCAGGGACTGGCGCTCGGCGGTGAATACGGCGGCGCTGCAACCTATGTTGCCGAACATGCGCCCAACGGCCGGCGCGGTTTTTATACTTCATGGATTCAAACCACGGCCACACTCGGCCTGTTTCTGTCGTTGATGGTGATTCTCAGCGTTCAGAACATTATGACGACAGAGTCATTTGCCGCATGGGGCTGGCGTATTCCGTTTATCTTCTCAATTTTCCTGCTTGGTGTTTCTGTCTGGATTCGTTTGCAGATGAATGAATCGCCAGCATTCAAGAGAATGAAGGAAGAAGGGAAAACATCAAAAGCCCCCCTTTCCGAAGCCTTTGGTCAGTGGAAAAATGCGAAAATTGCCCTTATCGCCCTTTTCGGCCTGACAGCAGGCCAGGCCGTTGTCTGGTATTGCGGTCAGTTCTACGCATTGTTTTTCCTGCAAAATGTGCTCAAAGTTGAAAATCAGTCTGCAAATATCATGGTGGCGACAGCGCTTATTCTTGGTACTGGTTTCTTCGTCGTGTTTGGCTGGCTTTCAGACAAGATCGGACGCAAGCCAATCATCATGGCTGGTTTGTTGTTGGCCATCTTGACCTACTTCCCGCTGTTCAAAGCTCTGACGCATGCCGCAAATCCCGCACTTGCTCAGGCTGAACAAACGATCCGCGCAACAGTTACAGCAGCCCCCGGCGATTGTAACTTCCAGTTTAATGCAACCGGCACAGCCAAGTTCACCAGCTCTTGCGATCTTGCCACGAGCTTTTTGTCACGCAGTGCCGTACCTTATGATGTTGTCGAGGGGCCAGCCGGACAGCCTGCAACCGTTAAAATTGGTGATGCAACGATCACATCTTTTGACGCGGTTCAGGAAGGAACGAACGCTCCTGCCAGACAGGCTGCACTCACCCATGACATCAATCTGGCTTTGCAAAAAGCTGGCTGGCCACTGGTCCGCAGCCCGGCAAAGGTTGCAGATTCCCAGCTTGAAGCGTTCATAGCATCCAATCCGGAATTGGAACTAAATGCCGATGCTATCAGAGCGGGTGAAAAAACAACATTAGCAAGCGCAGATCTCGTCAAGAACAAAATTTTGACGCAGGCTGAAGCTGATGCGGCTGCTCTACCCGAACAAGCCGTCTATACCATCCCGAATGCAGGGGCATTCAAGATGGTTGCGGATCCGGATCGGATCAACTGGGTTATGACCATCGCCATTCTCACTGTACTCGTGATCTATGTCACAATGGTTTATGGCCCGATTGCTGCGATCCTTGTCGAAATGTTCCCGACCCGCATCCGTTATACCGGTATGTCTTTACCATATCATATCGGTAATGGCTGGTTCGGTGGCCTTCTGCCAGCAACCGTCTTTGCAATGAGCGCGGCTAAGGGGGATATTTATTATGGCCTCTGGTATCCAATCATCATTGCAACCATAACACTCGTCATTGGCATTCTGTTCGTCAAGGAAACCAAGGATGTCGATCTGAACAAGGTGGAATAATCGCTCTTCCGCTGACAACCAGAAACGCCGCCCTTTCGGGCGGCGTTTTTGTTTTCATAATCCATAGGGAAATTCGATCAGGACAAGGCCTTGAACTTTCCAAGGATCGCATCACCCATTTCGCCTGTTGTGATCTGTTTGGTACCTTCCGACCAAATATCGGCGGTGCGCAGCCCTTCATCAAGGACACCGGCAATCGCTGTTTCCAGACGGTCGGCCTCGGCCACCAGATTGAACGAATAGCGCAAGCACATCGCAAGCGAAGCAATCATGGCGATCGGATTGGCGATCCCTTTACCCGCAATGTCGGGTGCCGAGCCATGCACCGGCTCATAGAGCGCCTTGCGCTTACCGCTCTTCGCATCAGCCGCACCCAGAGACGCGGAAGGCAACATGCCAAGCGAGCCTGTCAGCATGGCGGCAACATCTGAAAGCATGTCACCAAAAAGATTGTCGGTGACGATAACATCAAACTGCTTTGGCCAGCGCACGAGCTGCATGCCGCCGGCATCCGCCAGCATGTGATCGAGCTCGACCTCGCCATGCTTTTCCTTGTGACGCGCGGTTACGACCTGATTCCAGAGCACGCCCGATTTCATGACATTGCGCTTTTCCATCGAAGTGACCTTGTTGCGGCGCGTGCGCGCCAGCTCGAAAGCCACATCGGCAATGCGTTCAATTTCGTAGGTATCGTAAACCTGCGTGTCGATGCCGCGCTTCTGGCCGTTACCGAGGTCGATGATTTCTTTCGGTTCACCGAAATAGACGCCGCCAGTCAATTCACGCACGATGAGAATGTCCAGCCCCTCGACCACTTCGGGCTTGAGCGAGGAGGATTGCGCCAATGCCGGGTAACAAATGGCCGGACGCAGATTTGCATAAAGCTCCATGTCCTTGCGCAAACGCAGCAGTCCGGCTTCCGGGCGCACTTCATAAGGGACATCATCCCATTTCGGCCCGCCCACCGCACCAAACAGAACGGCATCAGCGGCAATAGCCTTTTCCATATCCGCGTCGGAAATCGCCTTGCCATGCGCATCATAAGCACAGCCGCCGACAAGTCCCTCATCAGTTTCGAAACCCAGTTTCAGATCCGAATTGAGAAAAGCGATAATCTTGCGGACTTCCGCCATCGCTTCGGGGCCGATCCCGTCGCCGGGCAGAAGAAAAAGTTTGCGCGATGCCATGATGCCATGCCTCTGTTTTTAAACTAGAAATAGAAGCAAACGAGCGGCTTGCTCCTGACGGTCAAAACTGTTCCGTAAGCCTTATAGAACTCCGGCTCAGGGCAGGCAACAACAAGCAGCAATGAAATTAATGAAAATTTTTACCGGAATGTAGGAAATTAAATAACCATCGCGGCAAGACTATCAGCTGTTTTTGCCTTCATTCGCATCGATCGTGCGTGCTTCCGACGGCAGCATGATCGGGATGCCGCCGCGCACCGGATAAGCAAGCCGCGCTTTGTGTGAAACAAGCTCGGATCGTGCGGCATCATATTCCAGCGGCCCCTTGGTCAACGGGCAGACCAAGAGTTCGAGAAGACGGACATCTATTTCTGTACTTTTGACTTTGTTGTCCATTATCGCCACTCCTTCATTGCAGTCGCGAGCCGAAATCATTGTCTTTTTCCTTGGCCAGAACCATTTCGGTGATAGCGATCAGCGTCGCGGCACGGGTCGTGAGATCAGGCGCTTCCAGCAATGCCTGTTTTTCAGCCGGGCTGAAAGGCGACATGATCGACAACGCGTTGACGAGCGTTTCATTGCCAGCACGTGCAATATTGTCCCAGTCCGCTTCCAGATTATGGGCTTCAAGATAATCACGAAACGCCTGCAAAAGCGCCTCACGGTCGATCTCGCCAGCATCACGTGTTTCTTCGAGATCGGCCAAAAAAGGTATGATTTGGCACTGGCGATAGGGTGAGCGGCAATTGACCTCCTCGCGCACCCGGAAACGACAGATGCCTTGCAAGGTGATGAGGAGACGTCCATCGCCAGTCTCGGCATAGGTGGTGATGCGGCCAAGGCAACCGACAGTGCTCAACGGCGGGTTGACCGTTTCATCGAGTTGCGCCACGGCCTCATCGTCATCGCCCTCGATACGGGGCTGGATCATGCCGATAATGCGTTTACCCGCCAGCGCGTGCTCGACCATTTCCAGATAGCGTGGCTCAAAAATATTGAGTGGAAGTTGACCGCCAGGTAGAAGCAGCGCTCCCTTTAAGGGGAACACCGGCACCTGATCCGGTATGTCGTCGCCCGTTCGATAACGAGCATTGCCAACCTGCATTGCAACCTCCCTTTGCGGCTTGTTCTCTCAAGAAAACAGGAGCGAGGACAACTTGCGGCGCGCTGCAAGGGTCGCAGCATCAGCGTTGCCCCAGGCTTCGAAAAACTGCAACAACTGCTTGCGCGCGCCGTCATCGTTCCACGCGCGGTCCGCCTTCATGATCGCCAGCAATTCATTGGCCGCATCGTCGCGCCGTCCTTGTGCATTGCGCACATGCGCCAGATCGAACCGCGCCTGATAGTCATTGGCGTCAAGCTGAATACGCCGCTCCAGTTCAACCGGATCACCGATCAGCTTGACCTGATCGGCAAGCGCAAGCTTTGCTTCCAGTGCGCGAACGGCTGCCGCCTCGCGCTTGTCTGCACTCACACTCTCCAGTATTTCGCGTGCCTTTTGCTCATCCCCGGATTCCAGAATACAGGTCGCAAGCCCGACGACCGCATCGAGATTATCCGGCACGACCTGAAGAACAGAATTGAAAATTTCGCCCGCCTGAACGAATTCACCGGCCGCCAGCAGTTCGTTACCGGCTGCGATGGCATCGGAAATTGCGGCTTCCTGATCGCTCGGACCGCCTAGTTTGGCGATAAATTCCTTGACCTTGGATTCAGGCTGGGCACCCATGAAACCATCCACCGGCTGACCGTCAACGAAGGCGATCACAGCAGGAATGGATTGGATGCCGAGCTGCCCGGGAATGGACGGATGATCGTCGATATTCATCTTAACCAGCTTGACGGCACCACCCGCCTCGTTGACCGACTTTTCGATGATCGGCGTCAACTGCTTGCATGGGCCGCACCAGGGTGCCCAGAAATCCACAAGCACTGGCTGCTTGCGCGATTCAGCGATCACGTCAGCCTGAAATCCCGCCGTCGTTGTGTCCTTAATCAGCCCCGACGCGACAGGGGCTGTCGTCGCGGAACCAAAAGAAATATTAGCCGACATCTGGCCGCCCGCATTGGCGTAAGGATTGTTCTGGCTGGTCATAAAATATCCCTCGTCTGTTCCGGTTTCAGGCGTTTCTCACCACCGGCTTCGTTCTTTCAGTTTGTGTCTGCCTTGCGCGATTTCAAGACGTAAACCTATATCGTTTCTTCTGACTTCGCTGCTTGCGATACCGCGAGAATACGTGGTTCGTGGCCGATCGATTTGAGGAAAGCGAGAAGGTCATCGCGCCGGATGCTGGTGGTCGCCTCATTGGTCAGCGGGTGCGCATTGATGATATCATATTTCATCAATGCGGCGTCCAGAATGACCTGTACGCGATGATCCCGGTCGTTGATAGCACCGAAGACTGAGACGGATCCCGGAATGACACCGAGATACTCCATCAGCTTTTCCGGCTTGCCGAACGAAACACGGCTTGCGGCACCGATCACCGGATGGATGGATTTCAAATCGACGACGGCATCTTCTTCCACGGTAACGAGAAAGAAATTATCCTTCTTATCCTTCAGGAACAGGTTTTTTGTGTGTCCACCCGGAACTTCACCGCGAAGTGTTTGAGAATCAGCGACTGTAAACAGAGGCGGATGTTCCACCGTCGACGTCTCAATACCCTGTTTTGCCAGATAATCGACAAGTTCCTTCGGCGAGAGCCCCATGATCCGATCCATTCCGTGATTATTCGATGCGAATTACACAAAGCTTATAGCCCAACTGCCTACCATCGTAACCATTGAAACGCAGATTTGATGCTTTCATTAGAATGCGGCAGAGCGAATACCGCGCTTTCGTTTACAAACTCTGCCGCTTCCCCGCATACGGCTCGCCTTAAACCGCACAGCGCAATAAAATCGGGAAATTCTTATTTCTCGTCATTTGCCTGTTGCATTCGCAAAAAGCTTGGTTCATATAGCGCCTGCCTGATGAGACAGCATCAAAATGAGGCTGGCTGGCGCGAGCGGGTGTAGCTCAGGGGTAGAGCACAACCTTGCCAAGGTTGGGGTCGAGGGTTCGAATCCCTTCGCCCGCTCCAGTTTTCTGATCAGACAGGCAAAAAAATCCCGGCTTCGTCCGGGATTTTTGCTTTTAAAAGTACCGATATCTGAAATGGCCGGGCTTCATCCGAATGCCAACAGTTTCACGACCTCGAACAAATGCGTTTGAGCCTCGTTAGAGGCAGTCCTATTGAGAGAAAGCGGAGCAGGTCGCTCCGCCTTCCCTGTCCGTTTCATCAGATGACGCCAAGCGCATTCATGGCTTCGGCCACGCGCACGAAGCCTGCAATATTGGCACCCAGAACATAATCACCCGGCGTACCATATTCCTCAGCTGTTTCCGCGCAGGTGTCATGGATGTTGCGCATGATCTCGGCAAGTCGCTCCTCGGTTTGCTCGAATGTCCAGCTGTCGCGAGATGCGTTCTGCTGCATTTCCAATGCCGATGTTGCCACACCACCGGCATTGGCTGCCTTACCCGGCGCAAACAGTACGGCTGCTTCCTGGAAAATTTTCACAGCTTCCGGCGTCGAGGGCATATTTGCGCCCTCGCCGACCGCCATAACACCATTATTGACCAAAGCCTTGGCATTCTTGGCCGTCAGTTCGTTCTGTGTCGCAGAGGGCATTGCGACATCGCAAGGCACATCCCAGATCGAGCCGTTCTCGACATAGCGCACACCCTTGCCCTTTTCCTGCGCATATTCGGAAATGCGGGCACGGCGAACTTCCTTGATATCCTTGATCAGATCGAGATCGATACCGTTCTCATCGACGATAAACCCATTTGAATCCGAACAGGCGATAACGCGGCCACCAAACTCGATGACCTTCTCCATGGTATAGACGGCAACATTGCCCGAACCCGACACCACGACGCGCTTACCGTCAAATTCGTGCTTTCGTGTTTGCAGCATGCGCTGCACAAAATAGGTTGCACCATAGCCAGTTGCTTCCGTGCGCGCCCTGGAACCACCATAAAAAAGCGCTTTACCGGTCAGCACCCCAGCTTCATAACGGTTGGTAAGACGCTTGTACTGGCCAAACATGTAACCGATTTCACGTCCGCCGACACCGATGTCACCGGCCGGAACGTCAACATATTCACCGATATGACGCTGAAGTTCGGTCATAAACGACTGGCAGAAGCGCATGATCTCCGCGTCGGAACGACCACGTGGGTTGAAATCCGACCCGCCCTTGCCTCCGCCAATCGGCATGCCGGTCAGCGCGTTCTTGAACGTCTGCTCGAAGCCGAGAAACTTAATGATGCCGACATTGACCGATGGATGGAAGCGGATGCCACCCTTATAAGGTCCAAGCGCCGAATTGAACTGGACGCGAAAACCGCGATTGATCTGCACACGGCCCTGATCGTCTACCCATGGCACGCGGAAGATGATCTGACGCTCCGGTTCGCAGATGCGCTCGATCAACGCATTGTTGGCGTAATGCGGCCGTTTGGCGATCACACGTCCCACGCTTTCGAGAACCTCTCGCACGGCCTGGTGAAACTCATGTTCACCGGCATTGCGACGAAGGACATCTTCAAGAATCGGTTCAAGCTTTTCGTGAACGTTGACCAAAATTTAATCTCCCGAATGGGTTGGTAGACTCGCGTAAGGAAAAAATCAGTTGTCGTTTAGGATAATTTTTGGGCTTTTTGAATAGGTATTGGGCAACAATCTTCTTAAATTGATCGCTAAACGCTATTTTTGCCTATTTCACGAGCGGATTGCCCACTACGGCATCGCCCCCGCAAATCTGAAACGATTTTAATCCCCCCTCGTGCTTTACTTGTAAACTGTTATAACGTTGCTTCCTGCTTCCGCTTTCATTCAGCCCGCACAGAAACCGGAGCGCATCCCGAAAAGTGTGAAATTGTTTTCGGGAAAAGATGCGTCACAATAAATGGATAGAGTATTGCTTATTAATCAAGGTAAATGGGAAATGCTCTATGTCACTCTATAAACAGGCATGGCTCTTTTCGATCTGGTTTCTAATTGTCATATGTTCTTTTCCCTACTGGCTGTTTGCTTTAGGCGATGAACTTGGCGCTGCTGGTTATATAATCGGGGCAATAATCCTTGGTGGGCACTGGGTGGCGGGCGAGTTATATTTTTATTGTCCTGATTGTGGCCTCTCCCCCTATCGCAGCAACAAGGGACTGATTTCCCGTGTCAGTCCGATCCCAAGTAAAAAATGTGCTCATTGCGGTTATGATTACAACGCTGCTCCGCCGTCGGCAGAAGTTTAACCGGCAGATTTTTCCGCGCTTATCGTATGATGGAACTTGTTTTCCCGTCGATTGCCGAACAGGCGCAAGGTTTCCAGATGTTCGCGCTGAGCCCGATAAAAGGCGCGTAGAAATGCCAGTTCGCGGCCGCGCTTGACGGGCGCATCATAGCGGATCTTGCGGACAATCGTTTGCGCAATACGCTCAACCTCAGGCGCGTCAGCGCTTTTTGCCGGATCGCGCAGCACATCTTCCAATGTCTGCAATTCGAATTTTCCGTAAACATCGAGATGTTCGGGCAGAAAGTCGAATTCGGCCTGATCAGCCACGACAGCGGGCGCGGCCAGTGCAAGATCGGACAACAACGCGGAGCGTGGATTATCCACCACCATCGTTCCCGCGATCATGTCGCCAAGTCGCTGACGGCGACGATTGGCGATTGGAACGATAAAGATCACGCTCACCCAGATCAGCATGATTGCAATGCCCCAGCCTGAAAGGGATGAAGCGGCAAAAACCATCGTCAATGGGGTGAAGAATTCAACCTCTTTCATGAGATTTCGCGCCGTCACCTGATGTGCGGTGAGACGGCGGCCATTCATGTTGATGACGCGGATACCGACAATCCTCTTGCCGAGTGTGCGCCCGTTCCAGATCATCTCCGACAGGATATAATAGGGAATACGCAGAAAGAACACGAGCAGTATGGCAAGAATGAACTGCGCCTCGAATGGCAGCAATCCGCTGACGAACAATGTCAAAACGCAGACATAAACAACGAGGTAGGTGAAGATCAGGTCAAGCAGTTGTGCGCCTAACCTGCTTCCAAGCGAGGCGATGGAAAAACTGATCGGCACACCTTCGGGCGGGATAAATTGTTCGATACGGCCCGTATTCTCTGCAACCTTGCTCATGCGTGCGCCTCATTTGCGGCTTTGTTTTCCCTGCCGCAAAGTAAAAGCCAGCTCAGCCAGAACGCTCCCATTCCCCAGCCAATGACCAGCCGCCAGACGGGTTCCTGTACCAGTTGTCGCAAAAAGCCCTCGATGAAAGCTGCGGCGACCAACATGATGCCTGCCAGAATGAACAGCTTGACCGCATCATGCGCCTGATGGCGCAGAGCATCACGGCGGCTTCGTTGCCCCGGCAACAAGACGGCGAGCCCCAGCCGCGCCCCGCCCGCACAGGCAATCGCAATTGCCGCAAGCTCGGTTACACCATGAATGGATAGCCAGGCAAACAGATCATATCCGAGCCCCTTTTGCGCGAACATGGAGAAAAACGCGCCCAGCAACAACCCGTTATAGAATGTCAGGATGAAGCTTGGGACGGCGAGAAAAATGCCAAGCGCGAAGATCAGGATAGCGATTCTTGTATTGTGAGAGAACAGAAACGAAGAGAACACCGCGAGCCTGTCGCTTTCATGTCGCTCATTACCGTAAATCGTGCTGCGCAGATAATCCGCCGAAGCTTCCGGCGTGCGCATATCACCGAGATCGGGTGGCACCAGCGTATAAAACCAGCTTGGATCCAGCATGAACAGCTTGTATCCTGCGGCGAAACCAAAAAGCAGCGCGAGAAAACCGATAAAAAGAGGCAGGGCGGAGCGGCGCACCGCTTGCGGAATGCCTTGGGTCAGCAGACGGGAAATCAGACCGCCGATACTTTCCTGTGGCGCGTAAACAACCAGATAGGCGCGCGAACACAGGCTTTCCAAATAAGCGACCAGAGCCCGATCCAGTGAAATATCGCGCGCAACACTGAGCGAATTCATCGCCTGACGATACTCAGTCGCCAGAGTGCGGGTCTCATCATAGCTCAATGACGATATACCGCTTTTTTCCGCCCGGGTGACAAGGTCATCCAGATTGCGCCAATGCGCTTCCCGTTCGACCCGAAAGCGCGCGGAACGCAGCATATCGGTCTGCGTCGCTAAGGGTGCGACGGGTTCCGGTGGCGATGCCATGTTCACATTAACCTTCTCGTCAACGGCGATATCGCTCATATCATCTCACGCGATTTGATTTCTATATAACGCGCCACCAAATCCGATGTCAGACTTTCGGGCGTGCTGTCGAGACAAAGAACACCAAGGCGCGCGAGCTTCTCCATGACTGCGCGACGCTCGTGCAATATCTGGCGTGTGGCAACCGACTGGGCGATTGCCTCAAGGTTAAGTTCGTCGGGTTCTGCAAGCTTGGTCAAGACCGGATCGCGCAACGCCACATAGACGATAAAGTGATGGCGCGCGAGAACCCCGATATTTTCAATCATCAGTTCGGCGGTAATACTGTCCACAAAATCGGAAAAGATCACGATCAATGAACGCCGCTTGAGCCGCCCGGAGAGATGCGTCAGTCCAAGCGTATGATTGGTTTCCTGCGTTTCATAGCGCAATTGCGCACAAATGGTCTGCAACCTCGAAAAGGCGGCGCGTCCCGGCATCGCCGGGGTAAACAGGCGCGGGCGGCTGTCGAAACTATAAAAACCGACCAGGTCGCCGGCAAGCCCGCCAGCCCAGCACATGGCGAGTGCTGCATTGATGGCACGGTCGAGCTTGGGCAGTCCTGCCAGACGCTCCGCCATAAGGCGTCCGCTATCGACACATAAAATGATCTGATGGTTTCGTTCGGCCCGCGTTTCACGCACCACCAGATTACGCACCCGCGCAGAGCGCTTCCAGTCGATGCTGCGCGGGTCCATGCCTGGCGCGAATTCGCGCAGCTGATGAAACTCCGACCCTTCACCGCGCAGGCGCATATCTTTTTGACCATTTTCCAGCGGCAGCATCTGCGTGGAAATCGCTCCCGACAGGACGGGCGAAATATCCGGCAGAACAGCGATTTCGCGTCCGACCGGTTTTGATGCGATCATCTCAAGCAAGCGTAGTCGCGACGGCCATTGCAACCACAGTGCATGGACCATGTACTGGCCGCGCCTTTTCAAAGGCAGGTGCACTATACAGCCCGCCTGACTACCATCAGATGTAACAACAAGTGGCGGCAAGTGATCGGTCTCGCCTGCGAGCTCCGGCGCCAAATCGAGGCGCGCCTTGATCCTTTCCGGCAAACGCCCTTTTCGCGGACGCACCTCAATCTTCACCCGCGCCTTATGTCCAACAAAACCCTGTGCAGGAATGTCGACGTCCGCATCAATCCGGCTGGAAAAAACCGACAACAGAAGATCGAGGATGGTAACGCCCGCCGCACCCCCCCAGGCCATAACAAGATACTGCACGAGATAGGGCCACCACACACTGATGATGACAGTGATGGCAGTCAAGAGCAGACCGAGGGCAACAAGGGTCGAAGAGGGCCGCATCTAGAGCATATCCAGTTTAACTTGGTTCATGAGAAATGCTCTCTTTTCGGGATGCGCTCTAACGCGGCGCATCCACACGGTTCTTGATATTGCTCAGCACATCTTCAGCGGTACGCCCATCGATTTCGGCTGCAGGAGACAACACGATGCGATGGCGCAAGGCTGGTGTGAGCAAAGCCTGAACATCGTCCGGCAACCCGTAATCGCGCCCCTCAAACGCTGCACGCACCCGCACCGCAGCCGCTAACGCATCAGCTGCACGCGTGGAAGCGCCATGGAGAATATCCGGGTCGGAACGCGTGGCGCGAATGAGATCAACGATGTAGCTCAAAATGGCCGTCTCCAGATGAATACTGTCGACCAGATTACGACCGTCAGCGAGCGTGACGCTATCAAGAAGACGAGCGATACCGGCCGTACGTTCATCGGATTGCAAGGCTTCGCCTGCATGTTTGGACAGGATGGCAATCTCGGTATCACGATCGGGGAAATCGACTACCAACTTGAACAGAAACCGGTCGAGCTGTGCTTCCGGCAGAGGATAGGTTCCCTGCTGTTCGATGGGGTTTTGTGTCGCGAGCACGAAGAAGTTCGAGCCAAGCGAATAGTCGGTTCCATCGATGGTCACCATGCGCTCGTTCATGGCCTGTAAGAGTGCCGACTGTGTTTTTGGCGGTGCGCGGTTGATTTCGTCTGCAAGCAGTATATCCGTGAAAACCGGTCCTTTGGTGAGGTGGAACTGGCTGGTCTGGAAATTGAACAGATTGACGCCAAGCACATCGCCGGGCATCAGGTCGGGCGTGAACTGGATGCGGCGATATTCCATGTCCATGACCGCCGACACCGAGCGGGCAAGCAAGGTCTTGGCGGTGCCGGGAGGGCCCTCGACGAGGCAATGCCCACGCGCAAAAATCGAAATCAGCACGAGATCGATCAGCGCATCCTGACCCTGAACGGCTTTACCGATCTCTCCACGGAGAGAGGCGATCAGCTTACGAAATTCATCAAGACCCAAGGTCGGCGCTCCTCAATAATTTTCTGAATGTTTCCAGATAGCTATACAGTTCAGAACGGCTCATCTGCGAGCCGCGCTCAATTAGTGCTTGGGCGGTTGTCCGCAATTGCGCTGAGAGAGCCTCATCACGCCGGGCAAGGCGTTGATACAGGCGCTCTATGCCAGCGGCATTCGCCGCAGCAGGTCCAAAGACCAGTGCTGCCTTGTCCGCCAGAAGATGTTGCACAAATTGCGCCGCCATCCGTCCGTCATTGCCGGAAAGACGCAACAGCCGCGCCATGGCGGCGATGGCCACGGTCTTGGATATTTCGATACGCTCATCGCCCTCACGTACGGGCGGTCCGAACCGGTATGCGCCGCGCCAGAACGAAATAACCGTCACGAACAGGATCGCTCCCCAGATAATCGACAGAGGGTAATCGAAAAAACGAGCGAAATCCGTCGCCGAGCGTTCGTATCTGCGCCCCTCTTCCTCCTGTTCGGTTTCTTCCAGAAGTCGCGTATCGGTATCGAGGTAAACGGGCTTGACCGCGTTTTCGCCGCGCAGATTTTTAACTAAAGTCACGGCAAAATCGGCATTATCGCCCTGCGTAAGACCGTGATTGTTCATAAGATCCGGGTCAGACAGAAGATAGGTCGGATTATAATGCTCGCATTGCAACAGTAACGCGCCCTCCGAAAAGCCTGCCAGTTCCTTGCAGCCTTTGGGCATCTTCGCGCGATCAAAAACTTGCGCCTGATAGAGTTTCACCCGATGGGTCTTACCACCCGTCAAGGACAGGTCTGCTTCTTCAAAGCCGCTATAAGGTTGCAATAGGCGTAAATCCGCAAAGCCGAGAGCCGTCAATGTTGCCAGTGCCGTATCCGTGGACAAGAGTTCGTTACCCTTGGCAATGCCATCCTTAATCAGCGTTTCCCGCCATTTTGGGAAGATGACCAGCGTAGACAATTCATAGATTTTCTCTTCGAGAACCCAGGATTCAATCTGGTCTTCGGACGATTCTTTTCCATTGCTATTTTGTGGCGGCGCACGCAAAGGCAGGATGCGCAGAGACAGCTCAGAGCGGTTCCTTGAAATATGCTCATCCGAACGCACGACCGGTATACCCTTTTGGGCAAGCCAGAACTCCAGCCCTTTGGAACCCAAAACAGACCGGTCATAGACCTCGCTGCGCCAAGGGGCAAAGATCAAAAGGGCGACCAGGCCAAGAAGGATCACCAAGAAAACGGTTGGGCCGACCTTACGCATAGGCACGCCTTCCCTGAGAGAGCAGGGCCCGGGCACTGGTCAACAATGTGGAAAACTGATTTTCCGCGAGATCACGTCCGCCATAATGAACAAGCTCAGCTTCAACCAGCAGATTTTCCAGTTGCTCACGGTTTGGCATGCTTTGCGGCAACCGGCCAAGGACCGTGCGCTCGGTATCGGAGCGGAACAGCCGCGTCCCCGAAACATCGGCGGCATGAAGCAAGCAGCGTCGCAACAGCTGTACCAGCGCCTGCCGCTTGTCTTCCATAGCAGCGATCTTTTGCAGAAATTGCTCTGGCCCTTCCTCGGGGACAGCTTCCGAAGTGCGCCAGCTTTCCGGTGCCTCACCCTGCCGCTGTTTCATTTCACGCGGCGCTGAAGACAATAAAACGCCGCCATTTCCAAAGCGCATCCACAATCCTAGGCCAAGGACCAGTATGCCAAGGACCACGAAGATAGCCAACGGTCCGTTAACAACCGGGTCGCTCGGGTTGAAAGAAGATGTATTTCGGTTTGAAGACGTTGAGCGCACCTTCGATTTATCGCCATAAACCAGCGAACAGTCGACGCCGTGTCGCCAGCATTGTGACTTGTATTTGGTTCCCGCCTCGCTCGAACTGGGGCCTTGGCTATTTGATACAGGGCTTGCATCCTGCGCCCAGACGGGCGCAGGCAGCGTTGAAGAAATAAGGATCAGACCCAGCGCAAGCAGGCTGGCGAAACGAAACATCATTGTTCAGGCAAAGACCTCGGCAGTGGCCGCAGGCCGCAGCGGATCGGCACCGAACTTGTTTGGTCCGTCAGTGCCTTTGAGGATTGTTATGACGAGAGAAGCGATACTTGCGAGAAAGCCGACATAGGGAATAGCCGAGAGCACCATAAGAAGCAGATACCACCAGCCCGACAGATTGCGATCATGAAAACGGCGAACCTGCAGCGCAATGAATGGAATGATTAGCGCCAGCATGAATATGGCCGCTGGAATCATCACAATCAAATAGGCCAGCGAAAACGCCTCACCGGTGCCTGCTATCATCCTGATAACAAGGCCGCTTATAAAAAGAGCTGCTAAAACGAGCGTATAAAACAGAGAGAACCACCAGTATTCGGAGCGGGAAGCCCGGCCACTGAACGTTGCATATTTCTGCTTCAAAACAGTCCGAATGGATTCAGTAAATCCCATTCTCATTCCCTCCGGGCGGTTAACCAGACTATGATTTCAACAATGCCATGTGCGCAGCGATAGCCCTGAACTGGAGTACCCTCACATTTCAAGGCGAACCAACTCATAAGTACGTGGGAAGAAGATTACAATTCACGAATTTTCTTTGTTGAATCCAGCAGTTGATCTCCCCCATTACATTGACTGGCGCTAAAAACACAATCGTATCACTAGAATATAGCGACAGACGTCAACGCCCAAATTCCAGCCTGCAAAATGCTGAAGCTTGCGCCACGGCGGGCGCAAGCAGGCCGGATATATGCGAACAGCCTTGCTCAGGCAAAAACGTCAGCAGTCGCCTCGGGTCGCAGGGGATCAGCACCAAACTTGTTGGGGCCATCGGTGCCTTTGAGAACGGAAATGACGACAACCGCAATACTTGCAAGAATTCCGACGTAAGGAATAAAGCCAAGCACCACGAGCAACAGATACCACCAGCCGGACAGATTATAGTCGTGAAAACGACGTATCTGCACGGCAATGACCGGGACAATCAAAGCCAGTATAAATATGGCGGCTGGAACAACCGCAATCAGATAAACAGAAGAGAAACCCTGACCTCTGTCGAAAAGGGCCATCAGAACGCCAAAGATAAGGCCAAAACCCAACAGCACCAGCCAGTAGAACAACTGGAACCACCAATATTCAGAGCGCGAAGCCCGGCCACTGAATTTTGCATACCTATGCCTTAAAACAGTCCGAATGGTTTCACCAAATCCCATTCTCATTCCCTCCGAGCAGAAAGCCAAGTTATGACTTCATGAATGTGCCAAGCGTGTAGCGACAGCCTTGAACTCAAAGCTTCCCACGACTTCAAGGCTAATTAACTCATAAGTAAGTGCTAAGAATATTACAATTCCCGAACTTTCTTTGTGGAGTTAGAACGTCATATTTCCCCAGAATATTGACTGTCGCTAAAATGAAAGACGTATCAGTCAAATATGGCGGATATTCCCAGCCGTTCGGGCGTCGTAATACACAGTGCCTGCAGAAGAAGAATGAAAACCGCGCCAACAGCTACGCTCAGCGATATTGAAGTCAGGCCAAACCCGGGGCTTAAAAAGCTGCCGACAAATCCGCCCAATCCACTGCCGAAGAAAAAGAGCCCCAGCATTATTCCCAGAAGATCGCCGCGTCTTATGCGCTCCGCACTCAATCCAAGAAAGGTCAGTGCGAAGGAAAGCAGGCAGCCAGCGGATATGCCCTGCAACATACGGGAAATTTCCCATACCCGAAAAGAAGGCATAAGCGCCTCTATCCATGCGCTGATGGCAAAGACAAAGGTCGCCGCCAATAGAAAGGGTTTTGCACCCATAAGCGCGAACAACCGTCCGCCCAGAAACAGCGCCACAAAAAACAGCATTGAATGAACACTCGTAGCGGTCCCCAGCATGGAATAGGACGCACCGTATTCCTGCGCAACGAGCGGAAGAAGCACCCCTTGTATGCCCTCCACCAGACCGATGAAAAATACGCTTAACAGGATCACGGAAAACTGCACACCGTGCGATGATTGCGGTTGCTGTTGCATATCCGGCCTCTCTTCATTTCCACCACCGCCCCTTTTGTGTTCATGCCATGAAGCACCGACAAGGGAAAGAAGTGGAAAGCTTAAAAGGCCGGATCTTTTCAGGAACTGCGGCGCAAGACGCCATGTGCGCCATCAAGATGGCTGGCTTGAAGTTCGAGTGCCAGGAAGCGGCGTTTTTCGAACGGACCCGGCATGGCAAGCGCGCCAGTTTTCTCTGAGGAGAAACCGAAGCGTTCATAATATTCTGGATCGCCGACAAGCAGGATCGCGCCATAGCCCAAACGACGCGCTTCAGAAATCGCGTGGCGCATAAGCGCCGAGCCGATCCCGTAACCCGCGCACGCCTGATCGACCGCGAGCGGCCCAAGCAGCAGCGCGGGAACCGCACGTCCAGAGGCATCGTGTCCAGCCTGAACGTTCCATAGCCGCACCGTGCCGGCAACCATGCCATCGCTGTTTTGCGCGGCAAAGGCCAAGCCCTTTGCGGGCACGCGGCCACGACGCAGCTTTTCCGATGACTTGCGACGCCGCCCCTCGCCCATGGCGCGGTCGAGAAGCGCCTCGCGCGCCTCGACGTGGTCCGGACGTTCGGCAACGACAGTGAAAGCCGGATCGAAAACCGGGACGGGACGGGAGACCGCAACCGCGATTTGATCTTGAAGGTTCAGATATGCGTTCATGGCATTTATCCGCGAGGGCAAAAAACTGCGTCAACAAACCCCGTCCAGTGCCTTGCGGCGCCAGACGGATTGCGATGATCAATTCGGGCCGAAACCTGACCGATCAGATGACGTAGGATCGCAACGGTTCGAAGCCGTTGAACGCCACCGCCGAATAAGTGGTGGTGTAAGCCCCCGTCCCTTCGATGAGAATTTCGTCTCCGATGGTCAGCGAGAGCGGCAGCGGATAGGGCGTCTTTTCATACATGACATCCGCGCTGTCGCAGGTCGGTCCGGCCAGAACGCAGGGTTCGGTTTCGCCCCCGTCACGCGGGGTGACGATCTGATAGCGGATCGCCTCGTCCATGGTTTCGGCCAAACCGCCGAACTTGCCAATGTCGAGATAGACCCAGCGCACATTGTCATTGTCTGCCTTGCGCGAAACCAGCACCACTTCCGTCTTGATCACACCGGCATTGCCGACCATGCCGCGGCCCGGCTCGATGATGGTTTCCGGGATACGGTTGCCGAAATGTTTGGACAATGCGTCGAAGATCGCCATGCCGTAAGCCTGGGCGGTCGGCACGTCCTTCAGATAACGGGTTGGAAAACCGCCGCCCATATTGACCATGCGCAGCATGATGCCTTCATCGGCAAGGGTACGAAAAACCATGGCCGCATCGCCAAGCGCACGGTCCCAGGCCGAGAGGTCCGTCTGCTGCGAGCCGACATGGAACGAAACGCCATAAGAATCGAGGCCAAGCGCCTTGGCGTGACGCAAAACGTCAATCGCCATGGCAGGCACGCAGCCGAACTTACGCGACAGCGGCCATTCAGCGCCTTCGCCATCGGTCAGAACACGGCAGAACACACGCGAACCGGGGGCTGCGCGCGCGACCTTTTCAACTTCCTCGACGCAATCGACAGCAAAAAGGCGGATGCCAAGCTCAAAAGCGCGCGCAATATCGCGCTCCTTCTTGATGGTGTTGCCGAAGGAGATGCGGTTGGGCGTTGCGCCCGCTTCCAGTGCCATTTCGATCTCCGCAACTGATGCCGTATCGAAGCACGAGCCGAGAGAAGCCAGCAACCGCAGGATTTCAGGGGCCGGATTTGCCTTCACCGCATAGAAGATGCGCGAATAGGGCAGAGCCTTTTCAAAACTCTGGAAATTATCGCGCACGACGTCGGTATCGACGACGAGGCATGGGCCATCGGGACGACGGGTGTTGAGGAAATCAATGATGCGCTGCGTTGCCATGGTCATTCTCCCGCACGGCGTCTTCGCCGTTTGTTAAGGGGACAAAGTGTGCATGAACGCCTTCGCTGCGAGGCCAGCCTTTGGAGGTGCTGATATCACGCGAAAACGAAATGCGGCGGTGGAACAACGCCAGAAACAGCGTTCTTCCGCTTTGTCTGCCTTGGATTGGAATTGGGAGAACCGCATCCGCACTACCGGCAATGAAGGTGTGCCTCTTCAGTAATTCCGGCTTTTGGACAGCCGAAAGACACCAGAAAGGCCCGCACCGTCGTTGCTTCAAGATGTCCTCGATCTGCCGGTTGGCCATCAGATCGACTGGAGCGGTTAGGTCCAGGTACCATACCGAGTTCCTCACCATTCGAGGACCGGCGGACACCCACAGGCACGTGCGACTTTGGGCAAGGCGGATATAAGCGGAAAATCATGTCTATTCAATGACAAAATTAACCACAGCCATTTATTTTCTTGCCTCGCAAAACCAGCCTTGCCATTGTTCAACGCAACTGAAACAGTCTCGGCCTGTATCCGGCTTTTCACGGCGCTTTACCGCGTTTTTCCGCCTAAAAGGGTGAACAATGCTCTGCTTCTATTCTCTTCAGGTTTCTTTCGCCCGCATTCGTCCTGCCGCCTCACACGCAGGGAGCTGACCGGCCATGGATACATTGACACGCATGCGCGCCTTCATAGACGTGGTCGAGGCGGAAGGGTTTTCAGCCGCAGCCCGCAAGATCGGACGTTCCAAGGCGCTTTTGTCCAAATATGTACGCGAACTGGAAGATGATCTCGGCGCACGGCTTTTGAACCGCACCACGCGCCAGTTCTCTCTGACCGAAGCGGGGCATACCTATTACCACCGGGCGGTGGAGATCATCCGCGAGATCGACGCTCTTCAGGATGCGGTCAGCGAAACAAGTTCGGACGCGCGCGGGCGCATAAAACTTTCCGCACCGCGCACCTTTGCCGATGCGGTGATCGGCCAATCGCTGATCGATTTTTGTCTTGCGCATCCCGACATCGTGCTTGATATCCGGCTCGACGACCGATTTGTCGATCTGGTCGAGGAAGGGTTCGATGTCGCTATCCGCATCACGCGCTTGCAGGATTCCTCGCTCATCGCCAGAAGGCTCTCGGATTTTCACAGCGTGCTGTGCGCTGCGCCGGAGCTGATTGCGCGCGTAGGAAAACCGGAGCGGCCAGAAGACCTCTCCGACAGACCCTGCATTGTCGACACCAATGCGCGCTCGCGCAACAACTGGCACTTTCGCAATAGCGACGGCTCGATGATGAGCGTTGCTGTCCGCGGCCCGATTGAGGTCAACAGTCCCGTCGCCACAAAGAACGCCGCTCTGGCAGGGCTCGGCTTCTGTTCGCTGCCCGCCTTCATCGCGGAGGAAGAAATCGAGCGGGGTCGGCTGATTGCCTGTCTCGACGAATTCATGATCCGCGACGGCGGCATCTATGCCGTCTATCCGCACCGTCGTTATCTTCCTGCAAAGATCCGCGCGCTGGTGGATTTTCTGGCGCAGTGGTTCAAGGAAAGGCAATGAACAGCTTTTCATGCCGAACGTCCTACTTTCGCCGCCTTCACGCTTAAGCGTGACAAAAGCTTACGGAAATTAAATCATGTTCGTTTCGCCCTTGCGTCTGAAAGGCTGGTTTATCCCGGCCGCAGCATGTGCATCGCTGATGGCGGGCTTTGTGCCGGTCGCAGCAAACGCACATCCGCATGTCTTCGCCGAAGCGCGCCTTGAAGTCAGCGTTACCCCTGACGGAACGGTTGAAAAACTTGCCCATGTGTGGCGCTTCGATGATGTGTTTTCGTCCACTGTTTTGATGGAGTTCGACAAGAACGGCGACTTGAAGCTCGATGACAAGGAGTTGATCGACCTTGGCCATGTGATTAATGAATCCATTGCCGAATTCAAATATTTCCAGACAGTCGAGCAAGATGGAAAAGACGTGGAGATGGAAAGGCCTAATGACCTTGCAGCTCTTTTTACCGATAACCGCCTGCTGATCCTCTTTACAAGCAAACCTGCCAAGCCACTCAAGCTTGCACCCGGTCACACCATGCGCTTCGGTATTTATGATCCAACGTTTTATACGGCAATCGACTACGTCAATGACAGTGATCTGGTGGTCAATGGGCTGCCGAAGGGGTGCAAATCGGCTATCGTGCGCCCTGACCCTGATGAGGCCATAGCACAAAATCAATCATCGCTGACGGAAGCCTTCTTCAACGATCCATCCGGAAATGACCTGTCGAAGATTTTCGCCACACGGCTGGAAATCACCTGTGGCGCTCAGGGATAGGGATAGGGAAAGCGACAAAAAACGATGAAAAGATCGGTCATGCTCGTTCTCACAGCCTGTCTGGCGTTGATCGCCGTTCAGGCCCATGCGCAATCCTCGCTCGGCATCGGTTCCAATGAGGCGGCACTAACGCCGACAGGTCCGTTTGCACATATCATTTTGTGGATGAACGAGCAGCAGCGCAGTTTCTATCTTGCCATGACCAATGCGCTCAAAGCCATGCGCGAAGACCCTTGGCAGGCATGGGTTCTCATCGGACTTTCTTTCATTTACGGCATTTTTCATGCTGCTGGCCCCGGCCACGGCAAGGCGGTCATTTCTTCCTATATGATTGCCAATGAAACCGCCTTACGGCGCGGCATCTTCCTGTCCTTCATCTCATCGCTGTTGCAGGCCATCATGGCGGTGGTCGTGGTCGGGCTTGCGTGGTTCGTTCTGCGCGGCACCGGCATTTCAATGAACCAGACAGCGCGCTACATGGAAATTGCCAGTTTTGCACTGGTGCTGCTCTTCGGCCTCTGGCTTCTGGTGCGCAAGTTGCCGCTGCTGTTTAAAAAGAGCGACACCAATCACGCCGCATCCCTTTTTGGTTCAGCGCTTGAGCCGGTTATGGCAAGCAGCCCGGCCAGAGAACCAGCATGGCAGGGCAGTATCTCGCAAAGCACGCGCGCGGCAGCAGCAGCCAGCACGGTCAAGCTCAATTACCGTCCGGCTACGGCTAACGCCGATCATGTCTTCATCGGCGAAGGAGAGCTTTGCACCGCCTGCGGCAATGCCCATATCGCCGATCCTGCCACCTTGGGCGATGAATTCAACTGGAAGACCGCATGGTCGGCGATTTTCTCGGTGGGGCTCCGCCCCTGTTCCGGCGCACTGATTGTTCTGACCTTTGCACTTTTGAACGGCCTCACGGTCGGCGGCCTGCTTTCGGTCTTCGCCATGGCCTTCGGCACATTCCTGACTGTGGCTTTTCTTGCAACGCTTGCGGTAACAGCCAAGAATGCAGCCCTTCGCTTTGCTGGAAGCACTGCCATATCGGGCCGATTAAAAGCAGCAATAGAAGTTTGCGCAGCCCTTTTCATCGCGCTGACCGGCGCACTCCTGCTCAGCGCATCGCTGTTTAGCTAGGATTTGCGACGGGCGGCAACGGTTCATCGACAATCATTGCGTGATCGAGAACTCTTTGCAGATTGGCGGCATGACGAAAGCTCGGCTCCAGTTCTGTGCCGTTGGCAACTGCGCGTGCAAAGCGCTCATAATTGCTTTCGGCCTGACCCGCATCGATTTCACGCCAGAGCGGCGTTTCGATGTCATCGCCCAACGAACCGCGCAGGCTTGATCCGGTCGGCGTGTGCAGCACCTCTAATGCGCCCTTGTCGCCATGAATGCGCAGACGCAGTTCGTTGAGATGCCCCGTCGCCCATCGACTGGCGTGGATGACACCGAGCGCGCCATTGGCATATTCGGCCATCATCACAAAACTATCATTGGCATCGAGAACATATTCGCCGATGTGGTTATTCCCGGCCTTCTCGAATGTCTTAAGCCGTGCCGACGCGCGCTCGACATCGCTGCCGATGGCATAACTGGCGAAATCAAGAATATGAATGCCGACATCACCCAGAACACCGTTTGAGCCATGGCGGGTCGAAAGACGCCACAGCCATTTGCTCTCGGTCTTCCAGTCGCCCCAGGTTTTCGCGACCAGCCAGCTTTGCAGGTAAGACGCCTCGAAATGGCGTACCTGCCCGATTTCACCTGCAAGCACCATGGCGCGCGCCTTCTGTAACGGTGCAACATTACGGTAGGTCAGATTGACGATATTGACGATGCACGCCTGTTCGGCGGCCTCCGCCATTTCCGCTGCCTTGTCGTAGCTCTCCGCCAGCGGCTTTTCACAAAAGACATGCTTTCCTGCGCCGATCAACGAAAGTGTGGTGGGGTGGTGGACAGCGTCGGGCGTCACATTGGCGACTGCATCAAAGCGGCCCCATTCAAGGGCATCCTGAAGCCGCGTGAAACGGTTGTGAATATCGTGGTTTTCAGAAAATGCATCGACGCGCACCGCCGACACATCACAGGCTGCGACCACCTCGACGCCCTCAATTGCCTTGAAGGCTTCAGCATGGGTATTCGCCATGTCTCCCGTTCCCAGAATAAGCAAACGCATCGTCTAACCTCACCGATAGCCGGCTTGACCGGGTTCATGCAATTTGGGGCCGCGCTCAACAATCCGCTCAAGCGCCTTTTCGACGGGAACATTGGGTGCATCGTGAACGCCGACCCACGGAGCTTGCGGATTATACGCCCATTTGACCGCATTGCGCAGCACGGTCTGCACATTGGCATCATGATAGGTTGGGTAAGTCTCGTGACCGGGGCGAAAATAAAAGATATTGCCGGCACCGCGTCGCCAGGTCATGCCAGAGCGGAAAACTTCCCCACCCGCAAACCATGAAATGAAAACCGTTTCCAACGGTTCGGGCACAGAAAACTGCTCGCCATACATTTCCTCGTTTTCAAGCACGAAATACTCACCAAGCCCAGCGGCAATCGGATGGCCACGATTGACAATCCAGACGCGCTCGCGCTCGCCCGCTTCACGCCATTTGAGCGCGCACGGCGTTCCCATAAGCCGCTTGAAGATTTTTGAGAAATGCCCGGAATGCAGAACTATCAGCCCCATGCCTTCCCACACACGATTGGCCACACGTTCGACAACAGCATCGCTAACACCGCCATGATCCTGGTGTCCCCACCAGACCAGAACATCTGTTTCAGCAAGACGCTCGTGGCTCAGTCCGTGCTCCGGCTCCTGCAAGGTCGCCGTGGAAACCGCAATTTCCGCATCATGTTTCAGTGCTGCTGCAATCGTTGCATGCATTCCTTCTGGATAAAGTGAACGGACGCTTTCGTTGATCTGCTCATGGATATTTTCACCCCAGACAATGGTGCGAATAGTCAAGAATATTCTCCTTGCCAAATAGATTTCAGCTGGAAAGCCCGCCCCGATAAATGCAGGCCCTCTACTCACACCTAACGTTGCGGTAAGGCTGGACAAGGGTTTTGAGACGGAAAAGTTCGGGCCGCAGAATTGCTGCGCATGGACAGGCGACCTGACATCACGATACATATTTCTTGTCGAAAAGGTAAGGTGACGTTGAGATCGACGCCCCGACTATCCCTTTCATAACCGAGTTTCAAATCGGCGACCGTTGCGGCTGAAACCTTGCATTCAACGAAAAGTGATGCCTGTTTTTCAGGCAAACAATAGGGTCGGTTACCGATTAGAGCTTCGTTGTCGTTGAACGGTCTGGTGAGAGAAAGATGTCGTAGCCAGACCATCAAAGAGTTCCGGTTTGTATTTGACACCCACATGATATTGCAAGCCGGTTTCACCGCGTGCGGCTGGTCCGCATTCCACCGTCCACACATCGACGATTGCACCGTTCCATGCGCGATATCGAAGATCGTCAAGGAACCTGACGTCCTCAATTCGGCTCTTCATGTGAGGATGAAACCCCAATATACCTGTCCTGTAACCAGCCTGAAATATGTATATATTAGTCATGTTTTACTGGCAACTTTCGCGAAGCCGCGTTATGACGGCTCGAAATCTGCCAACAGGATAGGCCCGACAGGATAGGCTTTGATGACCTCCACTTTGTTCGAATTGGAAAATGTCACCTTTTCTGCAGGTGGCCGCATGTTATTGCAGCCCCTGACCATGGCGATCCCGGCTGGAAGTGTCACGGCCCTGATCGGGCATAATGGTTCGGGAAAGTCGACACTCCTGAAAATTCTTGCCCGCCAGCAACCCGCATCAGGTGGTACAATCCGCTTCTATAACAAGAACCTCGATCAATGGGGTGACCGCGAATTTGCGCGAAAACTCGCCTATCTGCCGCAATATACCGCGCAAGCATCCGGCATGCTTGTCAAGGAGCTGGTGGCGCTGGGTCGCTACCCATGGCATGGCGCGCTCGGCCGGTTTGGCGACACCGACCGAAAGAAAGTCGAAGAGGCTATTGAGCTGACCGGCATAGGTACATTTGCCGACCGCCTTGTTGACACGCTTTCAGGCGGCGAGCGCCAGCGCGTCTGGATCGCCATGCTGGTGGCGCAGGACGCGCAATGCCTGCTTTTGGACGAACCGACCTCCGCGCTTGACATCGCGCATCAGCTCGAGGTTCTGTCACTGGTGCAAAAACTGTCGCAGGAAAAACAGTTGAGTGTCTTCATCGTCCTGCATGACGTGAATATGGCCGCGCGTTTTTGCGATTCCATATTCGCGCTGCACGGCGGCCGCCTGATCGCGCAATCGACACCTGCCGGCATCATGGAACCGGAACAATTGCGCGAGATTTACGGCGTGCCGATGGATGTCATACGCCACGCCGCGACGGGGCACCTGATCGCTGCCCCACTTTGACAATCAGCACGTCAACTCGCCCGACAGATACTTCTCGAGCGTTTTGGCGGCACCCTCATCCCAAATGGTCTTGAGCGCTGCCGAGAAAGCCGCGACATAAACTGGATCAGAAGCGAGGGCACCAAATATATCCTCCATAGCAAGCCAGGCGGAAGGATTATCCTTAGCCAGCGCCGCCTGCTTGACCAGACGATCCCATGATGGGTCGTTCGGTTCGATCACATTACCGCTGTCCGTCGTGCCGAAACAATAGCGGCACCAGAAGGCAGACACCAGTGCGAGCCCGCTCACCGGGCGCCCCTTGGCCAGACGGTCGGCAGCGGTCGGCAGCACGAATTTCGGCTGGCGATTGGAGCCATCGAGACAAAGGCGGCGGATCGTGTCGCCAATGCTCGGATTGGCAAAGCGCCTATCGATCAGCACGCGGTAATCCTCAAGGTTGGTATCCGGCACCGGTGGCACTTCCGGGATAATCTCCTCCCCGGTAAGCTTCTTGAGATAGCTGCGGATCAGCGGATGTTCCATCGCCTCATGCACGAAATGAATGTCGAGCAATCCCGCTGGATAGGCGATAGCCGCATGCCCACCGTTGAGGATGCGTATTTTCATCAGCTCATACGCATCCACCTGATCGGTGAAGGTGACACCAACCTTTTCCAGCGCGGGGCGGCCCGTCGGAAATCTATCTTCCACGACCCATTGTTTGAACCCTTCGCAGAAAACCGGCCAACCGTCATCAACGCCGAAATCGCGTTGTGCAATCTCGCGCTCGCGGGGTCCGGTAGCAGGCGTAATGCGATCAACCATGGAATTGGGAAAAGCAACATTTTCAGCAATCCATTGCGCAAAATCTAGATCGCTCAATTTTGCAAGACCCGTAACTGCGTCTTCCGTCACATGACCGTTGCCCGGAATGTTATCACAGGACATCACAGTGAAAGGCTCAATGCCCTTGTCGCGGCGCAGTTTCAGCGCCTGAACGATCAGGCCAAAAACCGTATTCGGGCGGTCAGGGTGAGCGCCATCGAAAACGATATCGGGGTGAGCTGGGTCGAATTGCTGGCTCGCCGGATCGATATAATACCCGCCTTCGGTAATCGTCAGCGAAACAATGCGGGTTTGCGGTGCGGTCAAATAGTCAACCAGTGCCTTGCGACCTTCATCGGTGTTAATGGTCACATAATCGACCATGGAGGCTGTAATGCGCGCACCGGCATGATCTGCTTCCTGATCGACCACGGTGGTGAGCCAGTCCTGCTCCTTAAGCTTGTCGCGCATGGCATCGTCGCTTGCACGCACGCCTGCTCCCACCAATGCCCAGTCGTGGTCTGTGCCCTGCCCGAAAAGGTCGTCGAGATAGACGGCCTGATGCGCACGGTGAAAATTACCAACTCCGAAATGCACAATCCCCGGCGTGAGGCTTGCCGGATCGTAAACGGGTTTTTGAACCTTGTCGAAGCCTTGCAGTGTCGTGCGCGAAAGCCTGGTCATGATGGGCGTCCTCTCAGTCAGCGGATACGAATTGTATTTTCATCGTGGCAGGGTCGCCACCATGTTTGGTGAAAAACGGAAGCATCTCGTCTATCGGCAGGCGATGCGAAATGAGGCGCGCCATTGCACCATCGTCTTTAGCCAGAACATCCAGAGCCTGCGGAATGTTGCGGTTGAGCGAGTGCGACCCCGCAAGCCGGATCTGGCGACGGAATATCTCGAAAGGTGCAAGTGCTATGCGGGCATCGGGCGCACAAACACCAAAAAACAACGCAGTGCCGCCATCGGCGGTATAATCGATCATGGATTGCGCAACATTGGCAATCCCGGTCGCATCCGCCACGAAATCAAAACTGCGTTTGCGCTTTTCAAGCGCGTCAGAACCCGAATGAATGGCTTCAAGGCCAAGGCTCTCAGTAAACCCAAGCCGATGCTCATTAATATCGGCAACCGCGACCTCATTAACACCTTGCGCTTTGAGTGAAAGCGCCAGCAAAAGACCAATCGGCCCTGCCCCGAAGACAAGCGCCGTGTCAGCCTCCTGTCTTTCTGCCTTAAGGCCCGATGCGTCCAATCCGTTGAGCACACAGGCAAGCGGCTCGGCCAATGCCGCCACATCAAGGGGCAGATCGCCAATCGGGTGGAGATGCGCCGCATCCACAAGACTCTCTTGCGCAAAACCGCCATTATGCGTGACGCCATAGGCTTTCAGGTCGCTGCAAAGGTTGGTCAGCCCCTTGCGACAGGCGCGACAATGACCGCAAGGGATATTGGGATCGACCGCAACCCGGTCGCCCGGCTTCAGATGCGTCACATCCTCGGCCACCGACACGACGATGCCAGAATATTCATGTCCCGGCACCAGCGGAAACGCACTTGAACCATAGCGGCCATGCAACACTTCGATATCAGTATGGCAAAGCCCTGCCGCCTTGACCTCGATCACAGCGTGACCGGGTTTGAGTTGAGGCTCCGGCAGGTCCACAAGTTCTGCCTTGCCAAGACCGGTAAAATATATGGCTTTCATAATCCAACCCCGGCCTATTAAAGCGTGTTGTATTTTATGGTATTTGAGGAGGCCAGCTTTATGCCATCCAGTTGCCGCCATCCACACCAAAGGTTTGGGCCAGAATGTAATCGCTTTCGGACGAGGCAAGAAAAATCGCTATACCGATAATATCTTCGGGCGTTGCAAACCTGCCAATCGGAACCGACTTGGCCACCGCCGCCTTTTTCTCACCGGGCTTAAGCCCTTCCCATTTTGCGAAATTAGCGTCCACCACGTCCCAGTGCTCACCATCCACCACGCCGGGTGCTATGGCATTGACCTGAATACCGTGTTTGACGAGCGCAAGCGCGGCGGATTGCGTCGCTGAAATAATCGCAGCCTTCGACGCGCAGTAAAATGTCACCAGTGCTTCACCGCGACGGCCTGCCTGGCTCGCCATATTGATGATCTTACCGCCACGCTTGCGCGCAATCATCACATTGGACACCGCTTTCATCATGAAAAGCGGTCCTCGAAGATTAATATTGAAGACGCGCTCGTAGCTTGCCTCGGTAATCTCGTTGATTGGCGCCATATCGAAGATCGCGGCATTGTTGACCAGAATATCGATGCCGCCATATTCGGCATCGATCTCCGCCACGACTTTCTCAATCTGGCCAAGATCGGTAACGTCGAGCTTGACCGCGCTCACCTTATCGCCAAGCTCACGGGCTGCCTGTTGCGCACGGTCGATATCGATATCGGCAATGATCACTTTCGCACCTTCACGCGCGTAGGCTGCCGCGAAGCCAAGCCCGATGCCACGTGCCGCACCCGTGATGAGGGCAACCTTGTCTTTAAGTCTCATAGAAAGTCTCCGGGAGAGAGGATATGCTGACGTCAGCGATGCGCAGATTTATCGGCGAGGGTCAGCGGATGGCGTTCGCGCCGTTCAAGTGCGAGTCCATCTGGCTTGAAAAGAAGTGCATCTGCCGCCACAAAACCGAGTTTCACCGGATCATGCAGCTGCACGGTGCTGTCTCCGCCCGCTTCAGAGACCAGAAAGCCATCTGCAGCGTCACTCTGAACATAGAGATAGGTCTGACCGCCAAGCCGCTCCACAACACTGACCTCACCATCAAGAACGCCATCAGTGGCGGGGTGCAGGCGTTCAGGGCGGATGCCCAGAACCAACGCCGCGCCTTCGCTGATCCCATCGCCCTTGACCGGCACCTTGACGGTGCGGCCACCGCCCAGTTCTACGGTAACGCCGTCAGCATCCACGGCTCGCGCCTTCACGTCGAGAAAATTCATGGTCGGTGAGCCGATGAAGCCAGCCACAAAACGATTGACCGGGTGGTGATAGAGTTCGAGCGGTGACCCCACTTGCTCTACCCTTCCATCACGCAGCACGACGATCTTGTCGGCCAGCGTCATGGCTTCGACCTGATCATGTGTCACATAGATCATGGTTGCATTAAGCCGCTCATGCAAACGCGCAAGCTCAATGCGCATCTGCACGCGCAAGGCGGCATCGAGATTGGAAAGTGGCTCATCGAACAGGAAAATTTTGGGCTCGCGCACCATTGCGCGGCCAATGGCGACGCGCTGGCGCTGCCCGCCCGAAAGTTGGCGTGGCTTGCGATCAAGAAGTGCATCGAGCTGCAACGTCTTAGCAACCTCTTCCACCTTGCGGTCGCGTTCGGCCTTGGCAAGCCCTGCAAGCTTGAGCGCAAAAGCCATGTTCTCGCGCACATTCATATGCGGATAAAGCGCATAGGTCTGAAACACCATGGCAAGGCCGCGCTCATCGGGTGGCGTGTCATTGACAAGTTCACCGTCGATTTTCAATTCACCAGTAGTGATCTCTTCCAGCCCCGCGATCATACGCAAGAGCGTGGACTTGCCCGAGCCTGATGGCCCGACGAAGACCACGAATTCACGATCTTCGATCTCAAGATCGACGCCCTTGATGACGCCGACATTGCCGAAAGTTTTTGTGGCGTTGTGTAATGAAAGTGTAGCCATGGGATATCCCTTTATTTCACGGCGCCAAAGGTCAGACCGCGCACCAGTTGGCGCTGCGTCATCCAGCCGAAGACGAGGATTGGTGCGATCGCAAGCGTCGAGGCTGCCGACAGCTTGGCCCAGAACAGGCCTTCCGGCGAGGAGAACGACGCGATGAAGGCCGTCAGCGGGCCTGCC
The DNA here is from genome assembly GCF_039545455.1 of Brucella sp. BE17. Classification (NCBI taxonomy): domain Bacteria; kingdom Pseudomonadati; phylum Pseudomonadota; class Alphaproteobacteria; order Hyphomicrobiales; family Brucellaceae; genus Brucella; species Brucella sp. BE17. The sequence continues at coordinate 244,339 of NZ_CP154468.1, read as the reverse complement.
TGTGAGGCTGTCAGGTTGAGGCTCCAGAAAGCTTCGTTCCAGCACAGAATAATGGAAAGAAGCGCTGTGGATGCAATGCCCGGAAGGCTCAATGGCAGCAACAGATAACGGATCTGCTGGCCTACCTTGGCACCATCCATACGGCTGGCTTCCAGAATTTCATGCGGCACTTCCTTGAAGAAGGAATAGAGCATCCACACAACGATCGGCAGATTGGACAGGGTGAAGATGATGATGAGCCCGGTACGGGTATCAAGGAGACCACTGTCACGCGCCAGCAGATAGATCGGCACCAACACGCCCACCGCAGGCAGCATCTTGGTCGACAGCATCCACAAAAGCAGATCCTTGGTGCGTTTTCCCGGAAAGAAAGCTGCGGCATAGGCAGCAGGTACGCCGATAATCAGCGAGAGAATCGTAGCACCCAGACTTTCAATCACGCTGTTCATTGCATAGCGCAGATAATTGGCGCGTTGATTGACCTCGGCAAAATTTTCAAGCGTCGGCGAAAAGAACAGCTTTGGCGGAGCAACTGCATCGATCTCCGTCTTGAACGATGCAAGCAGCATCCAAAGGATCGGGAAGAACATCAGAAGTGCTACGGCCCAGCCGATGATACCGGCTAGGAGTGCGGCTTTATTTATCTTGCGTTTTTTAGCCATGCCTGCCTCCTAATTATCCAGATTGCGCGCAACGGTGCGAATGAGGAAGAAGGCAACAATATTGGCCAGCACAATGGCAATAACGCCCGCCGCTGACGCGCCGCCAATATCCCATTGCAGAAGTGCCTTGAGATAGATGAAATAAGTCAGCGTCGTGGTGGCAATGCCCGGACCGCCTGATGTCGTCACCAGGATTTCCGCAAAGATCGACAGCAGGAAGATCGTTTCGATCATGATGACGACCGAAATCGGACGCAACAAATGCGGCAAGACGATATGATAGAACATCACCGGCCCTTTTGCACCATCGAGACGTGCGGCTTCCATTTGCTCGCGGTCGAGCGACTGCATGGCCGTCATCAGGATCAACGTTGCAAAAGGCACCCATTGCCATGAAACGATGATGATGATCGAGGCCATCGGGAACTGCGAGAACCAGTCGATCACCGGCAGTCCGAGACTGCGCGAGACAAAGGCGAAAAAGCCATTGACCGGATGCATGAGCAGGTTTTTCCAGATGAGCGCCGAGACGGTCGGCATGACGAAAAACGGTGCAATGACCAGCAGTCGCGCAATGTTTTTGCCAAAGAAATCCTGATCGAAAACCACCGCGAAGGCCACACCCATCACAATGGATATGGTGAGCACAGAACCTAAGAGAATAAGTGTCTTGGCGATTGCCGACCACAAGCCCGGATCAGACAGAAGGAAGGAATAATTGGACACCCCGGCAAAGCCGGTCACAAATGGATTGATCAGGTTGTAGTATTGGAACGAGAACCACAGGGTCATCCCCAGCGGTACGATCATCCATAAAAGAAGCAGGATGACGGCTGGTGCAAGCAAGGGACCAGTTCGCACACTGCGGCGCGATCTGCTCCGGCTGCGCGCTGGTTTACTATTGGGAGCCAAAGCACTGTCTGCTGGCATAAATCCTCTCTCCCTTCCGATCACATTCCCGTTCCTGACAGAAATATGCGAAAATTCGGCCTGCCGCCTCTCAAAGACGCGGCAGGCCACCTATTTTAACGCTGTTACTTGATGTAACCGGACTGCGTCATGATCTGTTCGACTTGACGCTGTGCACCATCAAGCGCCGCATCGACACCCTGCTGTCCCGAAACGGCTGCCGAAACAGCCTGACCGACAATCGTTCCAATCGCCTGAAATTCAGGGATCGCCACGAACTGGATGCCGGTATAAGGGACCGGATCCTTGGTTGCCTTGGTCGGATCGGCCGATTCAATCGACGCGAGAACCGTTGCGGCAAAAGGTGCTGCCTTCTGGTAGTTCTCATTGGCATAGGTTGATTGGCGTGTACCTGGGGGTACGGCAACCCAGCTTTCCTTCTCGCCCACCAGTTCGACATAGCTCTTCGACGTCGCCCATTTGAGGAAGGATTTCGCAGCATCCGCCTTTTTGGTGGAGGCGGGAATTGCCAGATTCCACGACCACGCCCAGGCCGAGCCGTTTGGCGTTACTTCGACAGGTGCCTTGGTGAAGGCGACCTTGTCGGCAACCTGGCTCTGCTTGGGATCGTAAACGCGACCCGCGCCAGAGGTTGCATCGATCCACATCGCGCAATGGCCGGTCGAAAACAGCGCCTGATTTTCGTTAAAACCGTTGGAGGTCAGTCCGGGAGGTCCGGCTTCTTTCATCAGATCGACGTAGAAACTGACTGCCTTCTTCCACTCGTCGGAATTGATCTGCGGCTTCCATTGCTCGTCGAACCAGCGCCCGCCATAGGTGTTGATGAGCGTGCCGAGATAGGCCATGTTTTCGCCCCAGCCGGGCTTGCCGCGCAGGCAAATACCATACTGCTCTTTCGACTTGTCGGTGAGCTTGGTCGCAAATTCCTTGATTTGCTCATAAGTCGGCTCATCCGGCATTTGAAGACCGGCAGCGTCAAACAGATCCTTGCGATAATAGGTAAACGAGCTTTCCGAATAGAAAGGCACCGCATAAAGCTTGTCATCGACAGTGAGGCCTGCACGCACCGGCTTGATCAGGTCGTCGTAATCGTAATCATCGCCAAGGTCGTCAACATCGAGAAGCCATCCGGCCTTGCCCCAGATCGGCGCTTCATAGCCACCGATTGTCATGACGTCAAACTGGCCACTCTTGGTAGCAATGTCCGTGGTCACGCGCTGGCGAAGAACGTTTTCTTCCAGAACCACCCAGTTGATCTTGTTGCCGGTTTCCTTTTCCCACTCCGGCGACAACTTCTGCATGATGATCATGTCGGAATTGTTAACCGTTGCGATGGTCAGTTCTTCCGCCGATGCGGCACCCGCCATCAGGGCAATGCCTGCGGCAGATGCAATGAGCCCTGCAATATAAGATTTGTTTTGCATCCCATCTCCTCCTTTACGAGTGCACAGTAATATCATTACGTATGTAAAGTTTATGGCTTGGCATTTCGGGACTTGTCAAGGGCGGTTTTTGACACCGCTGTCAGCAAAAGAATTTTTACTTCTCGCCAGCAAACAATTGCAAAGCGTTTGAAACGCCCCTCCCCGCAATATCATTTTAAAAGCCTATCACATTCGATTTGCAACTGCACCTGTTGAGTAGACGGCATTTGCTCCCTTGACGCCAATGCCTGCCTTTGACACTTTGACATCCGTCCGCCATCGGAGGAAACAAAATGCGGGCTATGGTTATATCGTTGAATATATTATGAAATATTTCTCTGGCTTCTGTACGTCTCTCCCACTTCGGATGTTTTGGGAGAACTCGGTGGTCATAGAAAGACAACCAGGGCGCAAAAATGCATGCGCCATCGCATGACGAACAGGACATCAATCGTGGGTAAAACCATACGCACCATGGAAGATTTTTCGGAATTGGTCGGGCTTTCACGCCCTACTGTTTCCAAATATTTCAACGATCCCGAATCTGTCCGTCCCAAAACGCGTGAACGCATCGAAGCCGCAATCCAGCAATCTGGCTTCCGCCCCAATCTTTTCGCGGTGAACCTTAATCGTCGTCGTACGACCATTTTAGGCATCATAATTCCGAACCAGCTTGACCATTTCTACATGGCCATGACGCGCAGGCTCCAGGCCCTTGCCGAACAGCGCGGTTATCTTGCTCTGGTCTTGTCCTCTGATGGAAAACCGGAACTGGAAAAGCGCGCCATTGAAACATTGCGCTCGCTCAATGTCGCAGGCGCAATCATCGCGCCCCTTGGTGAGCAATCGCAGCATTCGGCCCTTACCCACCTCGCCGATGATATCCCGACCGTTTATGTGGATTCACCCCTCGACAACAGTTCTCCCTTTGTCGGCACCGATAATCAGAAATCCTTCCATCTGATTGTTGATTATCTCTGCCGCTCGGGCAGCGAACCGTGTTATTTTTCCATGCCTCTTGTGAATAATAACGCGATCAAGCGGCGGGACGCCTATTGTCTGGCTATGGAAAACCTTGGGTTTGAACCCAGAATTATCGAACTCGAACCCAGTCGCAGCTGGGATTTCGAGCACTACGCTTTTGAGCAAACAGCCCGTATCCTGCGTGAGAAGAATAGTTTTCCGACCAGTACCGTGCTGTGCTCTAATGACCGTATCGCCTTCGGCGTGACCGGCGCTCTATGGCAGGCGGGTATGAAGATCGGCCGGCTGAAAGATTGCAATATCCGCGTTGCGGGACACGACAATAATCCACTTTCCGAATACACCTGCCCTCCGCTGACTACGGTTGCACAGGATTATAACGAAATTGGACGACTGGCGATGGAATTACTGTTTCAAACGCTCGGAGAGGGTTTGGATCAAAAGACCGATCTGCCATCCAATCATCGCATACTTCTCAATGCCGAGATCAAGCTGCGCTTGTCGGCTTAGACGTAGTGCGGGTATTTTTCACGAGACAGAGAACATGAAGAAAATCATCACCATTGGTGAAATCGTCGTCGAGATCATGGCGGTGGAAACAGGTAACGGTTTTAAAACCGCCATTCCGCTGATCGGACCTTTTGCTTCGGGCGCACCCGCTATCTTCATCGACCAGGTAGCAAAACTCGGTCAGCCCTGTGGCCTTGTCAGCGCTGTAGGCAAGGACGATTTCGGGACGCTCAATATCGAGCGATTGCAAAGAGACGGTGTGGACGTTTCGGCCATTGCCGTGCATCCGACTGCTGCCACCGGCAGCGCTTTCGTGCGCTATCGCCCGGATGGCAATCGCGATTTTATCTTCAACATCAAGCACAGCGCATGCAGCGCGATCGGCTTGACGTCGGAGACCGAAAAGATGATCGAAAGTGCCGATCATCTCCACATCATGGGATCGGCATTGTTTTCCGATGGCATCGTCGCCGCAATCCATGAGGCTACGACGCGCATCAAGGCCAAGGGCGGCACCATCTCCTTTGATCCCAATATTCGCAAGGAAATGCTTGACCTTCCCGGCATGCGCGAGGCGCTGCTGCATGCGCTGGAGCACACGGATCTTTTCATGCCGAGCGGATCGGAAATCTTTCTGTTTACGAAGGCGACAGAAGAGCATGCGGCAATCGATGAATTGCTTGCACGCGGCATCAAAGCCATTGTGGTCAAGCGCGGCGCGGATGGCGCAAGCTATCACGACGCATCGGGCACCGTGATTGCCCCGGCTTTAAACGTCAAGGAAGTGGACCCGACCGGCGCGGGTGACAGTTTTGGCGCGGCTTTCGTCACGCAATGGCTGCGTGGCGAAACGCCGGCACGTGCGTTGAGGATTGCCAACGCGACCGGGGCACGCGCCGTTGGCGTCAAGGGCCCGATGGAAGGCACCTCGACCATGGCAGAAATCGAACAATTCATTGCAGACAATAGAGAGCGTCCATGACCAGAACCATGAGCAGCACCCAGAGACTGAGCGCACTTCCATCCCGTTTTGCGCGTGGCGAGCGCGGTGGCATCACGTCGATCTGTTCCGCGCATCCTTTGGTGATCGAGGCGGCTCTACTTGAGGGATTGGCGACCGACACGGATGTGCTGATCGAAGCCACCTGCAATCAGGTCAATCAGGATGGCGGCTATACCGGCATGACGCCCAGCGATTTCCGGAGCTTCGTCGAGGACATTGCAAAAAAAGTCGGGTTTGACACACAACGTCTGATTCTCGGCGGCGATCATCTGGGTCCCAACCCGTGGAAACATCTGCCCGCAGAACAAGCCATGCAGAAATCCGAAGTGATGATGGATGCCTTCGTGCGCGCCGGTTTCACCAAAATCCATCTCGACACATCCATGGGCTGTGCAGGCGAGCCGGTCGCCCTCCCCGATGCCCTGACCGCAGAACGCGCAGCGCGCCTTGCCAAAATCTCGGAAACAGCAGCCGCTCAATCCGACTTCGATTTGCCCGTCTATATTATCGGCACGGAAGTGCCGATCCCAGGCGGCGCGATGGAAGAAATCGAAGGGCTGGAGCTGACCCGGCCCGAAGCCGCTCTCGAAACGGTGGCTATTCATCGCAAGGCCTTTGCCGCACTTGGCCTCGAAGACGCCTTTGCACGTGCCATTGGCGTCGTGGTGCAACCCGGTGTCGAATTCGGCAACGAGAACGTCGTCTTCTACGACAGCGACAAGGCAACGGCTCTAAGTGGCATTCTCAATGAAATGCCGCAATTCGTCTTTGAAGCGCATTCAACCGACTATCAGCCGGTCGAAGCGCTTTCAGCCCTCGTGCACGATGGGTTTTCCATTCTGAAAGTCGGTCCCGGCCTGACCTTCGCACTGCGCGAGGCACTCTACGGTCTCGACCAGATCGCAGCCTTCCTCGACCCGTTGCCGGAAGAGGAAACGCTGCGTGCCCGAATGGAGAAACTGCTTCTGGAAGAGCCTGCGAACTGGGAAAAATACTATCATGGCAACGCCGATGATTTACGGCTCCAGCGCCATTTTTCCTATAGTGACCGTATTCGCTATTACTGGCCGCACCCGCAGGCCTCGTCTGCAGTCAACGCACTTATGAAACGCCTTGAGGGACGTAAAATCCCTGAAACGCTGATCAGTCAGTATCTGGGTACCCTTTATCCGGCAGTTGCCGCAGGCCGTGTTAAAGCCACCCCGCATGCACTGCTGGTCGAAGCCGTGCGCAACGTCGTGCGCATTTACGCTCAGGCCGTTCGATAGAAGCCTTTACGCCGCTGGTGCCAGACGTTCGAGAAAACGGTCGCACCAGCGGGTGACATCATTCTCGGTCAGGAAGTCCATCATTGCCGAAAAGCGTTCCTTGCGTTCTTCCAGAGGCATGGCAATGGCGCGTGAAATGGCATGCGCAACCGATTCCGCATCATAGGGATTGACCAGAACCGCACCGCTTAGTTCCTGTGCGGCACCGGCAAAGCGCGACAGCACCAGCACACCGGGGTCCTCAGGATTTTGTGCCGCGACATATTCCTTGGCGACCAGATTCATGCCATCGCGCAGTGGTGTCACAAGCCCGATCCGCGCAAGCCGGTAAAGCCCGGCCAGCGTATCGCGATTGAGTGAACGATTGATATAACGTATCGGCGTCCAGTCGATCGTCGCATTGGCCCCATTTATACGACCCGCCAGCTCTGCCACCATGCGCTGCATAGCCTTGTATTCAGGCACCTCGGAGCGCGATTTCGGGGTGATTTGCAAAAAGGTGAGACTGCCACGATTGGCCGGGTCGATTTTCAGAAAATGCTCAAAAGCCTCAAGCCGGTCAGTGATACCTTTGGAATAATCGAGCCGATCCACACCGATGATCAGATCGCGCCCGCTCATGCTTTCACGCATGCGTTTGACCGAGGTGCTGTTTTGGGATTTTTTCGCAAGTCTCGCAAAAACTTCCGTCTCTATACCGATGCCAAAACTGTCCACGCTAAAACGGTGCCCAAATGCCTCGAACTGGCGCGGTGCAATCTGCTCGCCGATCTTCTCACGGCGCAGACAACCGATAAAATTTTCGACATCATTCTCGGTCTGAAATCCCACGACATCATAAGCGGTCAGTCCGCGCATAACCGCTTCGTGCACGGGCAAGGTCAGCAGAATGTCGGCTGGGGGCCATGGAATATGCAGGAAAAATCCGATGCGGTTTTTTAAACCGCAACGCCGCAACTCCTCGGCAAGTGGAATGAGGTGATAGTCCTGCACCCAGATCACGTCATCGGGTTCGATCAGCGGTAATAATTGCTGTGCAAACAGCCGGTTGACCCGAAAATAGCCGTCCATATCCTTACGGGCATAGTCGATAAGGTCGAGCCGGTAATGACACAACGGCCACAGCATGCGGTTGGCAAAACCGGCGTAATATTCGTCGATATCCTTTTTGGACAGACTCAAAAGCGCGTAGCTGATCGGGCCAACATCGCGCATTTCCAGTTTTTGCGATTGCCCCTCGGTCAATGTTTTTCCCGACCAGCCGAACCAGACCCCGCCACGCACGTTCAATGCCGCCTGCAAGGCAACTGCCAACCCGCCTGCCGGTGCCCTACCCTGCTTGTCAGGCAAGGGCACACGGTTGGAAACCACGATAAGCCGCCCCAATTATTCTCTCCTTTAAATTAGAGCGCATCCCGAAAGGTGTGAAACGGTTTTCGGATAAGATGCGCTTTGAATCAAATCATTAGAGCATCGATCTGATTTAAGCAGATCGGAATACGCTCTAACTTTCAGCCAAACCGGCGATCCATGCCCGAAGCGCCGCGGGCGAATCCAGTGCATGTGAAGACGAACCACGAATGGTTTCGCCAATCGCAATGCCCTGGCCACCGAGCGCAGTAGCAGCCTCAAGCATGGGTATGTCGGTCAGGTCATCGCCGAAAGCCAATGGCACACGTCCCGCAAAAGGTGCGCATTGCATGAGACGGCGCAAAGCCGCACCCTTGTCCCCATTGCGTGAACGCAGTTCGAAAACGTATTTTCCGGGCTGCACACGCCATTCAGGCCCGGCCAAGCGCTGCGCTACCGTCATCAATTCGTGCGCGACATCTTCGAGGTGAGGCGCATTTCTGTAATGAAGCGCAATTGCATTGCCCTTGTCTTCCAAGAGAAGATCACCGACACGCTCGCGGGTCATATTGAGAAAATCTTTTGCAAGCCGAAAATGTTCGCCCGGCTCCAGTCTTTCGATTTCCCCTGAAGGGAGCCGGAATTCGGTGCCATGCAGACCGGCAATGGCCCCTGAAAAGAAAGGAAACTGCTGCTCAATGAATTCGAGTGGTCGCCCTGTCACCAGCGCGACCGCACCGGTCAATCGATCATCCAGTTTTTGCAAGGAAAAAACGAGGTCGTCACTCACGATCACACTGTCAGGTGTCGGCGCCAGATCAATCAATGTGCCATCGACGTCGCAGAAAAATGCGTATTGCGCATCATCAAGAGAGAATGCTTCAAAAAAATCGTTTTTCAGAGGAACCGTTGAGACATGCATGGAATTCAAACCTTGCAAGCGCCAAAAGGTTCCATCTGAAGACGCCTGATTTCATCAGGCAAACGGCTCGGTCGGGCCTTTGGCTGGCTGCGTGAACCAGCGTGGACCGCCATCGGCCATATAGATATGATCTTCGAGACGAACGCCGAACTGCTCCGGCACCACGATCATCGGTTCATTGGAAAAGCACATGCCTTTCTCAAGTGGCAATGCATTGCCGCGCACGATGAAAGGCGCTTCATGGATTTCAAGACCCAGACCATGGCCTGCACGATGCGGCAGGCCGGGCAGTTTATAGTCCGGGCCCAGACCATGTTTCCCCAGAACGGCACGCGCCGCATCGTCGAGGCTGGAACAGGGTGCCCCTAATTTGGCCGCATCGAAAACCGCTTGCTGCGCTTCGCGTTCGATCGCCCATATGCGCGAAAATTCCGGCGCCGGTTCATCCAGCATATAGGTGCGCGTCAGGTCGGAATGATAGCCATCGATCCGGCATCCGGTATCGACAAGGATCACATCACCGCTTTTATAAAACTGCTCGCCGTCCGCGCCGTGCGGCAGCGAGGTCGCTTCTCCGAACGAAACAATGCAGAAGCTGGAACCATTGTCGGCACCGAGCGCCTTGTGCTGGTCGTCAATGAAGCGCACGACATCCGACGCCGCCACGCCGGGCTTGATGAAATCATGCGCGCGCTTGTGAACCTCAAGCGTCAGGGCCATCGCATATCTAATGATGGCAATTTCAGCGTCAGACTTGCAAAGCCGCAGTGAACCGATGATCGGACCGCCATCCACCAGACGCTCGACGCCAATTTCTGCCGTCAGCGCATGATAGACAAACAGCGGAACCGCATCATCCACTGCAAGGCTTGTTTTTTCCGGCACAATCGAGGCCACCAGCGCGGCGCTGCTCTCTTCCTCCTGCCATATGCAAATTCTGCCTTTAAGATGCGGCAGGCTTTCCACACGACTCAGCTCAAAACCCGGCACGATATAGGTCAGATCGCTCTGCGTGACGACAGCTCCCAGAAGCCGCTCGCTTGGATGCCACACCAGGCCTGTAAAATAATAGAGGCTCTCGGTCGAACCCAGCAAAAGGGCACCAATATTTTTTGCGCGCAAAACCGCACGCAAGGCTTCAAGCCGCTGTGCGCGTTCGGCATTATCAATAGGGGCGGGACGGACGGGCAAAACCATGGGCAGGCTCCTTTTTCAAGGCCTACCCATAACGCTCTGCATTTATCTTGTCGACACCAAGGCGTATTACTCAGTCGCGTTCAATGATGATTTTCAGCACATTACGGTCGCTATTCCAATAAGGCAGGGCCCATTCAGCGTCGTTGAATGCAAACACTTTCGAGATAAGTCCGTCGGCATCATTTCCAAGCTTTTCCAGATGCGCGATGACAGCTTCAAAATCGGCAAGCATCGCATTGCGCGAGCCCATGATGTCGAGTTCCTTGAGGTTGAAGAATTGCGTCTGATAAGTGACCGGCGCCTTGGAATAACCGACATAGACCACCCGCCCGGCAAAACCCGCCAGATCGACAGCCTGTGTGAAAGTAACCGGCAGTCCGACGGCCTCGAAAGCTACATCCACGCCGTCATCGCCGGTCAGTTGCATGACTTTTTCAACCACGTCCTCGCCGCTTGGCAGGACATGGGTGGCACCAAGATGCAGCGCCAGTTCACGCTTTTCAGCACTCGGATCGATGGCAATCACCTTTGCACCGCGCGCAACCGCACCGATCAGCACCCCCATGCCGATCATACCGCAGCCAAGCACAGCCACGGTTTCGCCCGCCTCGACGCGTCCACGGGCCACCGCATGAAATCCGACCGAAAGTGGTTCGACCAGCGCCAGATGACGTGGTTTCAGCGTGTCGTTGAGAATGAGTTTTTCAGCAGGCAGCACGATCTGTTCCGCCAGTCCACCATTTTGCTGCACACCCAGCGTCTTGTTATAACGACACGCATTCAGCCGCCCCTTGCGGCAGGAAGAACATGTGCCGCAGTTTGTATAGGGCAGGACGATAACGCGCTTTCCCTTGGCATAAGCCGCATCAACCCCTTCGCCGACTTCGATAATTTCGCCCCCGATCTCATGGCCCGGAATACGCGGCAGTTCGACAAGCGGGTTCAGCCCCTTGAAGGTGTTGAGATCGCTACCGCACAGACCGACATGGCGCACGCGAATACGCACATGACCGGGCAGCAGTGGCGCTTCATCGATTTCGGCAAATCGGGTTACGTTTTCGCTCTCGATGCGCAAAACCTTGACCATCAGATATTCCTATATTTCAAAAATTCAGGTGACGGCGCCAACCTGCCAGGCCACGAATTCATTGTCGCCATAATCGTAGATTTCGCTCAGCGTCTTTTCGCCGGATGCGACCGCGATAATGTGCTCGAACATGCGCAGACCCGCCTGTTCGATGCTCTCCTCCCCGGTGACGATGCTACCGCAGTTCAGATCCATGTCTTCCTTCATGTGTTCATACATTTCTGAATTGGTAGCGATCTTGATGCAGGGCGCAGGCTTGAAACCGGAGACCGAACCGCGCCCGGTAGTAAAGCAGATCACGTTGCAGCCACCCGCAACCTGTCCCGTTACAGCAACGGGATCGTAACCCGGCGTATCCATGAAAACGAAGCCCTGTTCAGTCACCGTTTCGGCAAACTCATAGACGGCCTTCAATGGCATGGAGCCACCTTTGGCGACAGCACCCAGCGATTTTTCCAGAATGGTGGTTAGCCCGCCAAGCTTGTTGCCGTGCGAAGGATTGTTGTTGAGCTCATCGCCATTGCGCGCGGTATAATCGCGCCACCAGTCGATGCGCTGCAACAGTTTTTGCGCAACCGCAGGGGTTACGGCGCGGCGCGTCAAAAGATGCTCGGCACCATAGATTTCCGGTGTTTCCGCCAGAACCGTAGTGCCGCCATTACGAACGATGAGGTCGGATGCATAACCCAGCGCCGGATTGGCGGAAATTCCGGAATAACCATCCGAGCCGCCGCATTCGAGCGCCAGCTTGAGCTTTGAAAGTGGCTGCTTCGTGCGCTTGGCTTCATTGACCAGCGGCAGCATTTGCTTGATCTCGGCAATCGCCGCATCGATGGTCTTGCGTGTGCCGCCATGCTGCTGGATGGTCATGGTGCGCAGGCGCGAGCCTTCCTCCATGCGATAATGTTCGAGGATCGGCGCAATCTGGTTGGTTTCGCAGCCAAGACCGATCAACAAAATGCCGCCAAAATTCGGATGCTTGGCATAGCCCTGGATCGTGCGCGTCAGAAGACGATAGCCTTCGGATTTGGTGTTGAGCGCGCAACCGCTGCCATGCGTCAGTGCCACCACGCCATCGACATTATCGAAACCGTCAAGCCCACCCATGCGGTTGAAATAATCGGCAATATAGCGCGAGACGGTGGCCGAACAATTCACCGAGGAAATCACCCCGATATAATTGCGCGTACCAACCCCGCCCGCGCCGCGATCATAACCCATAAAATGGCGGCGTTCGGCTTCCGCCACCATGCCGCGCTCTTCGATATCGACGGAAAACTGATGCTCATGCTCGGAGGGCAGCATGGCAAGGTTGTGCAGATGGACATGCTCGCCGGGCGCAATATCCTGCGTGGCCACACCGATCACCTGACCGTATTTCAGCACTTCCTTGCCCGAAGGGATGGCATGGATCGCCACCTTGTGCCCCCGCCCGATCAGTTGACGGGCCGTGATACCGCTAAGCCCTATGGAATGGCCTTCACGCACAGGCGTTCGCGCTACCACGACATCGTCCGATGGGTGCAGAAGGATAACCGGCGCAGCATTTGCCACAATGGAAACATTCATATGTCTGACCTCAGTTTGCCGCCCGGTTTTCAAGCCTGCGGCTCGTTATCCATCCAGCGTTGTCTGGACCGCTCCAGGTGCATCTGCATGGCTGCCTGCGCCTGAAGCGGATCCCTCGCTTCAAGTGCCGTATAAATGATCTCGTGCTCCACCAGAGCCAGTGACCAGGTATCGTTGTTTTCAAAACGCGTTCTGATTTGTGCCGTGAGCGGACTATGACGCTCGTCGAAAAGATCGCGAATGACTTTTACCAGAACCGAATTGCCGGCATGACCCGCAAGCAGGAGATGAAATTGCCGGTCGAGTTCCATCGCGGTACGATCACAACTGACATTTTCGCGCATGGCATTGAGCGTTGCGCGCAATTCGCCAAGCCCGTCGGGCGTCATGCGCGCGCAGGCCATGACAGCCACGCTGCCTTCAATCAATTGCCGCGCCTGCATGATCTCTAGCGGACTTTCACCAATCGCCTGAGACAAGACCCTTTTGTCCGGTCCTGCACTGACATAAATGCCCGACCCCATGCGGATTTCGACAGTGCCGGCGATTTCAAGCGCGATCAGCGCCTCACGCAGCGACGGACGCGACACACCCAGTTGCTGGGCAAGTTCACGCTCCGCCGGAAGCCTGCTTCCGAGTGGAAACTGCCCGTCCTGAATGCGCTCGCGCACCCTGTCGGCTATCTGCTGATAAAGCCGCCGTGGTTCCGCCATGACTGGCATATCACTCATAACTTCTCCCAAATTGGCCTTACCATATTCTGCGTCTTAACCAAGCGCAATATGCATGAACTGATGCCTTATTGCGACAAATTGTTCAATGGGCAGGATTTGAAAGCTCAAATCTCTACATTGGCTTGACCAGTTTACGCCTGTTTGCGTAGCTAGTACAAATATTTCCGGGAGGATGCCATGACGCAAAAGCCAGTAATTCTTCAGTTCGGCACCAGCCGTTTCCTGCTTGCCCATGTCGATTTCTTCGTTTCGCAGGCACGCGCAAAGCGTGAGGCAATCGGTACGATCGCCGTGGTGCAGACCACATCCAATCCGCAAAGTGCAGCGCGCATAAAGGCGTTGCATGAAGGGAATGGCTATCCGGTGATCATCCGCGGTCTGGTCGATGGCAAACCGTCAGAAACCGAACATCGCGCCACTGGGGTTTCCGCCGCCTATTCCGCGCATCGCGACTGGCAAGCGATCCTCGATCTGGGTACGAGAGTCACCGTCATTCTTTCTAACACCGGCGACAAAGGCTATGAACTGGACGCAAGCGACGATGCTTCGCTGCTTGAAAATCCAGAGACTTTGCCCAAAAGCTTTCCGGCAAAGCTCCTCGTTCTCACGCACCACCGCTGGCAGAACAACCCGCATGCGCCGCTTTCGATTTTCCCATGTGAACTGATTTCGCGCAATGGCGACAAGCTACGCTCGATCCTGATCGGCATGGCGCACGACTGGAACCTGTCCGCCAACTTCATCGGATGGCTTGGCGAGCACTGCGTCTTTGCCAATAGCCTCGTCGACCGCATCGTATCCGAAGCAATCGAGCCCGTCGGCGCCATAGCCGAGCCTTATGCGCTCTGGGCTATCGAGCAGACCGACGGGTTGATCTTGCCTTGTACGCATCCAGATATCATTGTCACCGACAATCTGGCGCTATACGAGCAGTTGAAACTTTATCTTCTCAATCTCGGGCATACATTCATTGCCGAGCAATGGCTAACCGGCAAGCGTCCTCAAGATGAGATTGTGCTGCAAGCCATGCAGGATGAAACCATCCGCAACGCGCTCGAAGCCCTCTGGCGCGAGGAAGTTCTGCCAGTCTTTGCGGCCGAAGGCTTGGGCTCGGAGGCAGAAAACTATGTCGCCACAGTGCGCGAACGCTTTCTCAATCCATATCTCAAACACCGCATTGCCGATATCGCATCCAATCACGCGGAAAAGAAGCAGCGTCGCTTCGCACCGATCATCGCACGTGCCGAAAAGCTGGGGCTTGATCTGCAACAGCCTCGCCTCAAGGCAGCATTGGCAAAGGACTGATCACACGGCCCGCAAGTGTGCCGCGGGCTTCTGTTGCATTTTGCCCGGCGCACAATAGCGGATATGGCAACCTTCCGCGCCGCTATGCTCTATTTCAACCTCGACACCGAAAACACGACGGATAAGTGCGGCGCTTAACACATCGCGTGGCGACCCCAGCGCCACGATCTGCCCCTTATCCATCACAGCGATACGGTCGCAGAACATGGCTGCATGGTTGAGATCATGGAGTGCCGCCATCACCGTCAGACCTTGCCGTTTGACCAGATCGAGCAGTCCGATCTGGTGGCCGATATCGAGATGATTGGTCGGCTCGTCGAGAAGCAATATCTGAGGTTGTTGCGCAAGCGCGCGGGCTATATGCAGGCGCTGACGCTCCCCGCCGGAAAGCGTGTGCCAGTAGCGCCGTTCCAGATGCGCCATATCCACATTGATGAGGGCGCTTTCCACAATGACATCATCCTGTGCCGACCAGGGTGACAAAGCACCAAGATAGGGCGTACGGCCAAGCTCAACCGCCTGACGCGCCGTGATACGCTCCATCGTTTCTGCCTGCTGCTCCACCAGCGCCAGACGCCTTGAAACCTCGCGGCGGCTTAATTGCGCGATAGACGTATCGCCTAATAGAACAGTGCCGGACCGCGGACGCCTGATCCCCGACAGAAGAGATAGCAGGCTTGTCTTGCCGGACCCGTTCGGCCCGATAATACCGAGAAACTCGCCCTCTTGAACGTCAAGGCAAACCCCACGCAAAATTTCGATCCCGCCCGCCGACCATGAAACGCCTTGCGCTGAAAGCATCATGAACGCCCCCGCCTTTGCCCCAGCAGCAGCGCGAAGGCAGGCGCTCCAACCAGTGCGGTTACAACACCGATAGGTAAAACCTGCCCTGGAACGATGATGCGCGACACGATATCGGCAGCGATCATGAAGATTGCTCCAATCAAGGCGGCAGCCGGCAAAAGTGCACCGTGGCGCACACCGACAAGCATGCGTGCGGCATGCGGAATGACAAGGCCGATAAAGCCGATTGAGCCGACGATCGAGACCATCACCGCCGTCATCAGTGCGCAGACACCAATCAGCATAGCATAGACGCGGCGCACTGGAATGCCGAGAGATGCTGCCGATTCCGCACCAAAAGTGAAGGCGTCGAGGGCGCGCGCATGCCAAAGACAGACAAAGAGGCCGACCAGGCAGGCGGGCAAAGCCAACGTCACATCGGGCCAGCGCACGCCGGAGAGATTGCCCAACAACCAGAACATGATGCCTCGAGCCTGTTCGGCATTGGCGGCTTTGGTCACGATGAAGGATGTCATGGCATTGAAAAGCTGCGAACCGGCTATACCTGCCAGAATGATAGCCGCACTGCCGCGCCCCGCTTTCATGGCCAGAAGCGACACCAGGACAAAGGCAATGATCGCGCCGATGAAGGCCCCGAAGGAAAGGCTCAACACACCACCGCCTACGCCCAGAATGGCGATACTGACCGCACCGGTAGAGGCGCCTGCGGAGATGCCCAGAATATAGGGATCGGCCAGCGAATTGCGCAAAAGTGATTGCAGAACCACGCCCGACATCGCAAGGGCCGCACCACAGCAGGCTCCCACCACAGCACGGCTCAGGCGATAGCTCCAGACGATGCCCTCATCGATCGGGTCGAGCGGATAGCCCGCCTGCCACAACCGATTGGCAACCGTCTTTGCCACCACATCAAGCGGAATCGCGGTTTCGCCGATAGAAGCGCCCAGCCAAAGTGCGACAAGAAGCAGGATCAGCGCCAGTATGGCAGCGCCGATCCTGTTGTTTCGTGGCAATCTTGCCGTGGCGGGCTGGGCCGTCATTGATTGAGATCCGAATCGGCAATGGCCGCGGCCAATGTCTCGATCCCCTCGACCACACGCTGCGAAGCACTCATCGATTGCGCGTCCACATCAAAGACGTGGCCATTCTTGACCGCAGGCATCAGGCTTGTCACCGGATCGCTTTTCAAGAACTCATGTTTGACGGCAATATCATCGGCCGGATAACGTCGACGGTCGAGTTTGGCCGCCACGATCATCGTTGGATTGGATTTGGCAACAGTTTCCCAGCCTATGGTCGGCCATTCTTCTTCACTTGTTATAACATTCCCAATACCAAGTGCCGAGAGAATATAGGCCGGAGCGCCGAACTTACCGCCAATATAGGGATCGGCGTCAATTTGCGTGCTGGAAAACCAAACCGCGGCCGACAGTTTCTTACCTGACGCTGCGATTTTTTTGCGTGCTGCGTCCTCACGTGCCTTGAGATCGGCGATCAGCTTCTCACCACGATCCTGCACGTTGAAGATTTCGGCCAGTTCACTGATTTCCTGATAGACGATGTTCATGGTGAAAGGGGCTGTTCGTACACCATCACCACCGCCGGAATTATCTTTGCCCACGCAATCGGCGGGCGATGTATAGGCGGCAATCCCCAGTTCCTCGAACTGCTCGGGCTTCGCAACAATGCCGTTCGGGCCAACATGCCACTGAAAGTCAGCCGTCACCAGATCGGGCTTTTGTCCCAGAACGCTTTCAAAACTTGGATCGTTTTCGGCAAGGCGCTTGACCTTGGCGTTGACCTCCTCAAAACCTTTCAGCACCGGGCCGAACCACACCGCCGTACCGACAACCTTGTCGCCAAGACCGAGGCTGTAGAGTATTTCGGCACTGCTCTGGCCGACCGCGACCGCGCGGGCGGGTGCCTGTTTGAAGGTTACATCGCGACCGCAATTTTTCAGCGTCAGCGGATATTGGGTTTCTGCCGCCTGAAGGGTTGCTGCGCCTGCAAGGAAAGTAAAAGCGCCGAATGCGGCACCAAGTGCCGCCTTGCCGATAATTTTCATGGAAATCCCCGAAATGATGAGAAAAAGCCCGCGTTAAACAGACACGCAGGCGCAGACGGAAGAGCGCGCGAAGCAAACCGACATATCCGGGGATATGCATGAAAAGAAAGGCAGGCGTCTTTCGACGCGATGTGCTGTCATAACCGGCTCCTGCTCCGGGCTTCCCCGCCCGTGACGATGGACACAATCTAGACGGCAGGTCTCCTGGCTCACGGACAAGATGCTGTTCATCTGCCTTCCCGTGCTGCTCGCACAGTGACATGACGCTTTTGACGTCACGAGGATGAACAGCAATCCGCTTACAGTTGCGGGGGCAGCCACGGTCTCGGTCCCTTTTGGGTCGGCCTCACCGTGTTCCCTATTAATCCCCTTCGCTCTCGGTCGGGGAACCGTCGTAATGGTATTATGTCGCGGTCATGCCCGGGTCAAGGGAGGAGCGCAACAATCAAGAGCCTACGACCCATACCGTCGCAGCAAAGGACAGAAATCAAAAATCTGGGAGAAAATGGTACGGTCGGTTGGAGTTGAACCAACGACCTCAGGAGCCACAATCCTGCGCTCTAACCAACTGAGCTACGACCGCGTACCGTTGCCGGATATTTCCACCTCAGCGGCACCGACAGGGGGTCACATACGGAGAATCGATCCATATTGCAAGAGATTATAGCGCTCTTTTTGAGAAATACCCCATCATCAAACCTGCCGCCATTTTCCCAAGACCACCATATATAATCGCAACAAAGTTCGCGCCCTTCAAAATTGCGCCTCGCGCATTAACTAAGGCAACAGAAAAACTGGCTCATATCCATTGGCAATATGGACCCAGGCGCATGACAAGCTTATTAATAAGACGTTAATAAAAGCCTTAAACGGCCAAAAGGACAGATAGGACCGGTATGTCTGGACCATACCCATTCATTGATATCGCCGCGCTGGATGACATCCGCGAGGGCTTTGTCCGGGGCGACGCACAGATCGTGCTCGACCACGTTCTGTCAGGCGTATTGTGGGCTAACGGTGCCGGTGCAAAACTACTGGGCTTTGATCGTATCGAGACGTTGATTGGCAGCGAACCGCAATTGCCTGTCGCTGCTCGCCGCCAGATCGCCACTGCCAGCGCGGATGCAGGGGCCGGGCCGCGCAGCGTTTCAGTACGTCTTGAAACCGGCCTGCGCTCGGAATTAACACAGCTTAAAATTTCCACCATAACGCTTCCGGACGGCGTGATCGGCCTGCTTTTGACCAGCAGCACCCCGGCAACATCCACTCCAAACACACAAGATGATGCAGTCATTGCCGGCCTTGGTGATAAAGAAACGCATGTTGCTCTGCTCGATGCTGACGGAAATATTCTCGCATCAAGTCCACATTTTTCCTCACTCGATATCACAGCCACAACACTGGAAGATTTGGTTATAGAAGCAGCGGATGCCGACGACCGGCTCGTCAAGCGCCGCATTCGCGCCGGAAGTCACTCAGTGCCGGGCGCCGTCGCCCGTCTTGCAGATACACCGCCCAAGCATCTTCTTTGCATCGTAGCCCCGGCTCCGGCGCTCAATTCCACACCCTCTGTAGCAGCGGATGCGTCCTTGCCGGAAAAACCCAACCGGCAAAGTTTCCGGTTCGATCCCGCATCCCCCCCGGCCCGCTTCATCTGGAGAACTGATGCCGACGCTGTATTTAGTGAAATATCGCCGGAATTCGCCGCTACAGTCGGTCCAAATGCCGCTGATGTGACCGGGCGGCGCTTTGGCGATGTCGCCACCGTTTTCGGTTTTGACACGGAAGGCACCGTTGCAGCGCTGCTGACAAAACGCGACACATGGTCAGGCAAACGGCTGATGTGGCCCGTCGAAGGCACCAGCCTGCGCGTGCCGGTGGAACTCGCCGCTCTTCCGGTCTATTCGCGCGACCGCGTCTTTAACGGCTTTCGCGGCTTTGGCCTCGTACGCCCGGAGGGCGCGGTGGAAGACCCCGAGCAGATCGGCCTGGCACTAGCTGGTAACAATGCACCAAAGCAGGCGCCGAAACCCGTCATCACGGAAGAAACCATTGAAGACGGGGCGTTGGCGCTAACGCAAGAAGTCGCCAATGACGACAGTCCGGAAAAAATTACGCCGCCACGCAGCGCGCTCAGCCGGGAATCGGATGCAATCGCCAGCCTGTTGAAAGCCTGCGCGCAAGAAAAGGTCGCAAGCGACGAGCAAAAGCAGAAGCTGCGTGCGCGCGAACACCGCTCTGAAGGTGGACTGACCGACACCGAACGCAATGCTTTTCGTGAGATCGCCGAGCGCCTGCGCCAACAAGGATTTTCCGCGACGCCTGCGGAAACTGTCGTGGAAGATCAGCCCGCCGAGACAATCACGCCGGACAACGTCCATTTTCTAGCCGAAGACGAGCAGCCTGAAAAAGAAACTGCCCTTCTCGCAAATCTTCCCCTGCCGGTGATTATTCATAGCGGTGACAACGTCCACTACGTCAACGAGGCGTTGCTCGATCTCACCGGCTATCGAAACCTTGAAGATATACGGGATGCTGGAGGCATCGATGCGCTTTTCAACAGCGAAAGCGATGACCAGCAACAGACTGGCAATCAAGGCCAGGGCATGATCCTACGCCGTGCCGATGGCAGCGAACAGGCGGTTGATGCGCATCTCAATGCAATTGCGTGGCGCGGCGCGCGCGCCCTTATGCTGAGCCTGATGCCGGTGGCAATCCCCCTAGCACCTAACCCGGTGCCAGCGCTCACCGCCGCACAGGATGAAGAAAAGGAAGCGCTTGAAGCGCATGTGGATGAGTTAAAAACAATTCTCGACACAGCGACGGACGGTGTCGTTCTGATTGATCCCGAAGGGCGCATCCGCTCGATGAACCATTCTGCCGCAGCCCTTTTCGGTTATGATCGCGAGGACACGCAAGGTAAAGTCTTTTCCATGCTCTTTGCGGTGGAAAGCCAGCGTGCGGCGATGGATTATCTTAGTGGCCTTTCCGGCAACGGCGTTTTGAGCGTGCTCAATGACGGCCGCGAAGTGATGGGGCGCGAAGCCAATGGCGGCGTTATTCCTCTGTTCATGACCATCGGCAAGCTGCCGCAGCAGCGCGGCTTTTGCGCCGTTCTGCGCGATATTACGCAATGGAAGCGCACCGAAGAAGAGCTGACCGATGCACGCCGACAAGCGGAACAAGCGTCCAGTCAAAAGACCGATTTTCTGGCGCGTATCAGCCATGAAATCCGCACGCCACTCAATGCGATCATCGGCTTTTCGGAGCTGATGTCAGACGAAAAATTCGGCCCCATCGGCAATGAACGCTACCGCGATTATCTGCGCGACATCAACCGCTCCGGCAATCATGTTCTGGCGCTGGTCAATGATCTTCTAGACATTTCCAAGATCGAGGCCGGTGGGCTCGACATGCAGTTCGAAGCGGTCTCGCTCAATGACGCTATTGGCGAAGCCATCGCATTGATGCAGCCGCAGGCCAATCGCGAGCGCATCATCATCCGCTCGAGCTTCCCGACCAACCTGCCAGATATTGTTGCCGATGCGCGCTCGATCAAGCAGGTGGCGCTTAATCTTCTGTCCAACGCCGTTCGCTTCACCGCACCCGGCGGTCAGGTCATTATCTCCACAAGCTATGAGTTGAACGGCGATGTGGCGATGCGGGTGCGCGATACCGGCATTGGCATGACACGGGGCGAAATCGAGGAGGCGCTGAAACCCTTCCGTCAGGTCAACAATCTGCAACGTCAGGCTTCAAAACAGAGCCGCAGTGAAAATCCGCGCGACTGGCGCAGTGAAGGAACCGGATTGGGCCTGCCCCTGACCAAGGCCATGGTCGAGGCTAATCGCGCCCAATTTGCAATCGAATCCACGCCCGGGCGCGGGACAATGGTTGAAGTAATATTCCCACCGACACGGGTGCTTGCCGATTAGGCCCGGGCCTGATGCTGAACGATCATATTTCTGCCTGATCAAGGCTCTAAACCCTTTTATTTCAAACATATTTTGTCGAGCTTATCTTCCCGCCGGCTCTAATATGCTTTAAATGGATTGTTCCGGATCACAGACAGGATCATTGATGCGCTGGCCTAAATTCGCACGCCTTGTCATCGCGCTCGTCATTCTTTGCGCGGCTGCCGCAGCGACCCTGCTTGCAGTATTGCCGTTCATCGTCTCGACCGATGCTATCCGCGTGCGGGTGGCACAAGAAATCAGCGCATGGACCGGCTATAGCGTCGAATTGCGCGAAGCACCGCGGCTGAAAGTGTTTCCGGTGCTGCGGGCATCGCTTAATGGTGTGACACTGAGCAAACTGACCGATCAGGGCCAGACGCCCTTTATGAGCGCTGACCGCATCGAAGTAGAGCTGTCGCCCTTCGATGCAATCATGGGGCACATTTCTTTTTCCGAAACACAGATCGTGCGTCCGCATGTCAATATCGACGGATCTGTAACGGATTTTCCGGCCTTTCTCGATGCAATCGCCAGTTCCGGCGGACGCCTTGGCACAGCAATTCGCGCCCAGAGACGGCTGCTGGAGGGCGCGGCCAACGATGACAGTCAGGCAGCCGACCTGGCTTCGCAGCCATTTGGTCGCGTTGTCGTGCGCGATGGAACCATCGCCTTCATGCGAGCAGAGGCGCAAACTGAGACCCAAAACAGCGAAGACGAGCATATCACCGCCGTCAACATGACGCTCGACTGGCCGCAGACGACCAGTGCCGCTGCACTCAAAGGTTCGGCCAAATGGAAGGGCGAAGCGTCCCAGTTCAACATCACCGCAGCCCAGGCGCTCAGGCTGCTGTCGGGCGGGAACTCCGACCTTTCCGTCAACCTCACAGCAAAACCCTTCAGCCTCTCCTTTCAAGGCAAGGCCAACATTTCAAAAGAACGCTTCTTCGAAGGCAGTCTTAGTATCAACACGCCCTCGCTCAGCAACGCCATACGCTGGTTGAACCTGCCACCCGTTGCAGGCAGTTCGGAAATCGGTGCCTTTTCGCTGGAATCGACCATTACCGCGACACCCAAGCGATGGAAATTCGCCAATGTTGACATGATGGCAGGTGAAAGCCCGGCAAAAGGCGTGATCGAAATTGGGCTTGAGAATGGACAACCTACCGTTACCGGAACGCTTGCTTTCGAGAAACTCGCATTGCGCAGCCTGTTTTCAGCCTTCGTGCCGCTGCCCGACAACCGCACCTATCCTCCCAGCGCACGCGCCAATATGGATGTGATCGATACGAGTTTCTTCGACCATTCGGAGTTCGACCTGCGGCTTTCTGCACAGAATGCGACCGCAGGGCCAGTGACGCTGACTGGCGTTGCAGCTGCGATCCAGATAAGAGGCGGGCGAGCAATTTTCGACATCGGCGACGCCAGAGGATTTGGCGGCACGCTTCAGGCGAATGTGCAGATCGTACGCGATCTTAAAAGCGCCAGCGGCGAATTTCGCTTCAATGCAAGCAGTATCGAGAGCGCTCAATTCCTCTCGGCGCTCGGTTTCGACACACCATTCATAAGCGGTAAAGGCAACGTATCACTGTTCATGAAAGGCCCAGCAAACCGCTGGTCTTCATTGCTTTCCAACGCACAGGGCAATGTTTCGGTAGAACTCAACAATGGCCAGATGCAAGGGTTCGCCGTGCAGGATTTTCTGACCAAGGCCCAGAACCAGCGCTTTTTTGCGCTACAAAGGCAGGATAATGTCGCTCTTGCCTTCAATCGTATGGCGCTCAAGGCCAATCTGGCAGACGGTGTCGCCACACTTGAAAGCGCCCGTCTCGATACGAGCGACGGAACGCTTAATCTGGCCGGTATCGTGCCGTTTGTCGATCGCAGTCTGGCACTGAGCGGCGAGGTCATCTTTCCGGATAGCCAGTCGCATGGAGCCGAGCAGCAGGAAGCCGCTCAAGCAGGTACCGAAAGCCCGACTGCACAGCAGCCTGCCAAGCCCCCGCTCACTTTCTTTGTCGGGGGCTCCTGGGACCGGCCATTCGTCTCCCCCTCATCAATGGGAACCGGACAGTAAGTGCAGGTCCTGCCACCTCAGGCTTCCTCGACGAACACCTCGTCACGCTTCTTGCGCACCTGTGGTAACAACACCACGATCAAAACCATGACCGCGATAGCAAGCAGGATCGCGCTGATCGGTCGGGTCACGAAGGTTGAAGGATCGCCGCGCGACAGAATCATGGCGCGCCGCAAATGCTCTTCCAAAAGCGGCCCCAGCACAAAGCCGAGCAGAAGAGGTGCTGGTTCACAGCGCAGTTTTGCCAGCACATAACCGATGAAGCCAAAGAAGGCGACCGCGTAAAGGTCATAGATGTTGGAGTTGACGCTGTAGACGCCGATAGCACAGAACGTCATGATGATGGGAAACAGCATGTAATAGGGCACGGTCAGAAGCTTCACCCACAGCCCAATCAGAGGCAGGTTGAGGATGATCAGCATCAGATTACCGATCCACATCGACGCTATAACACCCCAGAAAAGAGCTGGTTGTTCGGTTGCAACATTCGGGCCCGGAACGATACCCTGAATGATCATCGCACCGATCATCAAGGCCATGACCGGATTAGCCGGAATGCCAAGTGTAAGCATGGGAATGAAAGAGGTTTGAGCCCCTGCATTATTAGCCGATTCTGGCCCCGCAACACCGGCAATAGCACCGTGGCCGAATTCTTCCGGCGCGTCGGAAACGCGCTTTTCAATCGTATAAGACGCAAAGGAAGCAAGGATCGCGCCGCCACCGGGCAGGATGCCTAGCGCCGAACCGATGGCCGTGCCGCGCAAGATGGGTGCTGCCATACGCCGGAAATCATCGCGTGTCGGCATAAGGCCGGTTACTTTCGCCATTAAAAGCTCGCGCGTTTGCTCGCTTTCCAGATTACGCAGGATTTCGGCAATACCAAAAACGCCTACTGCAACGGCAACAAAATTCAACCCGTCCGCATATTCGGTAATGCCAAGCGTGAAGCGCGGGGCGCCGGTGTAAATATCTGTACCGACAAGGCCGAGCAGCAGGCCCAGCACGACCATTGCTAGCGCCTTGATGACGGAACCATGCGCCAGCGCGACCGAAGATACCAGCCCCACCACCATCAGCGAGAAATATTCCGCCGAGCCAAATTTGAGTGCGATTTCGGTCAAGGGCGGCGCGAAAATCGCGACCAGAAAGGTCGAGACCGTACCGGCAAAGAACGAGCCGATTGCAGCAACGGCAAGAGCTGCACCCGCACGGCCTTTGCGCGCCATCTGATAACCATCAATAGCGGTGACGGCGGATGAGGATTCGCCCGGCATATTAATGAGGATCGCTGTGGTCGAGCCGCCATATTGCGCCCCGTAATAGATACCGGCTAGCATGATCAATGCCGAGACCGGATCACCGATCTGGAAGGTGATCGGCAGCAGCATCGCGATGGTGGCGGTTGCACCAATACCCGGAAGCACGCCGACCAGCGTTCCAAGCAGAACGCCGATCAGGCAAAAGCCCAGATTGACAAGCGAGGATGCGGTCGAGAAGCCGAGCGCGAGATTATTGAAAAGATCCATCAGTATCGCTCCCAAGGACGCATTTCGATCTGATTACATCCGATCAGCGCTCTCATTATTTGATTTGACGTGCATCTAATCCGAAAACCGTTTCATGCTTTTCGGGATGCGCTCTAAAACGGCCACCAAGGGCCAAAACGTCGAAACGGAAGACTGAGGCCGTAGCTGAACACAACTATGGAAAACACCGTCATGGCAAACGATAGCGCGAGAGCGGTCACCGCTTTCATGCGCATTGATGCGAAGGACGCTATGAGACAGGTAAAGAACAACGAAGGAACGAAGCCGAGGCCGCGAACCGTCAGGCCGAAGAAAATCGGTGCGGGCAGGATAAACAACATGCCACGCCATGCGACAGGCCCGATCGGCTCACCCAAAACGCGCACGGACTGCACAAGAATGACGAGACCGAGCAAGACCAGCACGAAGGAAAGGACAAGAGGAAAATAACCGGGCCCCATGCGCAGCGACGTGCCCAGCTCCAGATCAAGAGACTGGAAAGCAAAGAAGGCACCGGTGACAATAAGCAGAACACCGCAAATGCCATTGGCTGGATCAAGCTTGAATTTGCGCGAAGCAGCGTCCTGTATAGAAGGTTTGTTCATGAGGTTTTCCCGTCTTTCGTGTGCGGAAATGCGGTGAAAATAATGGAGCTGAGCAATGACCGGGAGTGGAAGCGCAACAATGCGAAAGATCACCGTTGCGCGTTCCCGCCCACATCAGTCGGCGTATTGTCCTGCGGCCTCGATGATCGGCTTCCAGCGCGCGACTTCGCTTTCGAGCTTGTCTTTGAGCGCTTGCGGGGTTGCGTCGGATTCCGGTGACGGCTCGGTACCGAGTTCGGCAAAACGGGCCACAACATTCTGATCCTTCAGGGCAACTTGCAACGATTTCGACAAGCGCTCGGTAATCTCGGCAGACGTGCCCTTGGGCGCATAGATGCCATGCCATATACCTATCTGCATACCATCAAGACCGGCTTCCTTGGTGGTGGGAGTGTCCTTAAGCACCTCAAGCCGCTCCGGCGATGTGACGGCATAGGCCTTGATCGTGCCCGCCTGTATCTGCTTGGTCGTATTGGTGGTCTGGTCACACATGATATCGACCTGTCCCCCAAGGAGATCAGTCATGGCCGGCCCGGTGCCCTTGTAGGGAACTGTGACGAGTGGGGTTTCGATCGCGCTCATATATAGCATACCGCACAAATGCGAAGCCGCACCAATGCCCGCATTGGCAACCGTTACCTCGTCCTTTTTGGTTTTGGAATATTCCACCAGCCCCTTGAGATCGGCGGGTTCGAGATCCTTGCGCGCCACGATGGTCATTGGCACATCTGTGACAAGCCCGACATATTCGAATGCATTGAGCGTATCATAGGCAAGTTTGCGATAGAGCGTGGCACTTGTCGCCATACCGATATGATGCAGAAGGATGGTGTAGCCATCCGGCTCAGCGGAGGCGACCCGTCCGGCACCCAGCGTTCCACCCGCACCCCCGACATTTTCAACAACGATTTGCTCGCCAAGGTCCTTTGACATGGATTCTGCAACAAGCCGTGTGACGGTATCGGTCGGCCCGCCAGCGGAAAACGGCACAACAACGGTGATCGTGCGCTCGGGATAGGATTGCGCCTGTGCCCCATAAGCGAATGTAAAAGAAGCGCCAGCAACCGCCAAAGCGGCGATGAATTTTCTCATGATGTCCTCCCAGACAGAAGCAGCGCCGGCTCACTCGTCCGCAACGCTCCACTCCTCAAATTCAGCTAACCGTGAATTGGGCCAGCCTGTTCCCACTAGCTCCGAGAGTTTCTTCGAACTCTTCGGACGATCTTATATTTATGTTTTGAGTCCGTTCCCGTTATGATCGAAACACGAACCAAGACTTTTATCAATACAATTTAGAAGTATTGTTTGCAAACCAAGCACGACATCTTTGGACTAAAGTCTTAGCTGTTTCTGATAGCGTTTTATGAGCCGGTCGCGCCTGAGCCGTGACAGGCGCTCCAACCAAAATATGCCATTGAGCTGATCGATCTCATGCTGATGGCAGACGGCGAGCAACCCCTCGGATTCTTCCATTTGCTCGATCCCGTCTACATCCTGATAGCGAATGCGGATACGGGCATGGCGTTCCACTTCCTCCACCTCGCCCGGCATGGAAACGCTGCCCTCCTGATGGCGAATTTTCTCGTCCGAGACCCAGATGATCTCAGGATTGGCATAGGTTTTCGCACCATTCTGACCAGGAATCTCAAGAACGACAAGCCGTTTTAGAATCCCGATATGAGGGGCTGTAATGCCGATGCCAGGTGCCGCGCGCATAGTGTCGAGAAGATTACGCGCAAGAATGCGGAGAGCGTCATCAAAGCGCGCGACGGGTTCTGCCATCGCCCGCAAACGCGCATCGGGATATGTCACGATCTCTCTTATAGCCATGCCGCCGTTCAGTTCCTTGCTTTCATCAAAATCTATTTACGAGCAATGCCGCCATTTCCCGCATTAAACAAGCGCGCAGGATTATGCGCAATCTGCATGGCTGTCATGCAGGACCTAGCCTACTCAACCGGCCCGTAAGACCCCATCTTCATAGTGAAGGCGCGTTCGGCGCCGCAATGGAGAGTAGGATGTTTGGCTTCAATAATCGCTTTGGTCGCGCATTTGCGCAGTTCGGCAGTGCCGTTCGTGCCTCAGCTGCAGTGCGCGCAGGTCAGAAGCCCGCGGCCCGCGACCTCGAAGCACTCGGGATAGATGTTGAGCAATTCCGCCGTATCCAGGGATAAGAGCTCAAACACAAAACTGCGAAGAAATGAAAAGCTCCGCTTTATCGCGGAGCTTTATTATTAAAGCGCATCGCATTTCATAAGCTCCAGACGATACGCTTTAAGTCTATATTTTGACGTGCATCCCGAAAACCGTTTCACAGTTTTCAGGATGCGCTCTAATCTTCGTCCGTCGCCATTTGCTTGAGAAGATCACCTTTACCGCGCTGGCGCAGAATCATCGGAACAACCACCGCCGCGATCGCAAGCGCTATCAGCGTGATCGATACCCACGAATGAACCAGCGTGGCCGGATTTCCCTGACTGATCTGCAACGCCTGACGCAGGCTTTTTTCCGCCATTGGACCGAGAATCAGTCCCACGACCACCGGCGCAATTGGATAAGAAAAGCGCCGCAGCACGTAACCAAGCAGGCCAAAGGCAAGAAGCAGTCCCAGCTCGAACGAAACCGGCAGGCCGAACAGCATTGAGGTCGAAGCATTGGCACCTATGGTGCCAAGCGTGGCAAAGACCAAAATGCCCGCATAAAGCCAGTGACGGGGAATGGTGAGCATTTTCACCCAAAGCCCGATCAATGGCAGGTTGAGCACCAGCAGCATCAGATTGGCAATGAGCAGGCTTGCGACAAGCCCCCAGACCAGTGTTGCATTGGTGACGAAAAGAAGCGGTCCGGGTTGCAGACCAAACTGCTGGAAACCCGCCAGCATGATTGCAGCCGTCGCCGTGGTCGGCAGGCCGAGCGTCAAAAGCGGCACCAACGTTCCGGCAGCCGAGGCATTGTTGGCCGCTTCCGGCCCAGCGACGCCCTCGATGGCCCCCTTGCCGAATTCCTCCGGATATTTGGAAAATTGCCGCTCCGCCGAGTATGAAAGAAAGCTCGATACGTCGGCGCCACCCGCCGGCATGGCGCCGACCGGAAAGCCGATAGCCGTGCCGCGCAGCCACGGCATCCATGAGCGTTTCCAGTCCTGCTTGGTCATCCAGACCGAGCCTTTGACCGCAATAACCTCATCGTCCGGGCTGAGTTTCCTTGAAACGACGGCGAGTGTTTCGCCGATGGCAAAAAGAGCCACAGCAAGCGTGGTCACATTGATGCCATCAAGCAGATTGGGCGTTCCCATGGAAAGTCGCGCCTGACCGGTTAGCTGGTCGATGCCGATAAGACCGAGCGCCAGACCAATGAACAGTGAGGTGAGACCACGCAGGGTCGAATCCCCAAAGGCCGCCGAAACGGTCATGAAGGCAAGCAGCATCAGCGCGAAATATTCGGACGGCCCAAACGACAGCGCGAATTTCACCACCCATGGCGCGATAAATGCCAGCCCCAGCGTAGCAATCAAACCGGCAATGAAGGAACCGATGGCAGCGGTCGCAAGGGCCGGGCCTCCGCGCCCGGCGCGCGCCATCTTGTTGCCTTCGAGGGCCGTAACAATGGATGCGCTTTCACCCGGCGTATTAAGCAGGATCGACGTGGTCGAACCGCCATACATGCCGCCATAATAAATGCCCGCAAACATGATGAGTGACCCGGACGGGTCAAGCTTATAGGTAACCGGCAAGAGCAGCGCTACGGTGAGCGCCGGACCAATACCGGGAAGCACGCCGACGGCAGTGCCAAGTGTTACGCCAATCAGCGCATAAAGAAGGTTAGACGGCTCAAGCGCCACCAGAAGCCCTTGGCCGAGGAGTGCGACAGTATCCATGATCCTCTCCCCTTCAAACGAAGCGTTCGAGCCAGCCGGACGGCAACGAAAGCTGGAGACCGCGCGCGAAAATGAACCAGATCACAAAAGCGAAGGCGACACCGACCGGAACGCTGATCCAGTATTTGCTATAGCCGAAGCCCCGCGCTGTCGCCGCAAACAAAAGGCCGGTCGCAAGCGAAAATCCGGCGGTTTTCATGATCAGCATCTGTATTGCCAATCCGCCGATGATCCAGGCCATCGGCGCAATTTCCTGATGCTCGCGTTCGGGAAATTCACCACGCAAAGCACTGATAACGGTCCAGATTGCAAGCCCGAACAGACCAGCCGCCACGATATAGGGCACAGTCTTCGGACCCACCGGCGAATAGGACATCACATCGTTGCCGTAAGTGGTGGACCATGCAATTGCGACGGCGACTACGCCCAGAATAAAGGCGATGACAAGAGCTGCGAAATCCGGCGCCGCCCGCTGTGGACGGCGCTCTTCCTGTGGTTGTGGCGATGTCATTTAACCAGACCGATTTCCTTGAGTATAGTCTCGGTCGCAGCCGTGTCCTTGGCGAGCTGTTCCTTGAACGCAGGGCCGGCAAGATAGGTATCGGCCCAGCCCTTGTCCTTGAGCGCCTTCTGCCAGGTTTCCGACTTCACCATCTTCTCGATGTCGGCATTGATAGCCGCTTCCTGCTCGGCGGTGATATCAGGTGCCGCGGCGACCATGCGCCAGTTTTCAATCGCCACATCCACCCCGCTTTCCTTGAAAGTCGGGGCATCGATGCCTTCCAGACGCTCTTCACTGGAAATGCCAATGATGCGCAGGGCGCCAGCCTTGATCTGCGCCTCGAACTCGCCGTAACCGGAAATACCGACCGTCACCTGATTACCGAGAATGGCGGCCAGCGCCTCGCCGCCACCCGAAAAGGCGATGTAATTGACCTTGGTCGGATCGACGCCTGCAGCCTTTGTGAAGAGGCCTGCCGCGATATGATCGGTACCGCCTGCGGAACCACCTGCCCAGGAAACCGAACCCGGATCGGCTTTGAGTTTCTCGACCAGTCCGGCAATATCCTTGATATCCGACGCTGCCGGGACGACGATCGCTTCATATTCACCGGTCAGACGGGCAATCGGCGTCACGGCATCGAGCGTCACCGGAGACTTGTTGGTGAGGATCGCTCCGACCATCACATAGCCGCCGACAATTAACTGGCTGGCATCGCCCTTGTTCTGATTGACGAATTGCGCAAGCCCGATAGTGCCACCGGCACCCGGAACGTTGATGACCTGAACGCTACCGGAAATCTTTTCGTCCTGAAGCACGTTCTGCATAGTACGTGCCGTCTGATCCCAACCGCCGCCCGGTGCGGCGGGTGCGAGAAGCTTGTAATCCTCGGCAAGAGCACCGCCGGAAAAAGTCAGAACTGTTGCGGACGCAAGAGTCAGAATGAGCTTAAACATATGTCCTCCCAAAATTGTTTACAGGGAGGCTTATCATTCTCTCCCCCCACAAAAATCTCCACAAGAATTAATTTAGTCAGAACAACTGGAATTGAAAAGCTTAATCTGGATACTGTGACTTGCAGCTAAACTGCTTGCGAAAGCTTGCCTTTGCTCAAGCTTTGTCCGCGGCTTTAACAATCGAATTCTCCAGCTCCTTGATGGCCTCATCGATCGCGCTGTCGGAGAAATCCATTCCCCCACCGGTTGCGAGCATCTTGCCTTCTGTGTCACGGCCTCAAGTTTCTTTAGAGTGCGTTGGTTTTCACCGGCAGCTTTCGAAACAAGACCGCATTGCGTACGTTTTTATTTCTGAAAAATATTGGAAAAGCTTTTTTGACGAATTTGCGATTGCTGCGCACGCCAAACCACACCGAGCTGCATTCCGTATGTGTGTATCTACAAATAATAGATACCGATGCGCTTGCCGCCGATGATCTCCACGCAAATATCCATCTCATAAATATCCCGCAGGATTTCCGGATCAATGAGTTGATCCGGCGTACCCTGATGCACAACCTTGCCCTCACGCATGGCGACTATATGGTCGCAATAGCAGGACGCAAAATTGATGTCGTGCAGCACAAGCACCACGGTCTTGCCTAGATCGTCTGCGGCACGGCGCAGAAGCTTCATCATCGACGCCGCATGCTTCATGTCGAGATTATTGAGCGGCTCATCGAGCAGGACATAATCGGTATCCTGACACAGCACCATTGCAACAAAAGCTCTTTGCCGCTGACCACCGGAAAGTTCGTCGAGAAATCGCTCGCTGAACGTATCAAGACCCAGATAATGAATTGCCTGTTCAACATGTTTGAGATCATTGCTGTTCGGACGCCCCTTGGAGTAGGGATAGCGCCCGAAGGTCACCAGGTCGCGCACCGTCAGGCGCGAATGGATGGCGTTTTCCTGGCGCAGGATCGACAGGCGTTTTGCCAGCACATCCCCTGATGTCGTGCTGACATCGAGACCATCAACTGTAACGCGGCCTTTATCCATCGGCAAAAGCCTGCTCACCATGGATAGAAGGGTCGATTTTCCAGCACCATTTGGACCGATGATCGAAGTGATACCGCCTC
The DNA here is from genome assembly GCF_039545455.1 of Brucella sp. BE17. Classification (NCBI taxonomy): domain Bacteria; kingdom Pseudomonadati; phylum Pseudomonadota; class Alphaproteobacteria; order Hyphomicrobiales; family Brucellaceae; genus Brucella; species Brucella sp. BE17. The sequence goes on along the minus strand of NZ_CP154468.1, from coordinate 211,908 downwards.
TCGGCAAGCGAAGGGTCACATCGTCGACGACGATGCTGTCATGATAGGATTTACTGACCTTGGTGATTTCAATCAACGTGAATGCCCCCTGACCAGAAGAATGATGAAAACAAGGCCACCCACGAATTCAATGATGACACTGAGCGCAGTATTGAAGGCGAAGACGCGTTCCAGAATCGTTTGTCCGCCAACGATACAGATGATGGCAAGTAAGGCTGCCACAGGCAGGACAAGACGATGCTTCGCCGAACCGGTGACAATATAAGCAAGATTGGCGACGAGAAGGCCGAAAAAGGTGATCGGCCCGACAAGTGCTGTTGACACGGCAACCAGCACAGTGACCATGAACAGAATGTGCCGCACGACACGGCTGTGATCGATACCGAGATTGATCGCCTGTTCGCGCCCAAGCGCCAGCACGTCGAAGACATGCATCATACGCAGGCCATAAAGCGTAACAAAGGCCACGATTATGGCCGAGATCAGCAGAATATCGGAATTGACGGTGTTGAAACTGGCAAAAAAGCGGTCTTGCAACACAGCAAAGAGGTTGGGATCGAGCATGCGCTGCATGAGACTGGAAAGGCTGCGAAAAAAGACACCGCAGACGATGCCGACCAGCATGACCAGATGAAGACTGCGTGCGGCGCCGGAAAAAAGCCAATAATAAAGCGATCCGGCAAAAAGCACCATCACCACAGTCTCGCTCATAAATCGCACGTTCGGCCCCAGCCATGCAACATGAAGGCTGCCAAAGATAAAAACGGCAATCGTCTGGATCAGAATGTAGATCGCGTCGAAGCCCATGATCGAAGGTGTCAGGATACGATTATTGGTGACGGTCTGGAAAAGAACGGTCGATACGGCAATCGAATAAGCGACCAGCACCATTGCAGCGAGCTTGGTGGCGCGAAAGGGCAAGATGAAGGCCCAGCTTCCCTTGGCACCAATCGTCATGAAGGCAATGGCCGACAGGAGTGCAAGCAAGCCCAGCCCAGCAATGATTGCAGCGGAATATCTACGCAAGACGCGATCCCCGCCGTACGAGGAGATAAAGGAAAATCGCACTGCCGACCACACCCATCATAGTGCCGATGGGAATTTCATAGGGAAAGCGGATTAACCGTCCGACGATGTCGCAGGCCAGCACCAACCCTGCCCCCAATATCGCAACCCATGGCACGGCGCGGCGCATATTGTCGCCAAGAAACTGACTAACGATATTGGGTACGATCAGCCCGAGAAAGGGAATCGCGCCCACGGTTACGATGACAGATGCGCTCACCGTTGAAACGATAATGAGACCGAGCACCATAACGCGTGTATAATTGAGTCCGAGATTGGTGGTGAAATCTTCACCCAAGCCCGCAACCGTAAAACGGTCAGCAGCAATGTAGGCGATGATGGTGAGGGCAAATGCTAGCCAGAGCAACTCGTAGCGCCCACGCAACACGCCGGAAAAGTCGCCGGTGGTCCACGCATTCAATGATTGCAGGAGATCGAAGCGATAAGCAATGAAGGTCGTGATGGCGCTGACGACGCCGCCGAGCATGATGCCGACCAGTGGCACGACCAGAACCGAACGCATCGGAATGCGGCGCAGGATCACAAGAAAAAGCGCTGTTCCCGCAAGCGCTGTCAGAGACGCTACCAGCATCTTGCCGAAAACCGGGGTTTGTGGTGCAAAAAGAATGACGAGAAGAATGCCGAGACCCGCAGATTCCACCGTCCCCGCGGTTGACGGTTCGACAAAGCGATTACGTGTCAGCATCTGCATGATCATGCCGGCAACGCCCATCGACATACCGGCAAGAATGATGGCAAGGGTGCGCGGTATGCGGCTGACGACAAGCAGTTCCCACGCCTCCCCCGCAGTCTTCGGGTTCAAAAGAGCATGAAGCGACACATCGCCGACGCCGATGAACAGGCTGATCACAGCCAGCACGGCGACGATAAAAATAGCCGGAACGATGGTTGCGGCAAAACCCTTCACGATCTGTCCTGTTCTTCTGCCTTGCCACGATAGAGGGCCGTCCTTAGACAAAGACGGCCCGCTGCGACTGGGTAAAAATCTACTTTGCCTTGTCGAACGCTGCTGAAAGCTGATCAATCGTCTGATGTAAGGCTGTTAAACCGCCGCCGACGAGGTACCAGTTCTGGGGATTGAGATAAACCACCTGATCCTTTTGCCAAGCGGTCGTCTGGCGGACGAGTTCATTATCGAGAACCTGTTTCGCCGAGTTACCTTCACGCCCGATTGCCGCATCACGATCGACCACAAAAAGCCAGTCGGGATTGGCCTTGAGGATAAACTCTGAACTGACTGGCTGGCCGTGATTGCCAATGGAAAGATCGGGAGCGGCGGGCTTTACGCCATAGACATCATGCAACACGCCAAAACGCGAACCAGGCCCGTAGGCGCTGATCTTGCCGCCGGTGGTAAGGATCAGAAGACCGTTGCCCTTGTCGGCAGTCTTCGCCTTTAGTGCTGTAATATCCACATCCAGCTTTTCAGTTTCAGCCTTGGCTTGCGCTTCCTTGTCGAAAATCTGTCCGAGTTTTTCGACATTAGCCTTGGTTCCGGCGATGAAATCCTTGGCGGGCACAGTCAGGTCGATCGTCGGCGCGATTTTTGCCAGTTCGCCATATTTGGCCGCAGAACGTCCGCCAATAATGATGAGGTTGGGTTCGGCCGCGTTGATCGCTTCGTAATCAGGCTCAAACAGCGTGCCGATCTTCGCATAATCGGCCGATTCATATTTTTTGAGATAGTCGGGGAAAGACGCCAACGTCGGCACACCGGAGACTTTCACATCAAGACGGTCGAGGTTATCGAGCGTCGCCAGGTCAAGAACGATAATCTTTTGTGGCGATGCGGGAACGGCTGTCTCACCCTGCGCATGCTTAATGCTTATATCGGCAGCAAAGGCAGCCGACGACAGAGAAACCGCCATAATCGCGGCACCACAAAAACGGGCAAGATATTGACCGATTTTCAGCATGGTTGGTTCCTTTTCCTGATCCTGTAATTTGCTATTTCAATTCTTTTGCGGGTTCTGGCCAAGCAGAATGAAATTCAGGCTGTCGCTGACACTAAGGGGTATCATCGAGCCGTGGTTTTCATCGTCAAAACGATGAAAAGCTGCGTCCATTTGTGGTAGTTTAGAAAGCTCGTCATAAACATCCTTGCCCGAAGGTCCTCCGCGCAATTTGCGTATGCGCTCGACATCCTTCGCGGTTTGCCCCGGATGCCGGATGCGCTTACCTGAAGCTTCGACCAACAGCCGGATCGGCTGCGGGCTCGCTGTGAAGGCCTTAACGAAACGGTCTTTGTCTTTCAGGATCGAACGTTCGTTCCACCAGATGGATGGGTCGGCGGCCGCATAGGTCTGGAACCGGTCGGTGTGATTGAACATTGCGTAGAGCGTAAACAGGCCGCCCAGCGAATGACCGAACAACGCCTGCTTCGATGTATCGATATGAAAACGCTTTTCGATTTCGGGCTTTACCTGGTTTTCGATAAAATCGAAGAAAGCGTCGCGCCCGCCCGTTTTCACATCGCTGGATCGTCCGGCTATCGCTTCCTGCGGGGTCGGTGGCGTGAAATCGAAGTAGCGCAGCTTGACGATTTCATCCTTGTCTTGCGTCGGATATCCGATGCCGACAACAACTGCTTTCAGTTTCGCATTCTCTGCCATCAGTTTTGACGCCATCGGCAACATGCGGTTGCCATCAACCATATAGATGACGGGATAACCGTTCTCGGGCGCCGCTTCTGTGGGCGTTGCGGTAAATATGCGGTAGGAAATGCCATTGGCTTTCATCTCGAAAAATGCCGTGGTGGGTTCTGCTGCCTGCGCGGCAGGCAAAAGGAAAAGGCTTCCAAGCATCAAAAGCGCCTTTTTCTTCAGATTTTTCAAAGCTTTCACCAAACATACCAGTCAAGCAGATGGCACCGGCATCAAAGCCGGCACCAGATCGGGGGATTAGAAGCGTGAAGTCATGCTCACCCAGAGGCGACGGCCATCGACAACGGTATTGAAATCATCGACATCAACCTTCTTGTCGAAGACGTTGTAAACGGCCGCGTTCAGGGTGACATTTTCGCTGAAGTCATAGGAGCCACCCAGATCGAAGGTTGCGTATGGCTTGTACTTGCGCGCCACCACCTTGCCATCACGATAGATTGCTTCACCCGACGAACCAATGCGCGCACCGGCATTGGTTTCCTCACCATGATAATTGGCGCCGGCCCATGCATTGAGACCCTCGACAGGCGTTTCCCAGTCACCGCGCAGGCTCGCCATGTGTTTTGGCGTCCGTGCGAGCGGAAGACCGGCAAAATCTCCCGTCTTCTGTTCGGAATCCGTGTAGGTGTAGTTACCGCGTAGTGTTATCGTGTCGGTCGCTTCCCAGTTGAAAGTCAGTTCCACGCCCTGCATGACCGCATCATCAATGTTGAAAGCGTACCACAAACGATAATTGGGATCCTCGCTCCAGCGCTGGGGATTGCCGTTCGCATCCAGCACGAGTGCGTTGGAAATCTTGTCCTTGAAGTCGGTATAGAAATATGTCGCGCCGAGGCGCAGGCCCGACTGATTGTCCCAGAGAACGCTTGCTTCGTAACTCGTGCTCTTTTCAGGCTGGAGGTCAGGATCGCCGATAATGACGCCACAGGTGCCATCCGGCCCGTAGGAGCAGCCCGCACCACCCGTCGTATAGGCGTAGCCCGGCGCGATAGTGCGTATTTCAGGTGCCTTGAAACCTGTCGAAATACCGCCCTTCAAGGTGAGTTGTTCGGTTGCGTGCCATACGGCATAGCCGCGCGGGCTGAAATGAGAGCCATAAATCTCATGATCGTCCATACGCAGACCGCCGGTCAGCGAAAAATCTGGTGTAATCCACCATTCGTCTTCGGCAAAAAGCGCCCATTGGCGCACGCTGAATTTCTCGTCGAGCCCAGTGCGTCGACCGGGATTCTGATCGGTCAGAACCGTGTCGGTAAACTGACCGCCCGTCACGAGCGTGTGGTTGCCGTAAAACTCAAACGGTGTGGTAAACTTGCCATCAAGAACCGAATTGCGCACATGAGGCGAACGCAGATTCTCGACGTAATCTCCTGCTTTGTTATCCCAGTTAAACGTGGTCCGCTCGGCCCATTCCTGCATGAAGGAGAAGTCCGAAGTCGTCGGCCCCCAGCGGCCGGTATGGCTGATCGACCAATGATCGCGGTCGTTATAATTATAAGCATCGACCGGGTTACGGCCCGACGCACCGATAGTCTTTCCCACAGTCGTATCGCGCCGAAGTCGGGTCTTGCCCAGTTCGAGCATGACATCGTGATCCTCGTTCGGGGTCCAATTGATACGCCCGGTAATGTCGACGTCCTGCTGTTCCGGCGTTCCTTCGATGATCTTGTCTTCCGCACGCTTGAGGCCGCGCCCCCAAAGCTGAACGCCAACCAGGTTGGGCACGATCGGCCCCGTAATATAATAGGAGCCTTGCAGCGAATTGCCGAACTTGGAATGCTGCTGTAGCGTTCCATCAATCGTGAACGAGCCGCCCCACTTGTCCGATACTTTCTTGGTGATGACGTTGATGACGCCGCCCATCGCATCCGAACCGTAGAGCGAGGACATAGGCCCACGGATAACTTCGATCCGCTCTATGGCATTTGCGGGCGGCAGAAAGCTCTGTTCAAAACCAGAATTGCCGTTGGTGCGCGCATCACGGGTGCTCTGTCGCTTGCCATCTACAAGAAGCAGCGTATAGGAACCGGGAAGCCCACGAATGAAGATATCCTTCTCACCCGAAGCTCCCGTCACGGCAACACCCTGCACGTCTTTCAGCGCATCGGTAAGATCGCGATAGGCACCTTTTTCCAGCTCCTCGCCGGGAACAACCGAGATGCTGGCAGGAGCATCGGTGATGTTCTGTTCAAAGCCAGTCGCACTTACCACGATCTGCTTGAGCGTGACGCCTCCATCAACCGCTATACCCTCTTGAGTGGCGGTACTCCCGGTCACGGCGTTATTGGCGGCATTGTTCGCAGCTTGCGCAAAAGCGGAACCTGCACTCACGATAATCGCCGTGGAAAGACAGGTTCCAGCAAGGACCGTTTTGAGAAAAAGCGATGCACCGCCCTTTTGCCTGTTTTCCAAACCGTCAGCCCCTAATTCCCGAAACAAGCTCGTCATTTTAGCCACCGTTTAAAGTTGAGTTCTTAGGTCTCCTTATGTATGGCAATAAGGTGACGTCAATGATCATCTTTTATAAGGTTTCTAAGTTTCAAAAAACGCAAACAAGGAACGGCCTTGGCATGAATGGCAGCGGCCCTAAAAATAGCGGAGCGGAAGGCAAGGCCGAGGGAGAAAACCTGCGGCTTGGCCAGCTACGTCTGCTGATCGCGCTGGATTCACTTCTTGTGGAAGGAAGTGTAGGCGGTGCAGCCAGACAGATGGGATTGAGCACGGCTGCCATGAGCAGGATGCTTGGCCAGATTCGCGAAAAGTTCAACGATCCAATCCTTGTGCGCTCGGGACGCCGGATGGTGGCAACGCCCAAGGCGGAAGCCTTGCGCGGACGCCTCCGACGACTGGCAAATGAAGCCGATGCACTGATGGCAGCAGACATGGAACCGACTGGTGATGTGAACTGCTCGGGACACGAAGGCTGGTCACACAGCTCCATTGTAACGCCACCGCCCCTTAGCATTCGCAAGATCATAGATCTCGAAAACCATCCCACCCCGGAACAGCTGGCGGTGCAGTTTGCCGATATCTGGAGCGAAAACGATCCAACGCGGAGGCTCGCTAAATATATTGCCGTGGTGGGACGCAAGGAAGGCCATACCCGCCCGCTCGAATTGCGCGAGGCAGAGGACGCGTTAACGACAATCCTGACCGGCAAGGCCGACCCGATGCAGATCAGTGCTCTTTTGCGCCTTATCCATTATCGCGGCGAAACCGCGCCCGAACTTGCGGGCATGGTGCGTGCAGCGCGCGGTCTTTATGCCGTGGACAAAAGGATTGCATCACCAGCACTCGACTGGCCAGCCTATATTTCACCAAACTCGACACAATCACCATGGTTCATGCAAGCAGCAAAGCTTGTGGCGCGTGCTGGCTATCCTGTTGTCCTGCACGGGTACTGCGGCAATGGGAACCTTGCCGGGAAACTCGAACTGGCAGCCGAAGTATTGGACATACCAGTTACGCTGTCGCACGATACTGCATCCGATGCGCTAAGGGACAAAGGCGTTTGCTTCATGCCCTTGGCCAGTTTTGCGCCGCAGGTAAATGCCTTGCTATCGCTCTATCCGCTTTTCGAGTCACGTTCATCAATGAACAGCGTCGTGCATCTTCTCAACCCGCTAAACCTCAATGCCTCGTTCCTCGGCGTTTCACAGCCCGCATACCGCGATCTTCACCGTGACGCAGGCATACTTCTCGATATGCATTCCATTTCAGTTGTATCGACCAGCCGTGATGTCGCGGAATTGACCCCGCAGCACAATCATATCATCTACCGCCATATGCATGGTCAATCGAGCGAGTTGTTCCTGCCGATGCTGTCGAAGGAAAACGGTGACAAGCATGCAAGTCTCAGCTCCTTTGAACATTGGCATGCGGTGTGGCTGGGTACGACCGTGGACAAGCGGGCTGAAAACACCGTGATCGCATCGGCAGCCATGGCGATGATGACGTCCGCTATGGCCGATAATGACAGTTATCCCGCCTTTCACGATAAAGCGGCGCACCTCTGGCGCAGCCGCCACAGGACGTAGAGCGTCAGCGGCGGCGAACCAGCATCGCGAGAAAAAACAGACCACCGATAAAACCGGTAATGATACCGACCGGAATATCGTTGGGCGCGAGCAACGTGCGGGCAATAGTGTCGGCAAGAACAAGAAACAACGCCCCGAGCATTGCACTCGCAGGCAGGACAAGACGGTTATCGCCGCCAATCAGAAACCGCGCAATATGCGGCATCATCAGGCCAACAAACCCGATCATGCCGGAAAAAGCCACCAGCACGCCGGTCACGAAAGCGCTGGTAATCAAAAGCGTGAAACGAAGGCGCGTCACGCGAATGCCAAGTGTCGTCGCACTTTCATCGCCCATTGCGAGCGCGTTAAGCGCCCTTGCATTGATCATGAAGATCAACCCGGCAATCAGAAATGCTACAAACGGCATTGCAAGATTGCTCCATTGCGCCAACCCGAAACCGCCCAGCATCCAGAAGACAACATTTGCCACCGCGCGCGGATCGGCGAATAAAATGACAAGATTGGCAGCGGCGGAAATAATGAAGGAGATTGCCACACCGGCAAGCACAAGCTGCGTCCGGTCGGTGGCGCGCGTCATACCCGCAGCTGCAAGGATCAACAGCGTCGCCAGGAGCGCGCCCGCAAAGGCAAAGAATGGCACCGTTATTGGTCCCAGAACGTTGCCGACCAACAGGATCGCCACATTGGCACCAAGTGCGGCGCCAGCCGATACCCCAAGAAGGTGCGGATCGGCGAGCGGATTGCGGGTGATGCCCTGCATGGCAGCTCCTGCCATGCCGAGCCCCGCCCCGACGATTGCCGCCAGAAGCGCACGCGGAAAGCGCAGGCTCAAAACGATATTTTCGCGCCCGGTCGACCAGAAGGGTTCAATCATGTCCGGCGCAAGCCTGTGCAAGGCAATCGACCAGATGGTCGAAAAGGGAATGCGTGCCGAACCAAGGCTTACCGACAGGGTCAGCGCCAGGACGATTAGCCCGCAACCGCAAAAGAGCATAAGCCCCTGCCGGGAGCGCAGGGGTAGTCTCGCCTGGCCGCGTTTGTGCACAAGGGTACCGCCTGTGGTTTCATTTGCCATGCAAAAACTCCGCCACCCGTTCGGCAGCCGAAACATTGCGCGGGCCCGGCGTCAGGTCGTCATAGCCCAGCACGAGAAAGCGTTCGTTGCGGACTGCATCGACATTGGCGAAAGCGGGCATGCTTTTGAGGAAAGCGATCTTCTCATCGGCGGTGACTTCGCCATAGTCGACGATGACGATTGCTGACGGATTGCGGTCCACCATGGTTTCCCAATCGATCCTGATCCAGTTTGAAGCGACATCGGAAAAAATATTGCTGCCGCCCGCCGCATCGATGATCGCCTGCGGCATGGAATAGCCGCCTGCACTGATGGCGACGCGTTCACCGGAATCATAGATGAAAACACTCGGTTGTTGTTTGCCGCGGACATCTTCTTCGACCTTGGCAATACGCTTGCGATAGTCGGACACGAGAGCAGAGGCGCGCTCGGGAACGCCGAAGATCGTGGCCAGGTTCTCCAGATCGCCATAGAGGTAGTCGAATGTCGGATGAACTTCCCTACCAAGCCGCACACAGGATTCCGAAAGCTCATAGACAGGAATACCATAGGCTGAAAGTGTGTCGGGCGTAACCTCACCGCCGACCCGCATGCCATAGCTCCATCCGGCGAAATAGAAATCGATCTCCTTTTCAAGAAAAAGTTCCAGCGAAGGATAGCTGCGCTGCAATTCGGGCAGGTCGGCGATCGCCGGAAAATCTCTGAAAGACGATGCCTTGAGCCTGTCGCCCTGACCGATAAAGCCAGCCATATGGCCCTCTAGACCAAGTGCCAGCATGATCTCGGTGAGATTGGAGCCATAAGAAGCCGCATGTGCAGGCGCTTTCTCGATGGTTACTTTACGGCCACAGCTTTCGACGGTTACGGGAAAGGCTGTCGCTTCCTTCACGAAAATAGCGACAAGAAGCAGAGAAAAGACGACGACACGTTTCATGACGCGCGCTCCTGTGGCAGACGGAAAGCGAAGCGTATTTCGCTTTCAAATTTGCTTACTGTAGCCTCGACATCAAAGGCGCGACGGATAACAGCCGGAATCAGGACATCGGCAGGCTCGCCTCTGGCGATCACATGGCCTTCATGCATGACAATGACCTGGTCGGCGAGTGCTGCGGCAAGCGTCAGGTCATGCAGCGTCATGACGATCGTGATGTCGAGACCGCGCAGGGCTTCGAGAATTTCAAGCTGGTGCCGGATATCGAGATGGTTGGTCGGCTCATCCAGAACCAGAAGCCCCGGCTCCTGCACCAGAGCACGCGCGATAAGCGTGCGCTGCCTTTCACCGCCCGAAACAACCGCAAAAGGTTTTTCGGCCAGAGCCAAGAGATCGAGACGCTCCAGCATGGTCTCGACGATTTCTCCCTCGCCCGAGGGCAACCCGAACAGACCACGCCTGTGCGGCATGCGCCCCATGGCAACGACTTCACGCACCGTGAAGGGAAAGTCCGGCATTGTTTCCTGAAGCACCGTTGCAATCTTGCGTGCAACATCACGCGGCGTCATTTTCCAGATATCGCTGCCGTCGAGCAGAGTTTGCCCGCCAGACGGTCGGTACAGCCGGTAGATACAGCGCAGCAGACTGGATTTTCCCGCACCGTTTGCGCCGACGATCACCGTCACGGATCGCGGCGCGACGTCGAAGCTTATATCCTCAATGATGCGACGGTCAGCCGAAGGCCCCCAAGTCACATTCCTGATATGAAGGCCGAACGGCGTCATCAGTTTCCCTAGAACTTGAACCGAGCAGAGAGGGTTGCCGTGCGCGGTGGCGCCAGATACCACTGCGTGCTGCCGCCGGACGTCGCATAGACCTCATCGAACAGGTTATAAACATTGAGTTCGAATGTCGCCTTGTCGGTGGGTCGCCATTGCAGCCCCGCATCGACCGTCACATAGGAAGGCCGTGTCACCGTGTTGGCATCATTGACATAGGTCTTGCCGACATAATGCAGCCCGCCATAGGCCATCCAATTCTCAAGGAAGCTCCAGCTTGCAAAGAGATTGGCCGCCTGCTCCGGCACATTGGGAGGCGTATTGCCGGAGAAATCACCACCGGCTTGCAAATAATCATCAAATTGCGCTTTCAGAATCGTGCCATTGGCTTCCACGCGCCAACCATAGTCAAGATCGATACCGAGCGATGCTTCAATGCCTTTCGAGGATTGCTGCCCGATCTGGCGCACGATGGTGCGGTCATCGGGGTCACGTGCCAGCACATCCTTTTTGACTATATGATAGGCGGAAAGCGTTGCATCCGCCCGCCCGTCAAGAAAGCTGAACTTGACGCCCGCCTCATATTGCTCGCCGCGCGGCAGGGAATAATCGCGCTGCGCATCCGAAAGTGACAGGATATTGCTGATCGGCTCGGAGGCTTGTGAATATTGCGCGTAAAAGGCAATATCTGGCAATGGCGTGTAGACCGCCCCAACACGCCAGTTGAAACTGTCAAGATTGCGTGAAAAGCTGCTTCCCGTCTCGGGATTTGTGCGCCTCAGGCGGGGATCGTCATAACGAAGCCCCGCAACGATCGACCATTGCTCGTTGAGCTTGAGATTATTGTCGGCAAAGAGCGAATATTGCCATGTCTTGCTGTCGAGAGTGGTGCGAAACGGGTCGGTACCGATGAAAAACCCCGGATCGAAATTGATCGGATCAACCACGGATTCCCCGCCCCTATAGGGGGAATTATTGCTGTTCCTAAAGCGGATACGGTTGACGTCGAAACCAATGACGGTCTCGTTTTCCATGCCCCCGAGGTTATGTTTGAATTTCACATCCGTCCGGTGTCCGACCTGCTCCTGATGGTGGTTGATCGCGATATAGCTATCCCGAAGGATGTCGTTCGTTTCCGGGCGGTAGAGATAGCTTTCGGCATTGCGCCAGTCGCGATCACTGAACAGATAATAGGTCGTGGAACGAACCGAGATGTTTTCATCCGGCGTCCACTCTGCTTTGAGCTGCGTGATATGGTCATGAAAGCGCACGCGGGAATCGAGCACATTATAGTTTTCATCGCGAAAGCGCTTGTCCAGCCGCCCATTGACCAGGGGCGTGCCGAAATAAGCGGACGGTTTGTTCAGCCCATGATCATGTGAAAGCGTCAAAGCCAGTTCATCGGTCGCCTGCCAGCGAAGCCCACCGGAAATGGCGAAACTCGACGCATCCCCACGCTCCATCCATCCATCCGATCCCTTGGCGCTGACATCGATATTATAGGCAAAACGGTCATCGATGGGCCCGGCGCTGCCAAATGCTATGCCCTTCTGGCCATCGGTGCCTATCATGGTACGCATTTCGTTGCGACGACCTTGCGTGAGCGGCTTCTTCGGTACGACGTTGATCGCCCCGCCAATGGAACCTTCGCCATAAAGAACCGAAGCAGGTCCATGCAGAACCTCGATCCGCTCGACCGCCCAGCTATCGAATGGAAAGGTGATGGTGCCGGAACCGGGATAAAGTTTTACGCCGTCATAAAGCCGCGTCACCGAACCTTGGCCGGAAAAGCCGCGCATGCTTAGGGCTGTGCCGCCATTACCCGGTGTACCGAGAAAATTGATGCCAATACCGTTACGCACGATTGCCTGATTGACATCCATCTGCCCGCGCTCGCGGATCGTCTCGCCGTCGATGACTTCGACGCTGGCGGGTGTCTGGCGCGCGGTCAGCCCTAGCCAGCTACCAGCATTGGAGACTTCATCGAGGTTTGGCCCGGCCCCACGCTTTTGCCCGCTGATGGCAATGGGATCAAGTACCACCTCCGGTTGCGTGCCCGTTGAAGGCGACTGCGCGAAAACAACACTGCCTGTGAGCGAGAAAAACCCGACGCCCACGGCAAGAATCTTATGGCATCGTGATGAGGGAAGCCGAAAACGGCAAGCAAAGTCGAGTGGCGCTATCGGCGCAGAAAATTTCAGATAAGGCATTCCATGGTCCAGCGGTACGTTGCTCGTCACCGCGACCACAGTCTCCCCATGAATATATGGATCCCCTGTCTTTCATCAGGAAACCCCGCCCGATGTGCACGCGCATGACTACGGCTGACGGCAGGTCTCCTGGCTCGCGGCTCACTGTTTTGCGTCGCCTTCCCGGGACCGCTGGCCCAGTGGCATGTGACGAAAACTAACCGCCTACAGTTGCGGGGGCAGCTGCGGCATCAGGCATTGGCCTTCACCGCATTCCCTTTTGATCCCCTTTCGGGAAACCGTCGTGATCACTTAGGCGTTGCCCGACTGCTTCGTCAAGCGACCCTCAATAACTATCGCTGAAAAAGCCCCCTGATGGTTTTAGCTTCGCCGCAAAATGGTGACGTAGAATCCATCTGTATCGGTCGAGAGAGGAGAGAAAACACTTCCATGTCGGGGAAAGACCGGTGTGGCCGAAACTCTATCGGGCACGGTAGCCTGCCAGAGGGATTTCGGCGAAGCTTCCGAAAAATCCATATTGGCACTCAGAAACCGCTCAATCTGCGCGGTGTTTTCCTCTGCAAACAGCGAACAGGTGACATAGGCAAGCCGTCCGCCGGGACGTACATAGTGTTTCGCGGCATCAAGAACCTGCGCCTGATCCTGCACCCGCCGCTCCAATTGCTGTTCATTGAGCCGCCATTTGGCGTCAGGCCTGCGCCGCCAGGTACCGGAACCCGTGCAGGGCGCGTCGGTTAAAACGACGTCCATTCGACCGACAAGCGGTTCAAGTGTATCGAGTTTTCCATGCACCTGCGTGTTGCGCGCACCCGCGCGTTGCAATCGTTCATGCATCGGTGACAAGCGCGCGAGCTCGGCATCATAAGCATGGACCTGTCCGCGATTATCCATCATCGCAGCAAGCGCCAGCGTCTTGCCGCCAGCACCCGCGCAATAATCTAGCACCTGCTCGCCTGGTTTTACTCCGGCAAAGAGTGCCGCAAGCTGTGAGCCCAGATCCTGCACCTCAAACCAGCCGTCAAGAAAGGCCTGTTCGCCCTGCACATTGGGATGGCGTCCCAAAGCTTCGATGGGGGGAATACGCAAAGCTTGCGAAAGAAACGGTGCTGGTCTGGCTCCAGCCTTTTCCAGCGCGGCAAGAACCTGCTCGGGTTTTGCTTTGAGACTGTTGATGCGCAGATCGACCGGTGGACGCGCGGCAAGCGCCGTGCCCTCCTCGACCCAGCGCGGTCCGAAAAGCGCTTCCAAAGACTGTGCACACCATTGCGGCACATCGGCACGCACATGCGCTGGCGCATCGTTGATGTCACGGTTTTCCCATGCAGAGCGGCGTTCGGCTTCCAGCGTCGCAGGCGCAAATTTGTCGCCATCGAGCATGGCATCAATCGTTGCCATATCCATACCACCATCAGCCAAAAGCGCACCAAAGGCGAGCGAACGGGCATCGTCGCCATCCATCCGCCACGCGATGGAAAGCTTGCGGCGCAAGGCGTCATAAACGATATTACCGATGACGGCACGGTCACCAGCCCCGGCAAAACGGTGTGCTGCGCCCCAATCCTTGAGTGCTTCGGAAGCCGGGCGCTTGCCCGCATCGATTGCACCCAGAACCTCGATTGCCGCCTGCAGGCGTCCACCAAGCCGCATGATTTCTCCTTATTAAACTATGCTCCCGGCATAGCCTTCCTTGCAGGCAAAAGGCAATCGTCAATTGGCTTATCGTCCCAAGCAAACAGAAAAGCCGGAGCAACGCCCCGGCTTTTCATGACAATCGGCTCACCGCCAATCATTCAGCGGCAGTCGTTGCCTCTTCTTCCAGCGCGATCGTATTGGCTTCATAGCCATGCGCTTTTTTGAGCGCGGCTCTTACGCCGGCTTCATAATCGGGATGAATCAACCGGAAGTGACCGAGCTGACGCTCGATGATAAAGCCCGGAACCCCGGTCATGGCAGCGGCGATGTTGGAAAACAGCCGCTGCTTTTCGCCATCGTTGAACAGGTTGAACAGCGCGCGCGGTTGCGAATAATCATCATTACCGATGCGGTGGTCATAGCGTGCAGCGTCCCCGGAGATGCGCAGCGGCGGCTCCTTGGCGGCAGGTTGTTCAACCGGGCCGTTGAACGAATTCGGCTCGTAATAGGCATCCGGGTTGCCGGTCTTGATGCCGCCATAGACGTTCATCTGACCATCGCGATGATAGTGGTGAACCGGGCACTTGGGCTGGTTGACCGGGATGGTTTCATAATGTGTGCCAAGGCGATGACGATGCGCATCCGCATAAGAGAAGATACGTGCCTGCAGCATTTTGTCCGGTGAATAGCTGATCCCCGGCACGATATTCGACGGCGAGAAAGCGGCATTCTCGATTTCGGTAAAATAGTTTTCCGGGTTGCGGTTCAACTCCATGACGCCGATATCGATGGGCGGATAATCGGCATGGGGCCAAACTTTTGTCAGATCGAAGGGATTATAAGGCGTTTTGTCGGCATCGAGTTCCGGCATGATCTGCACCTGAACTTTCCACTTTGGATAATCGCCGTTTTCAATGGAGGTGAAGAGGTCTTCCTGCGTGGATTCGCGCGTGCGCCCAATGACGCGTTCCGCCTCATCATTGGTCCAGTGCTTGTGCCCCTGCAAGGTCTTGAAATGGAACTTTACCCAGTAACGCTCGCCCGCATCGTTCCAGAAGGAATAGGTGTGCGAGCCATAACCGTTGATATGGCGCACGTCAGTGGGAAGGCCGCGATCCGACATCAGGATTGTCACCTGATGCAGGCTTTCAGGTGACAGCGACCAGAAATCCCACATGGCGGTGGCGGAGCGCAGATTGGTTTTCGGATGGCGTTTCTGCGTATGAATGAAATCGGGGAACTTGACCGGATCGCGCACGAAGAACACCGGCGTGTTGTTGCCAACCAGATCCCAGTTGCCCTCTTCGGTATAAAATTTCAGGGCAAAGCCGCGCACATCGCGCTCGGCATCGGCCGCACCCTGCTCACCGGCAACGGTTGAAAAGCGCGCCAGCATCGGCGTCTTTGCACCCGGCTGCAAAGCTTTGGCATTGGTATATCTGGAAATGTCGCCGGTAATGCTCAACGTACCAAATGCACCCCACCCCTTGGCATGAACGGGACGTTCGGGAATACGCTCGCGGTTCTGATGGCTGAGCTTTTCAATGAGCTGATAGTCCTGCAACAGCAGAGGACCGCGCTCGCCTGCGGTCAGGGAATTCTGATTGTCCGGTACCGGAGCACCGGCACTGGTCGTCATGATAGGACGGTCTGCCATGGGAATATTCCTTCCTGAAAAGCTCGCGTTAAAACGGAGCCTAGCCTTGCTGGGGCGGAGGGCGATAAAAAGCCGTCGCACCGTGGCTAGGGTACGAAGCAGTTTAGACCCGTTCCAATCATAACCTCCAATTGCTTTTTCTGTTATTTTTGATAGGTTTTTCCTATCATGTTTACCATTCGTCAGATGCGCTATTTCGATGCGCTTGCCACCACGCTGCATTTTCGCAGGGCAGCCGAACTCGTCCACGTCTCCCAGCCCGCTTTATCAGCACAAATCGCCGAGATGGAATCGGCTGCCGGGGCACCGCTTTTCGAGCGTTCCTCGCGCAATGTCATCATGACGGAACTGGGCAAGGAGCTTCATTCCGGCATCCGCACGATCCTGCATGAGTTACAGGCGCTGGAAGAAATCACCGCGCAAAGTCGCGGCCTGATGCAGTCGGGCTTGCGGCTCGGCGTTATTCCAACCGTCGCACCCTATCTGGTCCCGATGCTCATTCCGCTTTTGCGCGAGCGGCATCCCGCGTTTCGCCTGCACTTACGCGAAAGCGTGACTGCACGCTTGCTGGATGAGTTGCACGCGGGCGAAATAGACGCCTTCGTTGCAGCCCTCCCCATCGATGACGAGCGGCTTGCTCATAAGAAGCTTTTCGACGACCGTTTTCTGATCGCCACATCCAGCAACGACCAGACGGTTCTCACCTCGCCTATGACACAGAATACGATTGCTCTGGAACGGCTGCTGCTGCTGGAAGAAGGCCACTGCATGCGTGATCAGGCGCTCGCCGTCTGTTCGCTGCCATCGCAGCGCCAGCTCGTCAAATATGGCGCAACCAGCATGACCACGCTTTTGCAGATGGTGAGCCACGGCATGGGGCTGACGCTTATTCCCGAAATCGCCGTACGCGCAGAGGCGCGCAGCACACGGATGCGCATCGTGCCCTTCGAGGGTGAACAGCCCAAACGCGAAATCGGTCTTTTCTGGCGCAGGCAAAGCATGCGTCGCAAGGATTTTCAGGCGCTGGCCCAATGCATCATCGAATGTTCGAACAAATGGCGACTACCGGATAAGGAATTGCAGGCTCTCGGAGCATAAAAAACGCGGCTCGTGGCCGCGTTTTTCATGCAATATATGCAGAAGCTCACACACTGCCCGGATAGTTTGGGCTTTCGCGAGTGATCGTCACGCCATGGGAATGACTTTCACGCAGACCCGCATTAGTGATGCGCACAAACTGGGCCTTATCGCGGAATTCTTCCAGCGTTTTCGCACCCACATAGCCCATGGAAGCGCGAAGACCGCCTGCAAGCTGGTGAAGGATCGCAGCGATCGGCCCCTTGTAGGCGACCTGACCTTCGATGCCTTCGGGCACCAGTTTCAGCTCGTCGCGCACTTCCGCCTGAAAATAGCGATCCGCCGAACCACGCGCCATGGCGCCAACCGAACCCATGCCGCGATAGGCTTTGAACGAGCGCCCCTGATGCAGATAGACCTCACCGGGGCTTTCTTCCGTACCCGCCAGAAGTGAACCGGCCATGGCAGCAACGGCACCTGCGGCCAGCGCCTTGGCGAAATCACCGGAGAATTTGATGCCGCCATCGGCAATTACCGGGATATTGTGCTTATGCGCGGCTTCAACCGCCGCCATGATGGCGGAAAGCTGCGGAACGCCGACGCCTGCAACGATACGTGTGGTGCAGATGGAGCCCGGTCCAATGCCGACCTTGACCGCATCGGCGCCGGCATCGATCAGTGCCTGTGTACCGCCTGCGGTTGCCACATTGCCAGCGAGAATAGCGACATTCGGATAGGCCTTCTTGATGCGAGCCACCGCATCAAGAACGCGCTGCGAATGGCCATGTGCCGTATCGACCACCAGAAGATCGACGCCTGCATCAATAAGACGTTCGGCGCGCTCATAGCCGTCTTCACCGACACTGGTCGCAGCAGCGGCACGCAGGCGGCCCTGCGCATCTTTCGCGGCATTCGGGTTAAGCTGCGACTTTTCAATATCCTTGACGGTGACAAGACCAACACAGCGACCCTGATCGTCGACGACCAGCAGCTTTTCAATGCGATGGCTGTGTAGAAGCCGCTTGGCCTCATCCTGCTCTACGTTCTCGCGCACGGTGACGAGATTTTCGCGCGTCATTAATTCGTGGATTTTCTGGTTGGGATCAGAGGCAAAGCGCACGTCGCGGTTGGTCAAAATACCGACGAGACGGCCCGGACCCTTGGCAGCAGCTTCTACCACCGGAATACCGGAAATGCCGTGCGCCTTCATCAGCGCCTGCGCATCGGCAAGGCTTGCGTCCGGTCCGATGGTGACCGGATTGACAACCATGCCTGATTCGAACTTCTTGACCTGACGCACTTCTTCCGCCTGACGCTCCGGCGTCAAATTGCGGTGAATGACGCCGATGCCGCCAGCCTGTGCCATGGCTATTGCTAGGCGCGATTCGGTGACCGTATCCATGGCAGCTGACAAGAGCGGCAGATTGAGCTCGATATCGGCAGCGATGCGGGTGCGCAGATCGACCTGTCCCGGCATGACTTCGGAATGTCCGGGCTGCAACAGCACATCGTCGAATGTGAGAGCCATAACGCCGGTGGGCGATTCCACGATTTTAGCCATTGCCAATTCCTTTACCGGTTTTATCGAATGAGAAAAGCCGTCTCTCCGGAAAGCGTCCGGGAGCAACGGCTGGTCTTGGTTTTCTAGTTGAATTGGCACCGGCTCGTAACATGCTTATGAAGAAATGGAAAGGCTTTTGCTGACAAGTTTCGGTTACCGGATGGAATTATTGATTATACCGTCAAAATTTGTTGCGAGCGGGGCGGTTATGCCGTTGATAATCGCCGCACCGAAAAAATATGGATGGGAGGCCGGGCATGATTGAGCTTTTGGACGGCAGTATCAGCGATGTGCCGGGGTTGAAGCTCGGTCATCATACGCTGTCAAAACGCTCGACCGGTTGCACGGTGCTACTTTTTGACGAAGGCGCAACGGCAGGCGTCGATGTGCGTGGGGCGGCACCCGGCACGCGTGAAACTGATCTACTCGATCCCGTCAATCTGGTCGACAAGGTGCATGCCGTGATGCTGAGCGGCGGCAGCGCCTATGGTCTTGATACCGCGACCGGCGCAATGCGCTATCTGGAAGAACATGGCGTTGGCTTCAAGATCGCTGGCGGCGTGGTACCGATCGTTCCCGCTGCCGTATTGATGGACCTGGGCGTTGGTGATTTTTCCATCCGCCCCGATGCAGAAGCGGGCTATCTTGCCTGTAAGGCGGCAAGCGACCAGCCGTCGGGCGAAGGGAATATCGGTGCCGGAGCTGGTGCTGCCGTCGGTAAGATGTTTGGCATGGAACATGCCATGAAGGGCGGGCTAGGCACTGCAAGCCACGCCATACCCGGAACAGATATTGTTATTGGCGCTATTGTTGCAGTGAACGCTGTGGGTGATGTCTACGCACCAAATTCGAACCGGATTCTGGCCGGTGCCCGCTGTGCAGAAGACAAAGGTTTTCGCAACAGCATGGGCGCAATCATGCAAGGCCACGGCGTCGTGCCATCGGCAGGGGGTAACACCACAATCGGTGCAATCGCCACCAATGCGCTCTTCAACAAGGCGGAACTGAAAAAGATCGCCGCAATGACCCATGACGGCTTTGCACGCGCAATCAATCCCGTGCACACCATGTGGGATGGCGACACGATCTTTGCGCTTTCAACCGGTAAAGCAGCAGGCGTCAAGGCGGATGTCACCGCCATCGGTGCCATTGCCGCAACCGTGATGGCGCATGCCATTGCGCGCGCCATCATTTATGCCGCAAGCCTTCCCGGCTTGCCCGCTTACAAGGACTATTGCCCGGAATAAGCCGTTACGTCGAAAGGGCCGCTATCGCTGTTTACTTTCAGCGCGCCCCTTCATAAAATTCCAGAGATAACAGCTTGCACGTCATACAGCGAGACATTGGGCGTGGCTCGCGACAATGCGTTGATGACCGCGCAATCATCGAGCTTGGAAAGCAGGAACAGAACTCAGTCCAATGGACTGAGTTCCTTGCGTCGACGTTCCCGGTGTAAAGACATAATGTAAGTCTGCCTGACGCGGCAGATAATACGGCTCCATTATGATTGGAGCCGTATGCCAATTACCCGGCCATCATTTCCAGACTGTCATCTTGGAAAATTCGGGATCCTGCTTTTCTTTACCGGCCTGCTCACATGCAGCCGCTTCGTCTTTGACGATTGCTGCTAGCTCGCCGCCAACCAGCATACCGTATACAACAGAAAGATGTTTCTCATGACGGTCCTTCTGTTCGGCAGAGGCCTTCTCATCACCCTGCAACGTCAGCGGCTGGAACTGGTCGACGAATTTCTTCTTATCAACCTCAAAGCCTTTACAGGCATCAGCAATCGCCACCTGGTGAGCCAAAAGATTGAGCGTGGTGATCTGCTCAGGCGAAAGAATTCCGTTGAGCAAAGCAATAGCGTGTTCACGCACAAAGCTCGACGTAACATCGCCGGATGCAGTCTGTTCAGCCTGTGCAGAAGACACCGTGAAGACGAGCAGGGCAGAAAAAATCCATTTCTTCATAATCATGTTCCGTCTTGCTCTCAAAATACCTTGCGGGTCCAGGAAGGCATAAGATGCCCATGCCGGTTATAGCAGGCGCGCTGGTTGGGATAACAGGTGATGTCAGCACCTGGGCTGAACGGCGCACCATAGGGTTGCGCACCGCCGCCGATGGAAGGCTGTGGCGCATAGGGTACGGCACCTCCGCCAATACCACCGTAATAGGGTCGTGGCGGCATGGGCGGAGGCGGCGGACCATAGGGATTGTAATAATTCGCGCCATTATTGTCATCGTAGTCATCACGATGATCATGGGAGGAAGCAGCCAGCGCCAGCCCTCCGATCAGAAGGCCACCAATCACAGCCCCGGCGATATCATCGCCGTGATGATGGTGGTCCGCCAATGCAGGTTGCGCGGCAAAACTGAAAACAACCGTTGCGGCCAGAAATGCTGATGCCCATTTCATGAGGCTCTCCTTGGTGTGGAGGCACTTGGATTTACCAACGGCTGCGCTTCAAGCCGCCTGCTGAAAAGCAGCAGCGCAAGAAATTTGGAGCGAATTGACAGTTGGCGCACGTTGTTCTCCAGTGCCGTCTATCGAAAACTAAATTGAATGCAGAATCGGATCAAAGCTTTTGCATTGGAGGCGAACCAATCTGCTACCACGCATCGAGATGGAAACGAATCTATAAGATTTCACAAATCAAGCATCGTGAGTTCAATTAGCAACACACTACGAAAACGGTCAAGATATATATTATCGTTATTTTAGGATTACCTAATTAAGAAATAAACATTTTGGATGTTATAATATTTCTCAACAACCACAATGTACGTCTTCTTTATTATTGAGCTGGTTATGAAACCCCGCACCCAGTCCCTTGAAAGATATGCAGCGAAATCCTTGACCGGAAAGGCGCACTGTTTTGCGGTTCACGCGGATTGGGTCTGGGTATAAAGCAGCCATTTCAACGTTCGGCGTTCGGCATCATCGAGTTCTGGTGCTAGGATGCGGATAGATGTTGCGGCTTGAATTTGAGAAACGAGCTGACCGTCCAGCCAGGCATTCAAGACATGCGGATGAATATAGGAATTGCGGCAAACTGCGCGCGTGTTACCAAGTGCGGCTGCAACCTTGTCGATCTCAGCATTGAGCGCCCGCTTAACCGCACCGGCATTTTCTGGAAGTTCTACCGACCGCAGCGCCTCCAGAGCAAGGGTCGTGCCCGCCCAGGTGCGAAAATGCTTGGATGTGAATTCGGCATTCGTCGTCGCACGCAAGTAATCGTTGATATCCTGTGACGTCACAGGTCGACGCTCACGGGCTTCATCGAGATATTGAAAAAGCTGCTGGCCCGGCAATTCCTGCACACTGCGCACGATACGGGCAATTCGCCGATCAGTTAAAGCGAGGTTCCAAATCTTTCCCGATTTTCCGGTAAAGATAAACCGCACACTGCTGCCTTCCATCTTCAAATGCCTGTTTCGCAGGGTGGTTATTCCATAACTCTTGTTCTCCCGCGCGTAATTGAGATTACCTACGCGCAGCAAAAGGCGGTCCATCAGAAAGATGACGGTCGCCACTACCTTTTCACGGCAAAGACTTCGCCTGCGCATATCGGCTTCGATCGTCTGGCGCAGTCGGCTCAGCCCCCTTGCAAAATCAGGAAGCATCGCAAATTTTGTTTCTCCCTGACTGGTCATCCATGATGAATGATACCGATATTGCTTACGACCGCGTTCATCGCGCCCGGTCGCCTGCAGGTGGCCGTTGGCGACCGTACAGATCCAAACATCCGTCCATGCAGGGGGAATGACAAGCGCCTGAATGCGGTTTTTGTCTTGCTGCGTAATTCGTCCACCATCCGCATGGTTATAGCGAAAGCCTTTACCACAGCGAAGGCGTCTTATACCCGGGTCGTCGTCACTGCTATGAACAAGCCGGTCCAGACAAGAATGATTATGATGAGAAGGAACAGCGGACTTCTTCAGCAACGCGCCTCCTGAAAGTCCCGCGCCCTCTCAGCGCAGAGTTGGAAAATAAAAGGCGCCCGATGTGCTGATATCATGCACCGTCCTCTTTCGAAGTCGTGCCGTCGGTTTTCCCGAGATAAAGCGCATAAAGAAAACCGCCCGCAAGCAGAACGGGCAACCCTATGAGAACCAACCATACAAAAAATGCTCCCATTCTGGCCTCCTGAATGCTTTTGTCGCCGACTAACTCTCGGCTTTGAACTTTTTGGCCTCTTCGAGCAGCTTTTCGCGATCACGCCCGAAGCGCTTGATGAGGTCACGTGCCTGCAAAGGAGAGATATCGGTCTTTTCCGACAGATACTTGATGTCATCGTCTTCGGTCAGCGGGGTGGTGTCAGCTGATGATCTGTTCATGACTGGCCTCATTGTGTGTTTGGACTTGGATCAGGTGCGGCTGGCTGTTCGCCACCGCTCCCGGTTTCAGGGCGATTGCTTTGTGCAGGCGGAGCGGGCTGTACGCCCTGGGGTGATTGCGTCTCGGGGGGCGTTTGAACGCCATCATTGCCGTTGAAAGTTCCGCCACCCGTCAAACTCCAGACAAGGAGAACCACGAGAAGCACACCCAGAACGCCAAGCATGATCCGCGGGAGATAGCTGACCGCACGCGAGGATTTATCCCTTCGCTCAGCCTGCTTGTGTTGCAGTTGCATATTCATCATCACACCCAAAAGCTCGTGAAATACCCAACGGCCACGACCGAAAGTATAATCACCCACCAAATGAAATAGACGTTGCCTTCCTGCAATTCGGTACGCGCTTGCACGTCTTCGTCATCCAATCCATTCCCTATGGCAACTGGCGCGCGTTTATCAGCAACGGGATAGGGTTCGTCCCGGCCTGACGAGAGCGTTTTCGATTTCTCCAGTTCTTCTCTTTTGAAGACCTCTCCACCCGACCGGGATGCGGAGGGATCTTCAATCGTCTGGGATGCTGTCATTGTTATTCACCTCTAAAAAGGAACAACACAGCCCGAAAATGGTTCCCATCGCGCAATGGGTTGTTTTCAAGCATTTGCGAACGCAAGCCGCTTTGCGTGCTTACTGGAATGCGACAAGCCTAGAGCCTAATTCCATGCCGCCAGCAACTCCTCTGTGGAGGCCACCTCCAGTTGCTCGCTCAAACGCTCGTGACAAAGCGCGAGAATGGCATCATGGGTCTGATCGGAATAGCTGCAAACGGCGTCACTTAAGATTATCACCCGATAACCGCGATCCACCGCCCCGAACAATGCGGAGAGAACACATAAATCCGTCTCGGCACCGCTCAAGACAATGGTATCCACCCCCTGCTGGCGCAACTGTTTATCCAGTCGCCCATCAACCCATGGCGAATAAACCGCCTTATCGAGAATGCGCGCTGGCGGAACATACACTCTGAGTTCAGGCAGCAACTGTATGAGTTCGGGATCAGCCTTTTCGAGCGTAAGCTCACTCCACTTGGCAAAATAGCGTTTCCAGGCACCCAATGCGTCTTCCGCATGCAGGGGCGGAATAAAGCGCGTAAAAATCGTCCTTTCCGCGTGACGCTCGCAGATTGCGCCAATAAACGGCGTTATAGAGGCGAGCCAAGGTACATGCCAGGGCGCGTCTTCAGAAAAGAGATTTTGTACATCGATACACAAATGAACACAATTTACGCCCAGCTCACCGTGGATAAGGCCTTTGTTCAGGAGCATGTTTCTCCCCCGCCTGCTCACTCGTCCATTAAACGATTAATCCGCAATGCTCGCTTTTTGTTCCTCAGATCAAATGAAAAAGGCGGGCTTTCAAGCCCGCCTTTGCTTCCAATCATCGCGCTTTAATAGCCGTAACGGCGACGCTCACGCTCGATCTCCTCTGCCGTGTAGGGTTCGGCATCGGCATCAAAACTCTCCCAGCCTTCTTCAGCATAGAGCTTACGGCGCTCAACAACATCAACGCGATGTGCTCCCTGAAGAATGGCGTCTGCTTCAGCATAGCGCTCTTCAGGTACCCGCGCGGTTACTACCGCACCGCCACGGCGCACGCCCTCGGCATAAAGATGGGCTTCCTCTTCCGATACACCGGACGAAGTGAAGGCTCCGATAAGGCCACCGGCAGCACCACCGACAACGGCACCGCCAACAGCACCTGCAAGCGTTGAAGCCAACCAGCCTGCAGCAACGACCGGACCAACGCCGGGGATCGCCATGATGCCGAGTCCTGCCAGAAGGCCGCCCGCGCCACCTGCCGCAGCACCCAGTCCCGCACCAATACCAGCACCCTCACCGGCATTGCTTTCCTCATGGTGAGACACAATACTGATATCGGAGGATGGAATTCCCGCGGCTTCCAGACGCGCGACTGCATCCTTTGCTGAATCATAGCTATCAAACAGTCCTGTGACACTTCGCATTATTTTCTCCCTTACGTATTCGTTTCAACTGGTTAAGTGGCAACCCGTTACATCTTCTTGGTAACATTGCCCTGATAGTCGAGCTGGACATCGGTCTGTTCGGCTCCCTTGCGCGCAGTTGCC
Organism: Brucella sp. BE17; assembly: GCF_039545455.1. Taxonomy (NCBI): domain Bacteria; kingdom Pseudomonadati; phylum Pseudomonadota; class Alphaproteobacteria; order Hyphomicrobiales; family Brucellaceae; genus Brucella; species Brucella sp. BE17. The sequence goes on along the minus strand of NZ_CP154468.1, from coordinate 186,717 downwards.
TGCCAGATACCGTCCTCACCAAGCTTCAGATTGGTAACATTGGTGTATCCGGCTTCCTCAATACGGGTCTTGGCCTGCTCTTCAGTAAAGCTGTTCTCGCCAGCCACCGGAGCATCCGGGTTGGTTTCATCAGGCGTTACGACTGCTGGCGTCTCAGGTGCTGCGCCCTCTTCTTGAGCATAGGCGAAAGAAGGCACGACAAGGCAAGCACCCAGCAAGGCTAATGTTCTGATTTTCATCGTATTTCTCCTATGGCAATTCTGTTTCGATGAAAAAATAACGCCCGGATTAACGTTCGGTTCCACAATTCCAGCGGCTGTTTTTTAACTATTTCAAATATCGTCAGCCCCTTGAAAGCCGAACAAGGCCAAGCTCGAGAACCATTGGGAACAAGCTTTGCCGAACGGCGTTATGCAGGGTTGAGCAAGAGGGATCATCGACAACATGGCGCACCACGAAAGCGCGCAAACCAAACAGCAAGAATTTCTGAACGGACTAGCGCGCGGGCTTGTCGGCGCGTTGCTGTTCGCACTGCCCATGCTCATGACGATTGAAATGTGGAACCTGGGCCTTTATGCCGACCCAAACCGGTTGCTGCTTTTATGCGCAATAAACCTGCCGCTTCTTTTGGGCCTGGCCTGGCGGATCGGCTTTGAAAAAACAGCTTCCCTGAAACAAGCGATACGCGACGCCGTCATTGCCTATGGATTAGGCATCACTGTCAGCGCGGGTGTCCTGTGGCTGCTGGCCATTCTCGATGCCAGACTCATGCCCAGCCACAACATAGCGATGGTCGCCTTCCAGTCAGTACCCGCCAGTATCGGCGCTCTGCTGGGGCGAAGCCAGCTCGGAATGCATTCAGAGGAAAAAGACGAAGAGCGAGACGACCATGATAGCGAGACCGGCTATTTCAACGAGCTTTTCATGATGTTGGTCGGGGCGCTGTTTTTAAGTCTGAACGTGGCACCGACCGAAGAGACCATTCTGATTGCTTTCAAAATCACGCCTTTTCATACGTTGTTGATCGCCGCTTTGTCGATTGTGATGATGCACGGCTTCGTCTATTCGGTTCATTTTAAAGGCGGTCACCAGCTGATCGAGGGGGCTCCGCGATGGCACGCGTTCATACGTTTCACCATGCCGGGCTATGTCATCGCCATTGCGTCGAGCGCCTATGTGTTGTGGACCTTCGAACGACTCGACGACACATCCCTGTCGCAGATGGTCACTGCCATTGTAGTTCTTTCCCTGCCCGGTGCGCTCGGAGCAGCTTCTGCCCGATTGATATTGTGAGGCCCCATGACACGATCCTCCAACAGCAGACATATCGAAACCAGTACACCCCATTGGATCGAGTGGGCTACCGGTGGAATATCCACTTTTCTGGTGCTGGCATTATTCGGATGGATCATTCACGACATCTATCGATATGCGCCGGGCGATGCCGCATTTCACATCGATATTAAGGCCATAGAACCCGTCAATGATATGTTTCGCGTCCGTTTCGATGTTGAAAACATATCACAAGCCAGTGCCGCGCAGGTGCGGATCGCCGGCGAAACGATCAATGCCGATGGCAACCACGAACAATCAAGCGTGAACTTTGATTACGTCGCGTCAGAAGCGCGCGACAGCGGCGCGCTGTTCTTCCGCACAGATCCACGCGACGGTCAGTTCACGATTAAGGTTGAAGGCTACACGCAACCCTGAGGACGCGCCGGATCATTTGCGGATATAGTCGGGAAATTCAGCTCCAATCACATCAATGATCGACAATGTTCCCGACAAATGTTTGCGCAGTGCCCCTTCCGCCACGGACGCTCTGCCCGAGGCGATGCCATCCACGATCGCCTGATGCTCGCTCAGCACTGTCTGCATCTTGCCGGGCATCGGCAAATTGAGACGTCGCAGCCGGTCGATATGTACGCTCTGACGCCTGACATTCGTCCAGAGCTGCGCGATCCCTGTCTTTTCATAGAGATGGCGATGAAAATCGCGGTCGATACTGTCAAAGGCATTATAGGTTTCGGGCGATGCCACCGCCCGCTGACGCGCAAGGATTTCGCCAAGCTCCACCGCCGTTTCCGACGATCGTTCATCGGTCAGCCAGCGCACGGCCTCCAGCTCGATCGACAGTCGCAGGAACTGGGCCTGGCGCGCATGGTCGACATCGATACGGGCAACCACCGTTGCATATTGCGGATACACATCGACAATACCTTCCTCCTGCAGGCGCATTAAAGCATCACGCACTGGCGTTTGACTGATGCCGAATTCCAGTTGCAGAGCATTGCGAGACAGTACCGTGCCGGGGGTAAGTTCGACCTTCAAAATCCGGTCTCGCAGGATTTCGTACACCTGCAACGCCACCTGACGCGAGCGGTCCAGTTGCCCACCTCTTATCATTCCACTCATGAATCAGTCCCATTCGGCTTTTTTTCATATAATCACAGATTGTAGGTTGATGCACTGATGTTTTAGTGCTTCAATGTTTTAGTCGCTTTGGGAGAAGCGACCAAGGCCAACGAATGGATTGAATTTGACATTTGAGCACACATGCAACGACCAATCTTTCAAGTATCAAATTTGGAGAATCCATTTCTATTCATAAGTTTGCTGGTGGTTTGATTCCAACTTTTGCGCTGAGGCTCGAGTAGCGGGATGCACATGTTGGAATCAAACCGCTAGCCGTTATCTTTGGGAGGATAATTCATGCGATTGCTCATAAGTGGCATGACCGCGCTTGTTCTGGCGCTGGGCCTTGGCCCCACACAGAGCCAGGCACAGGAAAAAACCAATCTTTCGATCACCCGGCAGCCTGGCATTCTCTATCTTGCCAGCCACGTGATGGAAACGCAGAAACTCATCGAGAAAGAAGCAGCAAAAGATGGGCTCGACGGTGTCACCGTCGAATGGCGGACATTCAGTGGCGGCGGTGCTCAGACGGATGCGTTGCTTGCCGGCAATGTCGACGTCGTCAACACAGGCACCGGCAATCTGCTTTTGCTGTGGGATCGAACGCGCGGCAAGGTCAAGGGCATCATCACCAGCTCGGCGCAACCAGTCATCATGGTGTCTAACGATCCCCGCATCAAGTCACTGAAAGATATCGAGCCGAGCGACAAGATCGCAGTACCGACCGTCGGCGTATCGACGCAGGCAATCCTGTTGCAAATGGCTGCCGCCAAACTTTACGGCGAGGACGAGATCAAGAAATTCGACCCCAATACGGTGCAACTCGGCCATCCCGATGCGGTTGCAGCCATCGCCAATGCCAATCACGAGGTCAAAAACCACTTTTCCGCACCGCCCTTCCAGTATGTCGAACTCAAGCAGTCCGGCGTCCATAAAGTCACGGATTCGCGTGAAATTCTCGGCGGCGCTCTGACCCAGGCCACATTTTTCACCACCACGACATTTGCCGAGGCCAATCCGAAGCTGGTAAAGGCGTTGCGCACCGCAACCGAACAGGCCGTCGCCTTCATCAAGGAAGACCCCAAAGCGGCCCTTGAATCCTACAAGACCATCTCTGGCGATAAGACAAGCCTCGACGACCTCATGACGATGCTCGAGGAACCGCATATGGACGAATGGCGTACTGATCCGCAGGGTACGATGAAGTTTGCTGAACACCTGCACAAGATCGGCACCTTAAAAACCATGCCTGCGGCTTGGACGGATTATTACCTGCCCGACAGCGCCTATCTCAACGGTAACTGAACGCTCGAAGCGACAGTAGCAGCGGCGATCTGCGCCGCTGCATTTCTTCAAGAAAGTAAATTCGATGATGCAGGCTACAGCCGCCAGGGCCGACACGATCACTCCGCAATCAACGCCGGAGAAAGCCCCTCTCCTTTCCGTCGATCGCGTCACATTGCGCTACAAGACCCCGAACCTGTTGATCACCGCGACTGAAGACGTCAGTTTCACGGTGCGCGAATCCGACCGTTTCGTGCTGCTCGGCCCGTCGGGCTGCGGAAAGTCCACGCTATTGAAGGCGGTCGGCGGCTATATGGCGCCTGCCGCTGGAAAAATTCACATAAACGGGCGCGAAGTCACCCGTCCCGGCCCCGACCGGATGATGGTCTTTCAGGAATTCGATCAGTTGATGCCTTGGAAGACTGTTCTGGAAAATGTCATGTTTCCGCTTCTCGTCGCACGTAAACTTGCGAAAGACGAAGCCGAAGCGCTGGCCCGCCAATATATCGACAAGGTGAAGCTGACGCGCGCCATCGACAGCTACCCGCACACCTTGTCAGGCGGCATGAAACAACGCGTAGCGATTGCCCGCGGCATGGCCATGCAGCCGGATATCCTTCTGATGGACGAACCTTTTGCAGCACTCGACGCGCTGACCCGCCGTCAGATGCAGGATGAATTGCTGCAACTTTGGCAAGACACCAAGTTCACTGTCATTTTCGTCACCCACTCCATCGCCGAGGCCATCAAGATTTCCAACCGCATCCTGCTGCTTTCGCCTCATCCGGGGCGGGTGCGCGCCGAAGTGGTCGATGTCGACAAGGTGAACCAGGAGGATGGCAGCGCTGCAGCACTTGAGCGCGACATTCACAATCTCCTGTTTTCCTCAGAGACCGGACACAAGGAGTAAACTATGCTTTCTTCCAACATCATCCTCAGTGCAGATAATGAAGCCGATGAACCTCATCACAATATCGCGCCGATCGAGCAGAAACTAAGCACCTTCGAAACGCTCTGGGGAATCGGAGCGCTACGCAAAACCCTGCTTATTCTGGCACTTGCCGCCATCTGGCAGATTTATGCCACCTATCTCGACAATCCGCTGCTGTTTCCGACCTTAAGCGACACGATCGGGACGCTTTACGATCGCTTTGTCGACGGCTCATTGCCAGCACGCATCTGGACGACGCTCAAAATCCTGTTCATGGGCTACACCATCGGCACGGTACTGGCCGCCCTTCTCACAGTTCTCGCCATCAATACGCGTATCGGCACCGATTTTCTTGAAACCATGACTGCCATGTTCAATCCGCTGCCAGCCATTTCGCTGCTGCCGCTGGCGTTGATCTGGTTCGGCCTGGGTGCCTCAAGCCTCGTCTTCGTGCTGATCCATTCCGTGCTCTGGGCTGTAGCGCTCAATACGCATTCCGGCTTTCTCGGCGTATCGCGAACGCTGCGCATGGTTGGCGCCAATTACGGACTGACCGGCATTTCCTATGTGCTACGCATACTGGTTCCTGCCGCATTCCCTTCCATACTCACTGGCCTCAAGATCGGCTGGGCCTTTGCCTGGCGTACCCTGATCGCCGCCGAACTCGTCTTCGGCGTATCGTCGGGACAGGGTGGACTTGGCTGGTTTATTTTCGAAAACCGTAACCTGCTGGATATCCCGGCAGTCTTTGCGGGGCTGCTCACCGTTATCATCATCGGTCTGATCGTCGAAAATCTCGTTTTCCAGACCCTCGAACGCCACACCATCCAGAAATGGGGAATGAAAGAGTAGCCGCCGCCAGCTGCCTCATTCCCGCAACCGGTAATACCATCCATGCCCCAGAATATGCCCCACAAGAAGACACCTGAGACGCTCAGAAGTGCGCGATGGTTTGCACCCGATGATCTGCGATCCTTCGGCCATCGTTCACGACTGATGCAGCTTGGCTATGGCGAAGACGATTTTCGCGACAAGCCGGTGATCGGCATTCTCGACACATGGTCCGAGCTCAACACCTGCCACGCACATTTTAAGGAGCGGGTGCAGGATGTGAAGCGCGGGGTCCAGCAGGCAGGCGGCTTTGCGGTGCAATTGCCTTCACTATCGGTGGATGAAAGCTTCACCAAGCCGACCTCGATGCTCTACCGAAACATGCTGGCCATGGAAACGGAAGAAATGATCCGCTCGCATCCACTCGACGGCGTGGTGTTGATGGGCGGTTGTGACAAGACAACGCCCGGCCTTGTCATGGGCGCAATTTCAGCTGGCGTGCCAATGATATATCTGCCAGCGGGGCCTATGCTGCGCGGCAATTATGCCGGAAAGATATTGGGCTCGGGCTCGGATGCGTGGAAATATTGGGATGAGCGGCGCGCCGGCAATATCACAGATGAGGAATGGCTGGGTGTTCAGGGCGGTATCGCACGCTCGGCAGGCACATGCATGACCATGGGCACCGCATCGACCATGACGGCTATCGCCGACGCCATGGGGCTGACCCTGCCTGGTGCATCGTCCATTCCAGCCGTCGATGCCAACCACCAGCGCATGGGTGCCGATTGCGGAAGGCGTATAGTCGCCATGGTGTGGGAGGACCTCACGCCGGACAGGATCATTACTGAAGGCGCTTGCCGCAATGCGGCCATCGTCGCCATGGCCACCGGCTGTTCGACCAATGCAGTTGTCCACCTGATCGCTATGGCGCGACGCGCCGGGGTCAATCTCACCCTCGATGATCTCGACGCGCTGGGCCGCGTCACGCCGCTGATCGCTAATGTACGCCCATCGGGTAACGATTATCTGATGGAGGATTTCTTCTATGCAGGCGGATTGCGCGCGCTGATGAAGCAAATCGAGGACCGGCTCGATCTTAACGCAATGACGGTAACCGGCAAATCCATGGGCGAAAACCTCGAAGGAGCGAAGGTCTATAATGACGATGTCATTCGCCCGCTTTCCAACCCCGTCTATCATGAAGGATCGCTGGCGGTACTGCGCGGCAATCTCTGCCCGAACGGCGCGGTCATCAAACCTGCCGCCTGCGACCCTAAATTCCACGTTCATGAAGGCCCGGCGCTGGTGTTCGACAGCTATCCGCAGATGAAGGAAGCCATTGACGACGAAAACCTCGACGTCACGCCCAATCACGTGCTGGTGTTGCGCAATGCCGGGCCACAGGGCGGACCAGGGTTTCCCGAATGGGGTATGTTGCCCATTCCGAAGGCGCTGATCCGCAAAGGCTATCGCGACATGCTGCGCATTTCGGATGCGCGCATGTCAGGCACCTCCTATGGCGCCTGCGTGCTGCATGTCTCGCCCGAAAGCTTTATTGGCGGCCCGCTGGCGCTTCTTAAAAACGGCGATATCATACGCCTCGATCTACCCAATCGCCGCCTTGATATGCTGGTAAGCGACGAGGCGCTTGCGCAACGCAAGGCCGAATGGCAGGCACCACAACCGCATTTTGAGCGCGGCTATGGCTGGATGTTCTCGCGCCATGTAACCCAGGCCGATCAGGGCTGCGACTTCGACTTTCTGGAAACAGGTTTCGGCAAGGCGAGCGGCGAACCCGAGATTTATTAAAGGCCATTTATTGAAAGTAGCAACGACGGTCTTTCCCGGAGGCTAGGCTGCGCGAAAGTCGCGCTGAAACATAAGGTGATCATGACGGCCTATGATTCAAAGTCAATGAGCGTATCATAGTCTTTTCAACAGGAGGCCACCATGCCGCTGTTTAGCGAAGAAAGTCGCATTTACGACGCCGATGAGGTCAAGTTTATGCGCAGATGCTTTTCTCAAGCCTCGATTATTCTTGAAGAAAGAAATAAAAACTATACTAAAACTGATCTCTCGTCGGCTATATTTATGCTTTACGTCAAAGGATTACGCAACGTCGACCGTATTGCCAATCTGGGGTCGCGCCTTGCGACAAAACAATATGACGAGCGGTATGCAATCCCGCTTGTTACGGCGAATTCCAATCTTTTTTCAGGACATACGACGCTGTTGTGAGGTCTAACCAACCGCCCTCACTTTACCAGAAACGCATGTTTATTCCAGCCTTGCGCATGAACCAGTAAAACAGCAAGGCCGCGATAACACCCATCATCATCGCCCAGGAAAAACCCGAATTCTCGCTCGTAAACGGCAGTCCACCCATGTTCATACCAAAAACTCAAGCAATCAGCATACCGGGCAAAAGCAGGGCACTCAGCACGGTTATGACTTTCAGGATGTCCATTTTACGGCTCAGCAGCGCGCGTGGTCGTGGCCCTGATATGACGACCTTGTCCCATAGGACCTCCTGCCATTCTAGCTAAAGAATTGGACCATTAAACCGTCGGATCCAATACCTAGAACGCTGATGGGCTGTCGAGCCTTGCATGATGCATATCCATTCACTAGAAAGCACGATAACACCGTATATGTCGCCTCGCCGGGAACGCCTGAACTGAAAACGCCGGCCTGATGAAATCAGTCCGGCGATCGTCATTTCAAACTTGGACAATGGTCAAACTTGAACAGTGGCTCAGGCGGCGTGTTTCACCGCTGCGGCATTCTGCTTGCTCCAATCCGCATACCAGGTCTGGAACAATTTGAGCTGCGCTTCGCAATAACCGCGCTGACTATCGGAAAGCTTGTCAGTCTCGTTGAAATGCAGCTCATATTCCGGATTGCCGGTCAGAACCATCATGTGCTTGTAGAAGAGCACGAGATCCGGACCTTCGTCAAAAGATGACAGAACGCCGAGGGCTGCTTCCAGCTCCTGTGCCGCCTGACGTGCTTGCGCATCGCCTGCGGCGGCAGCTTTTGAAAGCGCGACGAGTTGCTGTACTTCCTTGGGCAGCACATTACCGATACCGGTGATCGCACCGCGCGCGCCACAATTGACGAAACCGTGGAAAACCGTGGTATCCACGCCCACCATCAAGGTCACATCGTCATCGGCGCTGGTGATGTTTTCAGCAGCATACCGTAGCGCATCCACACCACCAAATTCCTTGAAACCAATAAGGTTCGGGTGTTCGGCGCGCAGTGCAAAAAACAGATCGGCGCGCGTTTCGAACCCGTAGTAAGGGCTATTGTAGATAACAGCCGGCACATCAGGCGCTGCCGCCAAAATGGCCTTGAAGTGCGCCTTCTGCGCGCTTGCCGATGCGCCACGCGACAATACGCGCGGAATAACCATCAATCCCTTGGCCCCAACCTTCTGCGCGTGCGCCGCATGCGCCACGGCCGACGCGGTATTCACCGCGCCCGTACCAACGACCACCGGCACACCAGCCTTCACCAAGGCCTCCACACCGGTCATACGCTGCTCGTCGCTCAGCAGCGGCCAGTCGCCCATCGAACCGCAATATACAACGCCCGACATGCCGAGCGCGACCAGTTCCTTGCCCTTGCGCACCAGCGCGTCGAAGTCAGGTGTACGGTCAGCCTTGCACGGGGTCATCAGGGCCGGGATGCAGCCGGAAAAAATATCAGAATTCATGTTTTCGTCCTCAAGCCTTTTCAGTCAACCACAAACGACAGCCGCCCGCAGCGGACTTCGTATTCTTAAAATATACACCATGTATTTTTCTTGTCGACTAAAATCTCTATTGGGTTTAAATTCGCCGCATCCTCGTGCATATGAACCAAATTGCATGAGCAGCCAGAGAGCTATAAGAGCTTATGGGATCAAAAGGGATGCACATCATGGATAAAACCTCGACAGACCAATCCACGGATCGAAGGAAAGGCTCTGGGGTCAAGCGCGTCTATGATGTGCTGCGCGATGAAATCATCGATCTATCTCTGGCACCCGGCAGTCCGATTGACGAAAATCAGCTCGCGGAGCGTTTTGCGATGTCGCGCACCCCTATTCGCGAAGCGCTGGTGCGGCTTGCAAGCGATGGTCTGGTGACGACACTGCCCAACCGTTCAACCGTTGTGTCCAATATCGATTTTTTGAGCCTGCCGGCTTTTTTTGATGCAATCACGCTGATGTATCGCGTCACGACACGCCTTGCAGCATTGCACCGTACAAAGGCGGACCTTCGTATCATCCGCGCCCATCAGGAAGAATTCGCCCGCGCCGTGCGCGCCCAAAACGCGCTCGAGATGATCGCAACCAATCGCGATTTTCATGCAGCAATCGCCGAAGCCGGTCGCAACCCCTTCTATACAGCCTTCTTTGCCCGGCTTCTCGACGAAGGACGACGGCTCTTGCGGCTTTATTATCAGTCTTTCTCCGATCGCCTGCCCGAGCGATATGTCAGCGAACACGAAGACATGATCCGCGCTATCGAAGAGCAGGACGTTGAAACCGCCGACCGGCTTGGCAGGATACACGGCGACCAGATCGTCGATCAGATACGAAAGCTCATTGCCGAAGACCGGCGCGACATGATGGCCCTCTGAACCGGAAAAACTGCGGCCTAACTGCCATTGACGAGGGCGAGAACCAGCTGTTGAACATTACCGCCCTGGCCCATTTCGACACGGTCGAAATCACGGCCGTGCTGGCGCTGGACTTCGACGAGACCATTGATTTCATTAATCAATATCCTGCGCACCTTCTGACACTTGGGATCATTTGGCACCGAAAGCCCCACCGTCCTGCGCACGATTTCGCGCGTCATGTCTATCGCGCTTTGACCATGGACCTGTTCATGCTTGCGGATGCCCTCAATGAAAACGTCCCAGTTTGCGCGCACCTCAGGCGGCAGACTTTCCGCAGGTTTTGGCAATGTATAGGTGATTTTCAGCTTCGGCTTTGCCGAAAGGATGGTGCAGGCCTTGTTGCTATGGTCGAATTTTCGATCCCATGTCAGGACGTAGCTTGTATGCGCGATAACCTGAGTCTTGCCAATTTTTGGGCCGCGCTGACCAATCGATTCATAAAGCGCAAAGCCGGTTTTACCGGTAATAGCATAGGCTTTGACTTGCTCGACAGCCTTCCAAGCGTCCTGAGCATGGGCGAACGCCGTGCCAAGAATGGTCACGCAAAGCAGCGAGGCGATTACCTTCATGTTTATCGAAATGCCTCTCAAACCGTATTTTTGCCAAAAAAACACACAGCTTTGCCTTGTTCTTTGCTGCTTTTTCGACGCTTCAGGCGTCCTTTTCGCATAAACGGCGTTTCTTTTTGCCGAATATTTTCAAAAAACCTCAATATGGATCGTTATAAGATTAAGCCGTCCACGAACAGAGACAAACTCCGCGCTTTGAGAGATAATCCAAACAAGACGAAATAGCAGTCAGGGTGAATCGATCAGTGATAGCCGATGTGAAGATAGAGGCCATGGTGCTGGCGGCCGGAAGTTCGCGGCGCATGGGCGCAGCCAACAAACTCATGGCACACTTTGAGGATGCGACGTTGATCAGCCGCATCACCAAGCGTGCACTGGCATCGAAGGCCAACACGGTGTCGGTCGTGCTCGGACATCAGGCCGCGCAACTCACGGCCATTCTTGCGCCTTTGGCGATCACCACCATCTATAATGCCGATCATGCCTCGGGCATGGCATCCTCTCTCAAGGCAGGCATCGAAAACCTGGCACCCGACACGGCGGGGGTCCTGATCGTGCTCGGCGATATGCCTGCCATCGAGATTGACCATATCAATCGCCTCATTGATCGTTTTCGGGACGCGGATGGAAAGGCCATCATAAGGGCAACCAGCAATGGCGAACGCGGTAACCCTGTCATTCTGCCCCGCTCGCTCTTTGCAGCCGTTTCGAATTTAAAAGGCGATGTCGGCGCGCGACGTCTTATTGAGGAAAGCGTGCTTGAAATTCTCGACGTCGAAATCGGCCCCGCCGCGCTGATCGACGTCGACACCCCGGAAGCTCTCATTAAAGCAGGCGGCGTGCTGCCAACCAGTGCCGACCAAGGCTAAAGCTGGCGTGAATGCCGACCCTCCTCGAATTCTTCGACGAGTTTGGCACAAAATGCCGGAAGATCATCCGGCGTGCGACTCGTGACAAGGCCGTTATCGACGACGACTTCCTGATCGACCCAGTGCCCGCCAGCATTGGCGATGTCGGTTTCAAGCGTCGCATAGGACGTAACCGTTCTGCCCTTCAAAACGTCCGCTTCCACGAGAAGCCACGGCGCATGGCAGATGGCCCCGACGGGCTTGCCCTGCTCGAAGAATGAGCGCACGAACGAAACCATTGCCGCATCGCCGCGCAATTTGTCTGATCCGATACAGCCACCGGGAATGACAATCCCGTCAAAATCGCTGGCCGAGACCTCCTGCACGGTCTTGTCGACCGGGTAACTACCGCCGGGATCAAGATCGTTATTATTGGTCGAAGCTTCCCCGCTTTCAAGCCCGACCACTATGACGGTAGCGCCCGCCGCCTCAACCGCCTTTTTCGGCTCCGTAAATTCGGGTTCCTCGGTGCCGCGCGGGGCAATCAGAATTGCTATCGTTTTGTCTCTGAGGGTCATGAAATGCTCCATTCATTTTTATGAGTTTCACATATTCAAAACCGGACAGGCGTTTCAAAGTTCCATTATCGGTGATGTTACCGCCATTCTCGCTGCACCGTATCGTAGACCGATTGCGCATTGTGCAGACTTTGATAGCGACCATTCTTGCGCGCTAGAAGTTCGGCATGGCTGCCCTGTTCGGCAATCCTGCCATTCTCCACTACCAGAATTCGGTCGGCATTGGCGATCGTCGCAAGCCTGTGGGCAATCACCAGCGTGGTGCGCCCTTGCGACAGTTCCGCCAACGATTGCTGGATCGCACGTTCCGTTTCGGTATCGAGTGCCGAGGTAGCCTCATCGAGAATGAGGATCGGCGGGTTTTTGAGGAAGATGCGGGCAATCGCCAACCGCTGCTTCTGCCCGCCTGATAGCTTGACGCCGCGTTCGCCGATAACCGTTTCATAGCCTTCACTTAGCCCGGCAATGACCGTGTCAAGCCGCGCCCGCTTTGCTGCGGCAAAGATTTCCTCATCGCTCGCATCCAGCTTGCCATAGGCGATGTTGTCGCGGATGGTGCCTGCAAACAGGAATACATCCTGCTGCACGATACCAATATTGGAGCGTAGCGACCTCAAGGTCATGTCGCGAATATCGATACCGTCAATGCTGATTGTACCGCCCGTTACTTCATAAAAACGCGGCAAAAGCGAACAGATCGTGGTTTTCCCAGCCCCGGAGGGGCCGACAAAGGCAATTGTCTCACCGGAGCGGACCGACAGAGTAAGGTCAGCAACGATCGGCTTTTTCAGCCCATAGCCGAAGCTGACATCACTATACTCGATATTGCCGTTCAGCCGCTCGACGGTTTTCGCCTGCGGCGTGTCGGCTATATCCGGGCGCGTATCGAGAAACTGCGTATAGCGCTGAAAACCGGCGATGCCTTTGGGATAGGTCTCGATTATCGAATTGATTTTGTCGATGGGACGGAAGAAAACATTGACCAGAAGCAAGAAGCCGACGAAACCGCCAGCCGTCAGTTCTCCATGCACCACGAACCAAGCACCAGCCAGCATCACCACCACTTGTACAAAACGCATGGACAAATACGACAACGACAGCGACGCCGCCATGATCTTGTAGGCTTCGAGTTTGGTGGTGAGATAATTCCGGTTGCTTTCGGCAAACAGCTTACGCTCGTGATCCTCGTTGGTGAAAGCCTGCACCACGCGAATACCGCCGACATTTTCCTCGATGCGCGCATTGAACTCTCCAACCCTGCCATAAAGAGCGCGCCATGTCGCCGTCATGCGTTTTCCATAAAGCATGGTGACGCCCGCGGTAACCGGAACAATCGTCGCCGTGATCAGAGCCAGAGGCACGTGTACCCACAGCATCAGCACGAATGCGCCGATCAAGGTCATGATGGCGATGAACAAGTCTTCCGGCCCGTGATGGGCGACTTCGCCTATCTCTTCCAGATCCTTGGTCAGCCTTGCCACCAGATGCCCGGTCTTCTGATTGTCGAAGAAGCCGAAAGAAAGCTTTTGCAGATGGTCGAAGGCTTTCCTGCGCATCTCTGTCTCGATGCGTATGCCGAGCATATGGCCCCAATAGGTGACGATGACCTGAAGCCCCGCACTGATCAGATAGATCAGAAACAGACCAAGGGCTGCCAGCGCGATCATGCCAAGCTGATTGGTGGGCAACAATCGATCGATGAACAGTGTCACTGCCAGAGGGAAGGCCAGTTCCAGCAGTCCGGCCACCACGGCGCTGGAGAAGTCCAGCAGGAATAGGCGACGGTGCGGGCGGTAATAGACGGCGAAGCGCTTCAACAAGCCGGTCATGGGACGGCTCCTTTCATACGCCCTCTATATGGTTCTGTCGCGCGAAAGGCCAGCGCTCCCACACTTTTTTGATAAAGATTTAGTGGGTGCCACAGCTGGCCAAGAAGATCGGCACTCATTCCACTTTCTACTTGAAACAAATGCTACAAGAAGCGATGACAGATGCTGGTATTGTTTCAAACATTTGCGGACAGGACATGCAGGCTTCGGAAACGCATCACGATGCGAAATGGAATTTGCGCGGCGCGCTGTTCATGGTTCTCGCCATGGCCTGTTTTGCGGTCGAAGATGCGTGTCTGAAAAACGCCACTTCGCACATCCCGGTCGGTGAGGTGCTCGTTTTATTCGGCCTGATAGGAGTGGTGGCTTTTTCAACCATGGCAATCATGACCGGGGAAAAACCGCTTTCGAGCGCAATGTTATCGCGCGTCATGACCACCCGTTCGCTCTGCGAGATCGTCGGGCGCCTGTTTTTCATGCTGGCCATAGCACTGACGCCACTTTCCACGGCTTCGGCAATATTGCAGGCAACGCCACTTGTTGTGATTGCCGGGGCAGCGCTGGTCTTTGGCGAACGGGTAGGATTGCTGCGCTGGCTGGCAGTTATTATCGGCTTTTTGGGCGTTCTGCTTATCTTGCGGCCGGGAGCTGAAGGGTTTGGCCTGCTGTCGCTGCTGGCCGTTATCGCCACGCTGGGATTTGCCGGTCGAGATCTTGCGACCCGGGCAGCCCCACGATCGCTCTCGCATCGCCAGCTCGGCGTTCTGGGCTTTCTTATGCTTGTGATCTCAGGTCTGATCGTTCTGCCATTCGGCACTGCTCCCGTTTGGCCGAATGCTACCGCGGCGGCAAGCCTGCTGGTCGGCTCCGTCAGTGGCGTGATTGCCTATACGTCGCTGACCGTCGCCATGCGCACCGGCGAAGTCGGTGCAGTCACCCCGTTTCGATATACGCGTCTGGTTTTTGCCATGCTCGCTGGTGTGCTGATTTTTCACGAACAGCCGGACCTGTGGACGCTTGTCGGCTCGGTGATCGTGGTCGGCGCGGGAATAGCAGCGCTTACGTTCTCACGCCGCCGGACTTGAAGACGACCACTCCTTAGACTGCACCGATCCGCAGCAGATCATGGAAATGCACAAGACCAACCGGGCGTTTGCCTTCGACGACCACCAGCGCACCGATATGCTTTTCATTGATCGTGTTGAGGGCAGCAGCAGCCAGGGTATCCGGCTCCACCGTCTTGGGCGTGGTGGTCATGATATCATCGACAGCCAGATCGACGAGATTGCGGTGCAGATTGCGTGAAATATCGCCATCGGTGACAATGCCAGCCAGATCACCATTCTCCTTGACGATGACCACGCAACCGAAACTCTTCTGCGCCAGCTCTTTCATTGCATCTTGCATGGCGGTTCCCGTCCGCACCAGCGGCAGACGCTCGCCGCGATGCATGAGGTCGCGGATATGGACGAGGCTTGCGCCCAGCGAACCGCCGGGATGAAAGGTCTTGAAATCGCTCGGTGTGAAGCCGCGTGCCTCCAGAAGCGCAATCGCCAGCGCGTCACCCATTGCAAGCTGCATCATGGTCGACGTCGTGGGTGCCAGACCATGTGGGCAGGCTTCAGTCGCCTTGGGCAATAAAAGCAGTGCGCTGGCCGCGCGACCGAGTGCTGAATCAGCGCGTGCGGTAATCGCAATCAGTGGAATCTGAAAACGTTGCGAATAGTTGACGATGCCTTTCAGTTCCGCCGTCTCACCCGACCAGGAAATGGCGACAATAACGTCATCTCGGCTGATCATACCGAGATCGCCATGATTGGCTTCTGCCGAGTGCACGAAAAACGCGGCCGTGCCCGTTGAGGCAAAGGTTGCCGCAAGTTTTGCACCAATATGGCCGCTTTTGCCCACCCCGGTGACGACGAGACGCCCCTTGGCTCCAGCGATAAGCCGAACGGCTTCAGCGAATGGAGCGGACAGGCCATTGTCGAGCGCTTGCAGAAGCGTGGCAAGCCCTTCGTTTTCGGTTTTGATGGTGCGGAGTGCCGAAGCGATGGCTGCCTGCGCTCCCGTTTGTATGTTGGGGTCGAGCTTTTCCATGGCGCAAATCGTTAGCCTCTTCGCTGCCGCTTGTCCAAGCTTTTATTGATTCTCGACATGCATCGCTACCAAGGACACGGCACGAATAAGAAAACCCGCCCTGCAATGAGCAGAGCGGGTTTTGAATCGTTCAAGGCCGTGTTGGTCAGTCAGGCTTGATTGTTCGCAACAATTCACCAATCGAAGTTTCAACCGTCGGGCGGATGTCATTACGCCAGAGCGCGAAAGCAACATTGGCCTCGATGAAGCCCGCCTTGGAGCCGCAATCAAAGGTCAAGCCCTGATAATTGAAACCGTAGAATTTCTGCGCGTCGGCAAGCTTGAGCATGGCGTCGGTCAACTGGATTTCATTGCCCGCCCCTCTTTCCTGCTTGCTTAAAAGCTCAAAAATCTCCGGCTGCAAAATGTAGCGTCCGTTGATGTAGAGGTTCGACGGTGCCGTGCCCTTGGCCGGCTTCTCGACCATCTGTGTGATCTCGAAACCATTGGCAATCGATGTGCCCTTGCCAACGATACCGTATTTATGCGCCTCTTCGGGATCGCATTCCTGCACGGCAATCACGTTTCCACCGGTTTGCTCGTAGAGATCAACCATTTCCTTCAGACAGCCCTTTTTAGACTGCATCACCATATCCGGCAAAAGCAGAGCGAAGGGCTCGTTGCCGACCAGTTCACGCGCACACCAGACGGCATGGCCGAGACCAAGCGGATCCTGCTGACGGGTGAAGCTTGTGGTGCCGGGCTGCGGCTGGATATCCTGAAGGTGGTCCAGAATTTCCTGCTTGCCGCGTTCAGCAAGCGTTGAATAAAGCTCCACCTGCGCATCGAAATAGTCCTCGATGACCGCCTTGTTGCGGCCGGTAACGAAGATCAGATGTTCGATGCCCGCCTCGCGTGCCTCATCGACCACGTACTGGATGACGGGCTTGTCTACGACTGTCAGCATTTCCTTGGGAACGGATTTGGTGGCAGGAAGAAAACGGGTACCAAGACCGGCTACAGGGAAGACAGCCTTGCGGATTTTACGAATCGAACTCATTCCTCTCCTCGATTTTACAGAATGCGGATTAAATCAAAGCATTGAAACTATTGGATTTCAAATAAGGCAGTTTCATTAAGGATCGACGAAAATACGGTCATCATCCTATCACATTGCGTGACCCACTCTTAATCTAGTTTGATTCAAAAGTTTTTCTAATCCCGAAGCAAGTTTTTTTGCGCATCTCTTGCATGGTAAACCAAATGCTAACCGACTGGGCTTAATTTGCATGTTCGACTGAACGTCGCCGAAATTCACACTGCCCATTTTCGTGACCGAATGCTATGAGAATATCACATGCAATCTGAAACAAGCAGAACGGCTTCGATCGATCCTCACGCCGACAGCGGCAGAACAATGATTGCAAAAGGGAAACACAGAATGCTGCGATTTCCATTCAATATGAAGCAGACAATTGCGCGCAAGGGAGCTGCGATAATCGCAACTGCGCTGCTTGCTTGCACCCTGTCATCGGGAGCGGCATTCGCCGATGCTCAGTTCCGGCAATGGGTGGCAAGTTTCCGCACTGTGGCTGTCAAGAGCGGCGTAACACCTTCCACCTTCGACCGTGCATTTCGTGGCGTCGACGCGCCCGATCCGGTTGTTCTGCAAAAAGCGCGTTACCAGCCCGAGTTTACCGAACCAGTCTGGAACTACATCGATAACCGCGTCAACGAACAATCAGTTTCGGTTGGCCAGAACATGGCACGCAAATGGGGCCCATGGCTTCAGCGCATCGAGAAGCGGTTTTCAGTCGACCGCAACATTCTGCTCGCCATCTGGTCCATGGAAAGCAATTATGGCGAAATCCTCAAGCGCGATGACGTAATGCGCGATGCCATTCGCTCGCTGGCAACGCTTGCTTATGCCGATAAAAGACGAGCCAAATTTGGTCGCACCCAGCTGATCGCGGCCATGAAAATTCTCCAGACCGGCGACATCGACCGCGCGCATCTTTCGGGCTCGTGGGCGGGCGCACTCGGCCACACTCAATTCATCCCGACGAGCTACCAGGCCTATGCTGTCGATATGGATGGCGACGGCAAACGCGACATCTGGAACTCCATCCCCGATGCGCTGGGCACGGCGGCCAATCTTCTGCACAAAAACGGCTGGCAGCCGGGACGAACATGGGGCTATGAAGTGGTGCTGCCAGCAAGCGGCAAATTCCCATCCGGCTCGCTCAGCATCGCCGAATGGCAGCGCCGCGGTATCGTGCGCGCCAATGGGCGTCCCTTCCCCGATGCCAATGAGAAAGCAACGCTCAAAGTACTCGATGGCCGCAAGGGCCCGGCTTTCCTGATGACCAAAAACTTCTTCGTTCTCAAGCGCTATAACAATGCCGATAAATATGCGCTGGCCGTCGGCCTGCTCGCCGACCGTATCGGCGGCTATCAGGGTCTACGTCAGGACTGGAACCGTCCGTTCACGCCGATCACCATGAATGAACGCGAGGAATTGCAATCGCATCTCAAGGCACTCGGCTATTATGACGGCAAGATCGACGGCAAGATCGGCTCGACATCACGTGCAGCCATCGAAGCTTTCCAGAAACGCAACGGCCTCCAGCCGGACGGACATCCAAGCAAGGAAGTGCTTTCGGTGCTGCGTCGTCGCTGACCCCAACTGCAGAATTTCCGGCAAGGACTTTGCACTTCGCCGGAAAGGTTCTTTTTAGCAAGCATTGTTCTACGCAAAACCACTTCGCACTTTTGCCGGAAATGCTATTGTACCGCCCGACAAGGGTAGGATGGATGCAAGAATATCGGATCATGCATAAGCTTTTAAAGGTCGTCGGGTTGTTACTGACGGCCTTTGTTCTCGTGTTTTCGAATATCGCATCCACGAAGGCGCGTGAACGGCCGCGCACCATCTTCGATATGCTGTTCGGTCCGAAACAGGCCGAGCCGACACCGAAAGTTGAGCCGCGCGCCACACCCAAACGCACAAGGCCAAAAGTAAATCGCGCGCCCAAGGCCGCCCCTCCGACCGCGCGATCGGCGGCACCTGCCGCAACCGTGCCCTCTTCACCCTCGGTCGAGAAAAATCCCGATGCGAGAAAGGTTTTGGTGGTCGGTGACTTCATCAGTGACGGCCTGGCACAGGGACTGGATACCGCCTTCGCGTCCGAAGCATCGGTGACAGTTTCGGTTCGCGTAAACGGTTCTTCCGGCTTCGTGCGTAGCGACCACTTCGACTGGCCAGCCAATATCGGCAAGATATTGGACGAGGAAAAACCGGCCGTTGTCGTGGTGATGATGGGCTCAAATGACCGGCAGGCCATCACCGACGAAGGGGCGAGCCTTGCAGCGCGCTCGCCGGGATGGAACGCCGAATACCAAAAGCGCGTGGCACACTTCATCCAGACGATATCTGACCAGAAGTATCCGTTGATCTGGGTTGGCCAGCCGCCATTCCGCCCAAGGGGCATGGCGCAGGATATGCTGGCCCTTAATGAAATCTATCGCGCCGCCACCGAAAAGGCCGGGGGCCAGTTTGCCAGCGTATGGGATGGCTTCGTCGATGAAGACGGCAATTTCACCCAGACAGGTTTCGACATTAACGGCCAGACCGCACGCCTGCGCGGCAATGACGGCATCAACCTGACGACGGCCGGCAAACGCAAACTTGCTTTCTATGCCGAGAAGCCGTTACGCGCCTATCTTGGTGGAAGCTCTCAAAACGAACCGCTTCCAACAGCCGATACCGCCGGAGCGCCCCGCCCGGTCGACCGCGTTGCCCCCATAAGCCTGCGCGATGTCATCCGCGACCGGAACGGCGTGTTACTTGGGGGCAGCCTTACCCCACGTCCCGCACCGCAGCACACCATACCATCGGATAGGAAACCGGTACCCGGGCGCTCCGATGATTTTACCTGGCCCAAGAAAAGCGTAAAGCCCTGAAAGCTCACCGATAACTGGCCGCATCTTTCTATGATGGTGCAGTTATGGTGTCTTACTCGCTTAATTGTTCGTCTAATTGATTATCCCACGCCATTCACATTTGTGTCGCCATCCATTATCAAAGGCATCTGCACCGTTCACCCGAAACATCGGGGGTACCAGTCGGCGCTCCGCTGATCTAAGCGGAGCATGCAGAGAAATATCTGCCCTTCATAAAGAGGCTCTCGAATGAATATCGCATCCAAACCTTCTGTCGATTCTAGTCGGGAGGAGGAGCCCCATCTTGCACGCAATCTTTCCAATCGCCATCTACAACTGATCGCCATCGGCGGTGCCATCGGCACCGGCCTTTTCATGGGATCGGGCAAGACCATTTCGCTGGCCGGACCGTCCATCCTGATGGTCTATGCCATTATCGGCTTCATGCTTTTCTTCGTGATGCGCGCGCTTGGCGAAATTCTTCTGTCCAATCTCGAATACCGCTCATTCGCCGATTTTGCCGGCGATTATCTGGGTCCGTGGGCGCAGTTCTTCACAGGCTGGACCTATTGGTTGTGCTGGATCGTCACTGGCGTCGCCGACGTGGTCGCCGTTTCAGGCTATGTGTCGTTCTGGTTTCCCGAACTGGCGCTATGGATCCCCGCACTTGGTCTGATTTTTACGCTTCTTGCACTGAATCTGCCCACCGTTCGCAATTTCGGCGAAATCGAGTTCTGGTTCGCCCTCATCAAGATCGTCGCCATCATCGCTCTTATTCTGGCTGGCGCCTATATGCTGACGACCGGCTTTACGTTGCCGAATGGCACCAGAGCCTCCGTCACGCATCTTTGGGACCACGGCGGCTTTTTTCCGACTGGCTTTTTTGGTTTCGTGGCAGGCTTTCAGATTGCTGTCTTCGCCTTCGTGGGCATCGAACTGGTGGGCACGGCCGCGGCTGAAACCGAGAACCCGACGCGCAACTTACCAAAGGCGATTAACTCGATCCCCATCCGCATTGTGCTTTTCTATGTCGGAGCACTCTTCGTCATCATCACGGTCATTCCGTGGAATCAGGTCGATCCGGGTTCAAGCCCATTTGTCGCCATGTTCTCGCTTGCCGGTCTGGGCATTGCCGCACATGTGATCAATTTTGTCGTGCTGACGTCCGCGACATCAAGCGCCAATTCAGGCATCTACTCGACCTCGCGCATGATCTATGGTCTGGCGACCTCGCGGCTTGCGCCAAAGGCACTGGGCAAGCTCAACGGCCGGAAAGTTCCGGTCAATGCGCTGTTCTTCTCCTGCATCTTCCTGCTTTCAGGCGTGGTGCTTCTTTATGCGGAGCAAAGCATCATCGCCGCCTTCACTATAGTGACGACGATTTCGGCACTTCTGTTCATTTTCGTCTGGTCGATCATTCTGGCGTCTTACGTGCAATATCGCCGCAAGCGTCCCGACCTTCATGAAAAGTCGACCTTCAAGATGCCTGGAGGGCGCGCAGCCGTTGCCATGGTCTTTGCCTTCTTCGCCTTCATCCTGTGGGCACTGGCACAAGAACCCGATACGGCTGTGGCTCTGAAAATCACGCCCTTCTGGTTTCTGCTGCTTGGCGTCATCTATCTGGCTATCCGCGCAAAACGCAAGCAAGGTTAAGCCAAACAAAAAAGCCCGGGATCATCCCGGGCTTTTCAATTGTCTGAATTTCAGCTCAGCGCGGCAGGACCGACGCGCCCATGAGATCGTGGTCAATCGCATGCGCCGCCTGACGTCCTTCGCGAATGGCCCAGACGACCAGTGACTGGCCGCGCCGCACATCACCCGCGGCATAAAACTTGGCCACGTTGGTGCGATAGTCGCGTTCATTGGCCTTTACTGAGGTGCCACCGCGGCGGTCTGTAGCGATATCGAGGCTCTCTCCCATTTCCTTCAACACACTGTTTTCGGCGGGACCGAAAAAGCCGATGGCGATGAAGGCAAGGTCGGCCTTGATGAAGAACTCTGTACCCGCGATGGGCTTGCGCTGTTCGTCCACATGGCAGCATTTGACGTGTGTCAACACGCCGTCCTCACCAACGAACTCCAGCGTTGCCACCTGAAATTCGCGTGTAGCACCTTCAGCCTGACTAGAAGAGGTACGCATCTTGGTCGCCCAGTAAGGCCACACGCTGAGCTTGTTTTCCTTTTCGGGCGGCTGCGGTCGAATATCGAGCTGGGTTACATTGACCGCGCCCTGCCGGAACGCCGTACCGACGCAGTCAGACGCTGTATCGCCGCCACCAACGACCACGACATGCTTGCCTCCGGCCAGAATGGGTTCTGAAACCCAGGCAACGGATTCAATGTTTTCGCGTCCAACACGACGGTTTTGCTGCACGAGATAGGGCATAGCATCATGCACGCCCTCAAGATCAGCACCGGGAATGCCCGCCGGGCGCGGCTTTTCCGAACCGCCGCAATAAAGCACGGCATCGTAGTCAGCGAGAAGCTCGCGCATTGGCTTGTCTACGCCGATATTGACACCACACAGGAAACGCACGCCCTCGCCTTCCATCTGCTCGATACGCCGGTCGATCAGGTGCTTTTCCATCTTGAAATCGGGAATACCGTAACGCAACAACCCACCGGGACGGCTCTCGCGCTCATAGACATCGACCATATGACCGACGCGGGCAAGCTGCTGTGCTGCCGCCAAACCTGCCGGGCCAGACCCGATAATGGCAACCGACTTACCGGTTTTCTGCGCGACAGGCTGCGGCACGATATAGCCAAGCTCAAAAGCTTTGTCGCCCAATGCCTGTTCAACGCTTTTGATGGCAACTGGCGTGTCTTCGAGGTTGAGCGTGCAGGCTTCCTCGCATGGTGCGGGACAGATGCGGCCAGTAAACTCCGGAAAATTATTGGTCAGATGCAGATTGCGGATCGCCTGATCCCAATTGTCGTTATAGACGAGATCGTTCCAGTCCGGGATCTGGTTGTGCACCGGACAGCCGGTCGGCCCGTGGCAGAAAGGAATGCCGCAATCCATGCAGCGTGCGGCCTGCTTCTGCACCTCGCCGTCGCTCATCGGAATGGTGAATTCGCGGAAATGACGAATGCGATCCGAGGCTGGCTGGTACTTTGCCACCTGCCGGTCGATCTCAAGAAAACCTGTAACTTTACCCATTTTATGCTCCTCTCGCGGGGCGAGGTTCACAGCGTCGTGCGCCATTTCAGGCGCACCGTAACGCTGCGATTATGTTTCCTGATGCTCTTATTCGGCTGCGACACCGACCTGCATGCGCTCCATCTCTTCCAGAGCGCGGCGATATTCGACCGGCATGACCTTCACGAATTTCGGGCGATAGCTCTCCCAATTGTCGAGGATCTCTTTTGCGCGCGTCGAGCCGGTATAATGCAGATGTTTGGCAATCAGTTGCACCAGACGTTCCTCGTCGTGGCGCGTCATGTTTGCCGATACATCGACCCGACCCATATGCATGAGATCACCGCCATGATGGTGTAGCTTTTCAAGGATATCATCCTCTTCCGGCACCGGCTCCAGTTCCACCATGGCCATGTTGCAACGCCGGGCAAAATCGCCTTCTTCGTCCAGCACATAGGCGACACCGCCCGACATGCCAGCGGCAAAATTGCGCCCGGTCTGTCCGATGACCACAACGACACCGCCGGTCATGTATTCGCAGCCGTGATCACCCACGCCTTCGACAACCGTAACAGCACCCGAATTGCGCACCGCAAAACGTTCGCCCGCAACGCCGCGGAAATAGCATTCGCCTTCAAGCGCACCATAAAGTGCCGTGTTACCGGCAATGATCGAATGTTCCGCGACAATCGGCGAGTTTTCCGGCGGGCGGATGACAATGCGCCCACCCGACAGCCCCTTGCCGACATAGTCGTTGCCGTCACCAATCAGATCAAAAGTGATGCCACGTGCAAGGAAAGCGCCAAAGGATTGCCCTGCCGTACCGCGCAGGGTAACGGCAATGGTGTCATCGGGCAGACCCTTGTGACGGAACCGCTTGGCAACCGCACCCGAAAGCATGGCACCCGCAGAGCGGTCGACATTCTTGATGTCGACATCGATCTTGACCGGTTTGCGCTCTTCAAGAGCAGGCTGTGCCTCGGCAATCAGCTTGCGGTCGAGCACGTCATCGATCGGATGCTTCTGGCGCTCGGTCCAGAAGATCGCCGACTTTTCAGCCTCGGGCTTGTAGAAGATGCGGCTGAAATCAAGCCCGCGCGCCTTCCAGTGATCGACCATCGCCTGCTTTTCGAGCAACTGCGCTTCGCCGATGATCTGTTCGAGTTTCGTGAAACCCATTTCGGCCAGGAGCGCGCGCACTTCTTCGGCAAGATAGAAGAAGAAGTTGATGACATGCTCAGGCGTGCCTTTGAAACGCTTGCGCAGAACCGGATCCTGTGTGGCAACGCCTACGGGGCACGTGTTGAGATGGCACTTGCGCATCATGATGCAGCCAGCGGCAATCAAGGGCGCAGTCGAGAAGCCGAACTCGTCGGCACCAAGCAACGCGCCAATGACCACGTCGCGACCGGTGCGAAGACCGCCATCGACCTGAAGTGCGATGCGCGAGCGAAGACCGTTCAGCACCAGTGTCTGATGGGTTTCGGCAAGACCGATTTCCCAAGGGGAGCCGGCATGCTTCAACGAGGTCAGCGGCGAGGCACCCGTGCCGCCGTCATAGCCCGAGACGGTGATATGGTCGGCGCGTGCTTTCGCAACACCGGCTGCAACCGTTCCTACACCCACTTCCGACACAAGCTTGACCGAAATATCGGCCGCCGGATTAACGTTTTTCAGATCATAAATGAGCTGCGCCAGATCCTCGATTGAATAAATGTCGTGGTGCGGCGGCGGCGAAATGAGGCCGACGCCCGGCGTCGAATGACGGGTTTTTGCAATCGTCGCATCGACCTTGTGGCCGGGCAACTGTCCGCCTTCGCCGGGTTTTGCACCCTGCGCCACCTTGATCTGGATGAGATCGGCATTGACGAGATATTCCGTCGTCACACCAAAACGGCCTGATGCTACCTGCTTGATGGCCGAGCGCTCGGGGTTCGCGGTGCCATCGGGTAACGGATAAAAGCGGTCTGGCTCCTCGCCGCCCTCACCCGTGTTCGACTTGCCGCCAATCGCATTCATGGCGCGCGCAAGCGTGGTGTGCGCCTCACGCGAGATCGAGCCGAACGACATCGCGCCGGTCGAAAAGCGCTTGACGATTTCCGTTGCCGGTTCCACCTCGTCGATAGACACAGGCTTGAGACCACGCGTTTCAGCAAAACGGATATCGAACAGCCCGCGAATGGTCTTGGCATCCGCCGACTTGGCATCAAGCGTCGCGGTATATTCGCTGAATGTCGCCGGATTGGACGTACGCACCGCGTGCTGGAGTTTCGCCACCGCATCGGGCGACCACATATGCGCCTCGCCGCGCATGCGATAGGCATATTCGCCACCGACTTCCAGTGATGTCAGCAGCACGGGATCATTGCCGAAGGCGGACGTATGACGACGAACCGTTTCCTCGGCAACCTCGTCGAGACCGACGCCCTCGATCGTCGTGGCAGTGCCAAAGAAGAATTGATCGACAAAATCGGATTTCAGTCCGACAGCGTCGAAAATCTGAGCGCCGCAATAGGACTGGTAGGTCGAGATGCCCATCTTGGACATGACCTTCAGAATGCCCTTGCCAATCGACTTGATGTAGCGCTTGACCAGTTCGTCGGCATCCACTTCCGGCGGAAATTCGCGGCGGCGATGCATGTCCAAGAGCGTGTCGAAAGCGAGATAGGGATTGATCGCCTCGGCACCGAAGCCAGCCAGACAGCAGAAATGATGCACTTCGCGCGGCTCGCCCGATTCCACCACCAGCCCCACAGAGGTGCGCTGACCCTTGCGGATCAGGTGATGGTGGACAGCGGCCGTTGCCAGCAATGCGGGAATAGCGATGCGGTCCGGTCCGACCTGACGGTCGGAGAGGATGACGATATTATATCCGCCATGAACGGCTGCTTCTGCACGGTCGCACAGCCGCTCGATAGCGCCATGCATGCCGCTTGCACCCTCGCTCGCATTATAGGTAATATCGAGCGTCTTGGTGTCGAAACGGTCTTCGGTATGGCCGATGGAGCGTATTTTTTCCAGATCGCCATTGGTCAGGATTGGCTGACGCACTTCCAGCCGCTTGCGGCGCGAGCTGCCGACCAGATCGAAAATGTTGGGACGCGGTCCGATGAAGGACACAAGGCTCATCACCAGTTCCTCGCGGATCGGGTCAATGGGCGGATTGGTAACCTGCGCGAAATTCTGCTTGAAATAGGTGTAAAGCAGCTTCGACTTGTCGGACATCGCCGAAATCGGCGTGTCGGTGCCCATAGAACCGATGGCTTCCTGACCGGTTGTGGCCATCGGCGACATCAGGAATTTGGTGTCTTCTTGCGTGTAGCCGAATGACTGCTGACGGTCGAGAAGGCTGACATCCTTGCGCAGCGCACGCGGTTCGACCGACGCGAGGTCTTCGAGGATCAGCTGCGTGTTACCGAGCCATTGCTTGTAAGGATGCTTTTGCGCGATCTGCGACTTGATTTCCTCATCCGAGACGATGCGGCCTTCTTCCATATCGATGAGCAGCATGCGGCCCGGCTGAAGACGCCACTTCTTGACGACCTTCTTTTCCTCGACCGGCAGCACACCGGCTTCAGAGGCCAGAATGACGAAATCATCATCGGTGACGATATAGCGGGCCGGACGCAGACCGTTACGGTCGAGCGTCGCGCCAATCTGGCGGCCATCGGTGAAGGCGACGGCGGCAGGGCCGTCCCATGGCTCCATCAGGGCTGCATGATATTCATAAAATGCCCGACGTTCGTCAGACATCAGCTTGTTGCCAGACCATGCTTCCGGGATCAGCATCATCATAGCGTGGGCGAGACTGTAGCCACCTTGATGCAGAAATTCGAGCGCATTGTCGAAACAGGCCGTATCCGACTGGCCTTCATAAGAAATCGGCCACAACTTGGAAATATCATTGCCGAAAAGTTCCGAGTCGACCGAAGCCTGACGCGCCGCCATCCAGTTGACATTGCCGCGCAGCGTGTTGATCTCACCATTATGCGCGACCATGCGATATGGATGCGCCAGACGCCATGACGGGAATGTGTTGGTGGAAAAGCGCTGGTGCACCAGCGCCACGGCACTTTCGAAACGCGGATCTTTCAGGTCGTTATAATAGCTTCCTACCTGATAGGCGAGAAACATACCCTTGTAGACGATGGTGCGCGCCGACAAAGAGACGACATAAAAACCCTTATCGTCGCCATCATGCTCCTGATAGATGCGGTTGGAAATGACCTTGCGCAGCACAAACAGGCGACGCTCGAATTCGTCGTCTGTCTCGATTGCCGGATTGCGCCTAATGAAAACCTGAACGTGAAACGGTTCGGTGGCGGCGATATGCGGTGCCTTGGACAGCGAGGCATTATCGACCGGAACGTCACGGAAACCGATAAAGCTTTGGCCTTCCGCCTCAATCACTTCACGCACGATTTCAGCACAATGCGCGCGCAGCTTTTCATCGCGCGGCATGAACAGGAAGCCGACGGCATATTGCCCCGGTTCGGGCAGATCGATGTCCTGCTTGGACATTTCTTCCCGGAAAAAACGGTCGGGTATCTGCACCAGAATACCAGCACCATCGCCCATCAGGGGATCGGCACCGACTGCGCCGCGATGGGTGAGGTTTTCGAGCATGAAAAGCCCGTCTTCGATCACCTTGTGCGACTTTTGACCCTTCATATGCGCGATGAAGCCGACGCCACAGGCGTCATGCTCGTTACGCGGATCGTAGAGGCCCTGCGCCGCGAAACCCTTCGCGGCGGAAATTATGGCGGGCGGCGTCCCTGCGGTGGTACGCGCCGTTTTTTGCGGCTGTCCAAAAGAGGCGGTCGGGGCAGCTTTGATCGTTCCGTTCTGATCGTTGTGAGACATCACATGCGATACAGATGGCGTCAAATGCGTCATCGTCATTCCCTCCGTTTGGCCCTCGTCTTGAGGAGCGCGGTCAGTTTAAACCGGGATGATGACAATCATCCCGCAATGCATTTTACATATAGGATAAGCCCCACAGAGAAGGCGTCGGACGAAGTTCCGGGCAGGCGGAAAGACCGCTGCGGGAAACGATGTAGCGCCTTGCTCTCATCAGGCCCGGACAGACAGCCATTAGCGCAACCAAAGGCGCGCCAGATTTCTCCCCGTCACAGTTAAAGCGTGTTGCGTTTTATCGCATGCTAGAAACACGCTTTCAGTTTTTGTTTTTACGCATGACCTATCCCAAAACCGGTTCCCACTTTTGGGAGACATGCTTTAGGGCACCTGTGACCGCCAGACGATTGCCTGGGAGTAAAGGCGCCTTATTTCCGAAATGGAAGAAGGGTACTGTGACCTTCACCCGTATCGATTTAATTGGACAGCATCAGGCAATTGGTCAGCTATGCTGTCCTAATTAGGTATGACAGAATTTAAATTTCCTCACAAGACCGAAACGTCATTTTTTTTGACATGTTGCGTAATAAAATGTCGCACCTTTCAACGGATACCTATTTTAATTGCGTTTCTTGGCTTTTATACCCAGGTAGACAGGAAGTCCTTATCGAAGTATCGAGGTTTAATCGCAAGCTTTTGATGGAAAAAACCTTACAAAACGGCGCGTTGACCGCTATAGGTGCCAGAAATTTTATTTCGTTTTCCGGAGAGACAGAGTTGCATTTCGCGTCCGACAACTGGGCTGGAGCCCACCCCAAGATTGCCGAAAGCCTTTCACGGCATGCGAAGGGCTTCGCCGCAGCTTATGGTGCCAGCGAAATCGACAAGCGTGTTGAAGAACGCTTCAATCAATTGTTCGAGCGCGAAGTGGCGCTTTTTTTCGTCGGCACGGGCACAGCCGCCAATTCACTGGCGCTGGCCAGCGTCAACCGCCCCGGCGGTGTGTCGCTGGTACATCGCGAGGCGCATGTGATCGAGGATGAATGCGGTGCGCCGGAGTATTTCACTGGAGGCGCACGGCTTCACCCCATCGACGGCAAGGCTGGCCGCATCGACCCGGAACTTCTCAAACGCGAATTGAAGCGCTTCAATCCAGCCTTTGTCCATGCCGGTCAACCGATGGCGGTCAGTATCACGCAGGCAACGGAGGTCGGCACGCTTTATCAGCCGGACGACATCGCAACGATTGCGTCCATCTGCCGCGAACACGACCTGCCATTGCATATGGATGGCGCGCGTTTCGCCAATGCGCTTGTGTCGCTTGAGCTCACACCCGCTGAAATGACCTGGAAACAGGGTGTGGATATCGTTTCCTTCGGCGGCACCAAGAACGGTTGCTGGTGCGCGGAAGCGCTTGTCTTCATGGACCCGGCCCGCGCCAGAGACCTGCCATTTATCCGCAAGCGCGCAGCGCAGCTTTTCTCCAAGACGCGTTTTATTGCGGCACAGTTCGACGCCTATCTCGAAAACGATCTCTGGCTTCAGCTGGCACAACATTCCAATGCGCTCGCCGCACGGCTTGCCGATCATATCGATCTTTCGAGCCAGATGCGCCTTGCCTGGAAGCCGGAGGCCAACGAAGTCTTCGCGATTATGAAACAGTCGGTCTATGATAGGCTTCGCAATGCAGGCGCGCTTTTTTACGACTGGAACCCGCCGCATTCGGAAGTAGGGCGCATCGGCGACGGCGAGATTTTCGCCCGTTTCGTTACAAGCTTTGCCAATACTCCGGACGATATCGACAACTTTGCCAAATTGATCACCTGAACCATATAGGAACAAAAAGGCCCCGCAGAACGGGGCCTCTTCTTTTATGAACAGACGCGACTATTCGGCGAGCCATTCCTTGATGCGGTCGGGATGGTCGGCGATATATTTATCGACGGCCTTGTCGTAAGACGTTTCCTGCGCTTCGAACATAGCAGCTTCCAGCTCATCGATCGGAATGTCCATCTTGGTCAGAAGGGCCGCCACTTTCGGATTATCTTCCTTGAAACCCTTGCGCACCAGCGCATCGACATGCTCAGCCGCGCCCAGTGCGCCTTCAGGATCCGCAATATAGCGAAGCTTGTATTTGCCAAACATCCAGTGCGGGCTCCACGATGTGGCAACAAACCAGCCTTCCGAACGAATAGCCCGATCAACCGTCGTCAGCATCGCCGCTTCACTGGAAATATTGAGCTTATAATCGAGCTCGTATTTCTTGACCGCTTCCTGCGACAGGCGCGTCAGACCAGCACCGGGATCGATGCCCTGAATTTCGCCTTTCAGCTTTTCCTTCACTTCCGGCTTTTTCAGATCGGCAATCGATGCGATCTCGCTTTCGGGAATATAGTCGGGGACGACCCAGCCGAGCTTGGCACCCTCATAAAGGGATCCAAGGTTTTCCACCTTGTCTTCAACCCGCTTGTAATAATCTGCATGGGTTTCCGGCAGCCAGGCCATGAGCATGGCATCGACATCACCGCGGCTCACGCCCTGATAGAGTGGCGCTACATCCGTCTGTACCAGCTCCACTTTCTGTCCGAGATTATCCTCGATCAGTTTTTTCGTCAGCTTGGTGACAAACTCGGCATCCGACCATGGCGCCCATCCGATCTTGACCGTTTGTGCGTCCTGCGCGAAAGCCGCGCCCATCGTCATGGTGCCCGCCACCACTGTTGCCAGACCGAAACCTGCGAGTTTTCTGAACATGCTTACTCCTTTTCGAATGAATTGCGTTCCCGTTATTATTCTTGTCTTTTTCACGCTTCCTGCTTGCGGAAGGACGGCGCAGCTTCAGTGTCTTCCGCCTTACGCAGGGCTGCCAGCCGCTTGAAGAAGCCGGTGCCGCCCTTGCCAAAGCTCTGGGTGATACGGTCGAGAATGACTGCCAGAATCACCACGGCAAGGCCGCCTTCGAACCCCACGCCCACTTGAAGACGCTGGATACCGGTAAGAACCGTATTGCCAAGACCACCTGCACCGATCATCGAGGCAATCACCACCATGGAGAGCGAAAGCATAATGGTCTGGTTGATACCCGCCATGATTGACGGCATGGCATTGGGAAGCTGCACCTTGAACAAAAGCTGCTGCGATGTGCAGCCGAAAGCCAGTCCCGCCTCAACGAACTCGGCATCGACCTGACGGATGCCGAGATTGGTGAGGCGTACCACCGGCGGCATCGCGAAAATCACTGTCGCAATTGTGCCGGGCACGGCACCAAGGCCAAAGAACATCGCCGCCGGAATGAGATAGACGAAAGCCGGCATGGTCTGCATCAGATCAAGCGCGGGACGGATGATCGAAGCGACCGTGTCGTTGCGCGCCATGACAATGCCCAACGGTATGCCAAGAAAGACCGCGATGACGGTCGACGCCAGGACAAGGGCCAACGTTTCCATTGTACCGTTCCACAAACCCATATGAATGATGAGCGCCAGCCCGGCGATTGTGAAAAGGGCAAACTTCCAGCCGACGCGCCAAAGCGCCAATATGGCAAAAATGCCAATGCCGACCACGGGAGGAAAGGCCAGAAGTGCGTTCTGGATGCCTCCCGTCACAAAACCGATTGTTGCCGCGATCATATCGAGCGCGGGCGTAAAATGGTCGAGAATATAATTGACCACGAAATCGGCACCATCGCCGATACTGAAATTCAATTCCATAAGATACCGTCCATTTCAGATCACCCTATCTGCGGATCGGACCGCCTTTATCGCAAAAGGCGTAAAATCCGGGGGCCTTGTTTTTCGCATGTCTCCCAAAATCGTTTACCGGTTCTGGGAGACATGCTTGAGGCCTCAGCTCGCGCGGCCAAGCGTTTCAAGCAGTGCCGATTGGCTGATCGCGCCGACATAGCGGTTATGCCGATCCGTGACCGGCACAGGCCATGGACTTGCGGCAACCTGCATAAGCAGACCTGCAAGCGGTGAATCGGCAGCAATGGCTGCCACATCATCCAGCCGCTGCCCCTCTTGTTCCACCTTCCCCGAACCAAGCGCATCTCGGCTGACGAGACCGCGATATGTGCCGTCGGTGTCGACCAGTACGCCAAAGGATTTTGACGCAGCATCGAAACGCTCAAGGGCTGTTGCAAGCTGCTCGGGTTGAAAAACGATCAGTTCGTCATCGCGGGCAACATCGCCCGCCTTGAACACATGCGAAATATTGACATTGCTGAAGAACGAGCGAACGTAATCATTAGCCGGAGCCGAAACGATCTCGTTGGGCGTTCCGACCTGAACCACTTTGCCGTGCTGCATGATGCAAATACGGTCACCGATGCGCATTGCTTCATCAAGATCATGACTGACAAAGATAATGGTGCGGCTGTGCTCGGCCTGTAGACGCTTCAACTCGTCCTGCATTTCTGTGCGGATAAGCGGATCGAGAGCCGAGAACGCTTCGTCCATCAACAGGATGGTCGGCTCGCTCGCCAGAGCACGCGCCAGGCCCACGCGCTGCTTCATACCACCTGAAAGCTGGTCTGGCTTGCTGTCGGCATAGGGTTCCAGACCCACGGCACTGAGCGCTTTGAGCGCCTTTTCATGCCGTTCAGCCTCGCCCATGCCAGCAACTTCCAGACCGAAGGCCGCATTGTTCAAAACGGTTCGATTGGGCAAAAGGGCAAAGGACTGGAAGACCATGCTCATATCACGACGGCGCAGATCGATAAGTTCGCGCTTCGACATCTGAACAATATCGCGCCCGTCAACTTCGATGGAACCGGAAGTGGGTTCGATCAGCCGGTTGAGCAAACGCAGCAGCGTCGATTTCCCGGAGCCGGACAGCCCCATGATGACGAATACTTCACCATCATAAATATCGAACGTAGCATCGTCGACACCGATCGTTGCACCCAGTTCGCTATAAATCTGCTCTTTTGTTTGACCTGCGCGCAATTCCTGCATTGCACGCTCCGGGTCGTCGCCAAAGACTTTAAACACACTATTTAAGCTTATTTTCGTCTTAGCTGGCGACTTCATACTTCATTCCTTGTATAAAATACCATGCATTAAGTTTAACCCCGCTGTGCTGGCGGACTTAATCTCCTTTTTTACAATGACAAGACTTCATTCCAGCGCTTTACCCGCAAGCGCAATCTGTGGCTCGCGAGCGGGCCATATAGAATGATTATTGGTAGATTGCTCGACTTTATAGCGATCATTTTCTGACATGTCCACCCACAGCCGTAAATTCGTCCAAGCGCGCCCACCCTATTATTTGATTTTCAAAAGGTTGCGCGACGATATCTGGGCGCTGTGCCGACTGTTTTCGAAATAAACAACCGACCAGCCTCTGATCAATATTAATGCTCTTGCAGCCATTTGCTGGGATGATGTGCGACACTTATAATAGTAGCTGCGACATTCAGCATAAGACGCAAAATAATGCCACTTTTACTTAAATGGCTGCCGTTCATATTGTGGCGTCTCTGAGAAATACAGAATATTCTGAATAGAATGAAGACAAGGATGTTTTTACGATGCATAAACGAAAGGGCGACCCTGCCCAATCCTTGCGCTCACTCAGTAAAGCACTTATAAATCAATGACTTGAATTCAACACCGGCTTCACAATTCCTGTCCGGCATCCGTCCGCAAGGATGACTGCATTTTTTCCACAATCAGGCAATGCGGATGCCTGTCACAACCAAATTCGACCCGACTTACGATCTGTCAATCATCGATTGGAAAACTAAAGCCTGCCTTCACCCGGTCCATTACGACCATTGTCTTGAAACCCTTAATATCGTGGTTCTCGTAAAAGAAACGGCGCGTAAAGGTTTCATAATCTTCCATGTCGCGTGCGGTCACCACCAGAATGAAATCGGCATCACCCGTTACATAATAGCCGATCATCACTTCCCTGGTTGCGCGGATGGCCGCCTTGAAACGGTCGACGATATCAGCTCGTTCGCGCTCAAGCGAAACAAGAACAATCATCGTAATACTGCGCCCCACGGCCTTGGGCGAAACGATCGAAACATCGGCCTCGATCACCCCTTCTTCGCGCAGGCGCTTCAGACGCCGCTGGCATGCCGTCGGCGACAGGTTCACGATCCCGGCCAGTTCTTCCGAGGTGAGGCGGTTGTTCTTCTGTATTGCGTTCAGTAGCGCCTTGTCGGCGCGATCGAGCGTAGTCATGCAGAAATCCTGCGTATGATTGAGAATAATGCCTAATTCCTGCGTTTTCTAAATGGGTAACGCATAAATTCCATATTGGTCTCCGGTTAGGCTTGTGTAAACCCCAACCGGAGTCCGCCCATGAAAGGCATTGCTTCTGCCGCCTTGAAAAACCTGAAACGGCCCGATCTCATTGAGCACCGTGCATTTTTAAACGGGGTATGGGTGGAGCGCGATGCCGTTGTGGCCGTGAGCGATCCGGCAACCGGCGACCATCTTGCTGATGTCGCCGCCTGCTCGCTCAACGATGCCGATGTGGCAGTCGATACCGCCCGCCGCGCTTTCCTCGACTGGCGCGACAGGCTTCCCACAGAACGCGGTCGGGTGCTGCGCAGCTGGGCGCAGCTAATGCGTGACAATGCAGACGATCTTGCTGTCCTGATGACAGCTGAACAGGGAAAGCCGCTCAAAGAATCGCTCGGCGAAGTTTCCTATGGCGCAGATTTTCTCGACTGGTTTGCCGCGGAAGGCGAGCGCGCCTATGGCGAAACCATTCCGAGCCATCTGCGCGGCAGCCGCCTTTCAGTACAGATGCAGCCGCTCGGCGTCACCGTTGCCATAACGCCGTGGAACTTCCCGTCGGCAATGATCACGCGCAAGGCAGGTGCTGCGCTTGCCGCCGGATGCACGATGATCGTCAAACCCGCACCCGAAACGCCACTTTCGGCACTCGCACTTGCAAAACTTGCCCAGGAAGTGGGCATACCACCGGGTGTTTTTCAGGTTTTGACCGGAGAAGCCGCACCGCTCGCAAGTCGTCTATTGCAGCATGCCGATGTGCGCGGTTTTTCGTTCACCGGTTCGACCGACGTCGGTCGTATCCTGCTCACCCAATCGGCACAGACGATCAAGAAAGCCTCGCTAGAACTTGGCGGTCATGCGCCCTTCATCCTGTTTGATGATGCCGATCTCGATAAAGCGGTCGCGGGTGCTATCGGCGCAAAATTTGCAACCTCCGGGCAGGATTGTCTCGCCGTCAATCGTATCTATGTCCAGCGCAATGTCTATGAGCGCTTCGTCGACCAGTTCGCCAGCGCCGCGTCTCAACTCACCGTGGGTCACGGGCTTGAACCTGGCACCGATATCGGGCCGATGACACGGCCTTCGGTCGCTGAAAAATGCCGTGAGCAGATTGCGCAGGCGCTTAGCGCCGGTGCCCGTCTTGTCTGTGGCGGTCAGGACAGCCCGCTTGGCGGCAATTTCGTCACGCCAACCGTGCTTACCGATGTTTCCGACGACATGCTGATCGCCCGCGAGGAAACCTTTGGACCGGTCGCCGCAATCCTGCCATTCGATGGCGAGAGCGACGTAATAGAGCGCGCCAATGCCAGCGAAATGGGGCTGGCGGCCTATGTTTACACCAACGATCTTAGCCGCGCGATGCGTCTGACCGACCGGCTCGAATACGGCATGGTTGCCGTCAACACGCCCAAATTCACAGGCGCTCCGATCCCGTTCGGCGGCTGGAAGCAATCCGGTCTTGGGCGCGAGGGTTCGCGTCACGGCCTTCTTGAATATCTCGAAGCAAAATATGTCTGCTTCGGCAATCTCGCTGCATGAAAGGAAAACTTGCCATGACTGTTAACCTCGACCAGATCGCAGAGATGGACCGCAATTCGGTTCTGCACCCCTTCACGCAGCTCAAGGATTTTGCCAGCGGCAAGCTGGGTGATCCGACCATTGTCGAAACCGGCAAGGGCATCCGCATCGAGGATGCGCATGGCAATCAGCTGATCGATGGTTTTGCCGGGCTTTATTGCGTCAATATCGGCTATGGCCGCACCGAGGTTGCCGAAGCCATTTCGCGTCAGGCCCATCGCCTCGCCTATTATCATTCTTATGCAGCACACACGACGGATGAGCTGGCGGTCCTTTCCGACCGTCTGGTGAAAATGGCACCAGGCAAAATGAGCAAGGTTTTTTATGGCATGTCGGGATCGGATGCCAACGAAACACAGGCCAAGCTGGTGTGGTATTACAACAATCTGCGCGGCAAGCCGAATAAGAAGAAGATCATTTCGCGCGAGCGCGGCTATCACGGGTGCAGTGTGGTTTCCGGCTCGATGACCGGCATGAGCTTTTATCATGACCACATGGACCTGCCGCGTGCCGGCATTCTCCATACCGGCGCTCCGCATCATTATTGGGGCGGGGAAGCGGGGGAGACGGAGCGCGAATTCTCCAGACGCCGTGCCGACGAGCTTGAAGCGCTGATCCTGCGTGAAGACCCGGAAACAGTCGGGGCCTTTATTGCCGAGCCGGTGCTTGGCACAGGCGGCATTACCCCGCCGCCAGAGGGCTATTGGGAAGACATCCAGAAGGTCCTTAAAAAATATGACATCCTGCTCATCGCTGATGAAGTGATCACCGGCTTCGGGCGCACCGGTTCGATGTTCGGCTCGCAGCATTATGGCATCGCGCCTGACCTCATAACTGTCGCCAAAGGGTTGACATCGGCCTATTTCCCGCTTTCCGGCGCTATTGTCGGCGAAAAGGTCTACAAGGTGCTCGAAGATGGGGCGGACCGCGTCGGCGCCTTTTCGCATGGCTATACCTATTCCGGCCACCCCATTGGCGCGGCTGCGGCCAATGCAGTTCTCGATATCGTTGAAAAAGAGGACCTGCCGGGCAATGCTCGCGACGTCGGCGGCTATTTTCAGGAGCAGCTGCAAGCCAAATTCGCGCAGCTTCCAATCGTCGGGGAAGTTCGTGGAGTCGGCCTGATGGGAGCGATCGAATTCGTGGCGGATCGTGAAAAGAAGACACGCTTTGCACCAGGTCTCACAGTCGGCGCACGTGTTTCAAAAGCCGCGCGCAATCGCGGCCTCATCGCACGCGCCATGCCGCACGGCGATATTCTCGGTTTTTCACCACCTCTTGTGGTGACGAAGGCGGAAATCGACGAGATCGTTGCAATAGCGGAATCGGCTGTGCGCTCCGTCATGGATGAACTGGTTCAGGAAGGCCAAAAGCTCTGATGGAACAACAGAGCGCATCCTGAAAATTGTCACAGGGTTTTCAAATAGGATGCGCTTCAAATCAAAGCGTTAGAGCGGCGAACTGATAAAATCAGATCGCCGCGCGTTTTAGGGCGATTGTGCATATCTTGCGCACAATCGCCGCTGATCCTGCTTAATGCTTCATCTTTGGATGAAACCATGCATAATGTCATGAAATTTTCTTCCTAAAACGAGACAATTTCATGCACGGTCATGCCAATTCATCGCTAAGCCAGCCGACCCCGACAGTCAAACCAGTGGTGTGGAAGCCGGTTCTCGTCAAGCAGAAGGGGGAAACCAAACATGCTGCACTGACGGGCTGCATCATCGCCGATATCGAATCCGGTCGGCTCAAGCCGATGGATCGCATGCCAACGCATCGCGATCTGGCGCACGAACTTGGCCTTTCGATACAGACGGTCAGTCTGGCCTATAAGGAGGCGGAACGGCTTGGTTATCTGAGCGGCGAGATCGGTCGCGGCACTTTCGTCAAGGCGCGCGTGACGGACCGCGCCGGTCGCATGATGCTCGATCACAGCCCCAATGAAGTGCTCGACCTGTCGATCATTCGCGGCGTCTATCTGGACGCACATGAAACCGCTTCGCGCGCTGTGTTTCGGGCGCTCGCCGAGACTGATAATTCGAGCTTCATGCGCCCCTGCCGTCCGATCGCGGGCCTGATGCATCATCGAGAAGCTGCGCGTTCATGGCTTCGCCCGCTTGGCGTCTCAGCCGGATCCGATCGTATTCTGGTTACCAATGGCGCGGCACACGGTATTTTTCTAGCCCTAAGCTGCATCATCCGCTCCGGTGACATGGTCCTGTGTGAAAACCTCACCGACCACGGCATAATCGGCCTTTCCAATATATTGGGCTTCAGCCTGAAAGGGCTGCCGACAGATGATGAGGGAATAGTACCCGACGCGCTGGAAGCCGCTTGTGCTGCGGGTGGCGTGCGAACGCTGGTATTGATCCCGACGCTCAACAATCCGACCAGCCACGTCGCGAGTGCTGCGCGGCGGCGCGAGATCGCTGCGATTGCCGAGCGCTACGGCATTTTTGTCATCGAAGACGAGGTCTATCGACCGATGCTGGACGAGGACTTGCCGTCAATTACCGAAATGCTGCCCGAGCTTGGGTTTTTTGCGACGAGTTTCACCAAGACGGTGCTGACCGGTCTCAGGGTCGGTTATCTTGTCGTTCCTCCGGCCTATTCCATCCGCGCGGCATCGATCCTGCGTGTCTCGAGCTGGAGCGGTACTTATCTTAGCGGTGAAATCGCCACACGCTGGATTGAGGACGGCACGGCATGGCGACTGCTGGAAATACAGCGTGGCGAGGCGCGGGCGCGCCAGTCTATCGCTTCTGAAATCCTCGGCGACCACATCGCCTCCAGCCACCCGCTTTCGCTCTGCGTCTGGCTGGGCGTTCCCCATCATTGGACCGAGGAGGGTCTGGTCCGCGCGCTTGCCAACCAGAATGTCGCGGTCACACCTTCCGACCCCTTTATCGCAGGGCCAGGCAACGGCGGCGGCATCCGCATCTGTCTTGGCGGCCGTATGAGCAAAGAAGACCTCGCTAGAGCGTTGACGACCGTACGCCAGACGTTTGAGCAATTGCCACCGGTCTATGATATAGGCTCCATCGGCTAACCAATCCGGTCAATAATTGAATCATGACAATATAATAATTGACACGATTTTACTTCGCTACCAACATGACAATCATGAAGAGCGATCTCCGGCCTGTAACAAACGAAAATAAGGGGCTGCCAGTCGAGCTGGCAGACATCGAGCGGGCTGGCGTGCGCATCAGCGGGCATGTGGCACGAACACCGCTTGTGCGCTCAAAGACTCTCTCCGAAAAAACCGGTCAGGCCGTGTATCTCAAACTCGAAACACGTCAGCCCATTGGTGCCTTCAAGCTGCGCGGCGCGATGAACGCCATTCTCGCTCTGGATGAAACGCAACGCAATCGTGGCCTCGTCACCGCATCAACCGGCAATCATGGCCGCGCTGTCGCCTATGCAGCGCAAAAACTCGGTATTGCAGCTACGATATGCATGTCGGCTCTGGTTCCGGGTAACAAGGTTGAGGCGATCCGTGCGCTTGGAGCGGAAATATCCATCGTCGGCACATCGCAGGACGACGCACAGGACGAAGTCGAGCGGTTGATTAAGGCCCGTGGCCTGACACCGATCCCGCCTTTCGACCATGCCGAGATCGTTGCCGGTCAAGGCACGATCGGGCTAGAAATTATCGAGGACCTGCCGGATCTCGCAACTGTGCTTATACCGCTTTCCGGCGGCGGGCTTGCAGGCGGCATAGCCGCTGCTGTGAAGGCCGTGAAGCCGCAGACGCGCATCATCGGCATTTCAATGCAGAACGGCGCAGCCATGCATGCCTCCATCATGGCTGGGCAACCGGTTGTCCTTACCGAGGAGGAAAGCCTTGCGGATTCGCTTGGCGGTGGCATCGGCCTTGCAAACCGCGTGACCTTCGCGCTTTGCCGCGCATTTCTCGATCAGATCGTGCTGGTCAGCGAAGACGAGATCGCACGCGGCATTCGCCATGCAGCCCTTGAAGAGGGCGAAGTTATCGAAGGGGCTGCGGCTGTCGGCATTGCAGCGCTACTTTCCGGCAAGGTCAAACCCACTGGCACCACCGCCCTTATCGTCTCCGGCAATAATATTGATCCTGAACTGCATCGGAAAATCGTAGCGGGGACCGCCGCATGAGCCACGTTACCATTCTCACGCAAAATGACCTCCGTGCGATTGTCACACTTGATATTTCCGCCGTCGATTGTGTTGAGCAGGCCTTTGCAGCCCTTGCCACAAAGCAGGTCGCCATGCCACCGATCATGCGGCTCGATATTCCCGAATTTCGCGGTGAAGTCGACGTCAAAACCGCCTATGTCCCCGGTCTCGACGGTTTTGCGATCAAGATCAGCCCCGGTTTTTTCGACAACCCCAAACTCGGCCTGCCGAGCCTCAACGGTCTAATGATCGTGCTGAGCGCCAGAACCGGACTGGTGGAAGCACTTCTTCTCGATAATGGCTATCTCACCGATGTGCGCACAGCTGCCGCAGGTGCGGTTGCGGCACGGCACCTCGCGCGTGAAGACGCATCTATCGCAACGATCTTTGGCGCGGGCATGCAGGCGCGGTTGCAACTTGAAGCCTTGATGCTGGTGCGTCCGATCACATCGGCGCGCATCTGGGCGCGTGATCAGGACAAGGCGCAAAAACTTGCCGGAGAATTGGCCCGCAAACACGGCATCGAAATCACGGCCATGACCGATGCGCACGAAGCAGTAAAGGGGGCGGACATCATCGTCACCACGACGCCCGCCGAGAAGCCCGTCCTGATGTCGGAATGGCTTGAAACAGGGCAGCACCTGACCGCGATGGGCTCGGATAGCGAGCACAAAAACGAGATCGATCCGGCCGTTTTCACACGTGCAACCTATTTTGCCGACCGCATCACGCAGACGCGTATTCTCGGCGAATTGCATCACGCCATCGATGTAGGGCTTGTATCGGCCAATCAGCCATTCGCCGAGCTTGGCGCGGTGATTGCCGGAGAGGCGCAGGGACGCGCCAGTGCTGACACTATCACCTTCGCCGATCTTACCGGCACCGGCGTACAGGACACGGCAATCGCCAATCTGGCTCTTACCCGCGCAAGAGATGCGGGACACGGCCAGACAATCGACAACGACATCAAAATGGGAGATGCGGCGTGAGTGTGACGCTGAATTTTACGCGCACGGAATATTCCGAGCGCCTTGCCAAAACCCGGCAAGCGATGGAACGCGACGGCATCGATCTTCTGATCGTCACCGATCCATCCAACATGCACTGGCTCACGGGCTATGACGGCTGGTCCTTTTATGTGCATCAATGTGTTCTGGTGCCGCCGGACGGCGAACCGATCTGGTATGGGCGCAAGCAGGATGCCAATGGCGCCAAACGCACCGCCTATCTCGACCACGACAACATCATCGGCTACCCCGATCACTACGTGCAGTCGAGCGAGCGCCACCCGATGGATCTTCTGTCCCAGATCATCGAAGAGCGCAAATGGGCGGGACTGACCATCGCAGTCGAGATGGACAATTATTATTTCTCGGCGGCGGCTTTTGCGTCCCTGAAAAAGCATCTGCCAAATGCCCGCTTCAAGGATGCGGCGGGGCTCGTCAACTGGCAGCGTGCGGTTAAAAGCCCGACGGAACTCGATTATATGCGCAAGGCTGGCAAGATCGTCGAGCGCATGCACCAACGCATCGTCGAGGTGGTCGAACCCGGTATGCGCAAATGCGATCTCGTTGCAGAAATTTACGATGCTGGTATTCGCGGCACGGAGGAATTTGGCGGGGACTACCCGGCAATCGTTCCGCTTCTGCCTTCAGGCACTGATGCTTCCGCGCCGCATCTGACCTGGGACGACAAACCGATGCGCTCGGGCGAAGGCACATTTTTCGAGATTGCCGGTGCCTATAAGCGCTATCATTGCCCGCTGTCGCGCACCGTGTTTCTTGGCAAGCCGACGCAAGCATTTCTCGATGCGGAAAAAGCAACGCTGGAAGGCATGGAAGCGGGGCTTGCTGCGGCACGGCCGGGCAACAGCTGTGAGGATATCGCCAACGCCTTCTTCGCCGTTTTGAAAAAATACGGGATTATCAAGGATAACCGCACCGGTTATCCAATCGGGCTTTCCTATCCGCCGGACTGGGGCGAGCGCACCATGAGCCTGCGTCCGGGCGACCGTACTGAGCTTGTACCCGGCATGACCTTCCATTTCATGACCGGCCTCTGGCTGGAGGATATGGGGCTGGAAATCACCGAAAGCATCGCGATCACTGAGAGCGGCGTCGAATGCCTGTCCAACGTGCCGCGTCAGCTGTTTGTGAAAGGCTGATGCAATGCTGACCGCCCTGCCCCGCCCCTCACCCATCGTTGCCTCGGTCGACTTTAATGCGCAAGGCGTACAACACGGCCATCTGCGCCTGCCTTACAGCCGCGATGACAGCGCCTGGGGGTCAGTGATGATCCCGATATGCGTGATTGCCAATGGCGAAGGCCCGACCGCGCTTTTTACCGGTGCCAATCATGGCGACGAATATGAGGGGCCGGTCGCACTTTTCGAACTTGCACGCACGCTCGATCCGGCAAAGATCAACGGACGTGTCATCATTGTTCCAGCGCTCAATTATCCAGCGTTTTGCGCCGGAACACGCACCTCACCGATCGATCGCGGTAATCTCAACCGCAGCTTTCCCGGCCGCCCCGACGGGACGGTGACGGAAAAGATCGCCGATTATGTCACGCGCCACCTGATACCGCTTGCCGATATCGTGCTCGACTTTCATTCTGGCGGCAGAACGCTCGACTTCCTGCCTTATGCCGCTGCCCACGAACTGCCGGGCAAGGATCAGGAAGCACGCTGTTTTGAAGCGGTTGCGGCTTTCGGCGCACCCTATTCGATGAAGATGCTGGAAATCGACGCCGTGGGTATGCTCGATACGACTGTTGAGGAAATGGGCAAGGTTTTCGTCACCACCGAGCTTGGCGGTGCCGGGACGGCAAGCGCCCGCTCCATCGACATTGCACGCAAAGGCAGCCTCAACCTGCTGCGTCATGCAGGGATATTGCAGGGCGAGATTGGGGCACAACCAACACTTTGGCTGGACATGCCATCAAGCGACTGCTTCACTTTCGCGCAAGATGCCGGGCTGGTGGCCTTTACGTGCAATCTCGGCGACCCGGTCAAAGCCGGTGAAACCATCGCCTGCGTCTACCCTTTGGGTAGAACGGGTGTCGCGCCGCACCAGTATCAGGCAGCCATGGACGGCGTGTTGGCGGCGCGCCACGTGCCCGGCCTCATCAAGGCTGGCGACTGCCTTTCCGTCATCGCCACGATCACGGAGAAGAACTAAACAGCATATCAAAGCGAGATCCGAAAACGGACCGCTCAAAACAACCAGAGGAGAATGAACATGAGCATGATCAAGATCGCCGGACTTTCCGTCCTCGCAATGTGCCTGTCCACTGCATCACTGAGCGCGCTGACGCTCGATGAAGCCAAGGAACAGGGCTATATCCGCGCCGCAACAGCCAATGAAGTGCCCTATTCCTACATGCAGCCCGACGGGACGTCCGCCGGTATCGGTCCCGATGTCGCCAATGCGGTTTTGAAGACCATGGGCATTGAGGAGGTCAACTGGACGGTGACCCCATTTGGTACGCTGATCCCTGGACTTAAGGCGAAACGCTTCGACTTTGCCGCAGCCGAGCAGAATATTTCGCCCGAGCGCTGCAAACAGGTCGCTTTCACCGAGCCAAACTCGTCTTATGGCGAGGGCCTTCTGGTCAAGAAGGGCAATCCTAAGGGTTTGAAGACTTATGCGGACATTGCCAAAGACCCAGCGCTCAAGGTGG
Organism: Brucella sp. BE17; assembly: GCF_039545455.1. NCBI lineage: Bacteria > Pseudomonadati > Pseudomonadota > Alphaproteobacteria > Hyphomicrobiales > Brucellaceae > Brucella > Brucella sp. BE17. The sequence continues at coordinate 143,070 of NZ_CP154468.1, read as the reverse complement.
CCGTGGTGTCGGGTGCCAATAATGTCGACTTCCTGCGTGCAGTCGGCGTCAAGGACGAGCAGATCATCTTCGTTCCGGCCAATGCCGATGCGATCCCGACCGTACAGAGCCGCGCTGATGCCTATGCCGCAACCGAACTGACGGTTTCGGAACTCGCCAAGGATCAAGCCCAGGTCGAGCAGGTTTCTCCCTTTGAAGATCCGATCGTCAACGATGCACCGGTGCGCAATTATGGTGGCTTTGCCTTCCGCCCGGAAGACAAGGAATTGCGTGACGCCTTCAACGCGGCTCTGGTCGAGTTCCGCAAAACCGACGAATACAAGACGATCCTCGGAAAATACGGTCTTTCCGAACAGAGCATCGCGGCTGCGGCCGAAAAGAACGTCGCCGATCTTTGCGCAGGAAAATAAGCTGAATGTGTCGCCCGGCCTTCGGGACGGGCGCTGTCTGTTGGAGCGCGTTTCGATCTGATATCACCAGATTGGCGCGTCTCAACTTCCTTTACTTTAAGCATAATCTTATCGATCCGCGTTGCACTCCGATAGGACTTATGCTCGAAAATCGGAGGGCTTGGACATGGAATGGTCAGCCTATCTGCCAATGCTGATGAAAGGTGCCAGCGTCACCATGACGATCACGCTTGCAGCGATTGCCATCGGCGCGCTGCTCGCCTTCGTCTTCGGCATTTTGCGTGTCGAAGGCGGGCCCGTCCTGTCTGCGATAGCGCTTTGTTACACCGAGGTCTTTCGCGGAACGTCGCTGCTGGTACAGCTCTTCTGGTTCTATTACGCTCTGCCACTGGTAGGCCTGAGCTTTGATCCCGTCACCACCGGCATTCTGGTTCTGGCAGCGCATGCGGGCGGTTATGGCGCGGAAATTGTGCGCGGTGCGCTTTCTTCCGTCTCCCCGCAGCAACTGGAAGCTGCCCGCGCCCTCAATTTCAATCGCTTCCAGACGCTGTTTCGTATTTCCCTGCCGCAGGCTGTCGTGGAGATGATGCCAGCCTTCGGCAATCTCGCGATTGAAACGCTCAAACTGTCCTCGCTTGTGTCGTTCATTTCCATTGCCGATCTGACGTTTTCGGCGCAATCGATCCGCAACATCACACTGGACAGCACAAGCATCTATTCGGTCACGCTCGTCTGCTACTTCGCCATGTCGCTGGTGCTGATGGTTGCGGTCAAGGTGATCGAACGTCTGGTGCGGCGAGGCAATGCCTTCCCGCGTGCGGCTCATTCATGAGGACGATATTACCATGATGTATGGATATGAATGGGACACCACGACATGGGTCACTTATGCGACCTCCATCCTGCCAATAATCCTGATCGGGCTTACCGTCACGCTGAAGGCGGCAGTTTCGGGCTTTGCCATAGCGTTGGTGCTGGGGCTGGTCTTTGCGCTTTTGCGCCGCAGCCGCAACGTGGCAATTTCCTGGCCGACGGCCTTCATCGTTGAGTTCCTGCGCGACACGCCGCTTCTGGTACAGCTGTTCTTTCTCTATTACGTGCTGCCGGAATTCGGCATCGTTCTGCCTGCTTTCCTCACCGGCGCGCTGGCGCTCGGATTGCAATATGCGGCCTATACATCCGAGGTCTATCGCGGCGGCATCGAAGCCATTTCGCGCGGCCAATGGGAGGCTGCGACCGCGCTCAACCTCACACGGATGCAGACCTATCGCGATGTCATTATTCCACAAGCTATCCCGCGCATCCTGCCCGCAATGGGCAATTATATGGTTGCGATGATCAAGGAAACACCGGTGCTGTCCGTCATCACCATCCTTGAGATGATGGGCCTTGCCAATATGATCGGCGAGCGTACCTTTGAATATCTCGTACCGCTGACGCTGGTTGGCCTGATCTTCCTCCTCCTGACACTAATCTGCTCCGCAGGACTTCACCGCTTGCAAAAAGCGCTTCCAAAAGCAGGAATATCGTTGCGATGACCGATAAATCCGAACAACCCATCATTGAGTTTTCCGACGTCTCAAAGCGTTTTGGCGCGCTCACCGTGCTCGACAATTTCAATTTCGATGTTGCAAGAGGTGAAAAGGTCACACTGATCGGGCCGTCGGGGTCCGGCAAATCGACGGTTTTGCGCATCCTGATGACGCTCGAGCCCTTTCAGCAGGGACGCTTGTCGCTTGCAGGCACCTCCTATCATCAACCGGGCGGAAAAGGACCGTTTCAGGCTTCGGAAAAGCACCTGCGCCAGATCCGCAACCATGTCGGCATGGTTTTCCAAAGCTTCAATCTCTTTCCGCATATGACGGTGCTGCGCAATGTGGTTGAAGCGCCGGTCAGGGTTTTGGGGATTGCCCGCGGCGAAGCCGAAGAACGTGCGCTGCAATTGCTCAAGATGGTGGGGCTGGCCGACAAGAAGGATCATTTTCCGGCGCAGCTTTCCGGCGGCCAGCAGCAGCGCGTCGCCATCGCGCGTGCGCTCGCCATGCGGCCACGGGTTCTGCTTTTTGACGAGCCAACCTCGGCGCTTGATCCGCAGCTGGTCGGCGAAGTTCTTTCCGTCATTCGCGGTCTCGCGCATGAGCATGATCTGACCATGCTGCTCGTCACCCACGAGATGCGCTTTGCCCGCGAAGTATCTGACCGCATCTGCTTTTTCGATAAAGGCCGCATCTGCGAACAGGGCGTTCCAGAAGAGATTTTCGGCGATCCCAAACAGGAGAGAACGCGCGAGTTTCTCGCTTCGGTTCTGGGATAATCAAATAGTCTAAGACAAGACTCCGCAGGGTGAGCCAATCCCGGTTTTTCGCGTATTTCCGGTATTTTCCACGGTTTGAAATGTAATTGCATAAGAGATGTTTTCTTGTAAGACTTTGAACTCGATTCCTGAGGGAGGAGCCGGGCACGGCAAAAGGGGATTGCCTGCAGACGCCCATGCCAACCGATACAGGATGAGTGTCAGGAGAGGAGACTTTCATGCAAGCTGTCGCGCCCCGTTCCGGGCTACAAATCCTTTTTTTGGGCATACTCGCCATCGTCGGCGCGTTTTCGCTCGGCTATATCGCGCTCAACCGCGGTGAGCCCATCAATGCGATGTGGATCGTCGTTGCTGCGGTCTGCGTCTATCTGATTGCCTACAGGCTTTACGCCAAATTCATTCTCAACAAGGTGTTGATTGCCGATTCTACCCGTATGACACCGGCTTTCCGGCACAATGACGGGCTCGATTATGTGCCGACCGACAAGCACATTCTTTACGGCCACCATTTTGCGGCCATCGCCGGTGCCGGACCGCTGGTCGGGCCGGTTCTCGCCGCCCAGATGGGCTATCTGCCGGGCATGTTGTGGATTTTGGCCGGTTGCGTTCTGGCCGGTGCGGTGCAGGACTTCATGGTCCTGTTCATTTCCACCCGCCGCGATGGCCGCTCGCTCGGCGAACTGGTGCGCGAGGAAATGGGCAATACTGCCGGTGTCATCGCGCTGATCGCCTGTTTCATGATCATGATCATCATTTTAGGCGTTCTGGCCATGGTGGTGGTCAAGGCGCTGGCCGGTAGCCCGTGGGGCACTTATACGGTGGCCTTCACCATTCCGCTCGCGCTTTTCATGGGCGTTTATCTGCGTTATCTGCGCCCCGGTCGCGTCGGCGAAATCTCCGTCATCGGCCTTGTGTTCCTGTTGTTTGCCATTGTTTCGGGCGGCTGGATCAAGGAAAGCAGCTATGCGGCATGGTTTACCTTCGAGGCCACCACACTGACATGGATCATCATCGCCTATGGCTTTGTTGCAGCCGTCCTTCCGGTCTGGCTGCTGCTGGCCCCGCGCGATTATCTGTCCACCTTCCTCAAGATCGGTACGATTATCGCTCTTGCAATCGGTATCGTCATCTTGCGCCCGATGCTGGAAATGCCAGCACTCACCAAATATATCGACGGCACCGGCCCGGTATGGAGCGGCGACATTTTCCCGTTCCTGTTCATCACCATCGCCTGTGGCGCGGTTTCGGGTTTCCATGCGCTGATATCATCAGGCACCACGCCCAAAATGCTCGCCAATGAAGACCAGACCGCCTATATCGGCTATGGTGGCATGCTGATGGAATCCTTCGTTGCTATCATGGCGCTGATTGCCGCCTGCGTGATCAATCCGGGCGTCTATTTCGCAATGAACGCTCCGCTTGCAGTACTCGCACCCGAAGGCACCACCGATGTGCTGCAATCGGCAGCAACGGTGATCAGCGGCTGGGGTTTCAGCATCACACCTGAAGCGCTTCAAGCCATTGCAACTGATGTTGGCGAAAACACCATCATCGCCAAGGCAGGCGGTGCGCCCACGCTTGCAGTCGGCATGGCGCATATCCTGCATAATGCCATCGGCGGACTGCTCGATATGTCGTTCTGGTATCATTTTGCCATTCTGTTCGAGGCGCTGTTTATTCTGACGGCAGTCGACGCCGGTACGCGTTCGGCACGCTTCATGTTGCAGGACCTGCTCGGCATGATCCATCCGCATATGCGCAAGACTGACCGTCTGGTGCCGAACCTGTTTGCCACCGCACTCGTGGTGATCTGCTGGGGTTATTTCGTCTATCAGGGCGCGGTCGACCCCAAGGGCGGCATCTATACGCTCTGGCCGCTGTTCGGCATCGCCAACCAGATGCTGGCTGGTATTGCGTTGACATTGTGCGCGGTCGTGCTCATCAAAATGAAGCGTGAACGCTATGTCTGGGTGGCGCTGCTGCCTGCCCTGTTCCTGTTCGTGTGCACGATGACGGCGGGCTGGCAGAAAGTCTTCAGCGACAAGATCGGCTTCTTTGCCGCAGCACGCCGCGCAACCACGCCGCAAGATGCCTTCAACAATTATGTCAACGGCACGCTGACCGCCTTCTTTATGGTGGTGGTGGTGACGCTGGTATTGTTTGCGATCCGCACGGGACGTACAGCGCTGAAAGCGAACAAGCCGACAGCCAACGAAGTGCCGCATGAGCCGCTGCCCGCCAACTGGCAGCAGATATTGCAGGGCGGCCATTAACTTAACCTCCGCCCCGGCGCAAAGCCGGGGCGGAGCATTACGAGGCAGATATGTTCAACAAGATCGCCAAAGCCGGTAAATATATGGGGCAAGCCGCCAAGCTGATGATCGGCGTCCCAGACTACGACAATTATGTGCAGCATATGCGGCTCACCCATCCTGATCAGGCGCCAATGACCTATGCCGAATTTTTTCGCGAAAGGCAGGATACGCGCTATGGTGGCAAGGGTGGCTTTCGCTGCTGCTGACCCCCTTATAGAGAAAAGCAAAGGCAGACATGCCCGTTCCCGTTACCATCCTCAGCGGCTTTCTCGGCTCAGGCAAAACCACCCTGATCAACCATCTCTTGAAAGCCAACGGCAACCAGCCCATCGCCATCATCGAAAACGAATATGGCGAAGCCAATATTGACAGTATGTTGCTGGATCGTGATGACACGGTTTCCGTGGTCGAAATGACCAACGGCTGCGTTTGTTGCTCGGTGCGCGGCGAGTTTGCGGTGGCACTCAATGAACTGATGGCAAAGCGGACGGCAGGCGACTTGAAGTTCGAGCGCATTCTCATCGAAACCACCGGCCTCGCCGATCCTTCGCCCGTGGTGCAGACCTTTTTCGTCGACGACGACTTGCGTGATGCCACACAGCTTGACGGCTGTATCACACTCGTCGATTGCGAACATATCGAGCAGCAGCTTTCCGAACATGCGGTCGCCGCGGCCCAGATCGCTTTTGCCGACCGGATTTTGTTGACCAAAAGCGACCGCTGCGATGCGCAAACCCATGCGAGGGTTCTGGCGCGCATCCACGAGATCAATCGCAAAGCGGAAATATTTGACGTGGTCAACGGTCAATGCCCGCCGTCACTCTGGCTCGACATCCATGCTTTCGAGCTTTCCGATACGCTGTCTCTCAACGAAGGGTTTACAGAAATCCGCAGCGGTGTTGCGCCAAGATTCCGGCAATTCGGTGCAGCCCAGCCAGTCATGGCAAGGCCGCATGACGACCGCATCCAGTCCTATTATCTGGAAGCGGAGCGGCTCGATCTCGACCGGATTGGTGCCTTCATGGAAGGCCTGATCGAGACTTACGGCAACGATATGCTACGCTATAAGGGCGTGCTTGCAATTGTTGGGCGCAACGAACGGCTGGTCGTTCAGGGCGTCCATAAGGTCGTGGCTTTCGATTACGGCTCGCCGTGGCGTGAGGATGAACAGGCCAGCTCAAAGCTGGTCATCATCGGTCGTGATCTGCCGGTAGATGAAATCAGGGCGGGGTTTTCCGCAGCAACGGCATGACCAGCCCAGCCGGGCTCACGCCCCGTTGAGCGCTGACTTCGCCACTACCTTGACCACCCAGTCGGCAAAGACACGCAGGCGGTTGCTAAGATGGCGATTGGGTGGATAGACAAGATGGATCGGCATGGGATCGATCTGCCAATCCTCAAAAATGGGACGTAGCGTGCCTTTTTCGAGATCTTCGCGCACCATGAAAGGCGGTGCCTGCACCACGCCAAGCCCGGCCCGTGCTGCGGCGAGATAAGTGGTCGATTCGTTGGCCGCGACGATATAGCGGCCATGCACCTCGATTTCTTCGGTTCCGCGTCGAAAATGAAATGGCATCTGTTGTCCGGTCGATGGTCGAAGATAACCGACCACATAAGAATTCTTGCCGAGATCGGACGGATGCAGCGGTTTAGAAAAGCGATTAAGATATTCGTCCGATGCACAAGCGATAAAATGCATGTCACCCATGCGGCGCGCGATCAGTGACTGGTCGGTCAACTTGCCAAGGCGGATCGCGCAATCCACATTTTCCGCCACATAATCGACCGGGCGGTCCGATACACCCAGATCAATCTGAATATCCGGATAACGCTGATGAAACTCGAGCAGCGCCGGAATGATGATGAGATTGGCGACCGAGCTGGGCATTTCGACGCGCAAACGGCCCTTCGGCATGGTCTGCGCACTTGAAAGACTACCGTCCAGTTCTTCAAGATCGGCAAGAAGCCGTGCCGCCCGCTCATAGTAAAGCGCACCATCTGGTGTTACGAGAACACGGCGCGTGGTACGGTTGAGAAGTTTGGTATGAAGATGGGCCTCAAGTCCCTGGACGAGATTGCTGACCGTTGCCTTGGGCATATTGAGGGAAGCGGAGGCGCGTGTAAAATTTCCGGTTTCGACAACGCGGAGAAAAGCACGTATGGCTGAAAGCTGGTCCATTGAGATAGTCACTATTGTTCGAGATTCTGAATAGTGTAATCAATTTTTGGGGACTATTCCAGATACTAGACAATGATATTGTAGCATCATGGCAAATGCCGCGAAACACGAAAGCAAGAGGATGGACGAGAAATTCACGGTTGAGAGGATACAAGCTGGCGGATGCACGGATAATTCCGGTTGCCTTGCCCATATCTATCGTGGAGCCGAATTACTCGCGCCACCTCCGGTGGTTCTGCACCTTCATGGTGGTGCCTTTTCGGCCAGCTGTGAGCACGCCTGCGGGCGGGTTCCTGAAACGCTGGCTGCTGCAGGTGCTGTGGTGGTGTCGCTGCAATATTCATTTGCCTGCCTCAACCCGTTTCCAGCGGCGCTTGAGGTGATTTATTCGATTTTGACTTCAATGCCTGCGCGCTGTCCGGATTTCGCGCATAAGAAGTCGATGCTGTTCGTCGCGGGTCAAGAGGCGGGCGGCAATATTGCTGCCGGCGTCGCACTCATGGCGCGCGATCAGTATCTGACCGATCTCAAAGGCCAGATATTGCTTTCGCCCATGCTCGACCCCTTCCTTGCAACGGCGTCTTTCCGCAAATATTGCTCGGAAAGTGCAGTGCAGACGATGGCTGACGGCTGGCAACATTATCTAGGCGAGCATGCGGGTTTCACCCACCCGTATGCGGCTCCTGCCATGTGTTCGCGCCTGGCTGGTCTAGTTCCAACCTTGCTGGTCACCAGCGCCGAATGTCCGATGCGTGACGAAACGCAAGCCTATGCCGAACGTCTGCGCAAAGCGGATGTGAAAGCCCAATCATATATCCTGCCGGGCAAAGCTGGCTGGATACCCGAACACAAGGTGGCAGACAGTGACTGGTTGCCGCAACAAGAGAAACTTATCGCCCTGTTCGCGGAATTCTTTCAGCAAGCTGGCGCCAAGCAGACAGAAGTAATTTAGAGCAGCCCGAAGGGCTTCCCACCTTTCGCTCTGCTTCCCACCTGAAGCCGGCCCCCACCGGCAAGGAGATATATATGACTTCGATCATTTCCCGCCGGGTCCTATGGGGCACCGGTCTGAGCATTCTATTGTCTGCCGCAGGCGCGGGCGCCATATTTTTAGGTTCTCCGCACCTGAAGGCTGATGCAGCGACCGATGCTGCCACTGAAGCGCCCGCTGTTCCGGTTTCTGTCGACAAGGCGCAGTCACGATCCATCTCCACATGGGAAGAGTTTTCCGGGCGTCTGGAAGCCATCGAGCGCGTAGAGATCCGCCCGCGTGTCGGCGGCGCCATTCAGAAAGCACATTTCCGCGAAGGCGCTCTGGTAAAGAAGGGTGATCTTCTGGTCACCATTGACCCGGAACCCTACGAGGCAGCAGTCGAAAGAGCCAGGGCGCAGGTTTCCGCCGAAGAAGCGCGTCTTTCGCTTGCGAAAGCTGAACTCGAACGCGGTCGTCAGCTGGTCAGTTCGCGCACCATCGCCCAGAGCGGCCTCGACCAACGTGCGAGCGCCTATGATGAAGCACAGGCAAGCCTGCGTTCGGCCAAGGCGGCGCTTCGAACCTCTCAACTCGACCTGCAATATACGCAAGTGCGCGCACCGATTACCGGGCGCGTCGGTCGACTGGAAGTCACCGCCGGAAATCTGGTTGCCGCAAGCTCCGCCTCCCCTGTTCTGACCACGCTTGTTTCGGTCGATCCGATCTATGCAAGCTTCAGCGCCAATGAGGAAGTTGTCACCAAGGCGCTGGCCAAGCTTGCCGCTTCCGGCAGCAGCAGCGAAATCGAGCGCATTCCGGTCCAGATCGGCACGGCTGCCGACAATGGCACACCGATTTCCGGCCATATCCAGCTCATCAACAATGAAGTCGATGCGACCACGGGAACGATCCGCGTGCGCGCGGCAATCGACAACCCGAACGGTCGGCTCATCGCGGGCCAGTTCGTGCGCATCCGCTTCGGGGATCCCGATCCGGCGGAAAGATTGGTGGTAAGCGACCGCGCCATCGCATCCGATCAGGACAAGAAATTCGTTTTCGTGGTCGGTGCTGACAACAAGGTTGAGTATCGACAGGTAACACTCGGCCGCAATTATGACGGTCTGCGCATTATCGAAAGCGGGCTGAAATCCGGTGAAAGCATCGTGGTCAACGGCTTGCAGCGCATCCGTCCCGGCGTCGTTGTCGATCCGCAGCCAGTTTCGGAAACGCTTGCCAAAAACTGATTGGCCAAAAACTGATTGAAACGGCGCAGGCTTGAAGCCTGCGCACCCATATAAAGCAACGCAGAAACTCTGCCCATTCAACTTACGAGAACAGCTGTTTTCGTGGGGCGGGAGAGTTTTTGCCTTCCCGCTTACAGCATCTGCTTTCCAAAAATCGAAATCGATTTTTGGAAAGCACGATGCGTAGATTCAAGAAGTTAGAGCGTCCTTTGTGCGTCCGAATGGGCGCACGGCGCTCTAAAGGGGATAAACAATGAACTTTTCACGCTTTTTTGTCGACCGCCCGGTTTTTGCCGGTGTCCTATCGGTCCTCATCTTCGTTGCTGGTCTGATCGGGATGACCGGCTTGCCGATTTCCGAATATCCCGATGTCGTGCCTCCGCAAATCGTAGTGCGCGCGCAATATCCAGGTGCCAATCCGGCCGTTATCTCCGAAACAGTGGCCACTCCGATCGAAGAACAGATCAACGGTGTCGAAGGCATGCTCTATATGCAGAGCCAGGCCACCGCCGACGGCGTCATGACGCTGACGGTTACGTTTGAGCTCGGCACCGATCCCGATCAGGCGCAGCAGCTGGTGCAAAACCGCCTTTCGCAGGCCGAGCCCCGTTTGCCTGCGGAAGTCCGCACGCTCGGCGTTACCACCGCCAAAAGCTCGCCCGACCTTACCCTCGTCGTTCACCTCATTTCGCCCAACGGCCAGTATGACGTCAACTATCTGCGCAATTATGCCGTCCTCAACGTCAAGGATCGTCTTGCGCGCATTCCCGGCGTCGGTCAGGTGCAGATTTTTGGCGGCGGCGACTATTCCATGCGCGTGTGGATCGATCCACAGAAAGCCGCCGAACGCGGACTTTCCGCAAGCGATATCGCCAATGCCATCCGCCAGCAAAATGTGCAGGCCGCAGCAGGCGTAATCGGAGCTTCGCCGTCTACATCGGAACTCGACCTCCAGCTTTCCGTCAATGCGCAGGGCCGCCTGCAAACTCCGGAAGAATTTGCCGAGATCGTCGTCAAATCGGGAAATGAAGGTGAGATCACGCGGCTTGGTGATGTAGCGCGCGTGGAAATGGGTGCTGCGGATTATTCGCTGCGTTCACTTCTCGACAATAAATCAGCTGTGGGCATGGGTGTATTTCAGGCACCCGGTTCCAATGCGCTCGATATCTCGCAGAACATTCACGAAGCCATGGCCGATCTGAAGAAGACCATGCCGGAAGGCGTTGATTTCGACATCGTCTATGACACGACGGAATTCGTGAAAGCGTCAATCGAATCGGTCATTCACACCCTGCTCGAAGCCATTGTTCTGGTGGTGATCGTGGTGATCATGTTCCTCCAGACATGGCGTGCGTCGATCATCCCACTGGTGGCGGTTCCCGTTTCCATCGTCGGCACCTTTGCGGTCATGTATGTGTTCGGCTTCTCGATCAATGCGCTCAGCCTGTTTGGTCTGGTACTTGCCATCGGTATCGTGGTCGATGACGCCATCGTTGTGGTGGAAAATGTCGAGCGCAACATCGAACAGGGCCTGTCGCCGGTGCAAGCGACATACAAGGCCATGCAGGAAGTATCGGGCCCCATCATCGCCATCGCGCTGGTGCTGGTTGCAGTTTTCGTGCCGCTCGCCTTCATCACAGGCCTGACGGGCCAGTTCTACCGACAGTTCGCACTGACCATCGCCATATCGACAGTCATTTCGGCGATCAACTCGCTCACCTTGTCGCCTGCTCTCGCAGCACTTTTGCTGCGTGGCCATGATGCGCCCAAGGATTGGTTGACCCGCGCCATGGACAAACTATTCGGTTGGTTTTTCCGCGGCTTCAACCGCTTCTTCGGTGCAAGCTCGGAAGCCTATGGGCGCGGCGTCGGCAGCATTCTTTCGCGAAAGTCCTTGGTCATGGGCGTCTATATCGTCATGATCGGCATCACATTCGTCCTCTTCCGCGCGGTGCCCGGCGGTTTCGTGCCAGCACAAGACAAGCAGTATCTAATCGGCTTTGCGCAATTGCCAGATGCGGCCACGCTCGATCGCACCGAAGACGTAATCCGCAGTATGAGCGACATCGCGCTTAAGCATCCAGGCGTCGCCCACGCGCTGGCCTTCCCCGGTCTTTCAATCAACGGGTTCACCAATTCCTCCAATGCCGGTGTCGTCTTCGTGACGCTGAAACCGTTCGAGGAGCGTACGACGCCAGAACTTTCCGCCGATGCGATCACCACGGAGCTGAACCAGCAGTTCGGGGCCATTCAGGAAGCTTTTATCGCCATGTTCCCGCCGCCACCGGTTCAAGGACTTGGAACGACGGGCGGTTTCAAATTGCAGCTTGAAGATCGCAACGGACTTGGGTTCGGCGCGCTCGACGAGGCTACCAAGGCTTTTCTTGCCAAGGCCTATCAGACGCCCGAGCTGGCAGGTCTTTATTCCAGTTATCAGATCAACGTGCCACAGCTTTACGCCGATCTTGATCGTGTCAAGGCGCGTCAGCTGGGCGTTGCCGTCACCGATGTTTTCGAGACATTGCAGATCTATCTAGGCTCGCTCTATGTCAACGACTTCAACGCGTTTGGCCGCACCTATAGCGTACGCGTACAGGCAGATGCTGATTACCGCAGTCATGCGGAGGATATCGGCAAATTGAAGGTGCGCTCACAATCGGGCGAGATGATTCCGCTGTCCGCACTCCTGAAAGTTGACCAGACGGTCGGGGCCGAGCGGGCAATCCGTTATAATGGTTTTCTTTCCGCCGACATCAACGGCAATGCCGCGCCCGGTTTTTCGTCTGGTCAGGCTCAGGCGGCAATCGAGCGTATTGCAGAGGAGACGCTGCCACCCGGCATCGCCTATGAATGGACGGATCTGACCTATCAGCAGATCCTTGCCGGCAATTCAGGTATGCTCGTTTTCCCGCTTGCCTTACTGCTCGTCTATCTGGTGTTGGCCGCCCAATATGAAAGTCTCGCCCTGCCGCTATCGATCATTCTGATTGTGCCAATGGGTATCATGGCTGCACTCATTGGCGTCTGGCTGACAGGCGGTGACAACAACGTCTTCACCCAGATAGGGCTGATCGTGCTGGTGGGGCTATCGGCGAAGAACGCAATCCTGATCGTCGAATTTGCCCGCGAGCTGGAACTGTCGGGGCGAAGCGTTGTCGAGGCAGCGGTCGAGGCAAGCCGTTTGCGCCTGCGCCCGATCCTCATGACCTCCATGGCCTTCATCATGGGCGTCCTTCCCCTGGTCATGTCGACCGGGGCGGGTGCGGAAATGCGCTCGGCCATGGGTGTTGCGGTATTTGCCGGCATGATCGGCGTGACGGCGTTCGGCATCTTCATGACACCGGTCTTCTATGTGTTGATCCGCAAATTAAGCGGCGAGCGTCCGCTCAAACATGCGGGAGCGAAAATAGAAGCACCCCATCTGGCAGCAAACCACTAAGCCAAAAGAGCCCTCGCGCAAGCGAGGGCTCTTTTAAAGCAGAATACATCTCAATGATTCAGGCAAATGATAACCTCATCAGCCAACCAAATGGCAGCATCAACGATCCTGCCTTTTATGTTCTACGCCGGCCGCTTCCTCGCAGACCCTGACATGTTCTGCCAGCGCTTCCAGAGGCAGAAACGAACTGACCGAGCAAATATCCCGCTTCTCGAACTTTGGCAGTTCCTGAAGTTCCTTCAAGCGGATAAGAAGTGTACCGCGGTTCATGGAATTTCCCTCCATTTTCCCCCGATTGAAAATATCAGGCAGCGCGGACGCCCGCCTGCTTACCTGCCTTGAGCGGCAGTTCGATATCGACTTCCAGCGTCGACATATGTTCCCCCCGGTCCATTTTCACGCTGACCTTGTCGCGATCGATCTGGATGTGTTTGGCGATAACGGCGAGGATTTCCTCACGCAGCACCCCAACCAGATCAGAATGTCCCTCCGACGCCCTCTCATGAGCGAGAAGAACCTGCAAGCGTTCGCGCGCCTGGGGCGCGGACGGCTGCCGGGTGAAGAAACGAAACAGGCTCATGCCGCTCTCCTTCCGAAAATCTTGCCAAGAAGACTGCGCTTTTCCGAGGGCACTGTCATGGCAACCTCTTCTCCCGCCAGGCGGCGGGCTGCATCCAGATAGGCAATTGCCGGCGCGCTGCGCTGGTCTGCAAGCGTCACCGGAGAACCAATATTAGATGCACGCAGCACATCCTGACTTTCAGGGATGATGCCCAAAAGCGGGATCGACAGAATTTCAAGGACGTCTTCAACCTTGAGCATATCGCCGCGCTCGGCGCGCAGCGGATCGTAGCGCGTGAGAAGCAGATGCTTTTCAACGCGCTCACCATTTTCGGCCTTCAGCGTCTTGGCATCAAGAAGCCCGATGATGCGGTCGGAATCGCGTACCGACGAAACTTCCGGATTGGTGACCACTACGGCGATGTCGGCATGACGCATGGCAAGGGTCGCACCACGCTCGATACCGGCGGGGCTGTCACAGATGATCCAGTCAAAGTCCTTCTTCAGCTCTTCGATCACCCGATCCACGCCTTCGGTGGTCAGGTTGTCCTTGTCGCGGGTCTGGGAGGCGGGCAGGAGATAAAGAGTGTCGAGACGCTTGTCACGAATGAGCGCCTGCGAGAGCTTGGCATCGCCCTGAATGACATTGACCAGATCATAGACGACGCGGCGTTCGGCACCCATGACGAGGTCAAGATTGCGCAAGCCGACATCGAAATCGATAACGGCCGTCTTCTCGTTGCGCTGCGCAAGAGCCGCGCCAAGTGCAGCCGAGGACGTCGTCTTGCCAACGCCACCCTTGCCGGAAGTTACAACAATCACTTTCGCCATATTATTCTCCTGTAGCTCCCGCTCGCCTTGATAATTGTGCCCGCCCAACCGGACATGAATTTTTTAGAGTAACTCTCGATCTGATATTATCGGATCGGCGCTCTCACACCTTGACCTGAAGCATAACCTTATCGATCTTGGTTTCACTGTGATCGGATTATGCTTTAGCCGAGCGTTTCCGCCCGCATGTAATCACCATCGAGCCAGAGCTGCACCGCCTGACCACGCAAGCCCTGTTCCATATCCTCGGCGGTCTTGTAAAGACCGTCTATCGCCACCAGTTCGGCTTCCATCTTGCGGCAGAAAATGCGCGCATTGGCATTGCCGGAAGTGCCGGCCATCGCGCGACCACGCAGCGCGCCATAAACATGGATCGAACCGCCCGCCACAATTTCCGCCCCAGAAGCAACTGAACCGACCACGGTGACATCACCATCAGGAAAATAGATGGACTGCCCCGAACGTACCGGCTCCGTCACCACCATCGAGGGCACAGCCTTGACGAGCTGAACAGCAGCGGGTGCTGCCGGGGCCGCAGGTTTGCTTTCAGCCACCGGTTCGGTGACTTCCGGTGTAAAATCCGCGACCGTTTGCCCGCCACGCAACGCAGGCGGCATTCCCGGCCCCAGAAGGGACGGACGCGCGCCCTCGAAGCCTGTTACCCAGACATTGCGCCGGGTGAGGTTTTCGAGCAGCTCCAGCAATTGCCCGCGCTCGATCGCCAGATTTTCCAGATCGAGCACTACCGGCCGATTGAGGAAAAAGCCTGCGGAACGCGCTGCAAGATCATCCAGCCTGTCCAGCCAGCCATCGAGCGGCAATTCCGGCGAGAGCACTAGCGCCAGAAAGGAGCGCCCTTTCAAACGGATCGGACGAGATTGTGTTAGCACTTGATTCATCTTCGTTAAAAATCTGTTTATATGGGTCTATATGCGGAATGGTTAACAGATGGTTAATTCTGTGTGGAACTCGTCACGCAACCCGTGGGATGCCGGTCGGACGCAACATCGACTCACTGCGCTGATCGTAAACGAAGAATAAGGCTCCAAGCTGGCGCATTGCCATCTTCCACAGAAGAAATCAGCGTCGAGGTTGGTCTTGCTCAATTTTTAATACAGCAATGCACAACGGTCGCTGCGGAGGTCGATCTTCATTCAAATCGCGCTTAAACCTGCCCGCATAATCAAAAAAGCATTCAAAAAAAACACGCAATTGCCGACAAATTCTGAAGCACGTGGGAGAAATATTACGATTTCCACAATCGTTCATACTCGCTGGCAAAGCATGATTGAGGCGCTTATTGCCTTATAATTCCTATGAAATCAGCCTCCGTTCACGCTATCTTTCAGACTGGAACCCTTTGTTGGTTTTAAAATTGTTTTTAAAACCCCATTTTCCTTTGGCGTGCACTCCTGAGAGCTCGCCCGCCTCGCGTCCCCAAGCCCCCCCGCCCAAACGCGAGGCGGTTATTTTGTCAATGCCGCAAAATTGACCTTCGCCTCCCAAAAGATGGTAAACCGCCCGCAACAATTGCATGGAGAATTTCCGCGATGGGCGGCAGCGAAAGCGAAGCACTGATCCACTATCTTTATATGACAGCGATTGTAGCCGAAGCGATGACGGCGGCACTTGCCGCCGGTCGACGCGAAATGGACTGGATCGGCGTGTTCTTGCTTGGCTGCATCACAGCCCTTGGTGGCGGTTCGGTGCGCGACGTGCTGCTCGACCATCATCCGCTGTCATGGGTAGCACATCCAAGCTATCTGGTGATTACCGGCTTTGCTGCGCTCGCAACCATTATCGTCGCTCGCTACATGCATCGGCTCAGGCAAATCTTCCTGTTTCTCGATGCCATAGGCCTCGTCGTGTTCACGGTCATCGGCTGCGGCGTGGCGCTTGGCATGAACATGCCGATCATCGTAGTGATCGCTGCAGGCATGATCACCGGCTGTGTCGGCGGCGTTTTGCGGGATGTGCTTTGCAACGAGGTGCCACTGCTTTTCCGATCCGAGCTTTATGCGACTGTATCGGTTGTGACGGGCCTGATCTATATCGGTGGCATTCATCTGGATTTTGCGCAAGGCCCTGCTGCCTTCACGGCAATGACGATCGGCCTTGGCCTCCGCCTGCTTGCACTTCGCTTTAACTGGAGCATGCCGAAATTCGTCTACACCAAGGATCTGCACTGAAAGACAATCAGTCGTTCCTTTTTTGACGGCGTGCACGCAGCCAGAAGATGGCAAAAAAGCCTAGCACGAACAGGACGGCAAAAATGACGGCCGCAACTTGCGAACGCTCACCGAGCGCCAGCATGATACCGGGCAGAAAATAGCCCAACACACCGAAACTGACGAGAATGATTGCAGCGGCAATGGCCGGATTGCTCTTTTTTTGCTCAGCCAAGGTTGCGAAACTCCTCAAGTTTTCTCTTCTGCTCGCCCGTTTGGGCGAAATTTTCCGATGCAAGCCATGCGAGATAGGCTTGTTTTAATGCTGGCCATTCATGATCAAGCACGGAAAACCATGCTGTATCACGGTTTCTGCCCTTAACCACAAGATGTTGGCGGAATGTGCCCTCATGGCGAAAACCGAAACGCTCGGCTGCGCGCTTGGATGGCGCATTGTCGTCATTGCATTTCCACTCATAGCGGCGATAGCCGAGCTCATCGAAGATATACTGCATGAACAGGAACTGCGCCTCGGTCGCAGCCGGTCTGCGTGAGATCATTGGTCCCCAGTAAACATTACCGATTTCGATGACGCCATGTTCAGGCTCTATGCGCATCAACGCCTGACGTCCCGCAACCTTGCCGCTCGCCTTGTCGATCACGACAAAAAACAACGGGTCTTCACTCTCGGATGCTTTTTCAAGCCAAGGCTCGAATTCGGAGCGATTGACGGGCGGGACCTCAAACAGCCATGTGAAACGCTGATCTGCATCCTTGACTGTCGATGCAGAGAACAATTCATCACCATGCTTTTGCGCATCGAGCGGTTCAAGCCGCGCATAGCGCCCCTCAAATGTCTTACGCTCGGGCCTCGGACGCCGCGTCCAGTTCTGCAAATCAGTCATCTTTGCTTCCTATCTCCACAGACAGGAAGCATAAAAGTAGAGCGCCGAAAACCCCTTCGCTCGTCGCCCTTGTTTTATTTCTCCCTGATGCCTGCGCGATCAATCGATACGGCCTTGATAAGCGCCACCACCTTATCACCAACGTTCAGCCCAAGATCATCGACGGAGCGCCTTGTCAGGCGTGCGCCAAGGCGACGTCCACGAAAATCGAGCATCACATGGGCGTTCGGTCCATCGTCCGTCTCAATCGCCGTGATTGTGACGTGGAGTTGATTACGGATGCTGATTTCTTCAGGCACTTTTCGCGCAAGAGAGACATCCCGCGCGCGAACGCGCAGCCGCACATGCATATCCTGCCTGAGGCCTGTATCGCTTAACTGGAATGCCGCGCCGCCTAGATCAATCTCTGCAAGTTTATAAGCTTCGTCATAGGATGAGACAGTGCCTTCAAGTAGCACGCCGCCGCCTTCATCCTGCGCATTGATCAACGGAAAGATTTCAGCCGCCTCGCCGCTTGCCGTGACCTTTCCGCCCGCAAGCAGCACGATTTCATCAGCCAGCCGCGCCACTTCATCAATCTCATGGCTGACATAGACAATAGGCACATGGCTTTCGTCACGTAGCTTTTCAATAAAGGGCAGGATTTCCTGGCGCCGCGCATGATCGAGTGAGGACAAAGGCTCATCCAGCAACAGTAAAGCCGGATCAGACAGAAGCGCACGGCCAATAGCAACGCGCTGGCGCTCGCCGCCCGAAAGGCTTGCAGGCGCACGGTTAAGGAGGTGATCGATCCCGAGCAGCGCCACCACTTCGTCAAAACTGCGGGTGTTCTTCCTGTGCCCGGCCCAGCGGGCATAGGTCAAGTTGCGCTTCACGCTCATATGGGGGAAAAGCCGCGCTTCCTGAAAGACATAGCCGATGCGGCGCTGCTCAGGGCGCAGATCTATGCCTTTATCGGCATCGAATAATGTGAAATCCCCCACTGCGATACGACCGCTTTGCGGTTTGAGCGTTCCGGCAATCATCTTGAGCAGCGTGGTCTTACCCGCGCCTGAATGACCGAACAGCGCCGTAACACCCCAGCTGGCAGCAAAATCTGCCTCAACAGCGAATCTGCCATTGCAACCGGCAACTGATACATCAAGACCGCTCATTTCGCCTCCCTCGTCAACCTGCGCTGCAACCACTCGGACAGCACCACAGCGGCAATCGAAATCGAGGCCGAGATAGCGATCAACCGAAGTGCAGCCGCATCCCCAGAGGGGGTCTGCAATAGCGAATAGATGGCGAGCGACAGGGTTTGCGTCTCGCCGGGAATATTGGAAACAAAAGTGATGGTGGCACCGAACTCGCCCAACGCCTTGGCAAAACCCAGCACCGCCCCTGCCAGAACGCCCGGCAACAAGGGTGGCAGAACGACGGTGAAAAAAGCAACCAGACGATTGGCGCCGAGCGTACGGGCTGCTTCTTCAAGCCCACGATCAAGCCCTTCTATCGATAGCCTTATCGGACGCACGAGCAAGGGAAAGGCCATGACGCCTGCGGCCAATGACGCGCCTGTCCAGCGAAACGAAAAGGAAAGGCCGAGCCATTCCTGCAAAGGACCACCAAGCGCGCCGCGTGCGCCAAAAAGGATCAGCAGAAAATAGCCTGTCACAACCGGCGGCAACACCAGCGGCATGGTGACGATGGCCTGCACAAGCGACTTGCCCGGAAATTGAAACCGGGCAAGCAACCATGCGACGATGAAGGCGACTGGCAGAGCGACAAGAATGGCGATCCCGGCAACCCGGAGCGACAGAAGAACAATCTGCCAGACATTTTCATCGAACATTATTGCGCTGCCTCTGCGGCTCCGACAAAGCCCTTATCCTTGATGATCGCCTGACCGGCATCACTTTCAAGGAAAGCCAGAAATGCCTTGGCGGCGTCACTTTCATTCTTGGCAATCATGGCGGCAGGATAAAGGATCTGCGCGTGGCTCGAAGCGGGGAAGCGATAGGCCTCGATAAGATCAGGCGCCGCCGCACGGTCGGACGCATAGACGATTGCGGCCTTCACTTCCGCGCGGCTCACATATTGCAGCGCAACACGCACATTTTCAGCAAAGACGGCGTTCTTTTCAACGTCTTTCCAGAGATCGAGCTTTTCCAGTGCTGCCTTGCCGTACTTGCCAGCCGGAACATTGGACGGGTCGCCCATGGCAAAACGGCCCGCGCTCAACAAATCCTTGGCCTCAGCCTTTGACGTATCTTTTTGCGTTGCAATCACCAGCGCATTACCGGCAATGACCTTGCGCGAGGCTTTGTCTATGGCATCAGCTTTTTCGACATAATCCATCCAGTCCAGATCGGCGGAAATGAAAATCTGTGCAGGTGCACCCTGCTCGATCTGCTTGGCCAGCACCGAGGACGAAGCAAAGGAAGCAACCACTTCCGTACCATCCTTGGCCTTGATCTGTTTGGCGGCTTCCTCGATCACATCCTTCATGCTGGCTGCGGCAAAAACCGTGACCTTTTCGGCTGCATTGGCAATCGTAGCAGCACTGGCTGCAACCGTGATCATAAACGCCGTGATAAGCTTTTTCGCAATAAGTGTCTTCATTGTCGACCTCCATAATGCCCGCAATGCGAGCAAACACCATCATCCACCGGCGAGCGACCGGCGCTTAATCGTTCAGGCATTGCTTTTTGCGCAATGCTTCGACTTGCGATGATGGGTATGAGGGAGGCAAACGCGACCCGGATGCCGTCAGACCCTTTTCACACAGGCGTCCATGCAAAAGTCGCCCAAATTTTTGTAACAATTTCAGATTGTTCCAAAAACAAGGGCACAATAGTCAGGCAAAAACAATTTGGCTAGTGCTTTGGGCCATCATGCGGCAAAACAACCGCACAAAGGTTTATCTGATTTGACGCGCTCTTATTGGAAAATCATTTCACACCTGTCGGGATGCGCTCTAGCTACCAATATGCCTTGGTGCACCGCGCTGTTTGGCAAGCGCGATCTGCTTTTGCCGTTCGGCGAAGCGGGCGCGGTCTTCCGGCGTGCGCTCGTCAAAGCAACCAGCGCAGGAAATGCCTTCCTCATAGAACTGTGAAAGCTTGTCTTGCGGCGTGATGGGGCGACGGCAGGCATGACAAAGCTCAACATCGCTTTCCACCAGACCATGGCCGACGGCAACCCGCTCATCGAAAACGAAGCACTCGCCGTTCCATAGGCTTTCCTCACGCGGCACATCTTCCAGATATTTGAGAATACCGCCCTTGAGATGAAAAACATCATCAAAGCCAAGGCCCTTTACAAAAGCTGTCGCCTTCTCGCAGCGAATGCCCCCGGTGCAGAACATGGCGATCTTCTTGCCTCCCAGCTTGTCGCGATTGTCCTCGACCCATTGCGGAAATTCGCGAAACGTCTTGGTCTGCGGATCGAGCGCGCCTTCGAATGTGCCAATGGCATATTCGTAATCGTTGCGCGTATCGACGACGACAGTGTTTTCATCGGCGATCAATGCATTCCAGTCCTGCGGCGCAATATAGGTGCCCACACTTTTCAAGGGATCGATGCCCTCGACGCCCATGGTGACGATTTCGCGCTTGAGCCGTACCTTCATGCGGTGAAAGGGCATTTCGCTTGCATGAGAATATTTCAGTTCGGGCGCGCCAAGGCCGGGAATGGCCGTGATGTACTCAACCAGTTTTTCAATCGCAGCCGCCGTTCCGGCAACCGTGCCGTTGATCCCTTCGCCTGCCAGAAGCAGTGTACCCTTGATGCCATTTGTGCAGCAGAGTTTGGCCAGCGGCTCACGCAGGCTTTCATATTGCGGCAGCGGCGCAAAACAATAAAGGGCTGCAACTTTAAACGGTAAATTGCTCATCAGCTTATCTTCTCTGGAATTCCAGCCCTGCACTACCTCCCGCAAACGGCGAATTCAAGTCACGTTTGACATTACACAGTGGCGCTAATCTGAAATTGGTATCACTTTAAAGCGCGCTTTGACCGGATTTCAGAATCAAATCCACCACACTCGCCCCGATCGATGGAAATAGCTTTGAAAGCTCAAAGCTAGACAAACAATGGAAGGCATTCTAAATCGATTATTAATCGTCCCAGCAGTTAAGCCGAAAATTAAGCGAGAGAACATGCCGCAAAAAACAGACCTTCTCGTCCCCGTCCTGCAAGGTCAGCCCGTCATTCCGGTGCTGCTGATCGATCGGGTCGAACACGCCGTTCCTCTCGCCCGTGCCCTGGCCAAGGGCGGATTGCCCGCAATCGAGATCACCTTGCGTACAGATGCGGCCCTTGACGCCATCCGCGCCGTTGCCTCGGAAGTGCCCGAAGCGATTGTCGGGGCGGGCACCATCCTCAATGCAAAGCATTATGAGCAAGCGGCAAAGGCCGGTTCGCGTTTCATCGTCAGCCCCGGCACCACAAGCCAGATCATTGCAGCCGCAAATGACAGCGACGTGCCGCTCCTGCCTGCCGCCATCACGCCAGGCGAAATGCTCACGCTGCGCGAAGAAGGCTACACACATCTCAAATTCTTCCCCGCTGAACAGGCAGGCGGAGCATCTTTCCTCAAAGCGCTTTCCTCGCCTCTGGCCGGAACTTTTTTCTGCCCGACTGGCGGTATCAGCCTGGCCAATGCAAAGACTTATCTCGCACTGCCGAACGTTATTTGCGTTGGTGGCTCGTGGGTCGCACCGAAGGAGCTGGTGGAGAAAGGCGACTGGGACGCCATTACGGCGCTGGCGCAAGGTGCTGCCGGTCTAAAAGGCTGATCAGCTCAAGATCAAAAGAAAAGGGCCTTCGCGGGCCCTTTAATTTTTGCTCTCAATCAAAGCTCAACAAGAAATCGGTCAAAGATCGGTTGGTTTCGAGAATTTTGCCACCGTCAGGAAAGTGACGGCATTGCCCCTGAACTTGTTGGCTTGCTCACTGGGCAGATCGCCCTGCTGGAAGCCTGCCGTATAGACTACGGCGGGGGCCGTACGCATCGCATCATTGCGCAGGTTCGGATTGGTTTCTGGAACGGTTTTGGCAACCGATTCCGCCGACATGGCAATTGCGGCATTATGTACCGTCACCGGCTGCACGACCGGACGCGGCTTCGCTAGAGCCTTGGCAAGCTTGCGTGCGCCTTTGGTGGTGGTGCGCACGCCAGTGTTGGCAGCTTTGCCAACCTTGGCGACCTGCTTCGTTACTGCCGGCTGGACGGGGATTGCATTTGCGGCAGACGCGACCTGTACCGGCGTCGGTTGCTCGGCAACAGCGGCAACCGGCTTGGTGTCATAATCGTCATCATATTTCGGCGTGGCGATCAACTCGCCGATTTCGTCACTCTTGGAAAGCATGGCGATTTCTGTGCTGGCGCGCGGCGCTTCCTGCGGCAGAGGCAAGGCACCCGCCTGACCCGCTATCGGTGCCGAAGCATCTGCATTGTTTGCCGCTAGGACATCATGCTGCTCACTGACGAGCGCCGCGATGGCATCCTGACCGGAAGCAGCCCCGGATTGTCCATCCGGACGTATTGACGGAACCGGCACAAAACCATTCATCAACGCAGAAGGCGCTTGCGTTTCGGCCTCAGCCATAGCGAGCGCTATGGCATCCTGCGGTTTACTTGCCGGAATCGGCACATTCATAGCCACCAGCGCCGCATCTTGAGCGGGTGCGGCATTCTGTGGCTCTACCGCAGGCATCAAAGATTCCAGGTTCGTTTCAGGGCGCGGTGCCTGCATCGGGATCGGAGCATTTCTGGTCGGCAACGCTGCGATCATCGTTTCTTCCGGCTGTACCGGCTGCTGTGGTACTGCGGCAGGTGCTTCTCTCACGGGAGCCGTATTTCGTACCGGACGCGCGCTTCCGCGCACGGCGGTATCGCCATTATCCTCTTCTTCGTCGGCACCACCGCCAAACAGCGCACCGAAGAGCGACTTGCTCTTGCGCTTGGTACTGGAATTGCTGGCCATCAGGATTTCGCCGCCGCTGCCTTTCCGCTTTTCGATCATGGCAAGCGCCTGCTGATAACCCGGTAACGGCTTACCATCGGACGGCAGGTGTGCGGTTTTGCCATCCGGGAACAGGGCCAGCAATTCGCGACGGCTCATACGGGGCCAGGAGCGCACATTACCGACATCCATATGGACGAAAGGAGAGCCGGAGCGCGGATAATAGCCAACGCCGCCGATCTGATAGCGCATGCCGATGCCGCGCAGCTTGGCGAGATTGACGCCGGGAATGAAGAAATCCATGGCACGACCGAGCATATGCTGGCTCTTTTTGGCCACACCGCTCGATTTGCCACGCAGCATCTTGTTGGTTGCGGGGGAACGATATGCCGATACAACCGTTATGTACTGGCTGGAACCTGAGGATTTATAAACCTGCCAGACCAGATCGAACAGACGCGGATCCATCTTGGTCGGCTCGTTGCGGCGCCAGTCGCGCAGAAAAACGTTCAGACGTTTGAGGCCGTCGGGAAGATAGCGGCCATTGCGCTTGAAGGCGATTTCGGCCTTTTCACCGGTATGGACGTAATAAAGCTTCAACGAACGCGTCTCAGCGAAAGCCTGCGCTGGCATGAATGCCAAAGCAAAAGTTGCCGCGACGACTGAAAGCGACAGAGACAGACGGGCTTTCGCACCGAGCCTGACTTTTGCCCAGACATCCGCCAGACACATTTGAATGGTCGATATGCTATTCATCAGATCGTATCGCCTTACCGTTTTATCCGTTCCCACAGGCCGCGTCCAAAACCTTGTCCAGCTCCGATCGAAGACTGGCTACAGCACATGCCATAACCGCTGCGAACACCATTGCGACCGGCTCTTTTGTTAACAAGCCTTCTGCAACTTGCCCTTCGCCTCCATCGACCCATTGTCGGATTGAATGGTTAATAGAGCTTTAGTGAACAACAAATGCGGAAACACCATGGCAAAAAAGACACAACAGTGCATCTATTTTCATTATAGTAAAAAAAATATTAACAGTCTTCAAGAAGCCGCAATTGATCGAGCCAAACAAGAGAACATGCATAAAAGTCTTTATATTCAACAGATTATCGATTTCCAAGTGAATTCATTTTCCGGGAAGGCGAAATTTTCCAAGCCGCATAAGTGTATTCAAGTTCTCTCTATAACGAAGCCACATCAGCGCCATATTCTGAAGCCGTCAGCCATAATCCCATAAACTTTGATTCCGGTCGGGGCGCGTTTCACCATCACGAAAGAGGGCACTTCCACCTTGGCGATCTCGACAAGACATGCGAGAAGAAGCCGACAGGAGAACGCCATGACCCAAGTTTCAACCCCTTTCTCAAATCCCCTTCCGCGTGCTGCCGCCAATGCTGTAGGTGCATCAAAAAAGTCCGATCTTGGCGCTTTGCCGGAATGGAACCTGGCAGATCTCTATCCTTCACCCGAAAGCGCGGAACTGAAGGCAGATCTGGAAAAGGCAGCCCGGGATGCGACTGATTTTGAAAAGCGGTGGAAAGGTCGGCTTGGCGAAGAAGCGGCGAAAGTTGATGGCGGCGCTTTTGCCGATGCGATCCGCGACTATGAAGCCCTGAGCGAACTCATGGGCCGCATCGCCTCTTTTGCAGGGCTTTATTATTATGGTGACACCAGCGACCCCAGGCGCATGAAACTGTACGGCGATGTTCAGCAGAAACTGACTGATGCCAACACGCCGCTTATTTTCTTCAGTCTCGAAATCAACCGCATCGATGATGCAGTTCTCGAAAAGGCAATGAAAGCCAATACCGCCATTGCCCATTACCGGCCATGGCTGGAAGACCTGCGCCTCGACAAGCCTTATGAGCTCGATGACAAGCTGGAACAGCTCTTCCACGAAAAGTCGATCACCGGCTACAGTGCCTGGAACCGTCTTTTTGATGAGACGATGGCGAGCCTGCGCTTTGAGGTCGATGACGAGGAACTGGCCATCGAACAAACGCTCAACCTGTTGCAGGATGCCGATGGTGCTATCCGCAAGAAGGCCTCGCAAGCGCTGGCCAAGACTTTTGGTGAAAATCTGCGCATCTTCACGCTGATCACCAATACGCTGGCCAAGGACAAGGAAATTTCCGACCGCTGGCGCGGTTTTCAGGATATCGCCGACAGCCGGCACCTTGCCAATCGTGTCGAGCGCGAGGTGGTCGATGCGCTGACCAAAGCCGTCGAAGATGCCTATCCGCGCTTGTCACACCGTTATTATGCGCTGAAGGCCAAATGGCTCGGCCTTGAGAAGCTTGAAAACTGGGATCGCAATGCGCCGCTTCCGGAGACGCCGCAGGCGCTGATTTCATGGGACCAGGCGCGCGAAACCGTGCTTTCCGCCTATGGCAATTTCGCGCCTGAAATGGCCGATATTGCACGCGACTTCTTTGACAAGAACTGGATCGACGCTCCGGTCCGCCCCGGCAAGGCACCGGGTGCCTTTGCCCATCCCACAGTGCCCTCGGCGCATCCTTACGTGTTGCTCAACTATATGGGCAAGCCGCGCGATGTGATGACGCTCGCCCATGAACTTGGCCATGGTGTGCATCAGGTTCTGGCTGGGAAGCAGGGCGCGCTCATGGCCGGAACGCCACTGACGCTTGCCGAAACCGCATCGGTCTTCGGCGAGATGCTCACCTTCCGATCCCTGCTTGCGGCCACCAAGGACAAGCGCGAGCGCAAGGCCATGCTGGCGCAAAAGGCCGAAGACATGATCAACACGGTCGTGCGCCAGATCGCATTCTACCAGTTCGAGCGCCGCATCCATAAGGAACGCGGCGAGGGTGAACTGACCGCGGAACGCATCGGTGAAATCTGGATGGATGTGCAGCGCGAAAGCCTTGGCGATGCGGTCAATCTCAATCCGGGCTACGAGACCTTCTGGACCTATATCCCGCACTTCATCCATTCGCCATTTTATGTCTATGCCTATGCCTTCGGCGATTGTCTGGTCAATTCGCTCTACGCCGTTTACCAGAATTCCGAAACTGGCTTTCAGCAGAAATATTTCGATATGCTGAAAGCTGGCGGCACCAAGCACCACAAGGAACTGCTGGCACCGTTTGGCCTTGACGCGACCGATCCGGATTTCTGGCACAGGGGCCTGTCGGTGATCGAAGGCATCATCGACGAACTCGAAGCCATGGAAGACTGAGATATAGTCGTGCCGGTTTCTAAGAGGCCGCTTATTTTGTTTCGGGATGACAAGGCGGGCCGCGATGTTCTTTTCGCGAACCCGTCTTCGATTATCCGCGCGGAAAGTGCCAGCGAATTCGAGTGTGCATGGGAGGCGATGCAGCGCGCACATGAGGCGGGAAAATGGCTTGCAGGCTATTTCGCTTATGAAGCAGGCTATCTTCTTGAACCCAAGCTAGCACCACTCCTACCGGAAAATCGCAGAACCCCGCTGCTGTGCTTTGGCGTTTTCGACGGTCCTTGCGACGAAGCGATTCATCATCACAATGATGACCCGCATACCGTCCTGCACGACCCCGTCGCACAATGGTCATTTGAGGACTATCAGCAACGCTTCGATCGGTTGCACCAGCATTTGCGCGACGGCGACTGCTATCAGGGCAACCTGACCTTCCCTGTTGACGCGCAATGGCAGGGCGATCCGCTGACGCTTTTCAACAAGCTTAGCCAGCGTCAGCCGGTGCGTTATGCCACTTTTTGCGATCTTGGTGGCCCCGTCATCCTGTCGCGCTCGCCAGAACTGTTTTTTGAGATCGGCAGCGATGGCTTTATCGAGACCCATCCGATGAAGGGCACCATGCCGCGCGGGTCATCGCCGCAAGAAGATGAAGAAAACCGGCGCTTCCTGATGAACGACCCGAAAAACCAGGCAGAAAACCGCATGATCGTCGATCTTCTGCGCAACGACATTTCATTGATCAGCGACGTCGGTTCGCTGGATGTACCTGAGCTTTTCAGGGTTGAAACCTATCCCACCGTTCATCAGATGATCAGCCGTGTGCGCGCAAGACTGAAAAGCAATCTGCCGTTGCGGTCAATTTTTGCAGCCCTGTTTCCCTGTGGTTCGATTACCGGCGCACCGAAAATCAGCGCCATGAAAATCCTGCGCGAACTTGAGATTGGCCCCCGCGATATCTATTGTGGATCGCTCGGATGGATCGCCCCGGGCGGGCAAATGCGGTTCAATGTGGCCATTCGCACGATCTCGCTTCTGGATCAAAATCATGCGATCTTCAATGTCGGAGGCGGCGTGGTCTTCGATTCCACAGCGCAAGCGGAGTATGAGGAATGTCTGGTGAAAGCGCGGTTCGCGACGGGGCAGAAGCCAGCGTCAAGCTCGATGAGCAGACCGATCAGGGGCCCGATTATCAACTGATCGAGACCATGCGCTGGGAACCCCTGTCGGGTGTCCTGCGTCTTGATCTGCATATGGCGCGCCTGGAAGGTTCGGCCAACGAGCTCGGCTTCGATTGCGATATGATGGCGATCCGCCAAAAGATCGAAGCGGCAGGCACATCCGATCAGGCCTTGAAACTGCGCCTGACGCTGGCACCCGACGGTTTGAGCGAGATTATCGCCACCCCTTTCGAACCATTACCGCAAAACACTGTCTGGCGCATTGCCATCGCTAGCACTCGCCTCAGACACGACGATCCGCTCTTGCGCCACAAAACCACGCGTCGCCGAGCCTATATTGCGGCGCGGGAGGAATATTCGCTCGCGGAAGTGGATGAAGTCATTCTGCTTAACGAGCGCGATGAACTGTGCGAAGGCACGATCACCTCGATTTTTCTCGATACAGGCGATGCTACCTTCGCCACGCCCGCGCTGTCGTCAGGGCTTCTCGACGGTGTTTTGCGCCGCGAAATCCTCAACAACGGCATTGCCACCGAAACGCCGGTTTCGGTTAAAGACCTGAAAAAAGCACGGACCATTCTGGTTGGCAATTCGTTGCGCGGCATGATCCGCGCAAAACTGATCGACATTGATAAGATTTAAAAGAATCATGCATGTCATAAGCTTGTGACGTTGCTTCCTTTCAATGAACCTGTGTTATGCTTTATCCATAATCAATAGAGCCCATGTGGGCTTCTGAGAGGAAGAAAATGGCGAAAGAGAAGTGGCAAGTCCATGGCGAGATTACCGGCTCCGTCATCATGATCGGCTTTGGGTCGATCGGGCGCGGTACCCTGCCGCTGATCGAGCGCCATTTCAAATTCGAGAAAGCGCGTATGGTCGTGATCGACCCAAGCGAAAAAAACCGCAAGCATCTCGATGACAAGGGCATTCGCTTCCTGAAAGAAGCCATCACCCGCGATAATTACAAAACTATCCTTGGTCCCCTGCTGAAAGAGGGCGAAGGCCAGCCCTTCGTCGTCAATCTGTCCGTGGATACCGGGTCGGTCGACCTGATGCGTTTTGCCCGTGAACAAGGCGCGCTTTATATCGACACCGTGGTCGAGCCATGGCTTGGTTTTTATTTTGATGCCGAGGCCGACAATGCCGCACGCACCAATTACGCCCTGCGCGAAACCGCGCGGGCCGAAAAGCGCAAGAACCCAGACGGCCCGACTGCCGTTTCGTGTTGCGGTGCCAATCCCGGCATGGTGTCGTGGTTCGTGAAAAAGGCGCTAGTCAATCTCGCGAACGAACTCAAGCTCGACTTCATTGAACCCGCAGCGGATGACCGTCAGGGCTGGGCAAAGCTCATGAAGAAAGCTGGCGTCAAGGGCATTCACATTGCCGAACGCGACACGCAGCGCGCCAAAAAGCCCAAACCCTTCAACACGTTCTGGAACACCTGGTCGGTCGAAGGCTTCATTGCTGAAGGCTTGCAGCCTGCGGAACTTGGCTGGGGCAGCCATGAAAAATGGAAGCCCAAGAATGCGCGCAAACAGAAAAAGGGCAACAAAGCAGCGATCTTTCTTGAACAGCCCGGAGGCAATACGCGCATTCGAACATGGTGTCCGACCCATGGCGCGCAATATGGTCTGCTCGTCACCCATAATGAGGCGATTTCGATTGCCGATTTCTTCACGCTGCGCAGCAAGAAGGGCAAACTCGACTATCGCCCGACCTGCAATTACGCCTATCACCCCAGCAATGACGCCATTCTGTCGCTCGACGAGATGTTCGGCAATGGCGGGCGTGCGCAGCCGGTCCAGCATGTGCTGGAAGAAAACGAAATTCTGGATGGCGCAGATGAACTCGGCGTCCTTCTCTACGGTCACGACAGGAACGCTTATTGGTATGGCTCGCAGCTTTCTATTCGCGAAGCGCGCAAACTCGCCCCCTATCAGAATGCCACCGGATTGCAGGTATCGTCCGCAGTCCTTGCCGGTATGGTCTGGGCGCTGGAAAATCCTTTAAGCGGCATCGTCGAAACCGACGAGATCGATTATCGCCGCTGCCTTGAAGTACAGACGCCCTATCTGGGCCCGGTGAAGGGATATTATACCGACTGGACCCCGCTGGAGGGCCGCGGCATACTCTTTGAAGAGGATATCGACCGCAAAGACCCTTGGCAGTTCCGCAATATCCTCGTCGGATAGGCAGGGCGCTATGATGACAAAAGACGACTGAAAACAGGCCTTTGATGTTGCGGCAGTTTCGCAACAATCACGCAATCCTCGCAAAAGGGACTTGTTTTCCTGTAAAATTCAATACATCACAGGGATATCATCCCAGGAGCGATCGGGCTGAAACAGAACTCCGATATCGCTCGACTTTTGTTTTAGAGCATATGTGCCAAAGACCGATGATCTTTCGCTGCAAATGCTTATATGGAGAGCATGGACATGAAACGCTTCCGCATCATTGGCTCCCTTGCCCTCATGTCGCTGGTTTTGGCGGCTTGTGAAACGACCGGCCCGGTAGGCGGCAACTCTCAGTCTGCCATCGGGCGTCCTGGCGGCATTGAAGGCAACTGGTCAGACCCCAACGGCATTATTTCCTCATTCAATGGCGGTTCTTTCCAGACCCGGACCACCGACACCAACGAGCGACTGGCCGAAGGTAGCTACCGCTATCAGTCGCCGCAGCTCGTGGAAATCGACATGCGCTCCATCGTGCGTGGCACATCTTCCAAGGTCAATTGCGCGCTGGTTTCTCCAAGCCAGCTTAACTGCACTTCATCGACCGGCGCCCGTTTTTCACTGACACGTGGCGCTGTCGGTTAAGAAACACCACATAGCTATAATGGCGGCACCGGATACACCGGTGTCGCCTTTTTTATGACAGTGATTGTCAGGATTGTAATTTGGCTTTTTTTCTCTACTTTCAAACTGAATATATGACGGCCAACTGGATAGATGGCAGAAGGTGAATGAGATGAAAAAAGCGCAGAAAAGCCAGACCCAAACGGCGACAGATCAGACAGGCGTCGAAGCGCCGCAATTGCCGAAAGTCGGCGTCCTGCTCGTCAATCTTGGCACGCCAGACGGCACCAGCTACGCGCCGATGCGCCGCTATCTTGCCGAATTCCTCTCCGATCGCCGCGTTATCGAATGGCCGCGCGTCGCATGGTTACCAATCCTTTACGGCATCGTTCTCAACACCCGCCCATCCAAATCCGGCAAGCTTTACGAACGCATCTGGAACCGGGAAAAAAACGAATCGCCGCTGCGCACCTATACCCGCGCGCAAGGCGAAAAGCTGGCAGAAGCCTTGAAGGATCATTCAAACGTCGTCGTCGATTGGGCGATGCGCTACGGCCAGCCTTCCATCGAAACGGTGACCGACCGGCTGTTGCAGGCTGGATGCGAGCGCATCGTCATGTTTCCACTCTATCCGCAATATTCGGCCACCACGACCGCAACGGTGAATGACAAGTTCTTCGAAGTGCTGATGAAGAAGCGCTTCATGCCAGCCGTGCGCACCATCCCCTCCTATGAGAGCGAGCCGGTCTATATCGAGGCCTTGGCCCGCTCGATCGAGAACCATCTGAAAACGCTTTCCTTTGAGCCGGATGTGATCCTCGCTTCTTTCCATGGCATTCCCAAAAGCTATTCGGAAAAGGGCGATCCCTATCGCCAGCAATGTCTGGAGACGGCGCGCCTGTTGCGGGCACGCCTCGGTCTTGATGAAGAAAAATTCCGAACCACTTTTCAGTCCCGCTTCGGCCCGGAGGAATGGTTGCAACCTTATACGGACGAGACCGTGGAAAACCTTGCCAAACAAGGCGTCAAGTCGGTTGCCGTGCTTAATCCGGGTTTTGTCGTCGATTGTCTTGAGACCGTTGATGAGATCGGAAATGAAGCCGCACATGCCTTCCACGAAAATGGCGGCGAGAATTTCAGCCATATTCCTTGCCTCAATGACAGCGAAGACGGTATGAAGGTTATCGAGACGCTGGTGCGGCGCGAATTACAGGGCTGGGTATGAGCCTACAGGACTGAACAGGTCCAGTTCGCGAAATTAAGGACGATACAATGACAGGTTTTGACATAACGCTGCTGATTTTGGCTGCGCTGGTTCTGGCAACACTGTTTGCAGGCATCAAGACGGTGCCGCAGGGCTTTAATTATACAGTTGAGCGTTTCGGACGCTATACGCGAACGCTCAATCCGGGCCTCAACCTGATCATTCCCTTCTTCGATCGCATCGGTGCGCGCCTCAACATGATGGAGCAGGTGCTGGATGTTCCGACACAGGAAGTCATCACCCGCGACAACGCCATTGTCGGTGTCGATGCAGTGGCCTTCTATCAGGTCTTGAACGCCGCTCAGGCCGCGTATCAGGTTTCGAACCTGCAATATGCCGTCCTCAACCTCACCATGACCAATATCCGTACCGTCATGGGGTCAATGGATCTCGACGAACTTCTGTCCAACCGTGACACGATCAATGATCGCCTGCTGCGTGTGGTCGACGAAGCCGCGCATCCATGGGGCCTCAAGATGACACGCGTCGAGATCAAGGATATCAGCCCGCCTGCCGATATCGTTGCCTCCATGGCCCGCCAGATGAAGGCCGAACGCGACAAGCGCGCACAGGTTCTGGAAGCCGAAGGCGACCGCAACGCGCAGATTCTTCGCGCCGAAGGCCAGAAACAGTCACAGATTCTCGAAGCCGAGGGCAAGCTCGAAGCCGCCAAGCGCGAGGCGGAAGCTCGCGAACGGCTGGCGGAGGCGGAAGCCAAGGCCACCACGCTTGTTTCCGATGCGGTTTCCAGCGGCAATGTGCAGGCACTCAACTATTTCGTGGCGCAGAAATATACCGAAGCCCTTGGCAATATCGCCAGCGCCAAGAACCAGAAGGTTGTGCTGATGCCGCTTGAGGCCAGTTCGCTGATTGGTTCGCTCGCCGGTATCGGCGCGATCGCCAAGGAGGTTTTTGGCGATGGTGTCACCCCGGTCGATCCGGCCTCGCCGCCACCCGTTACGCGCGGGCGCAGCGTGCCGACGACAAACCGCAGCTAGGTTAAAGAAAGCAGGGCACCATGATATCGGACTTCCTCTCCGGGCTTGGCCTCTGGAACTGGTTCGTCTTCGGGCTAGCCCTGCTGCTTCTTGAACTTCTGGCGCCGGGCTTCTTTTTCATCTGGTTTGGGCTGGCGGCACTGGTCACCGGCGGCATTGCCCTGCTTCTTGGTTCCATAACCGGCTTCGGATGGCAATTTCAGATCGTCGTGTTTCTGGTTATGGCAGTGATCTTCGTGCTGGCCGGTCGCCGCTTCTTCGGCAGCAATGACCGCCATGACGAGCCGTTCCTCAACCAGCGCGGCGAACAGCTCGTCGGTCAGCGCGCAACACTCGAGGAAGCGCTCGTCAATGGCCGTGGTCGCATCCGCATCAACGATACGATATGGCGCGTAAAAGGACCGGACCTACCAGCCGGTACGCAGGTGCGTGTCGTGAGCTTCGATCCTGTCACGTTGGAAATAGAGGTAGCAGTTTAACTTTCCTGCTCCAGTTCAAAGACATGATGGTGGATATGCCCGTCGAACATGGCGAGCAGACCCTTGGTTGCCTCGCGGCTTTCGTAACGAATGGGCGAGGAAAGCGCCTTTGCCAGAGCATCCCTGCTATCATACTGCGTCCACAGCACCATCGGATAAGGCGGTGCACCCTCATCACGTTCGACAGCGTACAAGACTTTGACGTCCCGGATGCCCGGAAAGGCAAGCCACATCGGCATCAGCGTTTTCGCAACATAATCCTTGAAGGCATCTTCACGACCAGCGTGAATTTGTCCTTCGAAAAAAGCCTGTCTGACAATCATCATGAACTCAGTTGACTGTGGAAGGAGGGGTTTGGCCGGCAAAGAATGCTTGGATATTTTCCAGCACCAGTTCGCCCATGGCAATGCGCGTCTCAACAGTTGCGCTACCCTGATGTGGCATCAAAACCGTGTTGGGTGCGCTCAGGAATTCGTCGCGGATGGTCGGCTCATTGACAAAGACATCAAGCCCCGCGCCTGCGATAACGCCATTTTCAAGGGCATCGAGAAGCGCGTCTTCATCGACAACGCTGCCACGTGAGACGTTGACGAGATAGGCCTTGCTGCCAAGTGCTGCCAGCACATCGGCATTGACGATATTGGCGGTAGAGGGATTGGCGGCGACGCACACTGCCAAAACATCGCTGTTTTTCGCGAGCTCGACCGGCGAAGCATGGGCGATCCAGTCGGTATTTTCAACGGGTGAGCGGTTCCAGTAATGAACCTGCATACCAAAGGCTTCGGCCCGTCTGGCCATTGATCTGCCGATCTGGCCAAGCCCCAGAACACCGATGCGCTTGCCTTTGGGACTGACGCCCAAGCTAAAGGCCTCGCCGCGCGCCCAGCGTCCCTCACGCACAAAGCCGTCACCTGCCGTGACATGGCGCAGGAGATCAAGCATCAATATAATGCCGATATCTGCCACATCATCGCTCAACAGGCCCGGTGTGGTCGTCACATTAACGCCACGATCGCGGGCAAATTCGAGATCGACCTTATCGGTACCAACCCCGTTTATTGCGATAATACCCAGTGCGGGAAGCCGTGCGATCCATTCGTTCGAAAGCCCGCTGCCACCGCCGGTTACCACCGCACGGATTTTGCCGAGCGCTGCTTCAATTTCCGTCTTCTCTTCAGCCCTGTAAAGCCGGTGCACTTTATAACCGGCATCAAGTTTTTCTTCGATCAGCGCCATCATCGGCTCGACGAGCAGGATTTCATGCGTCACGGATAGCTCCAGTCATTTCATATGATATGCGCGTCGGTCAGGAAATCTGACCGATAAAGGCTTTCGTGCGCTCATGCTTGGGATTGCCAAAA
The DNA here is from genome assembly GCF_039545455.1 of Brucella sp. BE17. NCBI lineage: Bacteria > Pseudomonadati > Pseudomonadota > Alphaproteobacteria > Hyphomicrobiales > Brucellaceae > Brucella > Brucella sp. BE17. The sequence goes on along the minus strand of NZ_CP154468.1, from coordinate 108,497 downwards.
AACTCTTCCGGCGGTGCCATTTCCAGAATCTGCCCCTGGTCCATGAAAATTACCCGATCGGCGACCTGACGCGCAAATCCCATTTCATGGGTCACGCACAGCATGGTCATGCCCTCTTTCGCCAGATCGATCATGGTGTCGAGCACCTCCTTGACCATTTCAGGATCAAGGGCCGAAGTCGGTTCATCGAACAGCATGATCTTGGGATTCATGCACAAGGCGCGGGCGATCGCCACGCGCTGCTGCTGGCCACCGGACAGCTGGGCGGGATATTTGTCGGCCTGTTCGGGAATGCGTACGCGCTCAAGATATTGCCGTGCGGTCTTCTCGGCTTCAGCTTTTGCCACACCGCGCACCTTTGTGGGCGCCAATGTGCAGTTTTCAAGCACCGTCATATGCGGAAACAGGTTGAACTGCTGGAAAACCATGCCGGTTTCCTGCCGGACAACATCGACGTTCCTGCCGCCTTTGGTCAGGTCCAGGCCATCGACGACAATCCGCCCTTCCTGAATACTTTCAAGCTGGTTGATGCAGCGGATAAGCGTGGATTTGCCCGATCCGGACGGGCCGCAGATGACGATACGCTCACCCCGCGCCACGGTCAGGTTGATGTTTCGCAGCGCATGATAGGTCCCGTACCACTTGTTGATACCTTCCATGAGCACTGCCGGACCCACTTTGTCCTGCGCCGTCTGGTTCATAACGGAAAACCTGCTTTCGAGAGAATAGTCGTTTTAAAGCCCTATCGCCATGCCCGGCCAAACCGGGCATGGCGCAAATCGAGATTTACTTTGCCTCAGACACAAAATCCGGCAATGGCGAGCCGAGCCATTTTTCGTGGATCTTGTTGAGTTCGCCGTCGCCCTTGGCCTTTTCGATGAATTTGTTGACAAATTCGAGCATCTCGGTCGAACCCTTCTTTACCGCAATACCCTGTACCTGCTGGCTCAGCTGCATTTTCTGCTCGTAGCGGCCAGGGGCTGCCTTTTCGATTTCTGCGGCCACGACGTTGGAAAGTCCGATCAGTTCCACCTGATTGGAGAGCAGTGCCTGTACGGCGCTGGCATCGTCATCGAAACGCCGGATGGTGGCGTCCTTTGGAGCAGCTGCGGTAACGGCCGTATCCTGCGTGGATGCACGCGCCACGCCAATCGTCTTACCCGAAAGGTCTTCGGGCTTCGTGACGGCCGCGTCTTTCGGTCCGAAGACGCCAATTGAAATACCCGCATAAGGCTGCGAGAAATCTACGCTCTTCGCGCGTTCCTCTGTGATACCAAGCGAAGCAACCAGCACATCGACCTGTCCGCTCTGCAGATAGGGAATACGGTTCGGTCCGGTGACGGGAACGATCTGTGCCTTAACATCCAGTTCCTTGGCCAGCAGTTTAGCAACGTCCGCGTCATAGCCGTCCGGCTCGTTGCTGGTGTTTATGATGCCGAAAGGCGGAAAATCGACCAGCATGCCGATCTTGATCGCGCCAGCCGATTTGATGCCTTCCACGCTCTGGGCAAAGGCCGACGGCACCACGGCGGTTGCAAGCGCGCCTGCCCCGATGAGGATCATTGCCATTCGTCTGGTGTAATTCATGTTATTTCCTTCCCTGTGTGTGGCCGGTCTCCTCGCCGGCACGTGGTGTGTTTATGCTTTTGATGTTAGCGTGCGGTTGAACGCGAAAACCGTGTTTCCATACGCCGCGCCAGAATGGACAATGGCCAGCACAAAATAAAATAGAGCGCGGCCACCGTGCCGAACACCATGAACGGACTGAAGGTCGCATTGTTGATGATCTGGCCCTGTCGGGTCAGTTCGGTAAAGCCGATGATCGCGGCAAGCGAGGTTCCCTTGATGAGCTGCACCAGGAAGCCAACTGTCGGCGCGACCGAAATGCGGGCGGCCTGTGGCAGGATCACGTAGCGCATCCGGTTGAAATATCGCAGACCCAGAGCCGTTGCTGCTTCACGCTGGCCAGGGGGCACCGCATCGATGCAGCCGCGCCAAATCTCGCCCAGAAAAGCGCTTGCATGCAAGGTCAGCGCGATGCTCGCTGCAACCCAAGGATTAACGCCAAAGCCAAAAATATTGAGGCCGAAGAACACCAGAAACAGCTGCATCAAAAGCGGCGTGCCCTGAAACAGCCGGATAAAGCCCAGCGCAATATAGCGGATTATCTTATTGTCCGACACCCGCAACAGCGCCACCAGAAGCCCGCCGACACCGCCGCCTGCAAAAGCGATCACCGACAACGCTATGGTCCACTGCGCCGCATAAAGGATGATGAGAAATTCGTTCCAGCCGAAAGGTCTGATCATGATCGGCTCCTATCGGCTCAACGGATACTTGAATGCCATTCTCTCGATCAGCGAAAAGATCGCCGAGAATCCGATCGACATGATCAGATAAAGAATGGTGATGACGATATAGACTTCGAAACTTGCAAACGTCGCCGACTGAAGATCGTTACCGGCAGCGGCGAGCTCGCTGGCGGAAATTACCGAGACAACACTCGACGTCAGCATAAGATAGATGAACTGGCTGGTCAGCGACGGATAGACCGTGCGCAATGCAGGCTTCATGATGATGTAGCGAAACACCTGCAGCCGCGAAAGGCCCAGCGCCGTACCCGCTTCCACCTGACCCTTTTGAATGGATTCGATGCCCGCGCGGATGATCTCTGTGCCATAGGCACCGAAATTCACCACCAGCGCCAGAAGTGCGGCACTATTGGGCGAAAGACGCAGACCGACAGATGGCAGACCAAAGAAAATGAAGAATATCTGGATGAGAAACGGCGTGTTACGGATGATTTCGATATAGGCATCGATCACGAAACGCACCGGCTTCGGACCGGCCGTCTTTCCCACCGCACAGATGATGGAGACGATCAGACCCAGCAACATGGAGGCACATGATAGCTCGATCGTCTGCCACGCACCGATGAGCAGCGTGTCCATCGACGCGAAGACCGGTTCAAAATTGAAATTATACACGTTAAACCTCCGGGCACCCAGGCCGCTCGCTCCTGCGACAAGTGTGTTTAGATCGATCTAAATGCTATCGTACCTATGCGTCAATGTCTAATTGGTCGCACTCTCTCGATAAACAGGGCCGCCACAGGATTGGCGAACCTGCAAATATGTTTCGCTGATAATCTTGCGCGACACACGATCTGGCTGGTCAAGACGGTCCAGAAGCAGACGGGCAGCGTTCTGCCCCACCGTTACGGGCCGCGTCGCAACCGAGCTCAGTCGGGGGCGCGTTGCTTCCGCATCACTGACGTCGTCAAACCCGACCAACGCAAAATCAAGCCCGATTTTCTTGCCATAGTCATAAAGCCCGGCTGAAAGACCGAGCGCGACAACATCATTGAGACAGATTGCAGCGGTTGGCATCTGCCCCTGCGCGAACAGCAACGGAGTCGCTCGGGCAATTTCAGGGATCGAATTTGGCAACTCGACAATCAGTTCCGCATTGAGGCGCAGTTGCAGCATCGCCTCGCGAAAGCCTTCGATTCTCTCGCGATAGGCCGAATGGAAGGGGCGATGAACTGCAAACGCGATTGTCTTGTGGCCGAGAGCGGCAAGATGATTGACCGCCTGGCGCATGCCGCTGGCATAATCAACGCCAGCATAGTCGACCCTGTCACTCACATGCCGCAAAACCTGCACAGCTGGTAGCCCCCAGCCGGGCATCTGTTCGATATATTCTGCTTGCGTATCTGCGGACGGCGAAACGATTACGCCATCGACACCATGTTCGCGCATGCGCTGCATCAACAGGCGCTGATTGGAAAACTTGTCATGGCTGATCGCCAGAAGAACCACGATTTCAGCTTCGCCCAGTACACTTTCGATGCCAGCAAGAAGCTCGCCGTAAAACGGATTGCCGAGGGTGGGCAAGATGACGCCGACCGTATTCGACCGTTCGGCACGCAGACTGGCCGCCCCCATATTATAAACATAACCCAGTTCCCGTAGTGACCTTTCCACTTTTTCACGCGTTAGCGCACTCACCAGCGGGCTCTTGCGCACCACAAGCGATGCTGTCGCGCGGGAAACATCGGCATGGAGGGCCACGTCGATCAGGGTGACGCGGTTTTTTCTACGGTCGTCATGGGCCACGAACATCACCTGTCGGACTGATTAAAGCTTGCACAATGCCCAGAACATACGACGCCAGGCGATATTGTGAAATCCCGCTATTGATAGGCCACATTTCTGCGCGGCGCAAAGCGCCAGTATTGCTCCCATCCACTGTAAACGCTGAAAATGACATTTACCGCAAGGTGTCAGGATTTTGCGCGTAGCCTGTCTGCGTCTGGGTGAACGCCTTTCAAACGTGCAGGGGCCTTAACCGGGCGACTCAGAAAGGCAGAGCCTTGGAGACAGAAGCGCCATGGAAATTCGGTTGCCTTCGATATACCGATCCTTAATCCCCTCACGACCTGCATTTCGCGCTGGCATGGTTCCAGCCGAAAGGGCACCCGGTCCAGCCGCTGGCCATCGAGATCGCCAGTGATCCCTAGAGCCTGCGCAAGCTTGGCAGGACCAGAGCAAAGCGAATCCTCCTGTTCGCTCTGTCTCCTTTGCTTCATTTCGTCCAGTCCACTTAAGGGTTCCAGAGCGCGGATAAGCACGGCCGAACCACGGCTGCAAACGATATTCATGCACCAGTGCAGCCCATAGATCCGGTAGACATAGGCCCGACCGGGCAGACCAAACATGGACTTGTTGCGCTTGGTTTCCCCCTTAAAACTGTGTGAGGCGGGATCGGTAAGCGTATAGGCTTCCGTTTCCACGATCATCCCGCCCGTATCGCCCACCGCGAAAGTCCAGCCGATCAATTGCGTCGCGACCTCGACGGCGTCCCTATCGAAAATTTCAGAGAACTGCGGGCTTTCCATGGTCATCGATATCTTCCCGTCCCATCCTTATCCGCAGGTGTATCAGGTGGCAGGTCTGGATTTCAAACGAGAACAGACCTGCTTCGTTCCCAATACGCGCCTGAGCATTCCTTTGTCTGTTAGCGTACGGATAATCATTTGCCGAATCTGGGTGTTATAGAAAAACAACCGTCAAAGAATTGGGGCATCGCGACGGGGGGAGCTCGTACTTTGCCCATCAGCAACATCCATGTACGACAAGAATAGTTTGAAAAACCGCCTTCTCAACTACCTCGATAGCGATATTCTTCACCATATCGGTTCCAGCCTGGAACCGGTAAGGCTTCATCGCGGCCAAGTAATCGTGGAAGCCAATCAGCCCGTCGGGTATCTATATTTTCTTTCGGACGGCATTGGCTCTGTCATAACCATTTCGCGGACTGGCCAGCTGGCGGAATCCGGCATGTTCGGTCGCGAGGGCTTTTCGCCGACATCCGCTGCAGTCGGCGCGACAACGAGCTTGCATGAAGTGGTGATGCAAATGGACGGTTACGGTCATCGCCTGCCGATTGCCGCGGCAGCCACCGCACTCGCGCGTCACAGCCAGTTCGCCAACCTGCTGGCCCGCTACATGCAGACCTTTACATCCCAGATTTCCTATACCGTCTGGGCAAACGTCAATCTTCATATCCATGAGCGCCTTGCCCGCTGGCTATTGATGGCGCATGACAGAATCGACGGCGACGAGATCGTACTCACCCATGATTTCATCGCATTGATGCTGGGGGTTCGGCGCCCGAGTATCACGACCGGTCTGCATATGCTTGAAGGGAAAAAGCTTGTGCGCTCCGAGCGGGGCCGGATCACCATTCGTGATCGCAAGGGGCTGGAGGAGTTCGCTGGCGAAGCCTACGGAAAACCGGAAGAAGAATATAGCCGGCTTATCGAAGGGTATTAGGGCCAATCGACTTTAATTCTCCCGATACGCCCCAGGGTCCGGATCCTAGACACACCAAGGCTCAGGCGCGGGCAGGTTCGAGAGAAATCGCTCATATTGCCTTTCGGGCCGTCCATAAGCATCTTCTGCATATTGTTCCAACCCGCGCCGATCACGAATAGTAATCATGCCCCGATTGGCTCTGATAAGGCCAAGCCCCTCCAGAACGTGCAGGGAATCGGTGACGCTGGGCCTGCGCACGCCAAGCATGATCGAGAGGAATTCATGCGTGAGGGGGATTTCATTTCCGGCAAGACGGTCATCGCACATCAAAAGCCAACGCGCGAGACGCTGGGGTACATCGTGAACGGCATTGGATACCGCCGTATGCGCCAGTTGAACAGAAAAAGCTTCAATCGACCGGATCATGATTTTGTTGAAACGGCCATTTTTCTCCATCCAGCGGCGAAAGCTGTCATAGGGCAATGCGTAGCCCTCGCCTGCGATCTGGATTATGACGTCATAGCAGCTGGTTTCCACGCCAGCGATCGCGGACGTTGGAACATAACCTTCAAAGCCGAAAATCCCGGCTTCCGCCCGCCGCCCCTTGCCCGTCGTCAAAATAACGGAGCCAATACCAGAAGTCATAAAATATACTTTATCTATAGGCTTTTCGCATCGGGCCATATAAGTGCCGGAAGGCAACGTAACATAGGTAAGCTCTTGGGCCAGTTCTCGGTAATCCGGTTTTGGCATTGATGCCAAAAGCTTGTTGGCAACATCTTCATGGGGTGGAAAATCCATTTCATTTACCTCTCAGGTAATTTTGAAACAGCGAAGAAACCAAAAAGTTCCGGATTATTGCGCGTTTTCCGTACGATATCGTACGCATGCGCCATGAACTCAGTTTACCTCTACTCAAATCGGTTAAACGCATTATCCTATGTGTCTATTGAAGGAGGCTGCCATGCCGTTGTTTAACGAAGCGAGCCGAATTTACACGCCGGGCGAAATCAATGTTATGCGCGACTGCTTTTCGCAGGCGGCAATCCTTCTGGAAGAAAGTAACAGCGCCCATACCGAGGCCGAACTCGCGACATGCATCATGAAGCTCTACGAGAGCGGCTTGAGGGAACCAGCTTACATTGCGCAATTATCCGCACGCCTTGCACATTCTAAATTCAGGCCTGATGCGGATAACCCGAACATACAAGGCTTGAACGAAGAAATTCTTTAATCTGCAGTGTTTTTGGGCGGGGGGAACGGCCCGGGACATTAAGAGCGATGTCCTGGGCCGGTTCTTTTATGGCAAGGCATTGGAGGCACTACGAGGGTAACCCCCAGTGCGCAAACACGAAAAAGCCATCCTCAGTTAACCGCTTCGGATAGAAACCCCGACCAGTTCAGCGGGCAGCAATGGCAACAGCTGCACCTGCCATCATGCCGGCACTGGTCCGGTTGGCAATGCGCATCATGCGCGGGCTACGTAAGAAGCGGCGTGCTTGCGCCGCAAGAACCACCCAGGCGCTGTCAACAGCGGCAAGAACCGCAAACATTACCACAAGCAGTTCGCCCCAGCCGACCATTGTTACCGCGTTAATGTCGATGATGGTGGGCAGGATCGCAATATAGAATACCATGATCTTGGGATTACCCAGTGTAACCGCAAGCGCACTCAAAAAAAGCTTACGGCCTTCGCCATGTTGCGGAATGGCGTTCTCATCCGTCTCTCCTGCAACCGGCGCGATCCACATTTTCCATGCCAGATAGCAAAGGTAGGCGATACCCGCATATTTAAGGATCAGGAAAGCGGTATGGAACGTGTTGGCCAGCGCCGAAAGACCCCAGACGGCAAGAGAAAGCCACACGGCATCCCCCAGCCACAAGCCAAACATAAAAGGAAAAACGCCCTTGTGGCCGCGACTGATGACCCGAGCGACAAGCGCTCCAACATTCGGTCCCGGCGTACCGGCAGCAACAATCAGAATACCCGCGAAAGCAATCAGCGATGCCAGATCCATCTTCAACTCCTGAACATGTTTTGCTTGTTACAGAAACCATCCGCCTTGGCAATCGACATAATAGAGCGCCCGTCACGCCCATCCGCACGCACAAAGGCCGCGTCTCAAATATTAGATTTATGTATCGGTCCGATTCTATAGTGGTCGTTTGAAATTTTGCCGCAGCGTTTCTATTTGCGCACGACAGTGACAGCCTTCGATATGGTCATTGACCAACCCCATGGCCTGCATGAAGGCATAGACCGTGGTTGGACCAACAAACGACCAGCCCCGCTTTTTTAGATCCTTCGAAATGCGCAGGGAAGTCTCTGTCTTCGGATTTGCGATAAGGGTCGGATAATCAATGACGGCGGGGCGCTCTTTCACTCCCGGCTCGAACGACCAGAAATAGGCAGCAAGCGAGCCCTTTTCCGCAACGAGTTCAATGGCACGATTGGCATTATTGATCGTGGAGACAATCTTGCCACGATGACGCACGATGCCCTTGTCGGCAAGAAGACGCTCTACGTCCTTTTCGTCATATTGAGCGACACGATGAAAATCGAAGCCGCTAAAGGCCGCACGGAAATTCTCGCGCTTGCGCAAAATTGTCAGCCATGACAGGCCGGATTGAAAGCCTTCCAGACAGATTTTCTCAAATAGCCGGTAGTCGTCATCAACCGGCACCCCCCATTCATAATCGTGATAGGCAAGATAATCCGGAAGTTCACTCGGCCAGAAGCAACGCGTTTGACCATCGGAACCAATCCTCAGACCGGATTTTACTTCGACTATATTATTCATTGACCTGACCTTTGGATTTCACGCATTCTTAAGCATGTCGCGCAACTTTCCACTAACCACAACAACAGTTAGAGCAAAAAGACACGAAATACACGGCAGACGTTTACTTTTACGATTCCATTATCCCGCACAATGGCGGAATAACTTTTAAGACCTTTCTCCTGACAGAGATTGTCAGGACATTTATCAGGCAACAAGCGCTGGCAAAACGGCATATCGCCGAACGGTGCAAACAGGATGGAACATGACATGAAACCGCGTCATCTTCTCTTGGTGGGCTCACTTGCGGCATTAGCCGTTTCGATTGTTAATACGAGCATGGCTTTTGCCTATGATCGAAACGATAATGCACTGCACCAGGTTGCCCAGTTGCAGCAGGAACCCATGCGCGGCACGGCCAGGCAAAAAGCCCAGCCGAAACCTCAGGCCACACGTAAGGTTTCCTTACAGCGCCCTGCCGTAAGCCCCAAGCCGAACAAGAAGCAGATTTCTTCCATCTACCTGCCTCAGACCGTCTCATACAACGGCAAGGAAGCCCCCGGCACGATCGTTATCGACACCAAAAACCGCTTCCTGTTTCTGGTGCAGTCTGGCGGAAAAGCCAAGCGCTACGGCGTCGGAGTCGGCAGGCAGGGTTTTAGCTGGAAAGGCGGGCAGCGCATCAGCCGCAAAGCGGAATGGCCGACCTGGACCCCGCCCAAGCGCATGATTGAACGCGAGCGTAAGAAGGGTCGTATCCTACCGACCAGCATGAAAGGCGGGATCAACAACCCGCTCGGCGCGCGTGCCCTTTATCTCGGCGATACGCTTTATCGCATCCATGGCACCAACCAGCCTTGGACCATCGGCAAAGCCATGTCTTCCGGCTGCATCCGCATGCGTAACGAAGATGTGAGCGATCTGTACAATCGTGTTCCCGTGGGCGCCCGCGTTGTCGTGCGCTGATTAAAAAACCGCCTTGCTGTCATTTCAGGCCGTCCTTCCAACGAAGGGCGGCCTTGTGTTTTCATAAATCTGAAACAACCGTAATATTTATTCACAATATCGCCGCCAAACGCAAAAAGCTCCCGCAAAAGGCTTTTGCTTTTATCGCGAACACCCATATGCTTGTCAGACAAACAGGAATTGAATGCTGCCGCCGATGGGCGGCGCGCATCGCAGCAGGATCGGTGCGCCTTGGAGGGAAGGATAGAGCATGAGCGTACCGACCGTGAAACTGAACGACGGCAATCAGATTCCACAACTCGGTTTCGGTGTCTGGCAGGTCGGCAATGACGAAGCGGTTGCAGCCGTCAGCGAAGCCTTGAAGTTGGGCTATCGGCATATAGACACAGCCGCCATCTATGGCAATGAAGAGGGTGTCGGCAAAGCGATCAGCGCATCAGGTCTCGCGCGTGGCGACATTTTTCTGACCACCAAATTATGGAATGGTGAACAGGGCTATGAATCAACCCTGAAGGCTTTCGACGCCAGCCTGAAAAAGCTCGGCACCGATTACGTCGATCTCTATCTCATCCATTGGCCGATGCCATCCAAGGATCTTTTTGTCGAGACGTGGCGCGCCTTCATCAAGCTGAAGGAAGAAGGCCGGGTAAAATCTATCGGCGTGTCAAATTTCCGCACAGCCGATCTGGAGCGCATCATCAAGGAAAGCGAAGCAACCCCTGTGCTCAACCAGATCGAACTGCATCCACAGTTCCAGCAGGACGAGTTGCGCCTGTTCCACGGCAAGCACAACATTGCAACCGAAGCCTGGAGCCCGCTTGGGCAGGGTAAGATACTGGAAGATGCAACGCTTAAAGCCATCGCGGAAAGGCACGGCAAGTCGGTTGCTCAGGTGATTTTGCGCTGGCATATCGAAACCGGCAATATCGTTATTCCGAAATCGGTCACACCGGCCCGCATCAAGGAAAACTTTGACGTGTTCGATTTCCGCCTCAATGGCACCGATCACGATGCAATCACCAAGCTTGATCGCGCGGATGGACGCATCGGGCCAAATCCCGGTACACTCTCCTGATCAAACGAAAAGCCGGGTAAAGCCCGGCTTTTTCATGCGGCGATGGTTTTCAGTTGCTGCGGACATGGCCCGCCATAGGCCCAGTCGATCAGTTCCACCGTATGCACGATCGGCAATGTCGAGCCGGAACCGATCTGCGTCATGCACCCGATATTACCGGTGGCGATCAGCTGCGCACCCGTCGCCTCGATGTTTTTGACCTTGCGGTCGCGCAACCGCGTGGCGATTTCCGGCTGCATGATGTTGTAAGTGCCCGCCGACCCGCAGCACAGATGGCCTTCGAGCGGCTCTTTCACGCTGAAACCGGCCTTTGCCAAAAGGTCTTTTGGCGGACGCACGATCTTCTGGCCATGCTGCATGGAACAAGCGGAATGATAGGCGACGGTCATCGCCTTTGGTTGCTGCGGCTCCGGCAAATCGATCATGGCAAGATATTCGGTTACATCCTTTGCCAATGCAGAAACCCTGGCTGCCTTATCCGCATAGGCGGGATCAAGCCGTAGCATATAGCCATAATCCTTGATGGTCGTACCGCACCCCGAGGCTGTGACGATGATTGCATCGAGACAGTCCGCCTCGATCTCGCGTGTCCAGACATCGACATTGTGGCGTGCCTGCGAAAGCGCCTCTTTCTCGCGGCCCATATGGTGCACAAGAGAACCGCAGCAGCCTTCATCTTTCGGTGTCACCACTTCAATGCCGAAGCGGTTCAGAACACGCAGAGTTGCGGCATTGATGCCCGGATCGAGCACGGATTGCGCGCAACCGCCAAGCATCGCCACCCGCCCGCGCTTTTCGCCCGCAACCGAATTGATCATATCCGGCTTTGACGGAAGGTGCTTTGGCGCAAGGCCCAGCATTGCCGCAACAGGTTTCAATGCCGGGCTTTTTTCAAACAGCGGTGCAAAAGGCCTTCCAAGCTTCGCCAACCGCAAAGCGGTACGAAAACGCCCCGGATAGGGCAGCACATGCGCCAGCACACTGCGCAGCAGCCGGTTGATGAACGGACGCCGATAGGTCTTTTCGATATGCGCACGGGCATGATCGACCAGATGCATGTAATTGACACCGGACGGACAGGTGGTCATGCAGGACAGGCACGACAGGCAGCGGTCGACATGGCGCACGACCTCGTCGTCCGCCGGGCGGTCGTTTTCCAACATGTCCTTGATGAGATAAATGCGACCGCGCGGGCTGTCCAACTCATTGCCAAGCGTCACGTAGGTCGGGCATGTGGCCGTACAAAACCCGCAATGCACGCATTTGCGCAGGATTTTTTCGGCTTCGTTGACATCGGGATCAAGCAATTGTTCAGGGCTGAATTGGGTCTGCATGGTTCACGCTCCAGCCTTTGGGGGATAGATGCGCCCCGGATTGAGAATGTTTTCCGGGTCGAACTGCTGCTTCAAACGCTGAGACAATGCAGCCAAGGCGGGAGGTTGTGGCTCGAACACATCGATATTTTCGCGGATATGTTGCGGCGCGCGCACGAGCGTCGCATGACCGCCGCCATATTGCGCAATCAGTTTACGCAGCACATGCGGTTCCGGATTTGCTTCCATGCGCATCCAGATCAACCCACCCTGCCAATCGTAATAGGCGTCAACACCGGCGTAACGGCGGAAATCATCGACCATGCGCCAGCCCTTCATGGGTGCCATCGACACACGCCAAATAGCACGACTGTCGCCGGCCTTGGCATAAGGCACAACATCGCGCACCTGGAGCCACAGCCGGTATGACTGATCGGAATCAAGCATATCGGCGCCACCCAGAAGCGCCTGCAATTGTTGGCTGCGATGCGCGACCGAGGGCGCAAAACCTTCTAGCCGCAGAATGGTTGCGGCCTCCCAGCCAAAAGCTCCATCCAGAAAAGCTGCGGCTGCGGTAGGCGGCAGATGGGCGGCAGACGAGACTTCCTCACGCGATCCCATCGCCATCGCCATGACACGCACTGCCTGCTCGTCGGCCAATCCGCGCACGATCAACGTCGCCACGGTTTCGGGGCGCGGCAACACCTTGAAAGTCACTTCCGTTGCCACACCCAAAGTGCCCCAGGAATTAGCCATGCCCTTGGAAAGATCATAGCCGGTCACGTTCTTGACTACACGTCCACCCGACTTGAACACTTCGCCCCGCCCCGACACGACACGCACACCCAGAACATGATCGCGTGCTGCACCCGCCTTGAGCCGTCGCGGTCCCGAGAGGTTCGCTGCCAGCACACCGCCGATGGTGCCGCGCCCGTGTGTCCCCGAAAGCAGCGGGCCGTAATCCATCGGCTCAAAATGAAAACACTGATTGTTTTCAGCCAGAAGTTTTTCGATCTCGGCCACCGGCGTCCCAGCGCGGGCAGACAGGACCAGCTCATCCGGCTCATAAAGCGTGATGCCCGTAAGCGCAGACACATCCAACATGCGGCCTGCCTCGACCGGACGCCCGATACCGCGCTTGGAGCCATGGCCAATGATTTCCAGCGGTGTCGAATTTGCCAACGCCCACTGCACGCTTTCCAGAACACCCGCCTCATCCTGCGGTTTTAGAATATTTGCATCACGCATGATCAGAACTCAGAACCGTGGAAGATCGGGAAATGCCATTTCGCCGCGATGCACGTGCATGCGGCCCAACTCGGCGCAGCGGCGCAGTTGCGGAAAGACTTTTCCCGGATTGAGGAGATGGTTGGCATCGAAAGCGCATTTGACCCGCATCTGCTGGTCGAGATCGATTTCATTGAACATTTCCGGCATGAGATCGCGCTTTTCGATACCCACGCCATGCTCGCCGGTCAGAACCCCGCCAACTTTTACGCAAAGGCGCAATATATCCGCACCGAAATCTTCCGCCGCCTGCAATTCACCGGGATTATTGGCATCGTAAAGGATCAATGGATGCAGATTACCGTCACCGGCATGAAAGACATTGGCCACACGTAGACCATATTTTTCCGACAGTTCCCGCATACCGGCCAGAACACGCGGCAATTCTTTACGCGGAATGGTGCCATCCATGCAAAGATAATCCGGCGAAATGCGCCCCACGGCAGGGAAAGCCGCCTTACGGCCTGCCCAGAAGGCCAGACGCTGTTCTTCAGAATGCGACAGGATGCATGTGCTGGAACCATTTTTGAGTGCGATCCGCTCCACTTCACCGATGAGATAATCGACCTCAACCGGCGGGCCATCGAGTTCGACAATCAAAAGTGCCTCGACATCGAGGGGATAGCCGACCCGCACGAAATCCTCCGCTGCAAGGATGGCGGGACGATCCATCATCTCCATGCCGCCGGGAATGATACCCGCGCCGATAATATCGGCCACGCATTGCCCCGCCTGTTCACTCGATGGAAAGCCGATCATCACGGCCCGCGCGGTTTCCGGCTTTTGCAGGATACGCACGCTCACTTCAGTTACCACGCCAAGCAGGCCTTCCGAGCCAGTCATCAGCCCTAGAAGATCGTACCCCTCACTGTCGAGATGCTTGCCGCCAAGACGCAGAACTTCGCCGGTGATCAGGACCATTTCGATGCCAAGCACATTATTGGCGGTCAGACCATATTTGAGGCAATGCACGCCACCTGCATTTTCCGCCACATTGCCGCCAATCGAACAGGCAATCTGCGATGACGGATCGGGCGCGTAGTAAAAACCTTCATGTTCGACAGCCTTGGTAATGCCGAGATTGGTCACGCCCGGCTGCACCACCGCGACGCGATTGGGGTAATCGATTTCAAGAATGCGATTGAAGCGCGACATCACGAGCAGCACTGCGTCCTGCAATGGCATGGAACCACCCGACAATGATGTGCCAGCGCCACGCGGCACGACGCGGATGTTGTTGTCATGGCAATAACGCAAGACCGCAGCCACCTGATCAACGGTTTCCGGCAGCACCACCACCAGCGGCAGGGTGCGGTGCGCGGTCAACCCATCTGTCTCGAACACACGCATGGCGTTGAGCGTATCGACCACGCCTTCGCCCGGCACGATGGCGCGCAGATCAGCCACAATCCGCGCCCGCTTTTGCAGCACGGCGGCATCCGGCTCCGGCATAATCAATCCGCTCATAATCTCCTCCCACCGTCACCTGACACAGTGCATTGCATGCACTTTACGTCAAGTGGTAAACCAACTTTACCAATCCACCTGCCCGTTAAACAGTTTTTATGCTGCGGCATAATTGCTTGCTTCATTTCATCAGCCCCGGCTAGATGGAACCAAATCATGGCAGTGGAAGAGCGCATATATGATGAGCAATCTGGCGGATATGGAAATCTTTGCCCGGGTCGTGGCAACCGGCAGCATGTCGGCGGCAGCCCGCGATCTTGGTCTGTCGCCCGCCGTGGTCTCCAAGCGGCTGGGGCGACTGGAAGAGCGCCTCGGCACCCGTCTCCTGCAAAGGACAACCCGCCAGATCGCGCTCACCGAAGCCGGTCATGGTTATCATGAGCGGGTGCTTGCGATCCTTTCCGGGGTCGAAGAAGCGGAAGCATTCGTCGCCCGCCGATCGGCGGATGCGCGCGGAACGCTCAAGATTTCTGCACCAACCTCTTTCGGGCGCATGCATATCGCACCCTATCTCGTATCTTTCATGCGCGCCAATGCAGACCTCACGGTCAATATGCAGTTGAGCGACGACATGGTCGATATCGTCGGCGATGGCTATGACCTTGCCATACGCATCGGCGAACTTTCCGATTCGACGCTTGTCGCCCGCCGTCTGGCACCGGTACAGCGTATTCTCGTCGCCTCCCCCGACTATATTGCCGAGCGCGGCGAGCCTCAAACAATCGAGGACTTACAGCAACATATTTGCCTCGCCCCGCACAACAATGATCCCTGGCGGCTGGAAGGGCCGAAGGGACCGTTCATCCTGCGCCCGACTGGTCCGCTCCAGACCAATTCCAGCGAACTGGTGCGCGAGGCTGCGCTTTCGGGGCTGGGCATTGCACAGCGCTCAACCTGGGATATCGGTGTCGAACTTGCCGCCGGAAAACTCGTGCAGGTGCTTCCCGGCTATGCAGCATCGCGCAATGTTGCCATTCACGCGGTCTATCCTTCAAAGCAGTTTCTGCCAGCCAAGGTACGGCTCTTCATCGATTATCTTACCGATCTTTACGGACCGGTTCCCTATTGGGAAGGCGGCGCATCAAAAAAATAGACGAAGGCGCAAGGTTAGGCTACTGAACCGCAATTATTAGAAAATGCGCATAAGGAAAACCAATGAATACCCCCCTTCGCTTCATCTTCGCCCTCATTGTCGCCGTGATCGTCGGCTGCGGTTTCATGGTGTATGACAAGTCGCGTGGCGCGGAATGGGTCGTTTCTCCGCAACAGATCGAACAGGCGAAGGCCGAAGGCAAGACCGGTTTTGAAAGCAGGCCGGGAACGGTCACTGTGCTACCGATCCGCAGCGAAACCGCTGACGCTCTTCCGGTCAAGTGGGCCATGTATGGTATCGTTGCCGGGTTGTTTGTGCTTGTCGCAACGCGTCGCCGCAAACAGGCCTGAGCATTCGCAAATATGGCCCGGAAGCAAGCGCGTATCCGGGCCTGTTGCGCTATTATTGCGTTGCCCGCACTCTTCCATACCGCTACCTTGTCGTTCATATGAATGAGTTCGAGATGACATGAACGAGACAATTTTTTCCCGGATACAATCGAGCCGCACGGCGGACGACGTCGTGCGCCAGATCGAGGCATTGATTCTCGAAGGCGTCCTGAGCGGCGGCGACCGCCTGCCGGGCGAACGTGAACTGGCCAAACAGTTCGATATCTCCCGCCCCATTCTTCGAGATGCGCTGAAACGCCTCGAGACGGATGGTTTACTGATTTCGCGCCATGGCGGCGGGACTTTTGTCGCCGACGTCATAGGGCAGGTTTTCAGCGCGCCGGTGGTCAGGCTTTTCACTGATCACCGCAAGGCGACATCGGATTATCTCGAATATCGCCGCGAGATCGAAAGCGTCGCCGCCGAATATGCGGCGCTGCGAGCAACACCTGCCGACAAGGCGCTCATGACGAATATCATGGATGCCATGGAAAAGGCGCGCAAGGAAAGCGACTTCGACACGGAAACACGGCTTGATGTCGAATTGCATAATGCGGTCGGCGAAGCCGCCCATAACATTGTTCTGCTGCACACGTTGCGCTCCTGCTACCAGCTTCTGAAGGACGGCGTTTTCTATAATCGCAGCCTTATCTTCAGCTATCCGGGTGTTGCCGACATGTTTTTATCGCAGCATCGCGCCATTTATGATGCGGTGATGGCAGGCAATCCACAAGCTGCGCGCGAAGCAGTTCAGAAACATATCCGCTTCGTCGAACAGGCGACGCATGAACGCGAACTCACCGAGGAACGCCAGCGCGTTTCGCAACTGCGCTATCGCCAGCGCGGCGGCGCAAACGGTGAATGACCACTGAAAAAACAGAGCAGCTGAGCGGCTTGATTTTCAAAGATGTGTGCGGGCGTGAAATAGCCGACTTTCTGACATCGGAGATATTCTCGATCGCCTTGATCTTCTGAAAGCCCTACACGCCCATTTCCGAGCCGATCTCGACCAGAATCCAGCACAGTTGGAACCTTCGCTCGTGAGGGCCGGCCACATCCCGGGTCGATGGGCGTCGCATATCCCGTTTTCCACGTCGCCTTTATGGGGATGATCATGATGGGTGGGAGTGATTTTCAAGCGATTGACAACACCACCGTCAAGGCGCACCGCTCCGTGGGCTACGGAAACACCATTATAAAGCTGGGAGGGAACAAACGCTATGAGCATTGCATGCGAATGCAACAAGTTACCGAATAATTTTGTTTTCATCTATCCGACGATATTCAATTCTGAACATGCCGGGGGAGCATAAGTGTATTTATTTAATTAAAACAATTAATTACCATAATTAAATAATTTCGGCCGGATATTAAGTCACTGTAGACATATGAATATTATGCAGATAACGTATGCATTGATTTAGGGAACAATGCCGTGATTACAAAAACAACCCCACCAGTATGGGGGCTTCACGTCGAATATGAAGTTTGAAGGGGCTCGTGCAAGTGAGCGTCATAGACCCTTTATCGATTTCTGAATGGATGCAAATGGGAGTATCAAGATGTACAAAATTGCCGCTGCTTTTTCGTTGGCTGTTTTATTGGCCAGTTCAGCCTCGGTCATTGCTGCAACCAGCGAAGATGTGATCTCTGAAGCAAAGCAATATGTTGAAAACTCCTCCCGCAATCGGGGGGAATGGCCGGGACCGACGCAATCGCCACCAATGGCCGAAGGCAAGTCCATTACAATTATTTCTTGCCATCAGGCATCAAATTGCGCAATCGACGCGGCAGGCGCAAAAGAAGCTGCAACGGCCGCTGGCTGGACTGCTACCGTGGTGGATGGCAAGGGTGACCCTGCGATCTATAATGCGGCCATCCGCACAGCCGTGAATGCCGGCGTCGATGGTATCATCACAATTGCAATTGCGCCTTCGCTGATCCGCGATGGCCTACGGTATGCACAGGAACGCGATATTCCTGTCGTCAACGGTGCTGAAATCGCGTCTGACAGCGATCTCTTTGCAGCCCATGTTGACCGTGAGTTTGCCGCTCAAGGCGAACAGATGGGTAAATGGATGATCGCAGATAGTGGCGGGACTGCAAAGGCCGTGTTGCTGCGCGCCGATGAATTTCAGGCCGTGATTGAACGTCAAAGCAATGTTGCGAAGGCTTTTGAAAACTGCGCCGATTGTAAAATTCTTGATTCCGTTAACCTGACAGTCTCGCAGGGAGCAAATCCATCTTATATCCAGCAGCTCGTGCAGAGTCTTGTTGCCCGCTTTGGTGATGACCTTAACTATATTGTATCGCCATATGGCACACTGGATGGCCTGATCGTGCCTGCATTGCGTGCTGCGGGTCGTTCCGATGTTAAGGTCGTTGGCTATGATGGCAATGCGCAACAAATGCAATTATGCCGTCAGGGACAGGTTGGTGCAGTTGCTGTGACTTTACTTAGCTGGTCTGGTTGGGCGGGCGTCGATCAGATGAACCGGGTCTTCAATAAAAGCGAGCCGCAGAAGCAGAATATTCCGGCCTTCATGGTTGTGAAGGCTACCTGCCCTGAGACGGGTCTTGCAGAACAGGCCTACGATATTGATTTCCGAGATCATTATAAGAAGATGTGGGGTAAAAAATGACCCTGAGCGTAGCAAACTACGCGGAACAGCCGCTCCTGATAGCGAAGAATGTCAGTAAATCTTTCGGTGCAACGAAAGCCTTGAAATCCTTTAGCATGGAAGTGCTTCCGGGTCAGATTCATGCGCTCATTGGTGAGAATGGTGCCGGAAAATCCACCTTCATTAAGATCCTCGCTGAGATCTATAAGGAAGATGGCGGCTCTATCCAGTTTGCTGAAAGTGATGATGGTCGTCCTGCGATTGCCTTTATTCATCAGGATCTGGGTCTGATCCCTTCCATGACTGTTGCCGAGAACATTGTTCTCGGCGCAGGTTACCCGAAACGGGCGGGGCTGGTTAACTGGCGCAGCGTCAATCAAACGGCACGCAAGTGCCTGAATATGCTTGGCGTTGCTATCGACCCCGAAAAAGAAGTATCAGAGCTTTCGCTTGCAGAAAAAGCATTAGTGGCCATTGCCCGCGCATTGGGGCGTAATGCGCGGTTGCTGGTCTTGGATGAGCCGACAGCCACTTTGCCCGGCAGCGATGTTGACTTGCTGTTCAAGGTGTTGCGGCATCTCAGCCAGCAGGGCATTGGCATGATTTATGTCAGTCACAGGCTGCGCGAAGTGCTGACGATCGCCGATCATGTGACGGTTGTTCGCGATGGTTTACTTTATCATACGGGCACGACCACAGGCCTGAGCGAGGCCGATCTTGTCTCGATGATGTCGGATAAGGTAACCGATGGACGTGAGCGTCGCGCGCCTGTACCAACAAGTGTCGCTTCAATGCTCACGCTTGAGAATGTCAGCACAGCACACGGCTTACAATCGGTTGATCTGACTGTTCGCAAAGGTGAAATTGTCGGCTGTGTCGGCCTGCGCGGTGCAGGTCAGGAAGATTTGGGAAAACTGCTTTTTGGTTTGGCAAAATCAGAAGGCAGGATTGAACTGGCCGGAAGGCCATATGTTCCAGCCACGCCTGCTTCAGCCATGAAGGAGGGCATTGTCTTTATCAGTGGTGACAGAACGCTGACAACGGCTGCAACCATGAACCTGATTGAGAACCTGTTTCTTAATCCAACTACATCGTCTTTGCCAAGTTTAGTCCGCTCCCGGCGTCAGGAACGAGCAACAACGGTCAGGGCCATTGCTGAATATGGCGTGAAACCTGCAAATGCCGATGCGTTAATATCGGAATTGTCGGGCGGGAACGCGCAGAAAGTCATCGTCGCGCGCGGCTTTGACGCGAATCCCAAATTAGTCATTCTGGATGAACCGACCGCTGGCGTGGATATGCCAACGCGAAACGCGCTTTACGCATTGATGCGCCGGAAAGCGGATGACGGCGTCAGCTTCCTTCTTACATCTTCGGATCATGACGAAGTCGCAGCCGTCAGCGATCGCATCTACGTTCTTGCACATGGGAGGATCGGGCGAGAACTCGTTGACCAGCCATTTGATCCTGAAGCTGTCGCCCAGCTTACGCATGAGGTTACATAATGAAAGCTACCGCAATTCCTGAAAAGAAGTCGTTTGTCTCAGGCGGTCTCTTTGAGGCGCTCACTGGAAAATACGGCCTGGTGCTGATCGTGATTGCACTCGTTCTGACATTCGCTTTTCTCAAGCCAGACACCTATCTGACTACGCGTAATCTGTTATCGATTGCCACATCGCAATCCATCATTGCGCTTTTATCTTTATCTATTCTCGGCGTGCTGATCGTCGGTGAGTTTGACCTGTCTTTTGCAGCGCTTATGGGGCTTTGTCAGGTTCTCATCATTGGACTTGTGTCACAAAGCACTCTTCCATGGCCGCTTATCGCCGTGCTTCTGGTGAGCGCTGGCTGTCTCGTGGGCCTGTTCAATGCTTTCTTGATCAGAGGCCTCTATGTCAGTTCCTTTGTCGCAACCATGGGGCTTGCAACCATTCTCGGTGGTATCGGAATGGGCTATTCAGGTGGAGCAATTATAACGGGTATTCTGCCAGACTCATTTTATACATTTGGTCAGGGCAAGCTGTTTGGTATTGATTTCCCTGTCTGGTATGTCTTCATGACAGCAATTTTCCTTTATTTTTTGTTTGAGCATACTGCGCTGGGCAGGCATATGCGTGCGGTCGGTGACAATCGTGCGGCATCGAAGCTCATTGGCATTAACATCACCAAGACGGTTGCGGTCGCATTTGCCCTTGCGGGTGGCATTGCAGCCTTTGCGGCCATTGTGAGTGGCAGTCAGCTCGGTTCAGGCCAGCCGATGATCGCCATGGGCTATCTGCTACCAGCCTATGCAGGTGCTTTTCTCGGCCTCACCACCATTACACCCGGAAAATTCAACGTCTGGGGCACACTTGTTGGCGTCTTTCTGCTCGGCGCAGGTGTGAGCGGCCTTCAGCAGCTCGGTTTTGCCCCTTGGGTGCAGGATCTTTTCAATGGTGCAATGTTGCTGATTGCAGTCTCCCTGTCAGGTTTCCTGAACAAAAACCTGCGACGCAGAGCAGTTTAATCTTATTCGCTTAGAGCGGTCTTTATGTGGCGCATAAACCGCGCCGCTCTATCTGGTTTTCATGCCTGTCCTCAGAGTTCTTAACTGCACACTCTGAGGACAGTCTAAAGAAAAGAAATCATCTCATGCCCACCGCAATTAAACCGCACCAGATTATGGGTTATTCGGACCGGCTCAGCGCCCGTGCTGGCGAAGAACTCAATTTTTATATCAGTGCACCCAATGGCTCATACGAGGCGGAAGTTTGGCGTATTCAAAGTATCGATGATCGTGAAGGCGCGCCGGGTAAAAAACTGTTCCGCGTTGAAGCACCGCTTGCAAAATCCTATCCGGGTAAGCTTCAGCTATCGTCAATCGGGTCTTATCTGACGTTTCAGGATGAGCGCGGCCTGCTCTGCCAGCGGGAAACGACGATCAGCTTTGCTTTTCTGCCGACAATTCTCGAAGGCAGGAGCACACAGACCCTTCTTTCTATCGGCCGTGCTCTTGCGTTGCGTATTGAGAATGCAAAGCTTCAGCTTGTCATTGCAGGCCGGGTTGTGGGTGAGTTGTCTCAAACATTATCCACGCTTGCCTGGTACCGGGTTGTTATCACTCTTGAAGGATCCGTGATCCGTATCGCGTTGCGCAGTGTTTCGCGTGCCAGCTATTCGCTGCCGCTGGATGTGATGGAATACACGAATGCCGACAGTCTGCTGGGTCACGAAAAAGGTCAGATTGTTATTCTGGCCGCAGAGCAGCGTGAGACGATTGTCGCAAACCATTTTACCGGCAAGATTGCTTCTCTGTCGCTTGCCAGTGGCGCAGCCAATGCTTCGCAGGTAAGTCAGATTTTGCGCGGCAATGACCTTTCCAATGTTCTGGGCACAGCTGTTTGGGCAGCATGGTCCTTTGGTGTGGAGCCCCGACGGTTTGATATTTCAAACCAGATTGAGGGCGGTCCAACGGCAACGCTGGTCAATGCACCGATGCGTGCCGTCACTGGCCCGGAATGGAGCGGCCGCCACAATCACTATAAAATTGCCCCGCATGAATATGATGCGATTTTGTTTCATGCCGACATGGTCGCCGGCGGTGATTGGGAAAAAAGCCTTAGCCTTCCAATTGGCGATAGCTGGAAAAGCGGCGTCTATGCCCTGAAAATATTTGACGGCGGCGCTGAAGACTGGATTCCATTCTATGTGCGTCCATCCATCAATAGCCGGAAAGCCCGCGCGGTTTTCCTCGCGCCCACCAATACATATCTGGCCTATGGCAATGAAACCAATTCTTTAAGTGAAATCGGCGTTGCCGAACTCTCTTTGATGAAGAATGAACCCGTCGAGCCGCAAGCTGCCGATCTCTATGTAGCCTGCCACCCCGAACTTGGCTTGTCCATATATGACAACCATCTTGACGGTGCAGGTGTTGCGTATGTCTCACGCTTGCGTCCAATGCTGAATTTTCGACCATTCCACCGCAATTGGCTCAACAATTCTTACCGGCATTTTCCTGCCGATTTTTATCTGCTGGACTGGCTCACCGAACAGGGTTTCGAGTTTGACGTGCTAACGGATGAAGACCTTCATCTTGAAGGCCGCAGCGCGCTTGATGGCTATAAGGTAGTGATCACAGGTTCGCATCCCGAATATGTTTCTGAACGCATGCTGGATGCGATTCAGGACTATGTTGGCGATGGCGGCAATCTTATGTATTTGGGCGGAAATGGCTTTTACTGGACCACGACCTATCATCCAGACCGGCCGGATATGATCGAGGTGCGCCGTGGCTATACGGGTGCAAGAAACTGGACGTCCCCCCCCGGCGAAGTAGTACACGCATTTAGCGGTGAAGAAGGTGGCTTGTGGCGCAATAAAGGCCGCAGCCCGCATCGCTTGACCGGCATTGGCATGGGTGCTGTGGGCTGGGGCCGTGCCTCTCCCTATAAGATCAGCGAGACCGCGCGCAGCGGACCAAGAGCTTGGATATTCAACAATGTTGAAAGCGACCTTCTGGGTGAAGATGGCATGATGCTGGGTGGTGCCGCCGGTGATGAAATTGATCACACGGATTATTTGCATGGCACGCCAGCGGCAACCGAAGTACTGGCCTCATCCATTAATCACAGCGAGTATTTCCAGCCAGTGATTGAAGACTATACCAATATGCTCCCGCAGCAGGGTGGCTCAAAAAACCCCTTGGTGCGGGCTGATCTGACCTGGCTTGATATATCGGGCGGTGGTGCGGTGTTTTCTGTTGGCTCGATCTGCTGGATCGGTTGTCTCCCCATGAATGGATATGACAACCCGGTCTCAACGCTCACGGCAAATGTGGTCCGCCACTTTGTAACATCTGAATAGGCCCAGAGCTTCAGATACTAAATGTCAAAACTCCATGCGTCCAATCCGGCGCATGGAGTTTTTGGCTTATCACGATTAAGGTTTTATAGATTTTCCTTGGGGCGGCGTGTCATGCCATCGGGTATGCGGGCGGTTCCTCTGATCAGAAACTCACCAGCCACCGTGATGCGTCGCGGCGCCTGTGACGGGTCGCGTACAAAATCATTGACGATCCCGATTGTCAGATCAACAAATGGGGTTACCGGCTGCGCATAGGTTGTGAGATCAAAACCGGGCAGGCGCGATTGCGGCATATCATCGAAACCAACGATCGAAATATCATCCGGCACTTTTAAGCCAAACTCATATCGTGCAACGTCGAGACAAGTAATTGCGGTGGAATCATTCGCGCAGAAAACAGCGTCAGGCCGGTCCCGGCGATTAAGAAGGTCACGCATCACTTTTGCGGTTGTATGAATATCATAATCACCATTGACACGGATCGGTTCAGGCAGACCAGCATTCACAACCGCACGGGTAAAGCCCACCTCACGATGATGGCTTCCCACGGTACCTTCATGTCCGCTGACAAAAGCCATCCTTTTGTGACCACCCTTGACTAGAAAATCGCCAATCATTTCACCGGCTCTCTCGTTTTCACCGAGAACCATCGAAATGCCTGTATCTTCCAGCGATGGATTAAACATGATAATCGGCACGCCAGCCAGCTGGCACTCGCTGGTTTGCAAAGGTGACAAGCCTGTCGAACCCAGAATAACGGCCTCAACCTGATATTGCATGATCTGTTCGAGCAGCAGACTCGCACTTGAACCATGAGGCGCTGAAAATAGCAGAACCTGATAGCCCTGATCCTGTAACCGACTGGTTAAAACTTCGATCAGTTTCGCATTATAGGGATTGTGCATCATCGCCATTGTGACGGCAACCATGCCGGAGCGGCGGGTGATAAGCGAACGTGCAAAGGCGTTTGGCCGATAGCCCAACTCATTGGCGGCTTTAAGGATACGCTTTCGCAACTCCGTTGAAACGCTGGCACCGGGGGTGAAAACTCTGCTGACCGCAGATTGAGAGGTTCCGGCGAACTGCGCTACGTCCTGAGCAGTCGTACGTCGCTTAGCGTTTTTCAATTGTTAACGTCCTGCAATCCAAGTTTGAGCACCCCTAAAGTCATTTTGGTGAACAGGCGGAGCAGTTCAACCTGAAAATGCCTCAAAACGAGAAAACAAGTCGAATCTGAAAATCCATATAAATCATAATTAGAGTATTCAAAAAAGTGATATCGAACCAGTCGCATATTGTTTCCGTCTTCTCGAATAAACATTTGTCATCAAGGAGAAGACTTATCGCAGCGCTACATCCTGACGATTTCAGACGCAAAGCAGTTCACATCAAGCTTCTGAGCAAGCTCACCCGCTGCTAGATTTTTTCGAAAAGCTTCCCCATGCGCATAATGCCCATTGTAAGGGTATCCGATTATGTTGCTTCTTGCAAAAAACCGTCAAAAGCCTCTGCTGATATCTTAAATCCAAAGGACTTGCGGGATCGTGTTAGGGCGACTGCAAATGACTGGCCGCGACTGACATTCATTGTTGGTTTCTTTCGCCAATTTTTCATGTCTGCCCCACCCTACGATGCACGGACGTGAGTTGTCACTGAAGAGTGCCTTTGACACCCATAATGCTGCTACGAGGTCGGTCAACAGTTCAAAGCTATGATCTGCTCTAAGAGCGAAGCTTATAGAGCTACGCACGGTGTTAACCAGCAATTTATGTAGGGATCGAAGCAATTTTCTTAGGGGTTGGCTACGTCAATGTCGCTGGGTGAGAATGGTATAAATTCCTCGATGCTTCCAAGTAGGAGGTTTTTGCAAAAAACATCACTTCACGGCGCCGCACCAATTATAAGCTACGGCCTCTTGACAAGACATTCTCTATGATACCTGATAGGGCGATCCAGTAAAACAGACATGTGTCCATTATATTGGATTCAAAGCAGTGTCCAGTTCATAGGGGAACGCAATGACCATTTCTTTCCGCACCGGCATCATGTCTCTGGTTGCCGCCACATTCCTTTCCACCACACCGGTTCTCGCCGACGGCAGCAAACTCGATGAAGTGCTTGCTCGCGGCCACCTCGTTCTGGGCACCGGGAGCACGAACGCGCCTTGGCACTTCAAGAGCGCTGATGACAAGCTGCAGGGCTTTGACGTTGATATGGGCCGCATCGTCGCCAAGGCCCTGTTTGGCGATCCAAACAAGATTGAATATGTCAATCAGTCTTCCGACGCCCGTATTCCAAACATCACCACCAACAAGGTTGACCTGACCTGCCAGTTCATGACCGTGACCGGCGAACGCGCGCAGCAAATCGCCTTCACCATTCCTTACTACCGTGAAGGCGTTGGCCTGATGCTCAAGGCAAACGGCAAATACGCTGATTATGAAGCGTTGAAGGCAGCTGGGTCTTCCGTCACCATCTCTGTTTTGCAAAACGTCTACGCTGAAGCCATGGTTCATGCAGCCTTGCCGGATGCAAAGGTTGACCAGTACGAATCCGTTGACCTGATCTATCAGGCGCTGGAATCCGGTCGCTCCGACGCTGCCGCCACCGACCAGTCGTCGCTTAGCTGGTACATGACCCAGAACGAGGGGCGTTACAAGGATGCCGGCTATGGTTGGAACCCGCAAACTTACGCTTGCGGCGTTAAGCGTGGCGACCAGGATTGGCTGAACTTCGTCAACACGGCTCTGCATGAAGCGATGACCGGCGTCGAGTTCGATTTCTATGCCGACTCCTACAAGACATGGTTCGGCAAGGAACTGACGCCGCCAGAAATCGGCTTCCCTGTCGAATACAAGTAAGCCCACCGGCTTGTCTCATATGGACGAAGAGCTGAGCTCTTCGTCCTGCTCGCTCTACTACTATGGCAGGATGACGCCATGGGCTACACGCTCAATTTTGCCGCCGTCTGGCGCAGTTTCGACCAGCTTCTTGCAGGTCTTCTGCTCAGTCTCGGCCTTGCTTTTGTTGCCATTCTGATCGGCGCGCTGATCGGTTTGCTTGTCGCTTTCGCGCTGATTTCGAAGAATGTCTGGATCAAAGCTCCGGCTGCGACCTACGTCACGATCATTCGCAACCTACCGATCCTCGTGCTGGTGCTGTTTGCCTATTTCGCCTTGCCGCAGCTTGGCGTGCGGCTTGGCAAGATCGAAAGTTTCGTTGCAGTCCTGGCGATCTATTCTGGAGCCTATCTGGCCGAGGTATTTCGCGCTGGCCTGTTGTCTATCCCGCGTGGTTTGACGGAAGCCGGTCTCGCCATCGGTTTAACACCTATGCAGATCCGCACGTCGATCATCGCACCGCTGATGTTCCGCAATGTGTTGCCATCCCTGTCGTCGACGATCATTTCGCTGTTCAAGGACACATCGCTTGCTGCCGCTATCGCCGTGCCGGAACTGACCTTCGAAGCACGTAAGATCAATGTCGAGACGTTCCGTATCGTCGAGACTTGGATCGTCGTATCGGGTCTTTACGTCACCACCTGTTTTGTGCTCGCCGCGCTGATGCGTTTTGTCGAGCGCCGTCTGACTGTCCCGAGGTGATGTCATGATGGATTTTTCCGCTTTCTTTGATCAGGTCTGGCTGGCGCGTTACGTCATCCTCAAAGGCCTCGGTGTCACGGTATCGATCTCGCTTCTGGCAATCCTTGCAGGCTCCGTGCTCGGTGTGTTTGTCGGCCTCTCGCTGGTCTACGGCAATCGTGTGCTGCGCTTTTTCGTCCGTGCCTATACTGACTTCATCCGCGGTACGCCGGTTCTTGTGCTGGTTTTGGCCAGCTATTATGTACTGTCAGCTGTCGGCATCGCGCTCGGACCGTTTCAGGCGGGCGTGTTTGCTCTCGCCATCTTCTGTTCCTCCCATGTCGGCGAAATTGTCCGAGGTGGCCTGCAGGCTATTCCCAAGGGTCAGACTGAAGCCGCCAAGGCGATCGGCCTGACCTTCAGCCAGACCTTTACCTCTGTGCTGTGGCCGCAGGCATTACGGCAGTTCCTGCCGGCTTGGGTCAACACAGCAGCAGAGATGGTCAAGGCCTCGACGCTGCTTTCAGTCATCGGCGTTGCCGAGCTTCTGCTGCGTACGCAAGAGATCATCTCGCGCAATTTCATGAGCCTGCAGTTCTATTTCTTCGCCGGGCTTCTCTATTTCGTCATCAACTACAGCATCGAGCGCTTTGGCAAATACGTCGAACGCAAGACCGCTGTCCCGTCCTGAGGCCGCATGTCATGAGCAAAATACTTCTCGAAATCCAGGGACTGCGAAAGCAATATGGCCCGCTTGAAGTCTTAAAAGGCGTCGACACCACAATGCATGAGGGCGAAGTCATCTCGATCATCGGCTCTTCCGGCTCCGGCAAGACAACAATGCTTCGTTGCATCAATATGCTGGAAGAGTTCGAGGGCGGACACATCCGCCTGGCGGGGGAAGAGATCGGTTACGAATATTCCGGCAGCACCCGCAAGCGGAAAAGCGAAAAAGAAATTGCCCGCCAGCGCGCCATGACAGGCATGGCTTTCCAGCAATTCAACCTCTTCCCCCACATGACAGCGCTACAGAACGTCATGCTCGGCCTGATCAAGGTCAAGAAAATGAGCCGCGATGAAGCCCGAACCATCGGCGAAAAGTGGCTTGAGCGCGTGGGCCTCGGTTCACGTGGTGGCCATTTCCCCGGCCAGCTGTCGGGCGGCCAGCAGCAGCGCGTCGCGATTGCCCGCGCCATTGCCATGTCGCCACAACTGATGCTGTTCGACGAAGTAACGTCGGCACTCGACCCTGAGCTGGTCGGTGAAGTGCTGCAGGTCATCAAGGGCCTGGCTGCAGACGGCATGAGCATGTTGCTCGTCACCCATGAAATGCGCTTCGCATACGAGGTTTCCAGCCGCGTGATTTTCATGAATCAGGGCATCATCTGTGAAGAGGGCGACCCTAAAGAGATGTTCATCAGGCCGAAATCCGAACGGCTTGCTGAATTTCTCAAGACATCCAGTTTCAACTAAAAAAGGGAAAGTGCAATGACGATAAAGCGTTACGGTGCCGGGGAAACCGGTGCAGGCGGACAGCCCCTTCCCTTCGCCAGAGCTGTAGAAGCCAATGGGTGGCTACATGTTTCCGGCCAGGTTCCGATGGAAAATGGTGAGATCGTGCGCGGCGGAATCGTCGCTGAAACCCGCAAGGCTATTGAAAATCTGATCGCCATCTTACACGAGGCTGGTTACGGCGTGGAAGACGTTGTCCGCATTGGTGTCTGGCTGGACGATCCCCGCGACTTCTGGAGCTTCAACGGCGTCTATGCAGAATACTTTGGCACCAATCCACCGGCCCGCGCTTGCGTTCAGTCAAGTATGATGGTCGATTGCAAGGTAGAAGTGGACTGCATTGCTTACCGTGCCGACCGCGCCTGACAAGATTTGGAGAACAGCATGACCGATACGGAAGCCGATACTGTATCGCGACGCACGAGGGGACTGGATCGCGCTTTCGATATCCTGGAGTTTTTACGCGTGAAGCGGCAGCCCATGCGGCCAAACGAGATCGCCTCGGAAATTGGGGCACCTCGCTCGTCGGTCTACGAGCTGGTCAACCTTCTGCTCAACCACGGCATGCTGGATTATCAGGGCGACGACGGTCGAGTGTTCCTCGGCCGTCGTCTCTATTTCCTCGGCACGGCCTATGCCGAACAGTTCGACCTGATGCGCGAATGCGACCGAATGCTGACGCGACTTGCGGAAGAAACCCGCGAGACAGCGCAGATGTGCCTGCTTGAGGGACGAAAATATACGGTTGCCATGATGCGCGAGGGTATTCGCCCGTTTCGAATCTCGTCGAATGTCGGTGAACTAGTCTCTATCGTCTGGACAGCGTCCGGCCGTCTACTTGTTTCGCATTTGAGCGACCAGCAGATCCTTGATCTAATCCCACCGGAAGACTTTATTTTGCCGGATGGTCGCAGGATGGAACCGGCAGATTTCATTAAGCAGGTCCGTCAAGCCAGCCGTGAACGCTTTTTCACCTTCAACAGTGAAGTGGAGAATTTTACCCACTGCTTTGCCGTACCTATTTATCAGGCAGATGGCGCATGCATCGCCACCCTCTGCCTTGTCGCGCCTCGGGAAGACGGTTTGCGTAACCGCAATGCTTACCTCGAAAGTCTGATGAAGGCCGCGAGCGAAATTAGTGAAATGCTTGGTTACGTACAGCATCAGTATCGGACTAAAAGCTAGAAGCGCTCGTCACTGTAAGAACTGATACTCGAAGATCTGACTCGGAAGGTCTCCAAAAAAGTAGGGTCGATTACGTCCTACCTGGCCTGCCAGAGCCTGGCACGTCAGTTATTTTTACGGGTGGCCGCGATTTCGGCCATAACGGATACGGCGATGGTCGCAGTGTCGCGCGCCTTGGGGATCAATCCTATGGGGGCTTTGATGCGCAGCATGGATTGGGCTGGGACGCCGAGTTCTTCTAACGCCTTGACGCGTCTTTCGTGGGTCCTCTTACTTCCCAGTGCACCTATGTAGAAGCAATCGGATTCAAGGGCTGCCCGGAGTACCGGCAATTCCTTGTCCAGATCGTGAAAGAGCAGAGCGACCGCGGTATCAGCATCGAAATGCCAGCACATCCGGCTACGGTCGGATATCACACTGACATCATACTCCATAGCCCGTCCGACCTTGGCGCACATTTCTACTTCGTGGCGGCTTCCCGCCAGCAAAAGCCGGACTTTTGGGCGATATGACGTCAAAAAGATTCCGTCGCGCCAATCACCTATGTCGATATCTGATGTGGCTGTCAGCCTCTGGGTCGCAGGATCATATGCTAGGGATGCCGGAGACCTATGATTCATAACCTGTTCAAGCATGGTTCTGATCTCGATAGAGCTTCTCAGCACGTGGATTGCCAGATTAAGCCCGCCGCCGCAGGGAAGCATGATATCAAAAAACGGCGAGCCTTCACCAAGTTTCAGGAACCGGTCAAGACCGTTCTCGATGGCCTGCATAGCCTCCGCTGCAACGGCGGCCTCCGTACATCCCCCGGAGATATAGCCGCAATAAAGACCATCTGCACGCACCGCCATTTGCGCGCCAAGCGCACGGGCTGCGCCACCGCGTATCTCAACCAAAGTGACAAGCGCTGCCCCGTGGCCTTGCTCCCACCATTGGGCGGCACGCGTCAAAATGTCCAATGGATCATCACCGGCATTTAATCGGATTGGCAGCGTGTTTGAGGCGAATGTGGCTTCTTTTGTCAATGGGATACCTTTATCTCGTGGCTTCACTGCGATCAACCGCCCGGACGAAGGACCACTTTGCCTTTAGCTGACTATGCATGTAAATTTCAGTCAAGTTAACATTCAGGGAGGAACGATGTCGGAAGTACTTCGGATAGCTTATGGCGACTTTGGGAGAGTGGCACTCCTTGATATGGACCGCCCTCTTGTTCGACATGCGCATCCGCATTGTCACGTACTGCTTAAGGTCGAGGGTGCCGATACGTTCTTTGCAGTTGGCGACCGCATCGTGCCTTTGACCGACAATAATGCAGTTCTGGTGAATGGATGGGAACCGCATAGCTATGTGCACGATCCCGAGAGGCCGAAAACGCTCATTCTGGCGCTGTATATCGAACCCCAATGGTTGAAGGTATTCAGAACCGGTTGGCAGGCCAGCGGTTCTCCTGGCTTTTTTACCCAGCCGACCGGTGAGCTTTCGCGGCTCATCAAGACGACCTCCCACGACCTGGTCGCAGAAATGATCAGCCGTCCGGGCGCACGCGTGAGCCATGAGGAGCTACTCGCAAAGCTGATGATTGCAGTCATCGAACGTTTTTCGGCCTGGCGTGAGCACAGTGTCTCGGTACGGGGCCTTGCTGCCGGTCCCCTGATCGATTTTCGCATCCGTCGCGCGATACACGAAATGCGTAATGACCATCGCGAAGGCGAGGACATTGACAAACTGGCCCGTAAGGTGGGTTTGTCGCGTGCGCATTTTTTCCGCCTGTTCGAAGCCAACACGCACGTGTCCCCGCGTGTTTATTTCAACGTTATCCGGGTCGAAGCAGCCGTTGATGCCAGCGCGAACTCCAATGACAGCTTTTCCGATATCGGCGAGCGGCTGGGTTTCTCGGCTCCCACACATTTTAATCGCTTCTTTCGCGATCATCTTGGTGTTCCTCCCGGAGAGTTTCGCAGGGTCATAAGAGCGTCTTCCGCCATATGAAGTAAAGTCAGCCCGGTGGTGTGAATGCAAATAATGAGACTTAGCGGTCATTTGCGAGACTCCTCCATATCGCCAATTCTTCCAAAATACTGAAATCTTCCCGCTCGCTCTTCGTATGGGGATCAGGCGTGCCGCAGGCGTTTGCCCGGCATGAACGAACGCGAACGAGTTTGGCTGGAAGACGCTCGATAGCCGGGGGCGGCTTACCTTATTTGGAGAACCGGCGGGAGGATCAGTCTTGACTATCAGTGATGCCACTGTCGGCACCAGCCCGAAAGAACGCAAGCAGATCGTGAGCGCCATTACGTCATCCCTTCTGGGGTGGTCGCTGGACCTTTATGATCTTTTTATTCTTCTCTACGTTGCTCCCGTTATCGGGCAACTTTTCTTTCCTTCAACGCACGCCACATGGTCGCTTGCCGCTGTGTATGCTTCCTTCGCGGTGACCTTGCTGATGCGACCGATCGGGTCGGCAATTTTTGGCCATTTCGCCGATGTGCATGGTCGAAAAGGAGCTATGCTTATCGCCATCGTTGGTGTGGGCATAAGCACGGCTGCTTTCGGTCTGCTCCCGACCATTCATCAGATTGGATGGTTTGCGCCGCTGATTTTCATCGTCCTGCGCCTCATTCAAGGCATTTTCGTCGGTGGTGTTGTCGCATCTACGCATACGATTGGAACGGAATCCGTGCCTGAGAACTGGCGCGGTGCGGTTTCAGGCCTTGTTGGTGGTGGTGGTGCGGCCATCGGTGCATTGCTCGCATCGATCGCCTTTCTTCTGACGTCTTGGGCCTTTCCAGGTGAAGCGTTTGCCGAATGGGGCTGGCGCGTGATGTTCTTCTCCGGGCTAATCAGTTCGTTTCTTGGCTGGTTCATCTTCAAGAACCTTGAAGAATCGCCGTTCTGGAAAGAATTGAAAGCCCGTAAGGCAGCCAACAAGGCGACAGCGGTCCAATCGCCTCTCAAGCGCCTGTTCTCTACACAATATCGTAGAATTCTGCTGCTCAATCTGCTCATCACAACAGGCGGTGGTGCAGGCTATTACCTGACCTCGGGCTATATGCCGACACTTCTCAAGGTGGTTAACCAAATACCGAACCATGTCACATCGTTGATCCTCATGGCCTGCAGTATCTCGGCTTTCGTGGCGGCTGTGGGAATCGGGATGCTCAGTGACAGGATCGGGCGAAAGAAGACCTTTCTGATTGTCGGTGTGTTTGCGGCCGTCCTGCTGCCTGTCTGCTATCTAGGCATGGCTGGGGCGACCAGTATTCCGGTCATCACGTGCTATGCCATGGCAATCTCCTTTATCGGCAATGCAGGCTATGCTCCCGTCCTGATTTTCCTGAACGAGCGCTTTCCGACCGAAATCCGTGCCAGTGGCACCGGCCTCTCGTGGAATATCGGTTTTGCGATTGGCGGCATGTTGCCCACTTTCGTCTCCCTTGTCAGTGCGACGACTGCGGATATTCCGACATCGCTGTCTATCTTTGCTGCGGCCGTCTTCGTCCTTTTCCTCATAGGAGCGATTGCGACGCCCGAAACCAAGGGCAACTTCCGCTGACGGACAGGTCATGGCCGGCATATCCGGCCATGACCTGACGACTGAATGGTGATGACATTGACGCTTGCAACACAGAAATTACGCGAGGAACCGGCTTCACCCGGCAAGATTGGGAAATGGACTGGAAAATCCATGCCCCGTGTCGAGGATGGCGCGCTTTTGACCGGGCGCGGGCGTTATATCGATGATCTTCCGACCCGGACCAGGACATGCCACGCGGCCATTCTTCGCTCGCCGCATGGTCATGCACGCATTGGAAAAATCGACACGTCTAAGGCATCCGTACTGCCCGGCGTTGTGGCCATCCTGACCGCCGAAGATGTGAAACGTTACGGGAGTTCGCTCGTCGTAGGTGTCAAGGCACCCATCGAATGCTGGCCGATTGCCGTTGATAAGGTGCGTTATTTCGGCGAGCCGGTGGCGATTGTGGTTGCTACGAGCCGCTATATCGCAGAAGACGCGCTCGACCTGATCGAAGTCGCCTACGAGCCGCTTGCCGTCGTAACCGATCCAGTCGAAGCCCTCGGCAGCAATGCTCCGGTTCTTCACGAGGGACTGAATGGCAATCTCGCCAATGATCGGTCGTTTCGTTATGGCGATCCCGATACGGCATTCGCCACTACACCACACACGATTTCCATCGATGTGCGCTATCCGCGCAATGCCTGCACGCCGATTGAAACCTACGGCGTGGTTGCAGAATATGATCCGACCGAAGACAGCTATGACATTCTGGCGAATTTTCAGGGGCCGTTCAGTATTCATGCGGTGATGGCGCGCGGGCTGAATGTACCGGGCAATCGTCTTAGATTGCGTACGCCGCCTGATTCAGGCGGCAGTTTCGGCGTCAAGCAGGCCATATTTCCCTATGTCGTGCTGATGGGTATTGCCGCGCGTGTCGCCGGTTGTCCGGTCAAGTGGATCGAAGACCGGATGGAACATCTCATGGCTTCGGTGACGGCAACCAATCGCGTGACCCAACTCAAAGCCGCTGTCGAAGCAGACGGCAGGATCACGGCGCTGCACTGGGACCAGATCGAGGATTGCGGTGCGCATCTGCGTGCGCCAGAGCCCGCAACGCTTTATCGTATGCACGGCAATATGACGGGTGCCTATGCGATCCCCAACCTGTCGATGCGTAACCGTATCGCGTTGACCAACAAAATGCCGACCGGGCTCAACCGCGGTTTCGGCGGACCACAGGTCTATTTCGCGCTGGAACGCCTCATGCAGCGCATAGCCGTGGAGCTGTCGCTCGATCCGCTTGATGTTATTCGCGTCAATCTCATTCCTGCCAACGCCTTTCCCTACCGCAATGCAGCGGGTGCGCTCTATGACAGCGGTAATTATCAGGCCGCAATCGACATTGCAGTCCGCGACGGCAAACTCGATGAACTTATTGCTCTTCGTGACTTGGCTCGCGCCAAAGGGCGCGTGTTCGGCATAGGCTATGCGGCTGTCGTTGAACCCAGCGTCTCGAATATGGGCTACATCACTGCGGTACTGAGCCCCGAACAGCGAGCCAAGGCTGGCCCAAAGAACGGTGCTCAGGCAACTGCGACCATCAGCATCGACGCGCTCGGCTCGGTGTCGGTTCATGTTGCGTCCGTCCCGCAAGGACAGGGGCATCGCACGGTGTTGTCGCAGGTGGTGGCCGATGTCTTTGGATTGAAACCTGCCGATATCCGCGTCGTAACAGAACTCGATACGGCAAAAGATGCCTGGTCAATTGCTTCGGGAAATTATTCGAGCCGCTTTGCTGCCGCGGTGGCCGGTGCTGCCGATATTGCCGCGCGCCGGGTCCGCGCCAAGCTTGCCGCCATCGCGGCACGGCAGTTGAAAGCGAACTTTGAAGATATTGTCTTCGAGGGTGGTCGTGTTCATGCTGGCGACATCCAGAAGAGTTTCCCCTTTGCCCGTGTCGCCTCGTCAAGCCACTGGTCGCCGGGCGAGCTGCCGCAAGGCATTGACCAGACGATCCGTGAAACCGCTTTCTGGACGCCGCCGGAACTGACCGCACCGGACGAGCAGGACCGTGTAAACTCGTCGCTCTGCCATGGCTTCATCTTCGACATTTGTGCCGTCGAAATTGACCGCGTCACCGCAGAAGTGAAGATTTATAAATATGTCACGATGCACGATTGCGGACGCATCCTGCATCCGGGCATGGTCGAGGGGCAAGTGACCGGCGGGTTCGCGCATGCGTTGGGTGCGGCTCTTTATGAAGAAACCAGTTATGGCGAAGACGGCGGCCTGCAATCGGGTACTCTGGCCGATTATCTCATTCCGACGATCATGGAGACGCCACCGCTTACGATCCTGCATTATGAAAGCCCTTCGCCATTCACGCCGCTGGGCGCTAAGGGGGTCGGCGAGGGAAACTGTATGTCGACACCCGTCTGTATCGCAAATGCGGTTGCAGATGCACTGGGAATCCATGACATCCAACTTCCACTCACGCCGGCAAAGCTCGCCGAGCACGTTCACGGTGCTGAACCCGCACCAGCCAAGCCACCGAAGGCCAAGCCTAAATCAACGCATGCAAAAGCCGGAGAGCGGGGACTTTCCGGTGAAGGCGAAGCCATCGTTCAGTCGTCACGCCAGCGCATTTGGGACATGCTTCTTAACCCGGACGAACTGATGTCGATCATTCCGGGCGCGCATGGCGTTGAGAAAGTATCGGATACCCAATTCAAGGCTGATGTCACGCTTGGTATCGGTCCCGTCAAGGGACGCTATTCGGCGTCTATTAGCCTATCCGACCTCAACGAACCGGAATCGGTCACTCTTAGCGGCGGCACAAGTGGTGCGCTTGGAAACGGCGAGGGTACGGGAACCGTGACGCTCACGGAAATTTCGCCCGGCGTAACGAAGATTTCTTATCAGTATACCGCAGCCGTGGGCGGCAAGGTCGCCTCCATCGGCGGACGGTTGCTCGATGGCGCAGCACGCGTGGTCATAGGGCAGTTTTTCGAGGCGCTGGCCGCTAAGGCCGGAGGCAAAAAGCGCGGCTTCAATCCGATCGCTTCTTTGAAGCGTGTCGCTCTTGCTCTGGGGTGGATGCGATGAAACCGGCACAGTTCGATTATCTGCGTCCAGACGCTCTTTCCGAAGCGTTGGACGCCTTGCAAAAAGAGCAGTCAAATGCGCGCGTTATCGCAGGTGGACAGTCTCTCGTTCCTATGCTGAATATGCGTCTTGCCCGCCCTGTATTGCTTGTCGACATCATGGCTATAGAGCCGCTGCGCAGGATCGAGGACACGGGCAGCGGCCTGCGCGTTGGTGCTGGCGTCCGTCAGGCGGAACTGGAACGCTATCCGGCGCTGGACGACCGGCAACCGCTGCTTTCTGCGGCGCTTAAATGGGTTGGCCACGCGCAGACCCGTGCGCGGGGAACCGTCTGCGGTTCTGTTGCCCATGCTGACCCATCCGCCGAGCTTCTGACCACGCTCATAGCGCTTGAGGGCACCGTCCATCTCACCTCATACAAATCGAAGAAGGAGCGGGTACTGCCCGCCGAAAAATTCGTAACCGGCATGATGACCACCGCCAAGGCGGATAATGAACTGATCGTTGCCGTAACTTATCCCACGCGCAGGGATGGTCATGGCTATGCATTTGGCGAAGTCGGGCGCCGGCATGGTGATTTCGCCATTGCGGCTTGTGCAGCCGTGGTTGATGGCGAAACCGCGTGGCTCACCGTTGGCGGGGTAGCCGATACGCCGACCCGACGCGCCTTGCCGCTTCCGGATTCTGCCGATTTCGACGCCGCGCTCAACCAGTTTGCCTGGGATCTCAATGCCCGTGACGACCTTCACGCAACAGCCCGCTATCGCCGTGACCTCGTGCGCAAGTTGGGTCGCCAGACGCTAGAGGAGGCTGTCACATGCCGCGACTGAGTGCAGACAGAAGACATCTCGTTTCATTCACGTTGAACGGCCGCAATGTTTCGGGTCTAGCGGAGCCGCGGATGTTGCTGAGCGATTTTCTGCGGGGCGAACTCGGAATGACTGGAACCCACGTCGGTTGTGAGCATGGCGTCTGTGGTGCCTGCACGATTGAGATCGACGGGCGTATGGCGCGCGCCTGTCTCGCCCTCGCAGTACAGACCGAAGGTTGTGACGTGCGAACCGTCGAGGGTCTCGCGGGTGACGGTGCCCGCCTTTCCATCCTTCAGGAGTCGTTTCGAGAGCACCATGGTCTGCAATGCGGCTTCTGCACGGCGGGCTTTCTGATGACCGTCGATGTCTTTTTGAAAGAACAACCCGATGCGAGCGAGGATGAAATCCGCGACGTTCTCTCTGGAAATCTCTGCCGATGCACCGGCTATGCACCCATTATCAAAGCGGTTCTTGCTGCCCAGAAGAAACTTCAGGCAAAGCGGGCGCTGAATACGGAGGAAATAAATGCTTGATCTCGGCACGACATTTTTGGCGAGTTTGGAACGGGAGCCGGGTGGACTTGCCGTTGTCGACGGTGACGTGAGGCTTACCTATCAGGATCTTTACGAAAAGATTTCGGCATTGGTAACGGCCTTCGACGACCTCGGATTGAAGCCCGGCGACCATCTCGTCAGCATTCTGCGCAACCGTTGGCAAGCGGCCGCGCTTCATTGGGCCTGCCAGTTTTCCGGCATTATTTTGACGCCAATCAACTGGCGCTCCAAAGCCGATGAAATCCATTATGCCGTCAGTGATTCCGAAGCGCTCGCCGTCATTTTCGAGGGTTTTGCAGCGCAGGCCGTGCGCGAAGCGCAACTACCTCAAAGCATTCATCTGATCTCACTGGATGATGTTAGCGGTGCAGAAATCTCCTTTGACACGATGCTGGAAGCGGGCGCCTCTCCAGCCGTTCCGCGGGTTGGGGCAGATGCGTGGTCGCTGATGCTCTATACATCCGGCACCACATCGCGCCCAAAGGGTGTTCCGCGTCGGCAAAGGGCAGAGCGCGCGGCAGCCATCGCTCATGTCGCGCAAAATCTATATGGATATGGCGAAAAGACGCTTGGCGTCATGCCCCTTTACCACACAATGGGTGTGCGTTCGCTTCTGGCCTCGGCCGCAATCAACGGAACTTTTATCTGCCTTCCCAAATTCGATACGGCCGAAGCGCTGCAGCTGATCGAGCTGGAAAAGATCGACAATCTCTATCTCGTTCCGACGCTCTATCATTCCCTCATCAATGCGCCTGAGTTCAAGCAGACGAATATAACTTCAGTTCGCAAACTGGGTTTCGCAGGAGCGCCGATGACTGAAGCGCTGCTACAGGCACTACAGAAGGCCTTCAAACCAGACCTCTTCGTCAATCATTATGGTTCTTCCGAAATCTATACCTGTTCGATCAACCAGCGCGCACAGCTAAAACCTGGCAGCGCCGGAAAATCCGGCCTTAACCAGATGATCCGTGTGGTGGCGCTTGACAGCGATGATCCCGAAAGCCGCCTGCCAGCTGGCGAAGAAGGACAAATCATTGCGCTCATGGCCGGGGACGAGGCTTTCGAGGGTTATTGGCGCCGCCCGGAATCGGATGAAAAGGCCTTCAAGTCAGGCTGGTATTTCAGTTCCGACACCGGCTACTTCGATGCGGATGGCGATCTTTTTGTGACCGGGCGTGTCGATGACATGATTATTACCGGCGGCGAAAATGTCTCACCCGTCGAGATAGAGAGCCTGTTGTCGCTACATCCTTGCGTTTCCGAAGTGGCTGTTGTCGGCTTGCCCGACGAGAAATGGGGTAAAGTCGTCACCGCCTTTATCACCCGAGCCGACAAAGTCAGCGAAAAGGAACTCGACGCCTATTGCGCCGCTTCCACTCTCGCCAATTTCAAGCGACCGCGCGCCTATGTTTTTGTGACGGAAATCCCGAAATCGCCCGTTGGCAAGCTTCTGCGAAGAAAGCTTGTCGAAGGAGACTATCAACTGGAAACGAGTGAAAAAGAAAAGAGCATGGCATGAGCGATCCATACAGCAATCTCGATGGGTTCCGCGTAGAGATCGACGCGGACAGGCAGCGTGGCGATATCATCTTGTCGCGTCCGCCCTTCAATACCGTATCTATGCTGCAACGCGACCAGTTGCGGCTGGCCTTCGAAGCGCTGGACGCTGACGAGCGCGTGCGCGTTGTGGTGCTTCGTGCCGAGGGTGAGCATTTTTCCTCTGGCGGCTATATTATGGGCTTTCTCGAAGCTTCGCCCGAACATGTTTCCAAGCTTGCCTGGAATATCGCCGCACCCGCTCGCTGCGAAAAGCCGGTGATCGTCGCCAATCGCGGCTATGCTTTCGGGGTCGGTTTTGAAATCTCTTTGGCTTGCGATTTCCGCATCATTTCCGAAACGGCGGAATTTGCGCTGCCGGAGCAGAAACTTGGCCAGATTCCCGGTTCAGGCGGTTCAGCCCGTCTGCAGCAGATCGTCGGCATCACCCGCACGAAAGATATCGTCATGCGCTCCAGACGCATCAAGGCGCAGCAGGCCTATGACTGGGGTATCGCAACCGAACTCGTTGCCGACGACCAGCTTGAGGACGCAACGGATGCTCTGGTCAAGGAACTGCTTTCCTTCTCACCGCTTGCCCAGCGCACGGCCAAGAAACTGCTCAACGACAGCGAGAACAGCTCGCTTTCGACGGCAATCGAATTGGAAGGTCATTGCTATAGCCGTCTGCGCTCATCGGAAGATTTCGCTGAAGGGGTGAAAGCTTTCCACGAAAAGCGCAAACCCGCTTTCAAAGGACTGTAATCATCTGCTGTTGCAATACTGCGGTAGCTGTTTATCCATGAAAGAGAAAGGGGCCGGATATATTTCCGGCCTCATTGCGAGACATGTCTATGAAATTCCCCGCGCATTTGACCCGCAGAACGCTCTCTCTTCTGCCGCATCTGGAGCTTGACGTTGCGATGTGGGGGCCGCCAGCACCAGCGCCGCAGATCATTCTTTTGCATGAAGGGCTGGGCAGTATTGCGGAATGGCGTGACTTTCCCCAAAAACTTTCGGAGGAGACAGGCTTCGGTGTCGTTGCCTATTCACGCGAGGGTTACGGGCATTCCACGCCGTTGCGAAGGGTCGATAATCTGGACTATCTGCATGATGAGGCACGGCATATTCCGGCGATACTGGACTGCCTAGGCATTGAAAAGGCCTACCTGTTCGGTCATAGCGACGGCGGCTCCATCGCGATCATCACTGCGGCCCTTTTTCCGGAACGGATATTGTCTATCTTTGTCGAAGCGCCTCATCTTTATGTTGAGCCTGAAACGGTCAAAGCCGTTATGGCGGCAGGAGAATCCTGGGATAAAGGTCCGTTAAAACGGGCGCTCAAGCGCCAGCATGCCAATCCCGAGCCGATCTTCCGACGTTGGCATGACCTCTGGATTAGCGAGCGCTTCGGGCACCACTTCAATATCTTGCCAGAGCTTAAGCGCGTAGTTTGCACTATCATTGCCGTACAGGGGACTCTGGATGAGTTTGCTTCTACAAAGCAACTAAGAGACATCCAAAATTTTGCTGCTAAAGGAAAAACCATTTGGATTGAAAACTGCGGACACGCTCCGCACCGTCAGGAACCTGAACTTATCATGTCTCTTGCGAGAAAGTTAATGTCGGCTGGGGTGAAACCAACGGGTGAACAGATAACAACTCGTAACAGGCGATAAAAAGCGTATCAAGCATCGCGGAACGATCTAATCTGAGAAGCGAGGCCTTTGGAACTGGTAGGGACGAAAGAGTTCGTACGGCTGAGAAGAGCGACAAGATAATGCTGCCGCGTCCATTGAGTGGACAATGCTCCGCCACACCTTCGCGGCGGCCGCAATCCGCTCGACTTCCGATCAACCAAACTTCAAACATAGAGGCAAAACCTGGCAGCGAGTGGCAGATCAACTTCAACCACGTTTGCCATATATCGATAAGACAGAGATTGTCTTAGCCTATGATAAACTCGAAAGTTGCTAGATGATGCCAGAAGGCTAGCCAGATAAATTACACAAAATCGACAGCCTCTATCTGGCGTTACTGCACTTCGCTTGATCCAAATCACGTTCGGCTATACCGAGTATACAGTTAATAGCCTGCGTTGCTTTGACCGTGTCGCGCATTCTTAACGCTTCGACAAGATTTCCATGCGCAGCGACGGCCTCATCGCGAGTTTCGGCAATCTCATTGGAGGTTTGCAATGAATATTTCAGCGCAGCACTGATCGTATGTGAGAGTTGTCTGAATATCTGATTATGGCTGGCTTTAAGCAAACATGAGTGGAAAAGCACGTCAGCTTCCGTGAATTTTGTGATGTCTTTTTCGGCATCACACATCATTTGCCAAGCCTTCTCAATATCCGCAATTTCTTGTGTGCTCCCTTTTTCGGCGGCCAGAACGACCGCCGCCGGCTCTATGCTGCGTCTTGCTTCCAATACGCAGTCAAGCAGATTGAATTCAATAATCCGGTCACCAAGCCATTCAATTACCTGAGGATCCAGAATGTTCCATTCGTCGGGCTCGCAAACAACCGTACCCACACGCGAACGAATATAAACAAGTCCCTTGGATTCCAATACCTTGAGTGCCTCGCGAATAACGGTTCTGCTCACATTATAACGTGCACACAGATCACTTTCGCTTGGAAGATAGCTTCCCGGAGGAAAAGAATTTGAACATATATCCAGGGCAAGGGCCGAGATTACGCTATTCTTTACTCTCGGGCGGGATTTAGAGGATGATGACGTGCTTGCTGTTTCACTTGATGGCACTGTCATCACTTTTCCGGTTTTCACTTCTGATCACTCGTCATCGGCCTTCGAAAGGCTATTAAGCGGACGCAGAACTTAGCGCGTTCACGAGGTGCAATCTACTCGAGAATAGCCTCGCTATATACGCCATAACAAAGCTGGTATGATTATAGGAATATAAAAATTATACAAGAGAAAGAATTCATCATACCAGAGATTGACGAAACCCGATGATCGGTTTAGGCATACGGACCGCTATGGAGTGCGGGGGAAGTTTATGGGAGATCATCATGAATTTGGTTAAGGCCGCGCTCGTGGCCAGCACAGTTGCATTTGCCGGCGTAACCTCGGCCATGGCTGCGGACGTAAAGATTGGTTTTGTGGTGAAGCAGCCGGAAGAGCCCTGGTTTCAGGATGAATGGAAGTTCGCTGAAGTGGCGGCCAAGGAAAAGGGCTTCACTCTCGTCAAGATTGCTGCACAAGATGGCGAAAAGGTTCAGGCCGCACTCGATAATCTTGGTGCGCAAGGCGTGCAGGGTGTGATTATCTGCACCCCAGACGTGAAACTTGGACCTGGCATCGTGGCCAAAGCTGCCGCCAATGACCTTAAGTTGATGACGGTCGATGACCGCCTTGTCGGTGCGGATGATAAGCCACTGGAAGATGTTCCGCATATGGGCATTTCCGCCACAAAAATCGGTGAAGCGGTCGGTCAGTCGATCGGTGAAGAAGTGAAGAAACGTGGATGGGACTGGAAAGACGTTG
Organism: Brucella sp. BE17; assembly: GCF_039545455.1. Lineage (NCBI taxonomy): Bacteria > Pseudomonadati > Pseudomonadota > Alphaproteobacteria > Hyphomicrobiales > Brucellaceae > Brucella > Brucella sp. BE17. The sequence continues at coordinate 65,525 of NZ_CP154468.1, read as the reverse complement.
GCGCAATTCGCGTGTCTTACGATCAGTTGCCAACTGCTGTTGACCGTGTAGAGGGTGCTCTTTCTGCTTTGAAGGCTTCAGGCCTTTCTGAGAGCAATATTTTTGATGCACCTCAGGCAAAGACCGACACGGAGGCGGCTTTGAATGCATCTACTGTCGTTCTGAATAAGAACCCCCAGATTAAACATTGGGTTGCTGTTGGTCTTAACGACGAAGCGGTTCTTGGTGCTGTGCGTGCGACAGAGAGTGTGGGTATGTCGGCGGATAGTATTGTGGCTGTTGGTATCGGAGGATCAGATTCCGCAATCAACGAATTCAAAAAGCCAAATAATACCGGCTTTTATGGCACCGTAATCATCTCGCCCAAGCGCCATGGTTATGAAACGGCAGTCAATATGTATGAGTGGATCGCAAACGATAAGGAGCCGGAAAAGCTTATCTTGACTTCTGGCGAACTGGCTCTGCGCGATAATTTTGAACAGGTAAGAAAAGACCTCGGCATAGAGTAGGTCGAACGTCTTTCTGGTGCGGCCGCTCTCATACCGTGCGGCCGCCTATCTGCTTTCACGCATGTCCTAGATCGAAAACCGATATATCGTTTTGTGGAACTGCCCCGATCATCATAGTTTATGGAGATGTCATGGATAGCTTTCTTGCGTTCAGTCATATCTCAAAATCGTATCCCGGCGTAAAAGCGCTTTCCGATGTTTCTTTCACGATAGCCAAGGGCAGTGTCCATGGCTTGATGGGAGAAAACGGCGCGGGGAAATCTACGATGATCCGCATCTTATCAGGCGATCAATCCGCAAACTCCGGATCAATATCAATTGATGGTGTCGAACAGAAATATACATCCGTTCGCGATGCCTTTCAGGCGGGTGTGGTGGTTGTACATCAGGAACTGCAACTTGTCCCTGAACTGACGGTTGCGGAAAATCTTTGGCTGGGGCGCTTCCCCAACAAGGGCGGCATCATCAGTTCTCGTTACTTGATGAACGAAGTCACAGAAAAACTAATTGATATTGGCCTGGATATCGATCCTTCAGTTAAGGTCTCGAAGCTCTCCATTGGCGAACGGCAGATGGTCGAGATTGCCAAAGCCATTATGTTCGATGCTCGCGTTATTGCGCTGGACGAGCCTACCTCTTCCCTCTCGTCGCGTGAAAGCGAAATCCTTTTTAAGCTGATCCGTAGGCTTAAAGCCGAAGGAAAGGTAATTATTTATGTCTCGCATAGATTGGACGAAGTATTCGATCTCTGTAACAGCCTTACAGTCTTGCGCGACGGCAAGCTTGCAGCCCATCATGGTACGCTTGAAAATGTTACGCGTGATCAGGTGATTGCGGAAATGGTAGGGCGAGAAATCTCCGATATTTGGGGATGGAGAGGCCGCCAGATCAAAGATCAGGTACGATTGCGAGTAGAAAATATTAGCGGCCCAAAGTTGCCTGAGCCTAACAGTTTTGAGGTGCGCAAGGGCGAAATTCTTGGTCTGTTCGGCCTTATAGGAGCCGGCCGTTCTGAGATGCTGCGCCTTCTGTATGGCGCCGACACCCGCCATAGCGGCAGCGTGGAAGTCGATGGCGTGAAAGCACCTGCAAATAACCCTCGAAAATCGATAGAGGCGGGTATTATGTTATGCCCGGAAGATCGTAAGGCGGATGGCATTCTGCAAAGTCGCTCCATCGAAGAAAACATCACGATTTCTACCCGCAGGCATTTTTCTCCGATGGGGATTATCAATCCGCGCAAAGAAGCCGGTATTGCCGAAGCCAGTATCAAGCAGCTGCGCGTGCGCACGCCGTCACGCAAGCAGGATATCGTTCATTTATCGGGTGGCAACCAGCAGAAAGTCATTCTCGGGCGTTGGCTTTCGGAGCAAAATGTCAAGGTGCTGATGATCGACGAGCCAACCCGTGGCATCGATGTCGGCGCAAAAGCCGAAATTTATGAAACGCTCTACGGCCTTGCTGACAGCGGCATGGCCATTGTTGTGGTTTCGAGCGAATTGCCAGAAGTCATGGGCATTTCGGACCGTATTCTCGTTATGTGCGAGGGTCGAATCGCCGCTTCAGTTGAACGCGCTGACTTTAACGAGCGCACTATTCTTGCAGCGGCTCTGCCGGACCGCACGGCATCTATTCAGTTTGACAGTCAGAAGGTTGCGCCACGATGAACTCTTTGAAAAAACTCCTTCTCGGCGAACAGGGGCTAGTCGTTATTTTCGCTATTGCTTTCGCAGTGGTGGCATTGACGGTGCCCAATTTTCTTACCGAACGTAACCTGTTGGGTTTGTTGCAATCAGTTGTAACAATCGGAATTGTTGCCTGCACAATGATGTTGTGTCTTGCTTCACGCGACTTCGACCTTTCGGTTGGTTCCAACGTGGCCTTTACCGGAATGATTGCGGTCATGGCTTCCAACATGAGCGGCTCGATCATTGTAGGCCTCTTAGCTGCACTGGCTGCGGGGTTTTTTGTGGGGCTTTTCAACGGCATCGTTATTGCACGCTTTAAAATTAATGCGCTGATCGCAACGCTTGCCACTATGCAAATTGTGCGAGGTCTTGCGCTGATATCCTCCGATGGCCGGGCCGTCGGTATCAATGACCCTTCGTTCTATCAGGTCGCACTGTCAAAGTTTCTTGGCGTTCCGACGCCAATCTGGGTGATGATCGCTTTGTTCATCGTGTTCGGGTTTATTTTGAACCGCACGGTTTTCGGAAAGAACACACTGGCAATCGGTGGTAACCCGGAGGCATCCCGTCTGGCGGGCGTGAATGTCGTAAGCATGCGGGTATGGATATTCGCTCTTCAAGGCTTGATCTGTGCAATTGCCGGGATTCTACTGGCATCGCGTATAACTTCGGGCCAGCCGAATGCTGCAACCGGTCTGGAACTGTCCGTTATCTCGGCATGCGTACTTGGCGGCGTTTCGCTCGCAGGAGGACGTGCAGCAATGACCGGTGTGATTGTGGGTGTTCTGATCATGGGCATTGCAGAAAATGTAATGAACCTGCTGAATATCCAGGCATTTTACCAATATGTCGTGCGCGGCTTTATCCTGCTGCTAGCTGTTCTTCTCGACAACCTTCGTTCGTCAACCATCGCATTTAGAAGCTAGTGGCTGCACGAATGGTAAATAACGTGTTCTATGCGCTTGCCGATTGGGGTACTTCCAGTTTCCGGCTTTGGCTTGTCGATGAGCACGGTATAGTGCTCGGTGAGAGCAAGAGTGATGAAGGAATGTTGAAGGCGGCAAAAATCGGATTTGCCGCCATTCTGGAAAACCATCTTATTAAACTTGGAGCTCCTTCCGATCTCCCTGTGTTGATCAGTGGAATGGCTGGAGCACGTCAGGGCTGGGTGGAAGCACCCTATCTACCAGTTCCAACATACCTGGACAGCCTGGCTGATTGCGCAGTTCGGGTAAAAGGATACAAGCGGGATGTCCGCGTTATTCCCGGTGTCGCTCAAATCCGGGACGATGCTCCCAATGTGATGCGTGGCGAGGAAACGCAGCTTGCTGGAATAATTAACACTTTACCAGACGGACTTGTCTGCATGCCGGGCACCCATTGCAAATGGGTAAGCATCATTGAACGCAAAGTCGCTGGTTTTACCAGTTTCATGACGGGTGAGCTTTATGCCGTGCTCTCGCAGCATTCGATCCTTGCACATGCAATTAATCCCGAAAGAACCTTTGATGCTGATACGCCAGCCTTTTCGAGAGCTGTTGAGCGTAGTCTGAAATTGCCGGAACAGGCGCTGGCTATGCTATTTGAAGTCCGCGCAAGCCAACTTCTGGGTTTAGAACAACACGCTGAAGGTTCGGCCCATCTTTCCGGTTTACTGATCGGAGCAGAAGTCGGCGCGGCGCGGCGAATTTATGGTGCAGGAGAAGTCGGGCTGGTGGCGTCCGAACGACTGAATAGGCTTTACCAGCCGGTCATGGAGCAGGCCGGTTTCAGCGTCCAGCTTTTTGACGGTGAAGAAGTCGTCAGATCGGGGCTCTTCGCCGCCGCACGATCAATCCATTCCCAGCCTGGAGCATAAGATGAATATCACCCCTATCTGGCCATCGCTGCAACGCTCGCTTGTGGCAATCATTCGCGGCATTCGTAACGACGAAGTTGAGCCAATTCTTACCGTGCTGGTGGAAGAAGGATTTGAGGCGATAGAGATTCCCCTGAATTCACCGCAGCCGTGGGGGTCTATCAGTAAGGCGGTCAAGCTGTTTGGCGATAAGGCACTGATTGGTGCCGGGACAGTTCTGACCTTAGACGATGTTGCGCAACTCGCCGATCTTGGTGGGCGCATCATGGTCAGCCCTAATACTGACGCGGATGTTATCAAGGCAGCGGCCGTACGCGGACTGTATTCCATGCCGGGCTGTTACACGGCTTCGGAAGCTATTTTAGCTCTTAAAAGCGGCGCATCGGCACTGAAATTCTTTCCAGCAGGATCACTCGGCCCATCCGGCATTGCTGCAATCAAAACCATTCTCCCGAAAGATACCGTGGTTGGAGCAGTCGGTGGTGTCTCCGATGCAAGCTTTGCTGATTACGAGAAGGTGGGTGTACGCACTTTTGGACTTGGAACGAGCCTTTATCGGCCCGGTGATACGGCGGAGATTGTGAGAGCCAATGCACGCCGTACCATTGCTGCTTATGACCGGGTTTTTCATTAGCCGCACGCCCGAAAACGAAGCGATAGAGCGCGTAGTGGCTACGATTAAGTGCAACATCCACTAACGGGGAGAGATCGGTGGCTTTGTGCATCAGTTCAAAACGTCTGTCTGCCAGTATCTCCAACCAGGGCGGGGTAGTGCTCGGCCTGTGGTGGCTGCACGAAGATGGTACGCAGATCCCATTGTTGCGACCGGCTGCACATGACAATGTTGCGGCGATGGATAGCGCAGCCTTTCCGATGGTGCCTTTCGCTAACAGGCTGGGAGGGAACGGCTTTGCGTTTCGGGATCGTATTTATCATCTCTCCGCAAATACTTCGCTCGATCCACTTTATCTGCACGGTGACGGTTGGCTGGCGCAATGGGACACTGTAGAGCACTTACAACATTCTCTGGTGCTCAGTTATCGCCATCCAGGCGACGGCAAAAGCCCGTATAACTATACCGCGCGTCAGGTTTTTAACCTCGACGAGCATGGGCTCAACCTGCAAATGTCAGTCACCAACGAGGGTGCCGATGAATTGCCGTTTGGGCTTGGTTGGCATCCCTATTTTCCACTTCGTTCTGATACCTTGATCAAGTTTGAAGCGAAAAAATTTTATACGGAAGCTGAAGGATGCCTGCCCGGCGAGGAGCTGAAGTTAAGCGAGCCTTTCGATTTTAGAGCGCCACGTTCATTGCCCCAGCGCTGGATCAATAATGGCTTTAGCGATTTTCAGGGAACTGCGTACGTTTATTGGCCTGTAGCTGGGCTAACATTGGAAATGCACTGCGATCCTGCTTTTGCTCATGTGTTTTTATATCTTCCCTACATTGAAAATTCCAAAGCGAGCATGCCGGATTTCTTTTGTCTTGAGCCGATGACGCACAGGACTAACGGACACAACAGTCCCGATCTTGGCAACTTACGCAGTCTCGCTCCGGGCGAAGTTTTGTCTGGATCAATCCGTCTCACCATATCCGCATCCCCCACCGTCGAGAATTGAGCGATACAAATGAAAATTACCAAGCTGACAACCTATATCGTTCCGCCGCGCTGGCTGTTCCTGAAAATTGAAACCGACGAAGGGGTCTGTGGTTGGGGAGAGCCGGTCATTGAAGGACGCGCTCGGACAGTTGAGGCAGCCGTGCACGAATTGTCCGACTATCTCGTCGGCAAAGATCCGCGTCTGATTGAGGATCACTGGAATGTAATGTATCGTGGTGGGTTCTATCGGGGCGGGCCTATCCTGATGAGTGCGATTGCTGGCATCGATCAGGCATTGTGGGACATCAAGGGCAAGGCACTCGGCGTCCCGGTAAATGAGTTGCTTGGTGGACGGTGTCGCGACCGGATCAAAGTTTATTCCTGGGTTGGCGGAGATCGTCCATCTGATGTGGCAAAAAATGCACGCGGGATGGTTGATCAAGGATTCACAGCACTAAAGATGAACGGTGCACAGGAATTACAGATTGTTGATAGCTACGACAAAATCGATGCCATCGTGGAAACTGTTGGTGCAGTACGTGCAGCCGTCGGCCCGCATATCGGTATCGGGGTAGATTTCCATGGCCGTGTTCATCGACCGATGGCAAAAGTTCTTGCCCGCGAACTGGACCAATTCAAGTTGATGTTCATTGAGGAGCCGGTGCTGTCGGAAAATGTCGAAGCGCTGGCTGAAATTGCTAATCATACTGCAACGCCTATAGCGCTCGGTGAGAGGCTTTATTCCCGCTGGGACTTCAAATCGATCCTCCGTGGTGGTTATGTTGATATAATTCAACCAGATCTGTCACATGCCGGCGGTATTACCGAATGCCGTAAAATCGCAGCGATGGCTGAAGCCTATGACGTGGCCCTGGCGCCGCATTGTCCACTGGGACCGATCGCGCTTGCCGCATGTCTGCAAGTGGATGCAGTCAGCTACAACGCTTTCATTCAGGAGCAGAGCCTGAACATTCACTATAATGAAAGCAATGATATCCTCGACTACATCACAAACCGCGAGGTTTTCGAGTATAGCGACGGCTACGTTGCGATCCCGCAAGGCCCGGGTCTCGGTGTTGAGATCAACGAGGAATATGTCAGAGAACGCGCGAAAACCGGCCATGACTGGCGCAATCCGATCTGGCGTCATGCGGACGGCAGTTTGGCGGAATGGTAGGGGAGATACGGTCATGGTTGAGCGGCTTAAGGGAAAGCGCATATTTATCACAGGTGCCGCACAGGGTATTGGCCTTGCCATAGCGCAGGCTTTTGTAAACGAAGATGCCGCATTGTTCCTCATTGATATGGATGAGGAACGGCTTGCATACGAAGCTCTTGCCCTGCGAGAGCGTGGTGCAACGATTGGTTTTGCGAAGGCCGACATCTCAGACGCAGCGGCGATTGCCAGGGCCGTTATACAAGCGAACGAAGAAATTGGCACCGTCAATGCGCTGGTTAACAATGCTGGTATTAACGTTTTCAGCACGCCACTTGAAACGAGTGATGATGAGTGGGCTCGGTGTTTCGATGTCAATCTCAAGGGTGCCTGGAATTGCAGCAAGGCTGTTCTTCCAGGCCTGATCGAGCAAGGCGGTGGCGTTATTCTCAATATCGCTTCCACCCATGCCTTCACCATTATTCCCAGCACATTTCCTTATCCGCTTGCGAAACACGCCCTTTTAGGGATGACGAAATCTCTGGGATTGGAGTATGCGCCTCAGCACATTCGGGTGAATGCGATTGCTCCGGGCTATGTCGAAACACAGAAAGTCCTCGATTACTGGAACAGTTTCCCTGATCCGGAAGAAGCGCGCGCAGAAACAATGGCCTTACATCGCGGCGGGTGCATCGCCTCGCCGCATGAAATTGCGATGGCAGCAGTATTCATGATCTCAGACGAGTGCCCTTTCATGAATGCCACGTGCCTTACAATAGACGGTGGTTTGAGCGTACAGCAGCATTCAGCGTAGATCGTGCGCAAGATGCACTGAGGCTTGTGGGGATTCATCTTGAATTGATGACTGTGGCTGCGAGACTGGTGATGGCGGAAAAGCTTTCGTCTGTCTTGTCTACCCTCATAGCGACGCGTTTGAAATCCTCCAGTTTGCAAAAGAAATTCTCGATCAAGTCCCACCACTTATAAAGCTCGCGGTCCATAGGCAGCGGCTTTGAACGTCGTGAATGCTGGGAGATAACGATTCTGGCCCCACGCTTGTTGAGGTAATTGATAATAGTATCGCTGTCGAATGCCTTGTCGGCAATCAGTCCGTCGAACTCGACGCCTTTAACCAAAGGTTCAACGCCGACCGTATCAAAGCGATGTCTCGGCAGAAGCTCGAATCGCACCAGATTGCCGAGTGAACCGGTCAACGCGAGAGTTTTGGTCGTCATTCCACCTTTCGAGCGACCTATGGCCTGGCTCTGATACCGACGCAGTAGTCTCGTCATGGTATTTCCTGTTCCCGGCAGCGAAGCCGAGTCAGGCAGAAATTCCACTTTTCTCCACTGTTCGAATTTCCTGAACCACCTCTGTCTGAGATTCATCGACTCAGACTGGAAGACGTCACTCGGGTGGCTCGTGCCTCGTGTGAAGAACGCAACCGGTAACGATCGCCGGGATATGTGAATCGGCTGCGTGTGACTGGTATCCCGGTACGCCATGTCTGCCGGTCCACAAGCAGGCAGGGTTGGCTGATTTCAATCTGCAAGATTTCCCGGATATCTTCATCCGCTCGTATGGCACGGATCGTATTATCCACTGTCGTGACAATCGTGTTCCTTAAAAGCCAGAGGTTCGGGGTAATCAGATTGAAGTCCTGCTGGAGATAATCCGGCGCTTCTGCGCTATTCACATATCGCTCTTCGATCTGGATTGGGGTGCCATCTTCAAGATGCAAAAGCTTGGAATAAAAGACCTCGTCTTCCGGCGCGCTCTGCAACATGTTGCGCCTTGGGTTGTCCGCACTCAATACCTCATGTTGCAAAATACGGCTGCTATGGGCGCCGCCTGACAGGATTACTTCCTCTGAAGCGTCCGGCAAATTGAAAATGGCGCATTGCGCCCGCGGCCCAATTACGAATGTTCCGCGCCCCTGAATGCGCAAGAGAACTCCATCAGCCTGCAATTCCCGTAATGCCCTTCGAACAGTTAGACGAGACGCACTAAAGGCTCCTGCGAGATCATCTTCCGAAGGCACCTGAAAATTGGCTGGCCATTCTGCTGTTTCGATCTTTTTGTCGATAGCGTTTTTTATTTGAGCATACAATGGTTGGTCTGACGTAGTCATATCTCTACAGCAAATAATGTTATTAATAGCGCATAATCACATTCATAGTCTGGTCGGGTCAAGCCCACCTGGTCATTACTTATAGTTTGAATGATGGCCTTCCTGCTTTATAGTTGAGCGCTATCGTTCTGGCTACAAATTCAGCTTCTGCCGGAAGATTTGCTATTTCTAGAGAGCCAAACGTATTCAATAGCGCCAGAGAAACGGCGAAAATGTCGGACTTCCCCTCCATGACGCGCACACCGAAATAGATGGGGATCAGTTTTTCCAGAACCTCGACTTCAATTTTTTCTGCTTTTAATTCAGCGCTTTTTATAGTTTCACGGAAGGCACCCGTATTCTCAAAACGCGTTGCCCACGAATGCACCTTCAGCGTCTTTCTGATGGTTCTCAGCGGAACAATAACCTTTTCGCGCCATTCTTGTACCTCAGCATATAATGCACTGATGGCTGTTGGGGTAATGTGATGATCCGTCGTCACCGCGTGCAGAACTGCCAGATAAAATGGCACATCAATAGCCTGACCTTCCTGCAAGCTCAGTAGGGCATCGGGAATTCCCGCCTCGTCATAAAGCATGAGAAGAAAGCTCCAAAGCTCTGAATGTGCATCAATACCGTTCATCAGATTGCGCCTTTGTGCCTATGATCAGGATTTCATGCCATCCCAGCGTTTTACCGTCCCGGTTTCGATGCCAAACAGGTCAAGTGCGCGGCCCACCGAATGGCAGACCATTTCATCAATACTCTTGGGGTGGGAGTAAAAGGCGGGAACAGGCGGCATGATGATAGCACCCATCTCTGTTAAAGCAGTCATCGTTTTTAAATGCCCCAGATGCAGCGGTGTCTCCCGCACCATGAGAACCAGTCGACGTCGTTCTTTCAAAACGACATCGGCAGCCCTGCTCATAAGCGTTGAAGTCACACCAGACGCTATTTCAGACATGGTTTTCACCGAGCACGGAGCGACGAGCATTCCCATTGTCCTGAATGAACCGGATGCTATCGAAGCGCCGACATCAGCAGCTGAATGAACGACATCGGCGCGCTCCGCCAATTCTGATTTTTGTATGCCAAGCTCCTGATGGAGCGTAAGAAGCGCTGCGCGTGAAACGACAAGATGCGTTTCAACGCCTACTGATCGCGCGAGTTCAAGTGCTTTGAGCCCATAAGCTGCACCCGAAGCACCAGAAATTCCTATCACCAGGCGTTGAACGCTCATCGGTTAAGCTCCTTCGAACCAGTCGCTGGACTTCACACTATCGCCAAGCCTCAGCCGCTTTCGTTCAAACTCCTGCTCACGTCCCCAGGGCTTGGTCGCATCAACAAGCAACCTGCCCCAATGGTCCTTTTGTTCATCTCGATAGAACGATGGTGTCTCCGGGATGATCAGCATATCTTTGTCTGGACGAGACCGTGTTAGAATGGCCCATTGAACATCATCCATGTCGTAAATGTTCACATCGGTATCCACCACCGTGATCTGCTTTGACCAAATGGGTTCGGCCCCGATAGCAGCCAGCATGACCTGACGTGCATGCCCCTCAAACTGCGGCTCGATCTGAATGATGGCGTGATTGACGAAAGGCTGACAAGTCACATTGACGATGCCGGGAAGCGCTGCACTCAGACGCTGATAGATATTGGCGGATACCGATAATTCGAGTGTGAGCACTTCTTCCGGCGAACCACAAAGAATCGAATGGAACATCGCGTCTTTACGTACAGTCACACCCAGTACTTCAAAAACAGCATTAGGTCCAACGGGCACGTAATACCCCATAAACTCGCCAAATGGCCCTTCAGCGCGGCGTTCATTGGGAAGAAAGCGGCCTTCGATAACCACTTCGGTTTCTGCGGGAACCTCAAGATCAATGTGATTGCATTTGCGCATGGCAATCGGACGTCCACGCAGCATTGCCGCCACTTCCAATTCGTCGACATCATATGGCAGAGGTGCTGCTGCGGTCAGAAATGCATGTGACGGCGTACCGATCAGCATTGCTGCTTCAAGCGGCTTGCCCATTTTCTCAGCCTTTTCATGATAGATCGTCAGATGATGGCGAGGTGCTAAGCGACAACGCAGCTCATGATCGCTGATAAACATCGAGCGATGGTACGAGAGATTCCCAACGCCGGTTTCGGGATCTTTGGCGATGAACATTGCGGAGGTGAAATAAGGCGCGCCGTCCCGGTCTGAATATGTGATCAGCGGCAGATCGGACAGTTTAACTTCTTCATATTCCGGAAGTTCGCTGTGATCAGCACGTTTCAACGGCTCTTTCATCTCTGACGTTCCAAGAGATGCGAGACGACTCCACTGGGTGCAAAAATCCTTTGCATCAATGCCAATCACTTCGGCAATTCTGTCACGTGTGCTGTAGACATTGCTGACAACCGGAAACCGTGTGCCCTTAACATTGGTGAACATCACGGGCTTCGCCCATTTTTTCTGTGCGAGCTGCGTGACAGCTGCAAGTTCATGTGCAGGATCAATCTCACGATCAACGACAAGCAGATCGCCGCGCTCTTCAAGCTTTTTGATAAAATCTCTCATCTCAAACTCCATTCTAGGATTCAGCGGACAGTGCCAAAATTGGGTGTGAATGCGATACGGGTGGTGCGCGCATCGTGCGCAGAACGCAGCCGATAACGGTCTCCGGGATAGATAAAGCGGCTGCGCGTGACCGGGACCCCGTCGCGCCAGGTCGAACGGTCCAGAAGCAGGCAAGGTTGGTTAGCATCGATCTGCAAAAGCTGGCGTATATCCTCTTCAGCGCGAATGGCACGAATGGCATTATCAACGGTTGTGACCACCGTTTCTCGCCGAAACCACGCCTCTGGACCTTGCTCTGAAAAGGTCTGGTCCAGATATCCCGGAGCTTCTGCGGCGTTGACATAACGCTCTTCAAGCTGAATGGGCGTACCGTCTTCCAAATGAAGAAACCGGCTGTAATAAACGTCCGCATCTCCAGACGATTGCAGAAAGTTACGCGCAGGATTGTCCTGCGCAAAGGTTGTATGGAGCAGAACCTGACAACTGTGCGCGCCGCCAGAGCTTGCAATCTCATCGCTGATATTGGGGAGGTCGAAGACGGCGCACTGAATCCGCGGCCCCAACACAAATGTACCCCTCCCCTGCACGCGGATTAACACGCCCGCTGTTTGCAGCTCGCGTAGCGCACGGCGTACGGTCAATTGTGAAGCATCGAACTCTGCGGCCAGATCGCTTTCTGAAGGGATCTGGAAATTTGCCGGCCATTCCTCGGTTTCGACGCGGCGATCGATTTCGTTTTTGATTTTTTTGTAGAGATGCTGCTCAGTATTCACGATATGAACTCATATGACAGGCCAATGTGATAGTGAACTTCACCCATTATGATATCATAATCAAGCACGGATACTCAAATACGCCATAGTTTTTTGTCAGAAAATCCTTTGGGGGCAGCAAAACTCCGCTATTTCGGGACTTTAACCGTCGTTTCGAACCAATTTGAGCAACCTTTCTTTTCCCTATTGACTTTTAAACTGATATCACTTTGCATAGGTAAAGATGTCTTTAATGCATCAAAATGAAAAATTCTGGCCTGTGCAGTGCGCAATCACGCCGTGCTTTCAGCACCAAGGCCTGCCAAGAGGAGCGGCAATGTCGACCCACGACCTGCAGAAACTTGCTATGTATATCAACGGTGAATGGGTAGAGCCGTCATCGGGCCAATATATTGAGACCATCGATCCGTTTACGGCAAAGCCATGGGCTCTGGTGCCTCGTGGCAATGCCGAAGACGCTGACAGAGCGATAAAGGCCGCGCATGATGCCTTTGCCAGCGGACCGTGGAGAAAATTGCATCCGAGTGAACGCGGACGAATTATACAGCGCTTCGCCGACCTCATTGAACAGAATGCCGACGAGCTGGCTGAGATCGAAGTGCGCGACAACGGTCGTCTTCTCGCCGAAATGCGCCATCAAATTCGCTATATTCCACGCTGGTATCACTATTATGCCGGGCTAGCTGACAAGATCGAAGGTGCCGTACATCCTTGCGATAAGAACGCTCTAAGCTTCTCCAGACACGAACCTCTCGGCGTCTGTGTCGGCATCGTGCCGTGGAATGCGCCGCTGTTTCTGTTCTCGCTCAAAGCTGCTCCCGCTCTGGCCGCTGGCTGCACTCTGGTGATGAAACCGGCCGAGTATACGTCAGCGACCGCTATCAAATTGATGGAACTCGTCGAAAAAGCTGGCTTCCCCGCAGGCGTGATCAATGTCGTCACCGGTTATGGACCAGAAGTCGGCGAGCCGTTGGTGACGCATCCCCTCACACGTCACGTTGGTTTTACCGGATCGACACGCACCGGCGCGCATCTCTATGCGCTGGCCGCCAAGGACATCAAGCGGGTCAGTCTGGAACTGGGTGGCAAATCGCCCAATATCATTTTCGACGATGCCAACCTCGACAATGCTGTCCGCGGAGTCGTTGGCGGCATTTTCGGCGCGGTTGGTCAGACCTGTATCGCGGGTTCGCGCCTGTTATTACAGCGCAAAATCCATGATGAGTTTTTGGAAAAACTGACGGCGTTTACCAAAACGGCGCGCATTGGAGATCCAAAGCATCTCGATACCCGCATCGGCCCCATCGCTAATGCCATGCAATATGAAAAAGTGTTGGGCTATATCGATATAGCCCGCCAGGAAGGCGCGGAGCTCATCCTCGGCGGCAAACGCCCTGATCTGGATGAATGTGCTACAGGCTACTTCGTTGAGCCAACCATTTTTGCTGGGGTGAACAATGACATGCGGATTGCCCGTGAAGAGGTCTTTGGACCTGTTCTGGCAGCGATCCCATTCGATGAGCCAGAAGAAGCTATAGCGATTGCAAATGACAGCGAATTCGGTCTGGCCGCAGGTGTTTGGACTTCGGATATGCGTCGCGCCATTCTCATGTCCGAAAGCCTGGAAGCAGGCAGCGTTTGGGTAAACACATACCGTGACGTGTCCTACACCACGCCATTTGGTGGTTATAAAAAGAGCGGAATAGGCCGGGAAAACGGAATAGAAGGTATTCGAGAATTCCTGCAAACCAAGGCCGTGTGGTTGTCCACTGCTGAGGAGATAGCAAATCCGTTCGTGATCGGTTGAGAAAGAACGATATAACCAAGCCTAAAAACAAGCGAGCCATTTGAGGCCGGGTGGCTCGTACACACTCTCGGCCAAAAAGGGGAACTGAAAAATGAGAGTTGTAAAAACAAAGCGCTCTAAAAAGGCAATCGCGCTTACCATCGGGGCCGCGATAAGCCTTCTCATGATCACAGGCAATGTCAATGCCCAAACTGCGGCTGACAGTCTGCCGCAGAAATATCGCGACGCCGGTGTCATTAAGCTGGTTACGGATGCGAAGTATCCACCCTTTCAATCCATGAACGACGCTGGCGAAATGGTCGGTTTTGAAGTCGATCTCTGGAATGCCATCGCAGCCCGTCTCAACGTGAAAATGGATGTGACGTCTGTGGCGTTCGATTCCCTGATCCCCGGGGTCCAATCCGGACGTTGGGATATCGCAATGGAAGGTATTACTGACAATGCAGAACGTCAGAAGGTCGTCAGTTTCGTTGATTACGGCTATACGACATCTTCAGCCTATGTCCTTGAACAAAAAGGCGCTGATATCAATGATCATCTTGGCCTTTGCGGACTGAAAGGTTCCGCACAAAGTGGTACCGAATGGGTAGAGATGATCACAAATGAAATTGGCGAGGCCTGCGTTACGGCGGGCAAGGAAAAACCCACGGTCTCAGAATTCGGCACATCCGAGGCTACTTTGCTGTCCGTTTATTCCGGGCGTAGCGATTTCGTTTTAACATCTGCAGCACTTGCCGGAGAAATTCAAAAGTCGGCACCGCACCCGGTCAAAGTCATTTCGATGACCATTTTACCACGAATGCCAAGTGGCATTGCATTTCGCAAAAATGAAACGGATCTCGGCGAAGCGCTGCTTGCAGCGCTGAAGGAAGTCAGGGCCAGCGGCGATTACGACAAAATCTACGCCGATTGGACTGTCTCGCCAATGGCGATGGAACACGATCCAGGTATAAACTTGGCCATAGTACCTGCTTCAAAATAGCAATCTCGGCCGGTGACACAGCTCACGAGCGGGCTCATCGGCCGCATCAATGCGAATACGATTGAGAGACAGCTACTATGTCGGATGATTCAACTCTCGCCTCCTCGCCTCCCACTGACCGGCCCATGCTGACATACGTTCCGGCCAGCGCCTGGAACACGCGGATAGCTGCAACGCTGCTTATTATCTTCATGCTTTATTGCGTACAGATGATTGCCGCCAATCCTAATTTTGGATGGAATATCGTTGGAGAATATCTATTCGATAGGCGTATTCTATGGGGGCTCTCTCTCACGCTATGGCTGACTGTGGTCACCATGATTATCGGGGTTGTACTGGGCACCATTTTAGCCATCATGGCGATGTCAAATAACATCGTCATTTCGAAAGTAGCCAATGCCTATATCTGGTTCTTTCGTGGAACCCCGGTCCTGGTTCAATTGATCTTCTGGTACAACCTCGGCGCCCTGTTTCCCGACATCTCGATCGGTCTGCCGTTCACATCCTGGTGGATTTCCGTTCCCACCAACTCACTTATATCGCCGGTAACCGCTGCAGTTCTTGGCTTGGGTTTGAACGAAGGCGCCTACATGTCCGAAATCATTCGGAGCGGTTTGATGTCGGTCGATCCAGGTCAAAAACAAGCCGCAAAATCGCTTGGTATGACCAACGGCAAAACTCTGTGGCGCATTATACTACCACAAGCGATGCCCGTTATCGTCCCGCCGACCGGAAATCAGACGATCGGAATGCTGAAAACATCCTCTCTGGTGAGCGTGATATCTTTGGCCGACTTGCTTTACTCGGCCCAAACCATCTATTCCCGCAATTTTCAAACCATTCCTTTGTTGATAGTGGCGTGCATCTGGTATCTGGCGGCAACGACCATCCTAAGTGCCATACAGGTACGCATTGAGCAACATTTCGGTCGCTCTAATCAGCAAACAAATAACACACCAACGCGCCGTCTATTTCGTCAGAAAGCTCGATAGAATGTCCGATCCCATGATTGTTTTTGACCGGGTGTCGAAAAATTACGGCAGCATGACTGTCCTTACTGACATCAACCTTGAAGTCGCCGCTGGTGAGGTGATCAGCCTGATTGGTCCGTCCGGATCGGGAAAGTCAACGCTTCTTCGCTGTGTGAACCATTTGGAACGCATTGAACAGGGCAGCATCACCGTTGACGGCGAACTGATCGGCTACCGACGCGAAGGCAATTTTGCGCATGAACTTCCGGAAAAGTTGATAGCCCGGCAACGTGCCCGCATCGGCATGGTGTTTCAAAACTTCAACCTCTTTGGACATAAAACAGCACTCGAAAACGTCATCGAAGCACCCATTCATGTGCTGGGAATTGCAAAACGCGAAGCCGAGAGACAAGCTATTGAACTATTGGCACGCGTGGGACTCGCCGATAAATTGCAACATTATCCCCGCATGTTGTCTGGTGGGCAGCAGCAGCGCGTTGCCATCGCCCGCGCTTTGGCGATGAAGCCCAAGGTCCTGCTTTTCGATGAACCCACCAGTGCGCTTGATCCTGAACTGGTGGGGGAAGTGCTGGATGTAATGCGTTCGCTAGCTGCTGAGGGACTGACGATGATGGTGGTGACGCATGAAATGTCATTTGCGCGCGATGTCTGTAACAGAATTGCATTTATGCAGGCTGGTAAAATTGTCGAATGTGGTACTCCGTCGGAGATACTAAATAATCCAGCATTCGAGCGAACGCGCTCCTTCTTATCCAAGGTTCACTAGATGATCGTTGCGCGCATGGCCAATTCTTCAGACAAATGGGACCTGATCATTATTGGTGGTGGTATCGTGGGATGTTCAACAGCTCTCTATGCTGCGCGATCAGGATTACGTGTACTTATTGTAGAACGCGACACCCCGGGATCGGCACAGTCGGGCCGTAATCTAGGTTTTGTTCGCCAGCAGGGCCGCGATTTTCGCGAGTTACCGCTCGCAATGGCAGCTTTAAACCTATGGGACGGGCTCGAGCTAGATCTGGGTCGAAAAGTCGGTTGGCTTCGCGGTGGCAACGCAGTGCTCGCCACCAACGACAACGACGCTGAAAACCAGTCCGACTGGCAGTCCAAAGCCAAAGAGTTCGGTCTGGACACAGTGCTGCTGACACAATCGCAAGTGCGTGAAAAACTGCCACTCATCTCAAACAAAGCTGATGTGCACGGAGCGATGTTTACAGCCTCAGATGGCCGGGCCGAACCAGGGCGCGCAACCCGAGCCATTTTTGAAGCGGCAGTCGAATGCGGAATCTCCGTGATCCTTGGGGGGCGTGTTACACAACTGGACCTTCAGGCTGGACATATCAATGGCGTGTGGATTGATCGCAAACTTTATCGTGCGCAACAGGTGCTTTGTGCTGCAGGAACTGAAAGCAGCAAGTTGCTGCGTGCTTGCGGATACAATCTTCCGCAGGAAAGAATACGAGCAACTGTAGCGCGTACGGTCCCAGCTGTGGGCCTCACCCTCAATCCTTGCGTCTCGCTGCCACTCACCGGCATTCGGCAAGATGCGCGCGGAGCATTCATCTTCTCAGTGGCAGGTGGGGAATATGATGTTCGTTTTGATTCCTGGCGATACGTCCGTCACTACAGAGAAACACGCAAAAACAATCCAGATGCTGCGCGCGTAAACTATTTCAGCCCGCTGCAAAAGCTTGGTCCAATACGTTCAGCGGCACCCATAGCTGACATTGCGCCCACAAAAGAGGCGGTTGAGCCTGCATATTATCGTGTGCAACAGGCCCACGACGAGATACGTCGTTACCTACCAGCGATAGAAGAGCTTAAAATTGAAGCGGTCTGGGCCGGTATCATCGACACGCTTCCCGATGTGGTTCCCGTTATGGGCCACGTCGAGAGTGTGAGCGGGCTTTTGGTCGCCACGGGGTTCAGCGGACACGGTTTTGGGCTGGGGCCCATGGTTGGCAAAGTGATGGCAGAACTAGCTCAGGGCCGCCCATCCTCGATTGAAATATCAGGTTTGTCACCGGCACGTTTCTAGCGATTTGGACGCATCCGGAGCAACGCAATTCCTTCACAAACACAACGAATCACAGAGAATTAGGAGACGTAAAAATGGCCCAGAGAATTTTTTCAGGGGCAGCTTCGGAGGCAATTGCCGGATACGCCAAGGCCGTTATCGATGGAACGACGATTTATGTGTCAGGCACCACCGGCCGCGATAAATCGACAGGCACTTTTCCCTCCGATGCAGCGCAACAGGCACGTAATGCTCTCGCGGATATCGACGGCGTTTTGAAGAAAGCCGGAGCAAGCCTCGCCAATGCCGTAGCAAGCCGGGTGTATGTCACCGATCTTGAATCCGCCGACGCCGTGACAGCGGTACTGGGGGAGATATTCAAAGACATTCGGCCAACAAGTACGTTCCTAATCTGCCAGATCCCTGCACGCGGTGCAAAAGTAGAGATTGAGATTACAGCTTCATTCGCAAATTGAATTACAGCGTTCCTAGGCTGTAGCGACGATTTAACTATTTGAGCCATATGGCGATAGCTGCCAGCTTGACGAAGCCCATGAAGTTTGTGAGCAGCTTGTCATATGGTGTCGCGACACGCTTGAACTGTTTGGGTTTGTTGAAGAAGCGCTCGACGTGATTGCGCTCTTGGTAAAGTATTGCGTCGTAGAGACGCTGGACTTTGCGATTGTGTTTCGGCGGGATGACGACTTTAGTTCCTGTATTGGCGATCCTTTCGCACAGATGCTCGGCATCATAGCCCTTGTCGGCAAGGACAGCCTCGACTTGAAAGCCGTCGACAAGATCATGGGCAAAGGCGATGTCATTGCGCTGTCCCGGACTGACAATCAGGCGGATCGAAAGGCCAAGCGCCTCCGTCGCGGCATGGATTTTCGTTGTCAGTCCGCCACGAAACCGACCTAGGCCTTAGGCATCCGCCCCTTTTAACTGGCGCGCGCCAGCGGCATGATGATGTGCCCGCACGATGGTGCTGTCGATCATCAGCCATTCCAGATCGGCTTCTCTGGCAAGTACCGATAGCATCTCGTCGAGTACGCCCATCTCGATCCGGCGGTAATAACGCCGCTTCACCGAACGATAGTCGCCCAGTCGTTCAGGCAAATCACGCCAGCGACCACCTGAACGGGCCATCCACAACAGTGCATCCAGAAACAAACGGTTGTTGGTCCGCGGACCGCGTTTGACCTTCGTGCCACCCGGCACGAAACTCTTGGTCCGTTCCCACTGATCGTCACAAAGCGCATCACAATCCATCACCGAACTCCAAAAGTGAGTGTTGGATCTAATTTGACACGCCTTGGGAACCGTAAACACAATGCCTTTGACACTCGTGTCGAACTGCTGGTCATAGTCCTGCTCGGTGATCTTCCCCAGCGGCGCGTGAACCCCGCCGCCGGCGTTGGCGACCGCACGATCGAGCGCGTCTTGCCGCCGCCCCGTGATGATGACGCGCATGTCCTGCGTCACCATCTTTTGCGCGATTGCAAAACCGATCCCGCTGCTCCCGCCTGTCACCAGCGCGATCTTTTTATCCGATGTGCTCACTCTCTGTACTCCTTGCTTCGATCGGGGCATAATAGCGATCACTACAACCGCTTAGCAAGGCTCCGCTGGAACTTTTTGTAGCGAATGCTATTATCGCGAGAGATTGGAGGAAGAACAGTGCAGGAGCTTAACAGAAAGCGTCGCCCCCGACGGGAGTTCAATCGCGAAGAGGGCGTGGCAAAAGCCCAGGCCCTGTTTCACAGGCATGGGTTCGACGGCGTTGGCGTTGCCGCATTGACCGAGGCGCTCGATATCAACCCGCCGAGCCTTTACGCCGCCTATGGAAGCAAGCTCGGCCTCTTCGAACGCACGCTCCAGCGCTATGTCGCTGAAGAGGCGCTGCCGCTATCGGATATCTTCACCGAGGACAGGTCTCTCGCGCAGGCCATCGCGCAACTCTTTTCTGTGGCTGCCCAACAGTACAGCCGCGACACGTCCTGTCCCGGTTGCCTTGTCACCGAAGGTGCGCGGGCTGCAGATCCCGACGCCCGGGCAGCCGCGCTGTGGATCGGCCAGCACATGATTCGCGCGCTCCGCTCTGCAATCTCTGACCGACTCCCCAATGATGCCGACAGGCTGACGGACTTTGTCGTGACCACGTTGCGCGGCTTCTCGGCTGCGGCATATGCCGGCATCGACCCAGAGAGGCTGGCAGCCGTAGCCCGGTTTTCCGGTGAACTGCTGGCGAAAGAACTTGAGGGTGCCTGATCGATCGCGGACATCACCGCTATCCAGGCTGACGTTAGCGGGCGCGTGACCCCGCCGCGGTTGTTGAAGTTGAAGACCCTGTCGAGGTGTTTGACGCTGGCGACGTCACCGTGAATCGGCGTGAGGTTTCGCTCAATCTCCTTGGTGGCCTGATCGAGCTCGCCTTCGCGGCGGCCGATGTTGAAAACATATGCGGCTTCGGCGACGAGTTCCTTGGCTATGAAAGATCGTGCAAGTCATGGATCATATTAGGCGATGAGCCTTCCCTTGCCCTTTGGGCCCCACACGCGCAGCAAAACGAACCCGACACAGACACGGCTATTGCCGTTCCTATAGGAGTTAAGGTAGTCCTCATGTGTGGAAGGTATGTTGCGGAAGATGGAACGCTGATTTGGATATCGAGGAACTACGCACTTTCGTCGAAGTCGCTGACGCTGGAGGCGTCACAGCAGGTGCGCTGAGGTTGGGCGTTTCCAAATCGATCGTCAGTCGGCGCTTGGCGCGGCTCGAAGCAGAGCTCGGAGTCCAACTGCTCGCGCGATCAACTCGAGGCGCTGCCCTAACGGAAGCAGGTGCGACGTTTCGAGATCATGCGGCCAAAGTCACCGCCGAGATCGACACGGCGAGAGAAACGATTTTACCAGCCGGCGAACTGCGCGGCCGTCTGCGGATTGCCGCTCCGCTCTCCTTCGGTCCGACTCATCTTGCGCCAGTATTTGCGGAGCTGGGGCGGCGCCATCCCCATCTTTACATTCAAACCTGCTACACTGATCGCGTGGTTGATATCATTTCAGAAGGCTACGACTGTGCGATCCGGCTGGGTTATCTTCAAGATTCCAACTTGATCAGCAGGCGCGTGGGACCGATCTATGGCAAGTTGGTCGCTAGTCCGGAATATATCGATGCTCACGGAGCGCCCCAAAGTCCGGACGAAATTCTCGGGCATCAGGCACTGTTACAAGGCACTGAATCTTGGCAATTCATGGACGGGGAGAAGATCATTACCACGCGTCCGCAGGGGAGGTTCAAGGCCGACAACGGCACAGCACTGGTCTCTGCTGCGGTGACGGGCCTTGGTATCGCGATGCTCCCCGAAGGCCTCGTCCAAGATCATATTGCCTCGGGCAAGCTCCGGCCGGTTATGGAGGGCTACCCAGTACGCGAGGCGGGCATGTTTGTCGTGCGGCCACCAGGCCCGCATCCCGCTCGAAAGATGAGAATCCTCGCCGAGATGTTGATCGAATGTTTCGGAAAAAGTCAGGACGTTGCAGGCACTGCGCGGGACTGAGAGTCCTCCGCTCGACTCCTACCTGCTCTTCGCTGAACCAAGACGGTGATTCAAGCGGCCGTTCCGCTTTCTGCGACACAGCTTATCACCCTGCGGCACTACTGCCGCACATTTAGCAATGCTATCCGTTCAGCTTGAAAAGCAACGGGAGTGTTATGTGTGTCAGATTCTCGTCGTCAACAGCAGCGTCTCGGGGGACGCATCGATATCTCGGAACCTAGTTGATCACGATGTTCACCGGCTGTTGGAAGCCGAACCCGACAGTAACATCGTCCACCGTAACCTAAGCTATGGGCCGATTCCCCACTTAACCCCCGCCACAGCCGCCGGTGTCAGGGCGATCGCGAACACTCCGGATGAGCTGGCCACGCAGGCGCTATCGGATGAGCTGATCGAAGAGCTGCGTGTCGCCGACGTGATCGTCTTCGGCGTACCAATGTACAATTGGAGCCTTCCCACGCCGCTCCGCGTCTGGTTCGACCATGTGATACGGCCGAGCGTGACATTCGTCTATGACGAGGATGGCCCAAAGGGCTTGCTCATCGGTAAGCGCGTGATCGCGATCGAAGCCCGCGGCGGCGTCTATACGGAAGGACCAAACAAGTCGATCGACTTTCAAAAGCCTTACCTACGGCAGCTTCTCAGTTTCATCGGCATCACCGAGGTGGTGTTCGCTCATGCCGAGCGGATTGGATATGGTCCGCAGGCGCGAGAAGCGGCCATCACAGCGGCAAAGTCGCAAATCGATGGCATCGTGACACGCTTAGCTTCGCTAGTCGTCGAGGCTGCCCCGATTGAGTTGGCAGCCGATTTCGATGCGATAATGCAAGCCAGTCTGTCGCGGGTTTTTGGCGAACGGGACCCGGCGCGCAGGCTCGAGGCGATCCGTGAGCTTTATGCAGCGGATGCGCTCCTGAACGAGCAGGACCAGTCGGTTGAGGATCATGCGGCCATCTCGCAGGCCGTAACGGACCTGCTCGACCACATGCCCCCGATTTCAGTTTTCGGGCCATTCGACCCGCGCTCGGGCACCACGGTTTTGGCCGTCTTCAGTGGGCTGGAGGACCGCCCGATGGCCCTCCTGCAGTGACAGGCCTCGATGTCGCTCGCATAGAGGGCGGACTCATCCGCACTCTTCATGTTTTCCTCGATTAGCCGGAGGTTTAAATAATGGTATACGACCAGTCGCCGATCAAAATCGGCTATTGCCTGTCTCTGACCGGACCGGTTTCCGGGAACAGCAAATCGGCGAAGCTTGCGCATGAGATCTGGCGCGACGACATCAACCGCCGCGGCGGCCTTCTTGGACGCCCCGTGGAGCTTATCTGCTACGATGACACCGGCGAGGCGGCACAGGTCGCCGCGCTCTACAGACGTCTCATTGACAAGGATAAGGTCGATCTTGTCATTGGCGGTTACGGAACGAACACCAACCTCGCCGCGCTGCCTGAGATCAGTACGCGGCAACGCTTTTTTGTTGCGCTCATGGCGCTCGGCGCAAACAACGAGCTGAGCTACGAAAACTACTTCGCCATGATTCCCACCGGTCCGGAACCCAACGTCGCGCTTACCGAGGGATTCTTCGATATCGCCGCACGCCAGACCCCTACGCCCAAGACAGTCGGAATCCTCTCGGCCGACGCGGTATTTGCGCGCAATCCTGTCCTGGGTGCCCATGAAAACGCCAAGAATTACGGCTTCAACGTTATTTACGAGGCCGCATATCCGCTCGCGACCACCGACTTCACGCCGTTCCTTGACGATGTTGCTACCAGTAAATGCGACCTCCTCTTCCTATGCACCTATCTTCAGGACTCGATCGATCTGATCCGCGCAATCGGTACACATCCGTTCCGTCCGAAGATGGTCGGTGCGAGCATGATTGGTCCACAGAATGGCGACGTGAAAGCTGATCTTGGTCCTCTCCTCAACGGTATTTTGAATTACGAATATTGGGTTCCGGCACCAGCGCTGGCCTTCAAGGGCGTATCCGAGCTTTTGGAAGAGTACCGCCAGCGCACGGCAGGAACGGATATCGATCCGCTAGGTCATTATATGGCGCCGCTCGCCTATGCTCAGTTGCAGGTCGTCGCCGAGGCAATCGAGCGCACCGGAAGCCTCGACGACAGCAAGCTCTCCGATTTCACCCGCAATACGGGGTTCTCGACGGTGATGGGCAGAATCGCCTTCGGGACGCGAGGCGAATGGACCCACCCGCGCGTGGTGCAGGTGCAATTTGAAGGCATCAAGGGACACGACGTCAACCAGTTCCGCAGTGGTGAGCGACAAGTCGTATTGGCCCCGCTGGACCTGGCGTCAGGCACGCTGATTTACCCCTTTGCCGACGCACGATCGACCTAAATCATCGCCGTATCTGACGCAATCGATTTCGTGACGCGGCTCTCATCCGGTCAATAGGCGTTAGCTGACGCCTTCCCACAGCGCGCGAGCGCCGGATTAAGCCAGCTTGCCCTCCCCGCCGCGGCAATGCTCGCCGCGTTGATACCGGGAGCGGAGAGCGTCAGCGCGAACCAAACAGTGCGGCGATCGGCAAATTACGGACAGGCAGAACCTGCTCAAGCGGCGCCAGTCGCCGCCTTGCGATCAATCTTATACGCAGCGCGTAGTGGCCGTCAGGCCGCCGACATCATGACTCGAGCGAAAGCAAGTAGCGCTTCAAGCTAAATTTAGCGTTCCAGTTCCTGCGACACTGTATGACAGTTTCCATCGCTACCGTAGCACCAGACGCGCTGGCAATGTGCATCCGGGCATCGTCAGCGAGGCGGGCCCTCAACATCTTAGCTCCTACCTACTTCCGAAAGGATAACCATGACCCTTCGTAACGGCCTCTCGTCGCTCCTTCGCCCTGAGGACTCCGTCCTCGTCCTGATCGATCATCAGCCCTACCAGCTCACTAACGTGAACAGCCACGATCCTCAGACCGTCGTTAACAATACCACTGGGCTGGCCAAGCTCGCCAAGGGCTTCAACGTGCCAACGATCCTGACCAGCGTGCTCGGCGCGCGCGGCGGGGATATCTTCAAACAGGTCACCGATGTATTCCCGGGTCAGGAAATCTATGACCGAACATTCATCAACACCTGGGAAGACAAGCCGACCGTGGAGGCGGTCAAGGCAACCGGCCGCAAACAGCTTATCATCGCCGGTCTGTGGACCGAGATTTGCGTGGCAATGCCCGCGATCCAGGCGCTCGGCGAAGGCTGGGATGTCACGGTCATCACCGACGCATGCGGTGGCGTATCGACCGAGGCGCATGAGGTGGCGATCCACCGCATGATCGCGGCCGGCGCAAACGTGATGACCTGGGTGGCGCTGGCGGGCGAGTGGCAGCGGGACTGGGCGCGCATGGAGACAGCCGACGTCCTAATGGACATCTTTAAGGATCACTGCGCCGGCAGCGGCATCGCGTACCTCTGGGAGCAGCAGCTTCTCAACATGCCGGTATCGGCGGAAAGCTGATCCAAAGCGGACGACGGGAACACCGTGCGAACTCCGGCGAGCGGATCTCGTCATGATCCCGACGTCCCACTCCAACAGACTAAGGAGCAATATAATGTCGATTGATAGATATCCCGTCGGACAGGAAATGGACGTCACCTATCCGAACTTCAAAGCCAGCTTGACACTTCGTTCGCTTACCGAAATGTCGTTTGTGATCGCAGAGGGACCGTTCGCGCATAGCGAAACGGTTGCGATCGAGGTGTTTCCGCTCGGCAACAGCATCTTCGCCGTGAGCTGGAAGGAGGAAAGCGGAGCGACCGTCACCAACGTACAGAACTATGATCGCGGCATCGTGCACTCGTTCGTAACCCTCGCCGATGGCGAACTCCTTCGAATGACCGGCCAGATCGTCGTGACCAATCCCGCCGCCGACCTGTCCGACGCACGACCAGAGCGCAACAAGGCGCTAGTGCTGGAGGCGATGACCGCGCTGTTTCAGCGTCGCGACGCCGCAGCCGTTGAGAGGTTCTATGCACCCGACTATGTGCAGCATAATCCAAACATACCGCAGGGTCGTGACGCCCTGAAGTCGCTCGTCGGCGGCCTATCGTTGGACGTCTACTACGAGCCCGGCCTCGTCGTTGCCGAAGGCGACTTTGTCGCGATACATGGTCGCATCCGAGGGTGGGCGGAGGCGCCGCAGGTCGTTGTCGATCTTTTCCGGGTCAAGAACGGCCAACTCGCCGAGCATTGGGATGTGCTCCAAGATGAAGTGTCGGTGACGGATGCGCTCGGCGGCACTCCGATGTTCGACCCCGAAGAGCGCGCGCAGCAGGCGTCGCTCGAAATCGCCTGATGCCGGTAGGCTTGCCGGTACGGCACTGGTCGATCAGCCGGCAAGCCTGCGCGACCTGCGAACGGCGTCAGCATTGCCGAGCATGCCCTTTCGGAGAAGGATAGATGCCATGCCTTCGCCTTATCCATCAGCGCCTGTCTTCCCATATGCTGCAACTAGCAAACAAGAAGAACCTGCCGAGGTGTACGCTATAGCCCGAAAATACCGCACGGAATTCCGAAGGGGCTTCCAGTATCAGCATCTATCATGCTCAATCTCCTCAGCAATGCAGGAGATTGAGCATGGCAAAGTTCGAAACTACGCAAATTCGGAGAACAATCCGGTGGCAGCAGTTGCGCGAAATGGTGCCGATGGCTGACAGCACTATCTATGAAATGGAGCAGCGTGACGAGTTTCCCCCGCCGGTTTGCGCTCTCTCTACGTTGTATCGTTTGAGACCTGGCCGATTGTCATTCGGCGTGGAATAAGGCCCCCTTGATAGGGGTATCTACATCCAGACGTGCCCCCTTATTAGCGGGTAACATGACCTTCGGTTTTCAATCGGAGGTTATCTATTTGGATGTTTGTAGTGGATACGATTTCAAGGATACGTCGGCTTGCGCGGGTGCAAGGTAAATCGATCAAAGCGATCTGCCGTGAGTTGGCATATCGGGGAAAGTTGTGCGGAAGGTTCTGGGCAGTGAAGAGACGGAGTTTAAATACGAGCGGTCCCGTCAATCTCAACCAAAGCTCGGTCCCTGGCCGGATCATCTCGATGGAATGCTGCTGACCAATGAAGCCAAGCCGTCGCGTTAACGGTTGACGCTGATCCGGATATTCGAGGATTTGCGCGATCTGGGCTACGATGGTGGTTACGACACGGTCCGGCGCTCCGCCCTCACCTGGGCGAAGCAGCGCGGATCCGTCACAGCGGAAGCCTACCCACCCCTCTACTCGCACCGGGCGAAGCCTACCAGTTCGACTGGAGCCACGAGATTGTCGTGCTGAACGGTGTGACGACAAAGGTGAAAGTTGCGCATGTTCGGCTCTACCACAGCCCGATGATGTATGTCAGAGCCTACCCGCGCGAGACACAGGAAATGGTTTTTGATGCACATGATCGGGCTTTTGCCTTCTTCGGCGGGGCGTGCACACGCGGTATCTACGACAATATGAAGACTACGGTGGAAACGGTCTTTGTCGGCAAGGAACGACGATACAACCGTCGCTTTCAGCAGATGTGCAGCCATTACCTGGCCGAGCCTGTGGCTTGCACGCCTGCGTCCGGCTGGGAGAAAGGCCAGGTCGAGAACCAGGTTAATCTGGTGCGGGAGCGCTTCGTCACGCCGCGCCTGCGCTTTAAATCCTACGATGAGCTAAACGGCTGGCTGCTGGACAAATGCATCAGCTACGCGCGCGTTCATAAGCATGTCGATCAGAAGGAGCGCACGATCTGGGATGTGTTCGAAACGGAGAAGCCCCCTCTGGTCGGATATCCCGTCAAGTTCGATGGATTCCACGCTATACAGGCCTCTACCGACAAGATCTGCCTCGTGCGTTTCGACAATAACAAATATTCGGTAATGTCGAGCGCGGTCGGTCGTCCTGCCGAGATTCATGCCTATGCCGATCGCATTGTCATCCGGCAAAATGGGATCTAGATCGGGCGGCATGAACGCCGCTTTGGCCGTGGCGAGACGATCTATAATCCATGGCATTATGTTCCGGTCCTGGCACGCAAGCCGGGGGCGCTAGGGTCAGGACTCGTTAAATCCAAGCCAGAAGATCACGGCTGCAGCGAAGCATATGCTTGAGAAGAATGCGTGGGCGCATGGGTCGTATCGTGTATGAATTCTCCTCCAGTCCTTAAGCTTGCCGAACATGTTTTCGATTTTGTGGCGCTTTTTATAGAGCACCGGGTCATACGGGATGGCGAGTTTGCGGTTTGCCCGAGATGGAATGCACGCGGTAATCTTACGGGCTGCCAAGGCGTCTCGAAACCAGTCGGCGTCATACCCCTTGTCAGCCAACAAGGATTTGGCCTTGGGAAACGCGGGAAGCATCTTTGCCGCTCCTTTATAATCGCTCATCTGCCCTTCGCTCAGAAGCAGGATGAGTGGTCGACCGTGATCATCGCAGACGGCATGCAGCTTAGAGTTCAGCCCGCCTTTGGTCCGCCCAATACGTCTGGGAACATCCCCTTTTTTAGCAGACTGGCTGCGGTACGGTGGGCTTTCAAGTGGGTGGCGTCGATCATCAGTTGTTCGAGCTTACCGCGTTTGGCGGTCAGTTCGGCAAGAATGCGGTTGAACACGCCCAGCCTACTCCACCGGATGAAACGGTTATAGATCGTCTTGTGTGGACCGTATTCTCTCGGTGCGTCACGCCAACGCAGCCCATTGCGCAAAACAAAGATGATGCCACTCAAAATTAGACGGTCATCAACGCGCGGAATGCCGTGCGACAGCGGAAAATACGGTTCGATGCCGCGCATCTGCACCTCTGAAAACAACAGTAACTCACTCATCGCGGAACTCCTTTCGATCCAAATGAATCAAAGCCTCCGCAGAGGTGCAAGTTATTTAATAGGTCCTGACCCTAAGGGATGGAGCGCCATTCCATGACTGGGTTTTACCAGCTTCCATGGAAAATGTGCGCCGCAAGCTCAAGGCCATGCATGACGAGGACAGGCAGATGGTGTCGATCCTCGAATGTGTCGGCATTGACGGTCTTCCTGCAGTCGAGGTGGCCTGCCAGGAGGCGCTTGATTAGGGCGTATTCTCCGCAATCAACATTCTGGCTCTCAAGCGTGACCCACAGCCAACCGCCATCCTTTCCATCCCCGATGCGCTTCGCCTTTCCCATGAGCCTCTAGCCGATTGTGCGCGTACGACAGCCTCAGAAGGTCAAGCTGATATGGAACGATCCCAAATCTTCGACATGATGAGGACGCTGAAGCATTACGGCATGCGCAGCGCTTATGACGAGATCATTGAAACTGGAAATGAATCGTGGTGCTTCAAAAATCGAACTCAAAGCTAAGGCCGAAGAACGATAACGATCCGCACGCGCAGCCCCTGCGCTAAATTGAGAGCTCCAGGGCCCCGTGCGCTAACCGTTGCAACTAAAAGGAGGGGGTACTTTTGGGACGCCGATAAAGGGGCCCGTTTGGATGCTGATTGACATGCATCTTTGCAATGTCGGGCCAGTTGGTGTCTTGTGAGATTTGACGTTGGGTATCATGAAAATCTTGGGCGGTGTCATACCAAGGTTTTCAAAACCCGATGCGTCTTATCTGAAATCACGGAGACCGACACCATGCTTAAACATATCGCTATTGTGCTTGCCATCGTTAGCGTGCAAAGCCCCGTCTTTGCGCAAGATATATTCGTGCCGCCCGTCACGACGGCCAGTCCCGGTTACCTCTTTCCCAATGATCAGTATCAGCGTGACCGCGAAAATGCAGGCAGCTCAAGGACCCCGAAGGCAGCGCCCGCCCAAGTCGAACTGGACGATGCAGCCAAGGCCAGGGTGCGTGCTGCGATACAGGCTCTGGTCCCAGAGTATAACAGGCGCGCCCGCCGGGATGGCAAGGAAAGCGCTAATCGCTGGATTGGTCAAAAGGCTTTCGCGTTAGGTCAGGAAGAAGCTAAGTTGATGAAGAAGCGTCGGGGCATCGACTAACTATGTCGGCGATGCTTTCTGGGATGCTTGGTTTTCTTAGCTGGAACTTCTACGTGACGGCAATCGTCGTCTGTGCCCTGTTTCGCCTCGTTTACTGGACGACGCAGCGTCACAATAAAAAGCGGTTGGCGAGCCTGTTTGTCCTTACAGCCTTCGCCACGTCTGGTGTTGCAGCGGTCGCGCTGCCCCATATCAACGCCGCCTATCTGCGAACCGCAGGAGTGCATCGAACGGCCGTTATAGAGCGCGTCACGCCTTTTCACGTTTTCAACCTCGGTCGCGCTACGCAACTGGGCGAAAATATAAGGTATGATCTGCGCGTCGAAGAGAACGACGGCAGCTCGTGGAAAAGCTATGTGCAGCGTAATGTCGGGCTGCTGGGGCCATATCTTCTGAATGGTGCGAGAGCGGTCCCGGGCGATCGAGTCATGCTCGCTTATGTCGAGGGCAACAAAGCCAATGTGACCTTGGTGCACGAGACCTCCGATGCAGTGTGGCAAGCCGCAGCCCGCAATATCGAGACACAGTGGTCGATTATGCCGCCCGAGGACAATTGGGTCAGTCATAAGATGCACAGGGACCAAATTGATGCGTTTCTGGAAGAATATGAGGCGAGGGCCGATGCCGAAACCGTCACGCGGTTTCTCGCGATGCGAGAGCAACTGACCTTGCTGCCCCCGGACGGACAGTCTGGAACCCCGAATTGGCCATGAAAGAAACCATCACATGATCATGTATTTTCTGCCTCTCAAACGCCGGCTTGTGGCCTTCGTATTTCCGCTCTTGATCATCCTCCTGGCGGTAGTCACGACGCCGACATTTGTTCAGGCAGGGCTGCCGTGGTGGCCATTGTTCATTTTCGCTCTGCCAGGCCTTTTGGCACTCGTCATCTGTGTTGAATACTGGAATGTTGCGATTGGATTCAGCGATACGCATGTCCAGTTCCAATCCGTGGGCTATCAGGTCGAGGCGCCCTGGAGCAAAGTCTCCGAGCGGTCGAACAAGGGCCGGATTGTGCTCCTTATCAGCGAATGTGAGCCTCACTATGCCCCATGGCTGGGACTCATGCAGCGCGCGCTCAGCATTTTGATGCCGGGACGTGCCCGCTATGCCCATGGAATGATGGCTACTATCCCTCTCTTTAGCTTCTCGACGGCGCCCAATGATGCGGTGATGAATACTTATCGTCGGCTTGTCCCAAGGTCGGGGCCGTCCGCTTCGTCTGATATGCAGATGAAGAGTTCCAACAACCCTTGGAGATGATGATGATCGGACACCTCCACCTTCGTGTCGCGCAGATTGTGATGGTGGGCAGCACCCTGCTCATTTCAGGCTTAGGGCTGGCACAGGACGACACGACGCGCGTGTTGAGCACAAAATTGCGCGCCGTGGAGGTCGTCGTTGGCAACGGCGAAAACCTCAAATCGACCGTGACCTAGTGGAGGCGGATTTCTTCGAAGCGCTCGACGCACGGCTTTCCGAAACGACACGCGAGGCCGCTGTGGCCCACGCGACGTCGGCTCTCGGCAGAGGTGTTCTAGAATGGGTCGCCAGTACGTCTTTTACCTCGGACAACCGGGGCAATCTGGACGCGGCTAAGGCGATCAGCGGAACTACCTCGCTGTCTTCATTTGCCGCAGCGTCGGGAGACTCGGCGACAGAAATTCCGACATCATTGGCATTGCGCAGCAGATAGCGGATGGGGCCTCGATATCGATGATGGCGTTCTTGTTCAGCGCGGTGCGTAAACTGCCACAGGCGGCTTCATATTTCGCGACGTCTTCATAGACCGCGGCCTCCGTACGTACCCGGTTGTCTTCAATATCCGCCTCAAGATCAGGCAAAGTCGCAAATGCCACGTTCAAAAATCGACGGTATCCGGGCAAACCGACCCGGTGATCCCAACCCGCCAGAGCATCTCGCCGGGACTGTCGGCTTTTCGGGTGGCGCGCGTCACAGGCCGACTTGTTGCCTTCCGTCACGATTGTGCCTGTATCTGCGCTGTCCAAGCGCGTCTATAAAATCGCTCGGACTGCCTGCAAAAGCGGGCGCTGCGAGACGCCCCATTCAGAGATTGCCACCGGCAGCAGCGGAAAAGGCAGCAAGAGCAACCGGGCACAGTGGAGCACGGGGAAATGATAATCTCATAATCAAACCCTCAACAACAGTGGATGATGGTTAGTCGGGTTTTGGCAGATCAGCACGGGTCAGATCCAAGGTGCGCTGGGCCTTGAATTCCCGAAGTTTTTTAAGAAAGGTCTCCGAATTCTTATCGCCATAGGCGCGCTCGCTGATGGCCAACAGCATCGAACCTCTCTGGCCTTTGAACTTGCTTTCGACGTAGCGGTAGCCATTCCATTCGAGAATATATTCGCCATTTTTATCTTTGGCTGAAAGCAGAAAATCCAGTAGGATTTCGCCGGTATCCGCATTGTTGAAAACGGCCATATTGGCGACCGGATCTGTCGCTTTACGCTGCTGGATTGTCGACATCTGGGCAGAAACAACGTCGGTGAGCGGCGCGTCAGTCGCCAAAAACTCCACCATGACCATGCTGTCATAGCTTTTGGCTACGGCGCCTTCAGGCAAGTACTCCTGTTTGAAATAGCCTTCCTGCGGATTCGAAGACCACGACAAAAAGTAGTCTGTGCCACCGACCTTTATTGGACCTGGTACGCCAAGATAATCCCTCGTCTCTTGAGCGAGAGCGTTGGGAACGGAAAAAAGCACCAGCAAGGCTGCGGCTGCGAACATCTTACGGAACATGTTGATCTCCTCGATAGAGGCCGAAGCCTTCAGTATCCATGTGACGAAACAAAAAGCGTCCACCTTGGTCGGCCAGCTATCTTTTTTGGTCGACCAAGGTCATGACCATTTCAGGCGTCCCACCGATAAACCAGATATGGAGACTGAAATGCGCTCTCGCTTTATCATGATTAGCAGCGTGTTCTTGCTGGCGCTACCAGCAGCGGCGGAGGAATCAAACTGGCAAGCGGAAGCCATCAGGAGGGCGCTCGATTATCACGCTGCCAATCTTCCTGCACTCTGCGTTACCCCGGAAGAAACGGAAATGGAGCCCGCGAGCTACGAGTTGCAGGTTGGCGAAGATACGGCAGCGCGTCAGGCGCTGATTGTCGAGTTCCCCTGCCAGTTTAGTGCCTATAGCCAGACGGCAGTCTATCTACTTTCTGACCAGCGTGGCACTGTGTCTGAAATCGTCTTTCCCACACCCAAGTTTGACCTCACCTATACCGGCGAGGGCTCAGACGCCACTGTTGAAAAAGTAGTGATCTATGAGACGCCGTATCGGCGGGAAATAGCCAATGGGCAGTACGACCCATCCAGCCGCACCATGGTCGAGCGCAATAACTGGCGTGAGCTGCAAGACGCCCATACCGAGACGCACTGGACATTCAAGAACGGCAAGTTCGAGATCGTCTATTTCGCAGTCGATGCCACGTTTGATGGCGAAGACAACCCGATTGTCGTGCTCAAACGTGACATCTGGTGACCAGGCCTATTCGGCGGTAGCGCGATACTCCGCTTCCAGCCTGTCAAAAAGGTCCATATCGCGACGAAGAGTGTCGACAGCCTTGCCCATCATTTGGCTGGAGCGAGACATCGAACACTCGACCGTGGCCGCGCCAAGCCTGGCCAGTGCCTCGGCTTCGATTTCCGCCCGTTCTGACTGATCAAAATAGTCAGGCAGCTGTTCGGCGCGCGCCAAGTCAATCCGATAGCGGCTGCCATGGCAGAGGTCGGCATAGGCCTGATGCACCCTAGCGTCACCTACAATATCGCCCTTCTTTCGGGTCAGCGCGCGACGATAAGCGTCGGGCGTTTTAACAGACAGATAGATGTAGTCGTTGTCCGACAGCCCCGAATATTGCAGTGCCGGCAGATTGCGGTCCGGCATGATCCAGTCCAGAGGCTCGATCCGGATCACATCAAGCGAATTGGCTAGCTGCACGAGGCAGGTCAAAGCGGCGATGGCGGCGACGAGCTTTCGCGCTATGTCTTTCGGCGCCGAAGGGCGCAGCACGCCAAACGCGATGAAAATGCCGATCACGGCCATGATGAGGCCGCCCAGGTTGAACCGGTTATCGGAAACGATCTCGCCATTGACCCGCACCATCTCGGTGGTGCCGAGGAAAAGGAAGAACGGAATGATGCCAAGGGCAAGCGCGATCAGGGGTTGGGTAAAGCGGGACATGAAAAACTCTTTCTAAGAAATCAGCGCGTTGGATCGTCGGCACGGAAGCTCTCAATCATATCGTTCCAGCTGGAAAAGCCAAGATCGCGATAGACCTGGGTACGCGCGAAACTGAACGCGGCGACAGAGATCAGAACAGCGATAGCAGCACGCCGCGCGTGACAGCCCCCCTTTGCCCGGCTTGCCGGGATAACCGACATGATCGCGGCAATAGCAAGCCACGCCAGGGCGATGATAAATCCGAACGGATCCAACTGTAACAAGCGTGCCGAACATGGCCGATCTTCATTCAGAGGCTGCGCAAGCCGACAATGAAATGCATGTATTTCACGTAGCGATCGCCGGAAGCCTCGTCGCTGGTCTCGACCACCTGTTGACGCCCGCCATCCAGCGCCTTGTGCTGTTCCTCGGTCAGAAGATCGGAACCGATTCGTGCAAGCGCATCATAGCGCAGTGCACGATAACTGCCATCATGGCCCGTTCTGGCGATTGCCTGGTCCATGACGGCCTCAGCATGCAAACCATCGCAAATGGTGACGATCTTGGCGCGCTCCGCGTCCAATAACGCAATAGTTTTTGCGTCTAGCGTACCGCGCCCCGCGTGGGGGATTAAGGCATCAAGCGCAGCCAGGTCTGCGCCACATCCTCCGACTGCAACGAGATGGCGGCGTAGCTGGCCCGGCACGGTGATCGCCTCGATGACCGGCGTAACTGCATCCCAGTCCGCGTCTGACTGTGTACTGATGCAACTGACCAGAGCAAACCCTTCTGGGGTGGGGATTGCGGCCACCGTGAACGCGCCGCCCAATTCATGCTGGCCGTAAAACTGGTGCGCCGACGCGCCGCGATGGGAAAAGTGCTTACTGCTATCCAGCGTACCCGGCACAGGCACCGCTTGCGCCATTTTCTCATAGAAGCCGGTATTGTCGGCGAGCGAATTGACCCAGTCCTGATCGCCCTGACCAAAGGTTGGATGGTATTGAAAGGTGATGTCGCACAGCTTGCCGCCGGGGTCAGATGCGGGAAGGGCTGGATTGGTCGTCGCGACGGTGAGCAATACCTGGCCTTCCGGCGTCTGGCCCACCATGTTTGCCTCGAAGCCGGCCGGCGTCTCGAACGTCAGTCCGAAATCGGGATCGACCAACACTTTTCTGGATTCGGTGGCGGTGGTTTGGGCCAGAGCGCCTGTCGTTGCGGCTGCAAGTGCCGATATAATCACCAATGCCTTCATCGCAATCTCCTGCTGTTGAGGATTGGACGCGTGGCGGGCGACGAACCTTGGTCTTGCTTTGGGGAATTGTGAAGCGGCCTGTGGACCGTTTTCGAGCAAAGGTTTTGCTGCCGCTGACCGTCCTATTGCTGAACGCGTTGAAAGGTTGAGATCATGCCCCTGTCATTCAGTGCAGCATATGTAAAGCTCCCGAAAGGCCTGCGTTTTGCAGCTATGGTGATCGGCATAGGCGGTGTGCTGACCTCGCCTGTGATGAGCGATGGCCGCTACGTGCGTGAACTTGATGCTTATTGTGTCACGGCTGACGGCATACGGAGCGGTGTGGCAGCGAGTCAGGATGGCGCAACAAACTTTTACGTGCAAAGGCTGGGCGCAGAGATGGAGTTTACGCGCAGCGTTCACAGTCGCCACACCGTGTCCCAATGGCACGCCATGCTGGATCGGGTCGGATTTAACGAGATGCTTAGTGCAGATATTGCCGCCCCCTATTGCGGCATCGAGCGGACCGAGCACGGACGCGTCCATAAAGTGATATGGGCTAAGGGGGCGGTTCCCGAACCATTGTCAGATGTGTTCGCGTCGATGCTCGCACCAAGTCATTAGGTGAGGCGCAGGCCGCTCTTCATGGCATCGGGCCAGCCTGTTTCCAGCACTTGCCTGCTTTCGGTTCAAAGCTGACCGTGGTGGCAGCGCCTATTGGGGGCGGACATCCCAATCTGCAAGAGATTGAACTGCCCTTCCATGAAGGCGTCGAGCATTTCGCGCAGCACAGGGTTGGCCTGCTCCCCCTCCGCCCCGGCAAAAGTAACGACCGCGGCGCAATAGCCACCGGCATAGGCGTCGGAGTGCCCCGAGATTTTGGCTGTGGTTTTCATGTTTTCAGTCCACCGAGCCTCAAGTAGAATGGCAGCGCTGATCAGCGCTCTGGTAGTCAGCATATGAGAGATACACCGCAACACCGGGACGATTGTTCATCTGAATGCCGGAGATGATGCCGCCGAAAAAGGCGGTATGCCTTCGGCGTTTGGTTGCGCTGCAGCCTCCAGATTAGCCCGCGCTTCATCTATGCGCTTCACCCCGAGTATCGAAGCCGGATCAAGCGCTTCCAGACCAAATATGGGGGAGATGACCATCGCCTGCACGATGCTGGCTTCTTCCACGCCTACGGTGCTGCCCGAACCATCGAGCGCCGCAATATCGCGAGCGATGTTGAGGCGCATTATTGAATTCTGATTCGGAGTTCTATCTCCCAGGCCACTCCAGGCGTACATATCGAGGAAGAAAACCTGCATTGGATCAAGGTTGGACAACAGCATTTAAGGCATGTTGCCAAGGGCTTGCCGCAACGTCTGGGTGCTGTCCTGTGCCATAGTCGACGCGGCCGTGCCGGCGAGGCGGGCAAGAGGGACTTGTGTCTTCAGGTATCCGTACATTCGAGGATAAATGGGCCAAGCGCCTCTCAACCATCGTGCGGAAAACGTTCGATCAGTTCGTCTTGCCGAAACGGCTCATAGATGCATCGGCCAAGAAAACTGTCACGGCCCCGACAAACGACCGTTGCCAGAGTTTTCACGTTCTCGCCTGCAGCGTTTTTATAGATGTAGTAGAAAAACTGCTCGCAATTGCGCTGAGCTTCTATGGGCCTGCGACACGTCAGGTACTGGCTATCCGTCCTCGGAACTCCGCTTATGAAGCAATCAAAGCCATTGGCACGGAAAAGGCGTTGCTGGTCGGAAATGCTCAGGTCAGGATCGACATAGGCAGCGATAGTATCAGTAAGGTCTGGACTGCGCGTGTCAGGATCAAAATGAGCAATTAGATCCTGCGTCAGCGCCCCGATGGCGCGAGGAGGTTCAAAAACCAGTAGAAGTAGCCGCCAACTGATATAACAGCGACCAGTATAATCAGAACTCCACCGGCTAGCCATCGCATTTTCATCCCCTTTATCCCGCTTTGTTGAGATATGAGGTCCGCTGCAGACGATATCTTGGCTATGCCGCGCAAACAGTTATCCAGCCTTTGCGAGCAGCGCGCCGTGAGCAAAACTTGGTTCTAGTCATGCCAAATCCGGACAGGAGTTGTGAGACACTAGAGCCAGGGTTCACCGGCCTGGCATGCATACGGGCACCATCACGGTCGACATCGAGCTGCCAAAAGGATTGGCAATCGGTCTTGGCTGCCACACCACAACCTGACAATTGCTAGCGGATGCACGGCGACCATTGTCTGGTTTGCCCTTGGCCTTCAGATCAAAGGAGAAAGCAAGATCAAGCTCGGTATCTCCATCTGTGCCGTCCCAATTCACGCGGGCGTTACGCAAGTGCAATATCATGGCTTCGTCGGACACCTTACCCGCCGCTGTGACCACATGGTCTGCCGTCGGTTTCAACATCTCGATCTCACCCGTCAGAGCAATGGTCATGTCGCCGTCGCTCCAGGAAACATCGCCCATCGGCATCAGTATGTTCTCGAATTTGAGCGCCTGTTGCCCACCGATGCTCGCAATACCAAGCACCTTGATCGAACCCTGATCGTTTGACGACAGGGTGATTATCGCAGCTCCAGCTTTCCGGCTGATTGCTGTTTCGCTCTGGGGGGCCATAACTTCGAGGGTGACGCGACCTTCATAGGTTTTGTCGATAAAAGGGGGTCCACTTTTGTCCCCAGCCCAGACGGGCAGGGCAAGCCAAGGCTAACAATCAGTGCGACCAATCTATTCAGCATTTGGCTCACTGGCAGAATTGGCACGGACTGGGCCTGGAGTGTACTCCAGGCCGAGCCGGCTGATCAGGACCTTTGCAGCGTTGCTGACATGTTGATCCGGATCATCTGCAGCTTGGGTGATTTCGTCTGCGAAATCAGCGACGTGTATATGGTCACCATAGCCATAAATCAACTTAACGCCGTTATAGCGCACAAGTCCCTCCTCATGGTTCAGCAGGGACTTAGCCCGTTGAGCAATCTCAAGATCATTCCCCATCAGCAAGACCGAGCGCGCCGCTAAATGCAGCCCCCGGCCTGCCGGTTTGGACAGAATCTGGAAGCAGAAATCCATTATGCTGTGCCAGTTGTCCCTGGACAAGGTGGGCGGTTGCTCGCGATCCCTCGCAAGAAAGGCGAGCACAGCAAGCGTGTCGAATTGTGTGTCTTCCGATGCTTCGGCAAATTCAGCGATCAGCTGCGGGACGAGGGAGCTATCCTGCGCTATCCGGCCGGTCGATTTCAGGCGATCTATCAAAGCACTCGCGTCTTGGTCGGTGCCAATCGGCACAGGGGAGTGTGTGCCACCTTGAGCCATTAAGCAATTGCTGAAAGCGAACAGCAGGATCGTTGCAAATCTAATAAACATGTCCAAATCCAATTATCATTCACCCTTAGGTCGTCACCGGCCTCGAAAACCTTGGTAGAACGTGAAACGTCAAACCGCAGCCATTTCGGCGGCCAATATTTGGAGCGGCTCTTGTGCTCTGTGTGAAGAAAGCAGGATAAATCGATGTTAACAACATGCGCCGCAAATGGAGAGTTCAGCGAACCGACGGAACGTCATATGAGCACCGCCCAAACACCTTATCAGGACGAGAACCAGTCTGGCGGAAATTTGCGTGCACCGTCGACGACTATCTTCTTCAAGCCGCCCGTTTAGTCCAGAGACCAAGTGTGACCCAAACCAAGGTTTAAACGGGCGGCGTCATCTCATATGAGAGCAGAGATTGATATGAAACGCATCACCATGTTTGCAGCCCTTGTCGGCGTCTCTTCTTCGGCATAGGTACGAGATGCTGACTGGCAATATGGCACAGAGGGTGCCGACGAAATGCTTGCCACATTCTCAGCAGCGCGCGGGACGACCGACGATGGGCAGCCTGTAGAATTGCGCTTGTAGTACAGCGAACTGGCAGGTCGTCAGCTTCGCCTCCATAACCTTCTTGGTGCGATCGACTGCGCGGCCAACTGTCGCCTCGAACTGAAGATCGACGGCGCAGACTCTCAAACCGTCCGCGCAACGCTCCCGCCCCAAGACGCCGATGAACTTGAAATCGTCTACCGGCTCGAAGGGAGAGCGATGCACACCGCACGCTTCACTTTTCCCGGCCTGGATACTTCCGCGCTACCGGGTTGGGATTGAGCATAGTGGATTGGGCCGGATGGCTCGCAAAACGCTAGGGGCGGTCTTCACCCGCGATCCCGGATAGGGCGCTGGCCTTGCGGATGAATGTGCAGATCGTCCATGCATATTCTGCCAGCATTCACTTGCATCGGCTAGTAATCAGGCGCTGATGACCTCCGCCATAAAGTGGTCATCTCGAGCATGCCATAGAGGCCGCGATGCGTTGCATACCTTTTCTGAAGTCTGATTTTAGGAAGCTGCTCAGTTGAAAACGATCCAAACCGACCGCCTGACTATCAGGAATTTTCGCGCAGATGATGCGGAGGCTTTGTTTGCTTACTTGCAAAAGCCATCTGCAAGCTGTTTCTTTTCGCTCAGGCTCGCAGATATGAAGGCAGCTGAAGCTGAGGTTCTAAAGCGCGCGGACGAAGATGAATACCTTGCTGTGTGCCTTAAGGAAACAGGTAAACTCATAGGCGACCTTTTCGTACATCCTGATCCCGTGTGGCCGGACGACACGGAAAGCCCTCAGCAACCGGACACAGCTTCAGTCGGTTGGAACTTCAACCCACTCTTCAGTGGCAAGGGCTATGCTTTCGAGGTGGCCGAAGCTCTCTGCGCCGATTTATTCTTTCACCAAAATATGAGGCGCATCTACGCGTATGTGGAGGACCACAACGCCTCGTCCCGGCGGCTCTGCAAGAAGCTTGGCATGCGGGAAGAGGGGTTGTTCCTTGACTATGTGACGTTCCAAAACGACAGCGCCGGAAATCCAGTTTACGAAAACACATTGCAGTACGCGATCCTGCGGCGTGAGTGGGAGCAACGTTAAGCGTGCCGCATTGATGCTTCAGCGTGTGCTTATGCTAAAGCAGTCAGTGCGGAACTCAATCGCCTCACTTTGTGTATCGCGGCAATGAAGGCGGGCGTTTTACACGCCTTGCCGCTTTCAGATCACCATCCCGCCATTGTCCACTTCCATGGGCGACACGTGCTGACAGGGGCAAAAGCGAAACGCAGCCAAGGAATGGCGTCGCGCTGGCGTCCTACATATGTCAGGCTAATTGTGTTGCCCTGAGTTTGCAGTATGACCATTTAGGAAAAATGCAACTGGCGAGCATAGGATTGTCGCCGATGAATCGAGTTCTTCCATTTTTACTAGCCATATTTGCCGTGACGGCTGCGGCGGGATACGGCGTGTTCATGCTGTTCCAGAGCTGCCAGCCACTAGACCGTCTCTTCGGTATTTCCGGCTGCGAACGGGTCATACGGATCGTTGATTTCCGCCCTCAGGGAAAGGCGGCAATATCGGCTCCCGACGGTGATGGAGTGGTTAGCATTTTTGGACATGGCTATAGCAACAATGAATGGCATCCGGCCGTGGTACACCTGGATCTCGAAAGTGGAGAAGAATTGGCTCGCCACCCGGTTCGCGTTCTCGGTGACTACTGGAACGTCATTTTCTCGGAGGACAGCCAGCGTGCTATAATCATCTGCATCGACGCAGCATGTTTCGAGGGTGGCTACACAGCCGCGATCGTCTCCGTCAACGACGGCTCCATCCTGGAAGGACGGCAAAAGACCGACGACGATCTCATCTATTTCCCGGGCGACACATACCCCAAGTTCGGCGATCCTTGGGTGCAGTTATCTGTAGCAGGCGGCGCTCGGGTCCTGGTTGTTCAGCGCGATGATACCGTTTCACTGCTCGACGCCGAAGGAAACCCGGTGGCGACCCTGTTCGAAAATAGGCGTAACGATATTCTGAGAAGTGGTGTGTCGGTCTCCCCATCAGGCAATCGCGTCGCCCTTTTCGATTACGCGAGCCTTGGTTTTTCAGCTCGGCTCTATGTCTGGGACGCTTTCACCGGACAGACACTTATCGAGCGAGACCTTGGCCAAAGCTATCGCTGGAGGGTAACCCCAAGCTGGACCTTGGATGAAACAAAGCTGACCCTCGTCCGTCGCAACGAGCGTGACACGTTCCTCGAGCTTCATAGTGTGCCATGACTCCCGGTCATGGAACGGTATTGCCGCGCAGACAGAGCTTACTGGATAGCCATTTCTCGGCCCATTCCGCAAAGCTCTCAGATCCACGCAAACGTGCTTTATCTCGCGCCTTCTCTGTGGCCGGAGATTTGCTGGCCGCGATGAGTTTCTTCGCTTCGTTCAGACGCTCTCTCGCCTCGGCAAGCGTGATACCGCTCGCGCCATAGCGCCCGAAAGTGACCGTCTCCTACCGTCCGTGGATAGCGTAGTTGTAGCGAAAAGAGATTGAATCCGCAGGAGGTGCGGCAACATATAGCCCGTCGCGGTCATTCACTTTGTAGAGCGTGGCTTGCGGTTTCTGGTTGCGCAGCTTGGTATCGGTCAGCACGACACGGCCTTTCAACGCTCTGAAAATACCATGATGCCGGGGATTTGGCCGTCATGGTATTTTGCTGATAGCATGGCATCGGGCTGCGAAGTACCATTATTCATGCCATGAAAAATTTCTTCTTGGACGTGCTAAACAGTACCAGACAATGCAGCACCAAAAAACAAAAAAGCCCGCAATTACACGGGCTTAGATGATATATGATGCTCTTTGGTGCTGGTCTTTACCAGACGCCAAATTATTCCCACTCAATTATTCAAATTGAGAAAATACCAAAATAATTCAGTACGTTAGTTGAATACATCGTCATCTATACCCTTTACAGTACCATGGAATAAAATGTCACTAATTAGACGGAAATCCTATTTAGTTATGGGGAGTCCGGCAGAGCCTCCAACACCCACTGCCGTTCGAAAGCAGACATGCGGCGATCAGCTTGCTTAGCCAAACTCACCAATCGTGCTGACAACGAAGACAAGGTGTCTGTCGCGTTAATGAAACGCTCTGAGATTTGGATAGGGACGCCCTGTTCTTCAAGCATCTTCAAAGGGTCTTGCCTAAACCATCTTGGCATCTGAGCAAGGAATAACGCGTAAGAAACTTTGTATCCGGCAAGTTTCACCATGAGTTCGACAACAGCAAAATATTCCGGAAGATTGTATTCAGCTGCGCGCAGGAACTTGAAGATATTATCCAGCTTTTCGGGGTCTCCTCGATAGTTCTCATTGTGCCAGTGAAAAAAGGATTTTAATGTTGGTTGAGAACGCAGCTCGCTGATGTAAAGCGCCAGTTGCTTGTAGCTGGCCGCACCCATTTTTTGGGCAGAACGGATATGCGTCACCACCTCACAGACAGCCTCAATTTGATCATAATCAGGCCAATTGTTCCAATCTAGATGAATCCCTCTCGCCAATCGATTGGCTACCATTGTTCGCACTTCGATGAGTGTTTCGATACCAATTCCTGAAAAGCGCCTCAAATCCGCAACATCCAGTCCTGATCGTGTAGATAAATCTTCGATCCTAGTATCTATAGTCGGCGTGCTGTCGCTATCCTCAATATGCACTACGTATTCATCGGGCGCCTCTTCCCAGTCCCCGAACAATGGTGACTCTACGTCTACATCTTCGAAGCCAGGGGGGGTATGAAAAAGATAAACTTGCCCCACATGATGCTGACCTAGGCGCCCTGCTCTCCCTTTAATGTTCGAAAAAGTGAAAAAATCATATCCGCGTCCATTGATTGTCTTATCGAAAATAAGGACAGATCTAGCCGCTGTATTCACTCCCTCAATAAGGGTAGAGGTGCACAGCAATATTGGTAAGTCACCATCATTAAATAGTTTAATGAATTTCGAAGCCAACGCTTTTGGAACGCGTCCATGATGGACCCCTATCCCAGCTGCAACGGCAGCACACAATGACCAGCGGTCACCGTAATTCTCAACCATCCATTGGGAAAGGACTTCACCAGAACCCACGTTTTTTTTGCATTCCGCAAGATGGGTGGCCAGCGAATTCGCATGGTCGGGAGAAGATACAAAAACCAAAGCAGGCCAATTAGAGGCAGAAAAGGCCTCTTCTATCAACCGCTGCTTTTTGTCTGCAACCTTTCGCAGATCGAATGTATCAACAGCTACTGTGGAGAAGCGAGTTTGCAAAAACTCAAAACTCCATCTCTTATCTGATGACATCACCACATTATCAATGTTTGGTCCAAGGAAGAAAAATTGCTCAGCGTAGCTCAACAACCTATAAACGGCTGCGTTTAACGTAATACTTCTGTCATCTCGACGTGATGGATCTAGTTTGTAGAATTCATCGACAACTACCAAGTCCAATCGCCCAAGGTCGCTTCGGTTAATTAGTCGTTCCTGCGTCCCAAGGAATATTACACGATCGCGTTTGGGAACCTCTGCTTGATGCATAATAATATCATAATCGGCTCTAAATCTGGAGCTCAGCCGCCTTCGGAACTCATCGAGTAAGGCTATAGTTGGTAAAACAATAGCAAGTCGACGGTACTTTCCACTCAGGATAAGCGCGTCTATCAGGACACTCTTCCCGAAACTGGTCGGTGCGCTGAGTATAAGGTTATGCCCATTCAATAAACTGTTGAGAGCAACGATCTGCTCTTTATGAAGTGATATTCCTAGCTGTTCAACGTTCGCAGAGGCTGCGATATATCGATCGCGTTGATCAGCAGCTTCCGTATCAATATAATTCCACAGTCCAACAGCCCTCGCGAGACTGCTATGTATTTCCCGGAAACCCTTTAGGTCGGCGTGCTCGTCTATCAGTTTCGCAACTCGCGGGACAACAGCGAGCAACGAAGGATCATCAGTCGCTAACGATTGAATTGCGCACGATGCTTCCTGTATGATAGAGAATACTTTGCTTTTTAAAGCTGCCCCCTCCAACTGCTCAACATTTTTCCAGTCTATCTCAGAAAGGCTCATTGCAATCCTTTCAGTCTTTTGTCGAAAGCTTTTATAATATCGGATTTTTTGGGTACGGGAATGTAGATGATTTCAAGCCTTATTTTTTTAATAAGGTCCGACTTAGCTACTGCGGATGAAAGCGCATCAAGCTCGGCTTTAGCAGCAGCTAAATACACCGCATCTGCTTTTGTAGCGATGGCGGCCGCAGGGCTTTCGCACATTATCCCAATGGGGAATACGGCTGCAGAAAGGAAATCATCGAGTTTGGCGTTTTTTTTGAAAAGCTGCGAAAGCTTCTCATAATTAGGTGTGCTCTTCGGAATCTGGGGGCCTAAGAGTATTTTTTCGTTCTCAAGAAACCCCGCCTCTATGTGTTTCCGGACAGAACCGATAGCATCAGCTATCGCTCTTGCACCTTTCTGATAAATTTTCGACTCGCCGAGCCATATTTCCAATTCACCGTTTTCA
This sequence comes from Brucella sp. BE17, assembly GCF_039545455.1. Lineage (NCBI taxonomy): Bacteria > Pseudomonadati > Pseudomonadota > Alphaproteobacteria > Hyphomicrobiales > Brucellaceae > Brucella > Brucella sp. BE17. Next base: position 21,083 of record NZ_CP154468.1, on the reverse strand, counting down.
GGGAATCTGGCATGGACCATGTCAAAGGCTTTGATTACGTCATTTGATGCCGATTTATAAAATACCCTTGGACTGATAGGGACAGTCTCGAAAAAATCGCGACAGATAGCGTGAAGGGCGATCTCACCTACCTCACCGCGATTTTCATACTTACTGCTGGTGTAGACTCGGATCGCTGCTTGATTGTGTTTCAGTAGCGAATTTCCGTGATGCACAGCCAACTCATCCTCTCTGAGGGCGTAGTCGGGTAACCACTCAGCTAGGTGGAAGGCAAATTTATCACAGCGCCATTTTGCGCCATCGAATCCCGCACAATATAAGTGGGATGCGACATCGACGGCTGTTCCAGACCCAAGATCCTCAAGAAACCTTTCTGGTTTAACTGCGTAAACACTCAAGAATCACCCCCAATCCCACTGAGATTTGAATACAAATTCAGTAGACTGACAACTGATATTTCAGAGGTTGCGGGCTAACTATGAATGCTGCACTAAAACTTGTGCGATCAAAAATTTTGACCCCTAATCTGGACATCATCGATTATGCACGACTCTACCCATAATCTCGTGAACCTGATATTGCAACTTCCGGAAATCCTGCATCATCGTTTCAACTTCTATCGGCCTTGCGCCCTGCCCGCGCTTCTCAGCCAACCAGAGTTTGAGCAGGCCTGCGACGCGGCCCAAATCTCCATTCACTTTTGCCAAGTCTGCTACGGCCTTTAAATCGACTACTGATCGTATCGGGTGATTAAGTCCAACATTGCGAAGATATGCCGAGCGTGAAAGACCGGTTGTGTTGGCTCGCTCCGCTAATTCCGCTTCCTCTTTTGGTGTCAACCAAACCTCAATACGCCGGTTACGCGGGCGGCCACCTCTAGCTTCAACAGGCGTGCTTTCATGATCAGCAGCGTTCTTCATAGAGCCTCCAAATTGTCAGATTTCTCATTGTCGCGGTAGCGACTGCCAGCCTCGCAGAGCAAGATTCCGTCGAGCCGCAGGCGAGTAAGGTACGGTATTGGACAGGGATAGGCGCAGCCTGTACCGGTACAATACATATCTTGCCATCGTTCTGCGTGCGATTTTACGCGATGCGCAACTCACTTTCCATTCTTAGTACAGAAAAACCGTTAAATCGCATTTATTCGCGCATCGTCGCATATTATCGCATCAAATCGCGCATTATTGCATTTAATCGCAAATAATATCGAAATTAATATTGTGAAATAAGAAAATTACATTGGATTGCACAATCCAATATATGGATTTACATAACTTTACGCCACTCAATTCGATTTTTATATTCAATCCTGTAAGATTATTTCATGAGTTTTGATAACATTCATATCTACAAGGAGTGAGTTTATATGAGCATATCCCCGCGTATCACTAACAAAGTGATCGAGGGTTTGAGAGTCCAACTCAGGGAAGCGGCGGATGCAACACCCGGCCCACAATGGATGAGCCAGATGGACGTCATTCGTGAGTTACAGGATGAAATATCATCCTTGCAGGCGAAGGGATTTCCACTGAAAGCCATCACCGAGATTCTCGCAAAACGGGGCGTCCAGATGACGCCCGCCAAGCTGAGCACTTACCTGAGCCGCGTGCGTCAGGAAAAATCCAAAACACTATGACCCGGCCTCAAGTGACAGGCCCAATACGCAGGAGAACAAAATGAAAACATCACTTCGATTTTTAGCAGGCGCTGCATTCTCTGTTTCGCTGACTGCCACTCTCATTCCGGTTGCTGCTTTTTACACCCCGGAAGCGAAGGCATTCACGGTCTATTGCACCAACTGCTCAACGACCATGCAGCAGGCGCTGCAATACGCGAAAGATGTTGAGACAGCGCTGAACACCGCGCAGCAACTGCAAACGCAAATGCGCCAGTACGACGATATGATTAAGCAAGGCATTGCCCTGCCTGAAAGCCTTTATCAGTCCCTCACCGGCGACCTTCGACGCGTAGCAGATGTTTACACCAACACAAAAACATTAGGTCGCGACATCAGCGATTTGGACAAGCGCTTCCGTGAACAATTCAAGGATTACGACACCTATCTGAAATCGGCCGGTGAGTTTGACGGCGGCAACATCAGCGAACGCCAGCGCAAATGGTCCGAACAGGGCTTCGACAATGCGACGTCTGCCATACGAGCAGCAGGAATGAACGTGGGTGCGTTTGAGCAGGAAGATCGGGCACTCAATCGCGTTGTGCAGCAATCGCAGAACGCCACCGGACGTCTACAAGCCATTCAGGCAGGCAACGAAATTGCAGCGCAGAACGTCCAACAGCTCCAGAAGCTGCGAGACCTAACCGCAACGCAAATTACGCTGCAAAGCAACTACCTCGCGGCGACAACTGAAAAGGAGGCGGCCAAGGGGGCAGCTGACGAGCAGTATTTTGAAAGGAAGCCTGTACGCAGTAAAAAAGTAGGCTTTTGACTATGAGTATTTCAAAGATTTTTCTTTTGTTCCTGTGCCTCATCTCGGCACTTTTGGGTGGAGCGATTGCGACCGTTTCTGGCGCGAGCTTCGGAACCTGTGACGCTTCGGTGAATGACACCAAAGCAGACCAGAAATTTTTTTCACGCGAGCCTATTCGCAGCCCTAAACGAGGGTTTTAAATATGAAGAAGAACACCTTTTGGATTTTTCTCACGCTGCCGTTACTTCTGATTTTGAGCACGGGCGCTTTTGCGGCAGAAGGTATTGGACTGGCCGACCCTAGCGCCGAAGCGAGTTCGCTCCTCAACCTCTTACACGAGACGGCGAATAGCTGGACTGGAGAACTTGGCAAGTATGCCACCTATTTGCTTTTCAGTCTTGCTCTCATCCAGCTAGTCTGGACGTTTGGATTGAAGGCGCTTGATAGCAATCTGGAGCTTGGGAGCGTTATCGCCGACCTTCTACGTTTAATCATGGTCACATCGTTTTTCTCCATGATGATAACGTACCTTCCAAGTTGGGGCGGGCTGATGGTCGATAGCTTCCGAGAAGCGGCAGGGCGTGCGGGAGGGATGGGCAAAATGCTCTATCCCGGCGACGTGCTGGCAATCGCTGTAACGTTGTCCAATACCGTGGCTGATGGCATTTTCACCCTGTCTCCGGGTACGGCCGTTTTCAACTCCTTCATGTCCGTGATCGTGCTCCTGTGCTTCACGTTCATAGCGGCATTCATGTTTGTAACGCTCGTTGAATCCTACATCATTATCTGTGCAGGCGTTTTTCTGATGGGTTTCGGCGGCTCATCCTGGACACGTGAGTTTGCTACTTCACCGCTTAAATACATCGTCTCTGTTGGTGCAAAGCTGTTTGTTCTGACGCTGATAGTTTCTGTGATCTCGGCCAGCGCCGACGCATGGGTCGAGGCCTACACGAAGGATTCCGCATCCTCCCTGACAATTGCGGGACTGGCGATCATCTGCGCTTATCTGACAAAGACGATACCGGAATTGATCGCTGGAATGATAAACGGAACATCACTAGGCGGCGGTTCTGCAATCGGCGGGCTTGCAATGGCGGGTGCAGCCGGTGCTGCTGGCCTCGCCGTAGGGGCAGGCGCGCTCGCAGGCGGTGCCGCAAGTTCGGCCGGTGGCGGTATTGGCAGCCTAGCCAAAAGTCTTGGCTCCAGTCTTGCCGGTAATGCTCCGCAGCGCCCTCAGAGCGATGCCGACACAAGTCCAGCCTCGACTATGACCGGAGGCGCTGGCAGTCCGGCACGTTCAAGCGGCTCCTCCTCCAATGCTCCGAATACATCCGGTCAAACCGGCGAGAAAGGACGAAAGCTGGCTGGAGCTGCGATGAAAACCGCTGGTTCTATGGTCGCTCTAAGCGTTCCAGGTATGGAAAGCGCGTCTTCGCTCGGAAGCATTTCATCCGCGCCATCTGGCGGCTTTGAGGACACCCCTCGGCAGGAAGAAACCGGCAATGACCCAGCAAGCGAAAACAGCAACGTCATTCGTCCTGCACAACCGGCACCAGAGAAATAAGCAATACGGCCATCGAGCCGTGCATCTAACGACTTAGGAGACAGACCATGGAACCAATTATAAAATTTTCAATCTTTGTCGCAGTCAGCACCGCAGTCGCTTTCGGTGTATTCGGCCTGCGTTACATCTTGGTGAAAGCTGGATATGGTCCCCAACTCGACAGGGTAAACGCCTATCTCGAAGCCAACGAACACAAGATCAACGCCTTTCGCTTTGGGATAGGAATGTCGCTTCTTAGTGGTGCGTCAACTCTAACACGCGCTCCACTTATCGGAAGCAAAAGAGCTACCGCAGCTCATGCGCAAATGGCGGAGAAAATGCACGCCGCTTACCGTCGCAGAAATGAAGCAGAATAAGATATTCAATGAACAAACACCCCGCCACGCGCGGGGTTTTTTGTGCCTGAAATTAGCGACACCGTCTATTACCCACCGCCTCACGCCAACTGTGGCGCGGTCTGGCGGTGTCGTGCCTGTACCCGACAACACACTGTATCTGCGCGATAAAACAGCCGTGTGGGCTTTCGATTAAGCCGCTGTGTCAGCCTTGAATGTGATGGTGGGTAATAGACGGGCCAAATTCGCGCCTGTACGGCTCTTAGGCTGCTTTTCTGCCTCACTTTACCCAACACCATCGCCCTATCCATAAAAACGGCTCTACGTGGCTCTCAGGCGCTTTAATCGTCGTCGCAGCTTATCAGGTCTCTGGGATCGTATTTCGCGGGCTTAAGCTCCGGGGAAACGGGCGATAGCTCGGCCACTACAACCGGCTCGCCGTTTTCGTAGCTCACCAGCTCGCGTCTCCCGTCCGGGTAGCGCTGGATAACATGCCCTATGGGCGTTTCTGGCTCCCTGTAGACGATTGGATATCCTTCACTGAGAAGCCTCAATGCTTCGCTGTTGTCGTTCCGCTCGAAAGCCTGCTCAAGCGCTGTCGTCGTCCTGATCCGCCTCACCAGCTTTTCCTTTGGTGCCAACTTATTTGCTTCAACTAAGGAATATCGTCATCTCCACGACGTCACCGCCCAAACGCTGAGCTTGCCGCTCCCCTGCCAACATAGCTGATTTCTTCACGAAAGGCCTTCGCCTCGGCTCGCAGCTCATCGCTTAGCGTTGTGAGCCGATCGTGACAATTGCCGAGGATCGGAACTGGACGAATGAATATTCGAGCTGGTTTCGCAACCATAACGCTGTGATGCTATTTCTAGCATCGTTTCTATCGAGTTCATCAGGGGAACCCAGGTGTTCAGATAAACTGTCGAGTAAGCCTGTAGCGTCCGGCTTTGTATACCAGCAAGTCATGACATGAGCTGCATGGGTTGCAAACCAGAGGAACTCAGGGCGGCTGGTTCCGCTGCGGCGCCAGCCCACAACTTCAGTCGAGCTTGGATTCCCTAAAGTGCTACGTAATTCGTCTCCTTCGGCATCTGTCATCTTCTGCCAGCCAAGCACGTCACCCTTTGTCCCTGCAATCTGCACAGTGGATGAAGAACAAATATCCAAAAGCTTTTCCGCCGTCATGTCTATCGGCTCGGCTATGACCGATTTGATACTTATAGATGCAGCACAGAGCGCGCTCATAATCACGCAAAGAAGATGTTGGCGCTGGCGCTTATGCTTTTTTTCGAACATTCGTACTCTCTTGAAGAGGCAGTGCCACGATGGATCTATCGACAATAACACGGTCACATAAGACCGCATAAAAAGGTTGCGGCCGAATAAACCGGTAACCATGCGGCGTCTAGCGCTTACGACTTATCCACACGCAAACGGGTTTTAAGAATATAAGTTTTAATTAGTTTTAAAAGATTTAGGCGAAAAAATCGCCTAATTACCATTTATATACAATTAGTTACGAGAGAGGCCGGTGGTTAATAGACGGCATCGGGTGGCTAATAGACGGGTTTCGGTGGTTAATAGACGGAGAAAGGGTGGTTAATAGACGGACTATCCACAGACCGCTCTCCACTTAAACTGATAATCTTTTCCAAATGCAAAACGGCCCCGAAGGACCGTCATCAACTCTACCTGAACATCAATCGCAGTTATCTTCCGTCTATTAACCACCCTCGTTCCTGCTTGGCGGCTGGATGTCGGACATTTCACGATAAATCATTACGACCTGTGGTCCGCTTTTCCCCGGCTCCTCACGAAGGAGATACTCAGGTAAATCATTGGCAGCTATCACCTTTCGGAGATGACGAGAAAAATCCTTAAACTTACCGGTGCTGCCACTGCGCGCATAGAGCGTGCGGAACGACCACTTAGCATTTCGCCTTCCTGCGGCCCGCCGAGCCAACCTGTATAAGAACCGGCCTATGCCCGGATCTATCAGAAAATAATCGGGGTGAACGGTTAGCACGTCTGGGCTTTTACCCTCTACAATCTCGCGATAGATCCACTTCGGAGCTTCGATCTCAACGATACTAAGCTTTTTAGTGTCCGTCCGGGACACAACCCGATAGCTGCTGATAAGTCCTTCGGCTTCAACCTCCCGCATAGTTTTTCCGTCACTGGTTTGACGGTCACGAACGGTTTTGATGGTCGTCCCTTTAAGGCGATCCAATGCGGCCTCCAGTTCCTCGACCTGACGGCTCCCGTCGCCCCTTCTGGCAAATTTCAGAATGTCGGAAACGTGCGGCGTGAAGGTGCGGGACGGCTTTTCACCCTTACAGTCGCGCCAGCGGTTCACGGCTTCGGTGAGATGAGAAATCGTCATCAAAACGATGTCGTAATCCCATACGGACGCCATTCCGTCGGGACCAGATTTCACTTCAACATAGCCGTCTGGCAATTCATGGCGGATAACCTCCCCTGCACGCTTATCGCGCTTTGAAAGGCGAAATGGCGCTACGTCCATAATTGAACGATTATCGCGTCCGCCAACATCAAATAAGCCAGGCACAAAAAAGTCAGCCTGATCGTCACCTTTTGGTGCGTTTCGTACAAGAGAGAGCGCCTTGTCACGCTCTTTAAGCCGCGCCATCTGCTCATGAACGGTCGATATGTTGGAAGAATTTATAGTCGCGTGACTATCAAACTCATTCTGGCCTGTTGCCCCAGCACCCTGCGAAATGGGTTGCTCCCGCGCCGCGTTGGCACCGCGAGCGCTCTCAATTCGGCCTAATAGAGTGGAAGCATCAATCTGGCGAAGCCCTTCGGGCTTGATTGCCATGCATCACGCTCCCATTCCCGGACGGGGAGCCTGCGCACCAGAATTTCTACGAGCCTCGATCCACTGCTCAACTTCGCTCAAAACCCAAACAACATTTCGGCTTGTGAGAGCAATTCTACGTGGAAAATCTCCGCGCTTCTCCATGTTGTAAATAGTTCTATCGGATAGCGGCACTATATCGAGGAGCGTCTTGCGATTAATAAGCGTCTTTTCTCTGTTTCTGTTTTCCTTTTTCATTTCGAATACCTCTTATGCGTAGATTTGAGGTTCGATTATTGCTTGCATCTGCCCGGACAATCCAGACATTTCGTGAGAAATTATTGAATAATTTCAATACCTTCTGTCCGTAAAACGTTAGTTTCCGGACAGAAAAATGACCGCATGCCTATGTTTTGATTGGTTATTAATTTCAGTGGTTCAAAAGTTATCCACTGTCCGAAAAACGGGGGTTTTACGGACAAAGATAATTGCGAATAGTGTGCCCATATAGAATGCAAAAATCGAATTAATCGTGTTTCAAACAAAACTCGTATAAATTAGATATCCAATCGTCGATGATATCTTGTCGCCTTATAAAACCGTTACTGTTCCTAGCAAGGCGGCGCTGTATAATAATACGACCGAATTGTATATTTAAACTTCCTACCGCGATCTTTTTTCTGCTGTGATTATTAATCCTTTCAGCAGTATCAATCTGAAATCTCCTCAAAAATTCGAGATCAAATAAACCAAACTCAACGACGCTTTGAGATCGAAAAAATGCATTCAGCTGTAATTGCCCCTCATGGACAAGAAAAGAGCCTGCAATTAAACATGGCACAAAGCCTGGACGCTTCTTTTCGACTAGATCGCTCGGATTAAAAATTGAAAAAACCAAACCTCCGGATGAGGGTTCCCGCCGTGCAGTCTCTAATATCTCATTATGTTGATTAACCTCGTTGATTGGAAATTTTTTGATACGCGATACGTAATTTGGCTTAGTTATACTACCAGAATTTGAACCGTAAGCACGATCCGCTCGCCGCTCTCCGAAATGGGAAAGTACAGGAAATTTCTCCGCTAACATTTGCTTCAGTTCTGCTAGCACCTCGAGGCAATCTGGCGTGTAATCTATTGAGCACATATATGGTGCAATTTGCCAAGCTCCATCACTCCCCTCCTTTGCTTCTCTACATAAGCTGGCTGAATGATAAAGAAATGACGCTTCAGATCGAACAAATGAATTAGAAATCATTTAATAATACTATAATAAATAAAAAAATATACAGCCGATATATTCAAGAAAAACACCAAAAACGTAAAGCTTGATCTCATTTTTTGCAATGATTCACTTTTATGCTTTACCAAAATATGAAGTATAAACAATTGCTCCAAGTCTTCTCGCACAGACTCCCCTAATGAGGACACTTCCATTACCCTATTAAAGAATTTTTCTTTTTCAGAAATAACATCAATAGCAATATTTGTATAATCCATACGTCCTTGATAATCTTTTATCTTATCAGGCATAGAATAACGAAAAAACCAATGCCTTATATCAGCAATCAAACGATACGGCCGATCTTGATCTAGTTCTTTATTGTAAAGATGAACTATGTTAAACAAACCGATAGTTAGCGTCATCCCTATACTCGCAATAATTATCAAAGATCTCTCTGGTACCAAATCGTTAATCGTAGCCAAATATGCGGTGATTCCAGCAAATACTATTCCAGTTATAGTAAGTACATAACCAAGGATCACAGACCTCTGCGTTTCATACCAATCATGCCGCGCAATCACATATTGAATTGCTTTGTAAATCTTCTCAATCTGATAATAACCATCCAACTGATTTTTTAATTGTCCTATCGAATTTATTAATCCCGCGTTTAGGCGATCAACCTCAGACTGACGGGCTTCAGCAGCTTTCTTTCGTATTTCAGGATTTCCTTTTAATGTTTGTCCAGCCTTCCACATCCCATTTGGAAGGAAAAAAAGCGAAGCAAGAAAAAGTAAAGGTAATAAAGCCGCTAACATATATTCCAATCCCAAATCTCCTACCAACACATCCAAATAGAACACAGTAAACGATACACAACTAAGAATCCCGCCTGAGGCAACAGATATTTCGCCTTTAATATTCAAAAGACGTTTTGTGCACTAACATATTAACATCAACGATTATTGATTCTTAGTCCATTCATCAATCATGTCAGCCCAATCCTGCATCATTTCCGTGCGCTGCTGCCGGTACTCAGCCTTGTTGTAAACGGCACGAACGCCTCGCTGCTCGTGAGCAAGACACTTCTCAATCCAGTCCGTGTTGTAACCTGCCTCATGCAGCAACGTGCTAGCGGTGCGGCGCAGGTCGTGAGGGCCAAACTTTGTAAGCCGCGTTCCGTCCCTCTGTGCGGCCTTATAGGTCAGCGTAAGCACTTGGTTCAGCGTGGCGCTGCTCATGGGGGAATCAGTGTCATATCGCGATGGCAGGACGTAATCGGAGCCACCCGCGAACGTCTTGAGCGCAATGAAGATGTCCAGCGCTTGCCGCGAGAGAAAAACCAGATGCGGGTTGCGGCGCTTCATCCGTTCCTTAGGGATTGTCCAAAGCGCATCACTGAAACTGATTTCGCTCCAGGTGGCGTTGGTCAGCTCGCTTTTGCGCACCATTGTCAGCAGCAGAAGCTTGGCAGCAGCGCGGAACGATGGTCCCGTCGCAACGCGCTCAAGGTACTGGTACATCAGCCCGATCTCGTCCGCGGTTAAAGCGCGGTCCCTCGGTTCAAACTTGGCAATGCTGTTTGGGCGAACCAAATCGGCCGGGTTCTCTAACTTCTGGCCACGCTCGATAGCCCAACGGAATACCTGAGATACAACCTCGCGAGCATGGACTGCTGTCGCCGGTGCTCCCCGTTCTACAATCGCATCGAGATGATTGCGCAAGTCTTCATGGGTAATTTCTGCGAGCTTCCAGCTCCCGAATTTGGATTTGAGATCGCGCTCAAAGACCGAACGGCGCATATCACGCGTCGACTCTGCCATCTGATAGCCGCGTAGCCATTTCTCGGCCCATTCTGCAAAGCTCTCAGATCCACGCAAACGTGCTTTATCTCGCGCCTTCTCTTTGGCCGGAGATTTCCCGGCCGCGATGAGTTTCTTCGCTTCGTTCAGACGCTCTCTGGCTTCGGCCAGCGTGATGCCGCTCGCACCATAGCGCCCGAAAGTGACCGTCTCCTGCCGTCCGTGGATAGCGTAGTTGTAGCGAAAGGAGATCGAACCCGCAGGAGTTACGGCAACATATAGCCCGTCTCGGTCATTCACTTTGTAGAGCGTGGCTTGCGGTTTCAGGTTGCGCAGCTTGGTATCTGTCAGCACGACACGGCCTTTCAACGCTCTGAAAATACCATGATTAAAAACCGGCAAATTAGAGCGTTTCTTTCCTTTAATATCAGTGGCTTAATCATTTTCAATACCATGATGCCGGGGATTTTGCCGTCATGGTATTGCGCTGATAGCATGGCATCGGGCTGCGAAATACCATTTTTCATGCCATGAAAAATTTCTTCTTGGTGGTGCCAATCCATGCCAGACAGTGCAGCACCAAAAAACAAAAAAGCCCGCAATTACGCGGGCTTAGCTGCTATTTCATGCTCTTTGGTGCCGGTCTTTACCAGACGCCAAATTATTCCCACTCGATTGTGCCTGGCGGCTTCGAGGTTACGTCATAGACAACGCGGTTGATGCCGCGGACTTCGTTGATGATCCGCGTTGCCGCATTACCGAGGAAGTTCATGTCGTAATGATAGAAATCAGCCGTCATGCCATCGACCGATGTCACTGCCCGCAGCGCGCAGACGAATTCATACGTGCGCCCATCGCCCATCACACCCACTGTCTGAACGGGAAGCAAAACAGCAAAGGCTTGCCAGATCGCGTCATAAAGACCAGCCTTGCGGATTTCATCCAGATAGATGGCATCGGCTTCGCGCAAGATTTCAAGCTTCTGGCGCGTAATGCCGCCCGGGCAGCGGATAGCAAGACCAGGTCCCGGAAAGGGATGACGACCAATAAAACTGTCAGGCAGGCCCAATTCCTTGCCGAGCAGGCGGACTTCGTCCTTGAACAGCTCGCGCAGCGGTTCAACGAGCTGCATCTTCATGCGCTCGGGCAGACCACCCACATTATGGTGTGATTTGATCGTCACCGACGGTCCACCGGTAAACGACACGCTTTCGATAACATCGGGGTAAAGCGTGCCTTGAACGAGGAAATCGGCACCGCCAAGCTTCTTGGCCTCTTCCTCGAACACTTCGATGAACAGACGGCCGATCGTCTTGCGCTTCTTTTCCGGATCGCTCTCGCCTTCCAGTTCGCCAATGAAACGGTCGGCGGCGTCAACAAGAATTAGCGGCAGATTGTAATGCTCGCGAAACATCTCCACGACCTTGGCAGCTTCGTCCTTGCGCATCAGACCATGGTCGACAAGGATACAAGTAAGCTGATCGCCAATGGCTTCATGCGCCAGAAGGGCCGCTACGGAAGAATCCACACCACCCGATAGCGCGCAGATAACCTTGCCACTGCCGACCTGCTTGCGGATCGCTTCCACAGCCTGCTCGCGATAGGCACCCATCGTCCAGCCGGGCTTAACGCCAACTATACGGTGAACGAAATTCTGCAACAGTTTGGCACCATCGGGCGTATGCACAACTTCCGGGTGGAACTGCACACCGTAATATTTGCGCTTTTCGTCGGCAACGGCAGCATAGGGCGCATTGGGTGACGTGCCGATGATCGCAAAACCATCCGGCAGCGCTGTAACACGATCACCGTGGCTCATCCACACCTGATGCCGGGTCCCCTTGGCCCAGATGCCGTGAAACAGCGGACTGTCTTCCTGAACATCGAGAAACGCGCGACCGAACTCGCGGTCATGGCCAGCCTCGACCTTGCCGCCTAACTGTTCGCACATGGTCTGCTCGCCATAGCAGATGCCGAGAACCGGAATACCAGCCTCGAAAACAGCCTGTGGCGCGCGAGGGCTGCCGATATCGGTCGTCGAATGCGGGCTACCAGAAAGGATGACCCCCTTGGGGTTGAGACGCTTGAAAGCGTCTTCCGCAGTCTGGAAGGCCGCGATTTCGCAATAGACATTGGCTTCGCGCACGCGGCGCGCGATCAGCTGTGTGACCTGACTGCCAAAGTCGATGATAAGGATTGTGTCGGGATGTGCGGTGGTGCTCATGTGCAGCATCTAGTTAAAAATTGGCGGGGATGCAACGATTAAGTATGCCCTATAGACTTTCTGTCCCCCCTCCTCAACAAGAGAGGGATATAAAATTCGGTTATCCTGACACAGCCATGTCAGGAGAACACAGCAGACCCTCGGTTATCGCTTTTTCGAGCTTTTCCACTGCCACAGCCATTTTTTCATCGATCAGGTGAAGATATTGCGTCCAGTCGCCGACATGGCTCAATTCCTCTGCCCCATCCGATATACCGCGCAGCCCGAAAAGCGGTACATCAAAGGTCTGACAAGAACGTAGACAGGCAAAACTTTCCATATCGACCATATCCGCATCAATTCCTGCATAGGCGGTGCCAGAAACAATATTGGCACCAGTCGAAAGTGATGCACTTGCCAGTCCCGGTATCGAAAATGGCATATCCAATATGAGCGGCAGATCGAGAAGCGGCGTCCTGCCTTTCTCAAAACCGAGCGGCGAGGCATCCATATCCCGATAGGAAACCGAGGAAACCTGATAAAGTTCGGCCTGCGGCAGCCTCGCAGAACCTGCCGATCCCAGCGATATGACGAGATCGGGCATAGTGCCCTCGTGGCGCAATTGTGCGAGCATCTGCGTCAGCTTGACTGCCGCCTCGACGGGGCCGATGCCGGTCATCAGCGGTGTGAACATGGAACGCAAATGCGGACCATATTCGGGCTCCGCCGCCATAACATAAAGCAGGCGCTTTCCTGAAACCGTCTTGAGCGGGTTTTCACGCGTATAGGGTTGCGTCGCACTCCCGCTGATCTCGATTGAGCGAAGACTGTCAAATCCAGACATGTTGTTCCATTCGGGTATCATTTCTCGCGAGTGATAGGCGATAGTGAATTCAGGAAGACCTTCATACGGCCTCAAAGCGACCGCTTCCAGCTTTATTTCATTCAAGGTGACCGGGAACCAAATTCACGCCTGTTTGTTCGGTTGTCAGCAGAATTACACGACACGGTTTCCTTTTCGCGTGTCTGCTATATTTTATTCTACAGAAAAGGTGCGGACGGTTTCGTACAGATCAACGCGCCATTATATTGAGCGAGGCAAAAGACAAACATGTCGTATCAAGGGTTTTTCAGAAAATGGGGCGTCATTTTGCTGATGGCAAGTGCCGGATTTGCGACCAGCGCACAGGCACAGGTCGTGGTCTCCTCCAAGATCGATACGGAAGGCGGTGTTCTGGGCAACATCATTCTTAGCTTGCTCAATGCCAACAATATCAAGACCACCGACCGCATCCAGCTTGGTGCGACGCCCGTAGTCCGCAAGGCCATCAGCGCAGGTGAAATCGATATCTACCCCGAATATACCGGCAATGCCGCTTTCTTTTTCAATAAAGCGGATGATCCGCTCTGGAAAGACCCGGCCAAGGCCTATGAATCCGCCAAGAAGCTCGATTATGATGCCAACAAAATCGTCTGGCTTGCGCCCTCGCCCGCCAACAACACCTGGGGCATTGCCATTCGCAAAGATGTGGCTGACGAAAACAAGCTTGCGAACCTCAGCGATTTTGGAAAATACGTGGCAGATGGGGGTAAGGCCGTACTTGCAGCCTCTGCGGAATTTGTGAACTCGGCTGCAGCCCTGCCCGCGTTCCAGACGACTTATCAATTTACGCTCAAGCCGGACCAGCTCATCACCCTTTCGGGCGGTGATACGGCAGCCACCATTGCCGCGGCTGCCAACCAGACAAATGGTGCAAATGCGGCCATGGTCTATGGTACGGATGGTGGTATCGCACCTTCGGACCTCGTGGTGCTCGAAGACGACAAACACGTGCAGCCGGTCTACCAGCCAGCCCCGATCATCCGTGAGGAGACGCTGAAAAAGAACCCGGAGATCGAAACGCTTTTGAAGCCAGTTTTTGAAAAGCTCGACCTTGCCACCCTGCAGGACCTTAACGGTCGCGTGCAGCTTGGCGGAGAGCCTGCAAAGGCTGTGGCGGAAGATTTTCTGGCCAAGAATGGCTTTATCAAATAGGCACCGAGGTAGATGACAGGGTGGATGACAGTTGTCGGCTAACACAGCAGCGCATCGTCTCATCACTGCAAATTCGATCCCCCGCTTAGACCGGCTGGGGCTGACTTTCGCATTTTTGGGCGCGGCGGGACTTTTGCTTCCCTTCGCGACATTCCGGGCCAACCGCATCGTGCCGGGCGAACCGCGCTTCATTTTCGACGCCCTGCCAATGGTGGCGGCAACAATACTGGTGGCGATCATTGTCGCAAGCCTGATTGCAGCGGTTTTCTGCGAACGCCCCGCTATCAGGCTTGGTGCGAGCCTTGCAATGCTTGCGGTTGTGTTCGTCACAATAGGACTTTCCGCATCCCATCTGGCCCCGGAAGGCAATAATTACGCCCGTGTTTCTCCAGCTTCCGGCTTCTGGCTGCTTCTCTTTGCAGCGATGCTTTACGTTACAGACAGTCTTGTGCGGCTTCATTTGCGCCCGCTTATCCGCATGGCTCTTGTTGTAATCGCTGCACTGCTTCTGCTCCTGTTTTTTTCGTCGGGCCTTTGGGATGACATTTCCTTCATGAAGGAGTACCAAGGCCGTGCAGACAGTTTCTGGAATGAAGCGCGGAACCATATCGAACTTGCGCTCGGCTCGCTCACAGCCGCTACGCTGGTCGGCATTCCGCTCGGCCTTCTCTGCCATCACTTCCCGAAACTGCGCGCCCTGGTCCTCAACACCCTCAACATCGTCCAGACCATACCGTCCATGGCGCTGTTCGGCCTGCTGATCGCACCCTTGAGCTGGTTTGCGCTACAATTTCCGTTTGCCGCCAGTCTCGGTATCCGCGGCATCGGTACAGCCCCTGCCTTCATTGCGCTTTTTCTTTATTCGCTGCTGCCGATTGTCGCCAACACGGTGGCAGGCCTTGCCAGTGTTCCCGAACCGATCCGCGATGCGGCGCGTGGTATGGGCATGACGCGGATGCAGCGCCTGTTCAAGACCGAGCTACCGCTCGCCTTGCCCGTAATTCTCACCGGTATCCGCATCGTTATGGTGCAGAATATCGGGCTCACAACCATTGCTGCACTGATCGGCGGCGGTGGTTTTGGTGTCTTTATCTTTCAGGGCATTGGTCAGACTGCGATGGATCTGGTGCTGCTCGGTGCGCTGCCGACCGTACTTCTGGCATTTGCCGCTGGCGCCATTCTCGACGCACTCATCGAAATCACCGATAAAGAAAAGGGATAGGGAAAACCCGTATGATCGAGTTCGACCGTATCACCAAAACCTATCAGGACCGCACGGTGGTCGATCATGTCAGCTTCACCGTGGAACCGCGCAGCGTCGTGGCTATTGTCGGCACATCTGGGTCCGGCAAGACGACGCTTTTGCGCATGGTTAACCGGCTGGTCGAGCCCACGGACGGCGAAATTCGCATAGACGGGAAAAACAATCACGACACGCCGGGCCATGAATTGCGCCGACATATCGGCTATGCGATCCAACAGCACGGGCTTTTCCCGCACCGTAGCGTTGCTGAAAATATCGCAACCGTCCCTGCCCTCCTCCGCTGGACAAAAAAGCGCATTCATGCACGCGTCGATGAACTTCTTGATCTATTTCAACTTGACCCGCAGGAGTATCGCGACCGCTATCCGCATGAACTGTCGGGTGGGCAGCAACAGCGCATTGGCGTGGCGCGTGCACTTGCTGCCGGACCCAATATTCTTTTGATGGACGAGCCTTTCGGCGCCCTTGATCCGGTGATAAGGGCAAAGGCGCAGGAAGATCTCAAGTCTATTCAAAGACGTCTTGGCACCACCATCCTGCTTGTTACTCACGACATGGAAGAAGCTATTTCATTGGGCGATACCATTGCGGTTATGGACGACGGCCAGCTTCTGCAATATGGAACGCCTGCCGAGATTCTGATGCACCCGGCCACCGATTTTGTGGAAAAGCTGATAGGCACTGGTGAACGCCCCTTCCGGCTTTTGTCGCTTAACGATCTCAAAACAGTGCTTCAGCCGGGCGACGCTTCCGGCTCTCCCATCTCCGTCACAGCTTCGCAGCGTGATGCGTTGGCCGAACTTTTATGGTCGGGGCGTAAAGCGCTTCCCGTTCTTGACGGTGATAACCGACCGCTTGGTTGTGTGACGCTGGATCGTCTGCTGCGGCAGGCCGGGCGTGAAACATGAAAACAGCCTTCTTGCTTTTGCCGCGCCTCATGCTTTTTGTAGTACTGCTTTTCTTTCTCGTGAAGCCGCAACTGTTCGAGCCCTTGCTGCGTCCCCTTGTCGATGAAGGCATGCCGGTGATCTATGACCGCGCCAACCTGATGATCTTGACTTTGCAGCATCTGGCATTGGTAGCCATTGCAACCCTCGGCTCTGCAGTGATCGCTATTGCCATGGCGATTTTCGTTACACGCAAATGGGGGGCTGAATTTCTGCCGCTGTCTCGTAGCCTCGTTAATATTGGGCAGACCTTCCCACCAGTTGCCGTTTTGGCGCTTGCGGTACCGATATTCGGTTTCGGTGACAAGCCGACGCTGATCGCACTTTTTCTCTATGGTATGCTGCCTATATTCGAGAATACGCTGACCGGCTTGACCACGCTCCCCTCCCCAGTTGTGGAAGCAGCGCGCGGTATGGGTATGACCGGCTTACAGCGCCTGGTGAAAGTGGAGTTGCCTCTTGCCCTCCCTATCATCCTTGCCGGAATCCGGCTGACGGCAATTATTGGATTGGGGACGGCGACGATCGGATCAACGGTTGCCGCGAAGACGCTGGGCGAAGTTATCATCGCCGGACTTATTTCCAATAACCTTTCCTTCATCGTACAGGGTGGTCTTGTGGTAGCTGCACTTGCAGTTCTCGTTTTTGGACTGTTCCAAGCGTTTGAACACCATCTCGTCAAGCGGTCAGACGGTCAGATTGAAACTTGAGTTCTTTGTGATTTCATACATTCAAACCCACTTTTATACTGTTGGTCAATGCAACCCATAGTGGTAAACAATGCGTCATTCCCTGCGGTATTTTTTATGTAAGGCTCCCGCAACAACGGCCTTGATCGTGAACTCGCCAAGAGCGGCCTTTTGCGTCAATATACGGAGATAGCCGCCTGGAGACTGGATGTTGTCATATCGTTCCAGAATGTAGGCAATTGTAATCGCAGTGTTACAGGCTCCTAGCATCTTGTTGGCAAGACAATAAAGCTTTGTGTCGATACCGATGAACCCTCGTATTTTCTCAGCTGTTTCGATGAGTTGGTGCCATTGCCGGATTGGATGGCTGGCATAGGTCTGGATTTCTGGACAGGCTCTGAGAACCATGTCGAGGGAAATATCCGGTTCTTGTGAGACTAGCCTTTTGTCAGATATCGATTTCGAATTCTTAACGTTGACTTCTTCATATTGAGAATCTGGTTTTGATTCAATTTGCTGCCGCTCATTCTGGGATTCATTGCCGCTTAAAATTTCAACATTCTTATTATTATTCAATAGGTTATCTATTTCAGCAAAAAGGCTTTCCATAGATTCAACCAGACGAACCAGTGTGCTGTGTTGTGTACGACGCGGAATGGTTTCAACGATAGCTCGAAAGCGGGAATGAATGTCATTCCAGTTTCCGGATAAGTTTTCGGTCATGGCGAAAGTGATAAGCTTGGTAATATCGCGGCGTAGCAGCGTCAAACGTTCACGCAATTCACGCAGCGCTGCCTTTTCTGATCTTACACGTTCAGCAGCAGTTTCCAGCTCATGGGCGCGGGCGAGAAGCGGAGCTAGTGAGAAGCCGAATGCGATCTGCATCTCTCCTCCTTTGGCGCGGCGAGCGTAACGTTTGCCATTTGGGCTGTCCTGACGCGCTATGAAACCTGCTTCGACCAGCGCACTAAGATGGCGACGCAAAGTGGCATCTGCCATGCCATGGGCACGCAGAGCCAGGTGCTTGTTGGAAGGGAAAACGATCAAGCGATCGCTGGCGCTCAGTTCCTGTTGTGGATGGAACGATAAAAGAGCTGAGAGCACGCCCAGTGAGCGATCGCTGACGGCATAGCTATCTTTAGCTTCGCACAGCCATTTGTACAATTGCCACTTATCGGCCTTGAGCCCCTGTGGCATCTGCTGAACATTTTGCTGTACTGAAAACAAGGCAGCCGTCATCCTTCGACTGCCAAACGGCGTCGAGGCCAATTGCATCTCCATTTTCTTTACCTTTCACAAGGCAAAAGAAACCTTCCCGCCAAAAATGACGCTAATTACACTTGACAGTGATTCGTGGATTTGCGATTCTCTAGCTGCTAAACCAATGAGAAGGGCTTCCACGCGGCGACGTTTGGGGGCCTTTTTCTTTTGCTGCTTTGTCCTTTATCCTAAATTGTTTTTACGCCTGTAATCATACTCAGCTACGCGGCAGAGGTACGAACCCTGTACCATCTCCCAAAAAAATCATCTCTCTTCATCATCCTGAAACGCCGTATAAAGTGCGTCCAGATTATGGGAGAGCCATTGCGCAAAGCGCGGTCCATTTGTGGCACTCAAGGCAAGCGTTGCCGATTTTCCACTTTGTTTGAAGACAGCGCTTACCGATCTGTCGGATGCAGTCCATGTCGATCCAGGGCGAGATGCGGCCTTAGTCACGGGCCTTTTGGATGTGCTTCCCTTAAGATAACCGTAAAGTTGTTCAAATCGCTCACCGGACGTAGCTTTACTAAAGATATCAGTCGCAAGAAGTTCTCGCGCAGCGTCCAACTTTCCGGGAATTTCGATGAGTTTACGCAGTTCCAGCCAGCGATCACGGCCAATTCCTTTTGCCGGACCAACGGAAAAAAGAATATCCTCGGGAATAGCCTTCGGGATAGTCAGCATCTTCGACAAGGTTTGGTAATCCACGGTCAGAGCCGCCTGAATGGCATTTCTGTCGAAGCCACGGCCTTCCAGGCGGGCCGCGAACAGGACCCTCTCGATAAAACTCAGGTTCGCACGGGCTGAGTTTTCCTGCCCCTGGCTCAAGATGTGTTCGAGATCAGCAAGCGGCTTGATGACCGCCTTGACCTTTATACCAAGTTCCCGAGCAACCCGTGCGCGACGATGACCGAACACGATCATATAGCGGTCACTGGCTTCCGGATGAGGGCGAACCAGAATAGGGCTATCCTGCCCACGTTCTCGGATTACTTCAAGAAGGCTCTTATAATCTTCATCGTCCGTATCGGGCAGACGGTCAGCGACAAAGGATTCATCAAGACCATTGGGGTCAAGCTCGACGACGGTTTCCCCGTCGAGTTTCCAGGAGGCCTGTTTTGCAAGTTCATCAATTGAGGCAGAGAGCGATTTCGCAGCACCGAACCGACGCGAAACAGCACCAGCGGGAGGCACAGCCTGCTCTGCTACTGGTTCATCGCGCATCACGCTTTCAAAGATGTTCTTCCGTGCCATTTTCTCGGTCTCAATAGGATTATTTATTTGATCTTGTTATGAATTTGCCGATTTAGACGGCAGTCTATCGCCCCCATGCCGCATGAATCAGCCCACGTATTTCTGAATTAACCGATTCCATTGATTCCATTGCCCGATCATAAGTTACGCGGTTCATGGAGGAGCGCTCGACTTCATACAGTGTCTGTTTGGTAAGCCCTGCATCTGATATAGCCGTCGATTTCAACATTTGATGCTGAAGCATGTGTGAAGCCAGCATGCTTTGCATGAAACCCACCATCTGTGCTTGCGGTACATCGGTAGGTTCATAGCGGGTAATCAGGTAGCGGAACCAGTCGAGATGCACGGTCCCACCTGCCTGACGAACAGTCTTCAGAATGTCGCCGAGCATCAGTAGAAACTGTGACATGGACATAAGATCTAACATCTGCGGATGCACTGTAATGAGCACCGATGTGGCTGCCGACAGCGCTGTTAGTGTCAGATATCCAAGCTGGGGCGGGCAATCAATGATGACAACATCATATGTATCGTCGACTTCTGCCAGCGTGCGGGCAATGCGGTTCCAGAATGTCTTGCCTTCGCCGCCATTCTGCATGGCTAAAGGCGTGTCATACTCGTATTCCTGAAGCTCCAGCATGGCAGGAATGATATCTAGGCCCGGAAAATTCGTCTGACGGATGATATCCCGTATGGGTTTCTTTTCGGAATCGTAACGAATAGCTTCGTACAGTGAAGGGAACTCGTCGAGTTCCGGCTGAATACCGTGCAAAGCCGAAAGCGATGCCTGCGGATCGAGATCAATCGCTAGCACGCGGTGACCGGTAAGCGCCATATGCTGCGCAAGATGGGCGGCGGTCGTTGTTTTTCCTGAACCACCCTTGAAATTGACAACGCCGATAACCTGCATTTTTTCATGCAACCGCCGATGCGGTACGTAACGCTTTACTTCAGCTCTGCCGTTTTGGTCCAGCCATTGACGCAATTCCTGTACTTGCTCAACCGTATAGGCGCGCCGACCTCCCGAGAGGATAATCGGCTCGACCCCCTTACCTTCCAGGTGCAGTTTCTTAAGATTGCTCGGCGAGACACCTAGAAAGTAAGCCGCTTCCGCCATGGAGAACTGTCGCAAATTTTTTCGGGCATTTGGTGGGAAGTTTTCATGGCGCAGCAAGTTGAGCTTGCGGGAGATTTCTCTCCCCTGTTCTAATATCATATCGTCAAACGATAAAGTTGCTGCTGCAGAATTTGCGATATTCAT